>CAZKWC010000007.1:20060-75901 GCA_964556425.1 uncultured Limnohabitans sp. | reverse complement strand
GTAGATAATCCAGATTTAATTTTTATTGCGGGCTCTTCTTGGGTGAATAAACCAAAGGCTGTTAAAACTGGTTATGAAGCCTCTTTAGATCAAACCCGTGCATCTCTTATGCCCTATGCTAAGCGTGAATTATGGGCCGGTATGAAAGCGGTAAAAAATAAAAATGTATTTGCTATTGAGCACGGTTTATGTCGCACTTTATACGATTTTGTTGCCATGCAATATATCGCTAAACAACTTTATCCTGAGGTGTTTAAAGATTTAGATCCGGAATTAGCATTCAAAACTTATCATGAAAAATATTTACCTGTCGCTTATGCAGGTACATGGATGGCTTCGGTTCAACCATGAAAATAAAAGGTGAGACTTATTTAGTTGCTCACCAATATGCACAACTCATGGCCAAAAGATTTTGGCTCATGGGTGGTGCGTGTGTGGCGCTGTTAATTTCATTTGTATTGGACGTAGCAACAGGCCCGGCACTATTATCGGTGAACCAAGTGCTGACTAGTATTTTTGGCCAATCGCAAGATGTGAGTAGCCAAATTATTGTGTGGTCAATACGTTTACCAGTCGCCTTAACCGCTTTGGCAGTGGGAGCATCGCTGGGTTTGTCGGGTGGTTTAATGCAGACCATTTTAAACAACCCGCTAGCTTCAAGTTACACCCTAGGAATTTCTGCAGGAGCAGGTTTTGGTGCCGCATTAGCCATTGTAGTTGGCTTTAGTTTACCCTTTGCCGAGTCATATGCGGTGGCTGCTAATGCCATGCTTTTTGCCGTCATAAGTTGTGTGGCGGTTTATTATTTAGGTGGGATTAAAAATTCAACACCTGAAACCTTGGTGTTGGCAGGTATTGCGATTTTATTTTTATTTCAAGCTCTCACCTCTTTATTACAATTAATTGCTTCACCAGAATCTTTGCAACAAGTGGTGTTTTGGTTGTTTGGTAGTTTGCAAAAATCGAACTGGTCTAAATTAGCAGGTATTGCACTTTCTTTGGCGATATGTTTGCCATTTATTTGGAAAGATGTATGGCAATTAACTAGCTTAAAACTTGGCGATGTTAAAGCTCAAGCTTTAGGTATTAATGTGAAATGGCTCAGAATAAAAATCTTTGTTTTGATTTCAATTTTGACCGGAGTTGCGGTCGCTTTTGTAGGCACCATAGGATTTATTGGTTTAGTTGCACCGCATATTGCCAGAATGTTGTTAGGCGAAGATCAAAGAACATTTTTGCCTGCCTGTGCCATTTTTGGTGCTTTGTTATTGTCTTTGGCTTCGGTTATGAGTAAGGTAGTTTCACCTGGCGCTGTATTTCCGATTGGCATCATGACATCTTTAGTGGGTGTGCCATTTTTTATGTTCATGATTAAGAGTCATAAAAGGAGCTATTGGTGAGCTTAACAATTCAAAAATTGAATGTGCAATATGGTTTAAAAAATGCTTTAGAGCTAGGCTCCTTAACATTCGAAAAAGGCCAAGTGATTGCATTATTGGGGCCCAATGGTTCAGGTAAATCAAGCTTTATGAAAGCCTTGGCTAGGCAAATTAAAGCCCTTACAGAGGTTTTTTTAGACACCAAACCTTTAGCCCAAGAGCAGATTTCTTATATGCCTCAAGAGATGGGAGCGGCTCCCATGTTAAGAGTATTTGAAATGATTTTATTAGGCCGAGTAAAATCTTTAAAAACCACAGTTTCGACGCAAGATTGGCAAGCAGTTCAAGCTATTATTGATCAATTAGGAATTCAAAATTTAACTCAGCAAATGATGAATGAGTTAAGTGGAGGGCAAAAACAATTGGTCTTTTTGGCGCAAGCCTTGGTGGCTCAACCTGAGGTATTATTGCTAGATGAACCAATGAGTGCACTTGATGTAAAAAATCAGTTCCAAGTGATGAGTTTAATTAAAGAGCAAACTCGGCAAAGGCAACTTATTACTTTTATTATTCTGCATGACTTTAATTTAGCGAGCCAGTTTTGTGATGAGTGTATATTGCTAAAACAGGGGCAAGTAATTGCGACTGGTGGCTTAGCAGAGTTGCACAATTTAAGCCCTATTGAAACTACTTTTGATGTGCATGCACAATGGTTTTATGCCAAAACCGGGCAACAATGTATTCAGGCCATTGGAGTGAAAACGTGAAATTTTTGTTTGCTAAAAAAGTGAAAAATACTTTTTTTCTATGGGCTTTTTTGTTGGCTTTGAGTGTGGCTTTTATCAGCCTATTAAGCGCCAGTACAAGCTCATGGGCTACTGTGCCAGCAGGTATGCAAGATTGGTGGGTGGGTAAGTTACCAGCTTGGGTGCCCAGGCCTAAAGAGCCTGCTCATAATGTAATGACAGCCGCCAAGGTAGAGTTAGGTCGACATTTGTTTTATGACAAAAGATTATCGGCCAACCAAGAAATGGCCTGTGCCACCTGTCACTTGCAAGAAAAAGCCTTTACCGATGGCAATGCGGTTTCTAAAGGGGTAACACTGGAGGCTGGCGCAAGAAGTGCTATGCCTTTGGCTAATGTTGCCTATATGCCGGTTTTAACTTGGGCTAACCCCAATATTCAATCGCTTGAAACTCAAGCCTTAATTCCTTTGTTTGGCGAGCATCCCATCGAAATGGGCATGGCAGGTCGAGAGCAGGCTTTAATGCAATTATTTGCCACCGAAAAA
The DNA here is from genome assembly GCA_964556425.1 of uncultured Limnohabitans sp. Lineage (GTDB taxonomy): Bacteria > Pseudomonadota > Gammaproteobacteria > Burkholderiales > Burkholderiaceae_C > JALQUL01. The sequence goes on along the minus strand of CAZKWC010000007.1, from coordinate 73,231 downwards.
ACTTATCAGGTCTTGTTTAATCAGGCATTTCCGTAATTAAGCATTATGGCGAAAAAAGATAAAAATGCGCTTTATAACTTAGCGACCATGACTCAAGCAATTGCTAGTTTTGAGCGTAGTTTATTGTCGTTTAATAGCCCCTACGACCAATTTAAATATGGTGGCAAAATTAATGCTATTAGTGAATCTGCTAAGCGTGGGGAAGATTTATTTTTTGGCGAAAAACTAGAGTGCTACCACTGCCATGGTGGTTTTAATTTTACCGATAACTCCAATCATCAAAAACTCAGTTTTCCAGAGCAAGGTTTTCATAATACGGGTCTTTATAACCTAGATGGTAAAGGTGCTTATCCTAGCCACAATATTGGCATTACCGAGTTTACCGGCCAGCCATTAGATATGGGGAAGTTTAGAACCCCTAGCCTTAGAAATATTGCGTTAACTGCCCCTTATATGCATGATGGTTCTATCGCTAGTTTAGAGCAGGTATTAACTCAGCATTATGCGCTTGCAGGCAAAGCAAGTGCCGGCCCCAATGGCACAAGTCCCATTAAAAATGAAACACTGGTAGGTTTTGAGTTAAGTGCTCAAGAGTTAAAAGATATAGTGGCATTTCTCAATACTTTAACCGATACTCAGTTTATTCAAAACAAGGCACACTCTGACCCGTGGAAAAAATAGTTGAGATATGATGAAGCATTTTTTAATAGAAGTGAAATGCTGATGTCACGCTCTGAAAGATTGCTAGAACTAATTTCTTTGTTAAGAATGCACCGCTTTCCGGTGGCGGGTTCAGAGTTGGCCAATAAACTCAATATTAATCTACGGACACTGTATCGAGACATTCAAACTTTAAGAGATCAAGGAGCACCTATAGAGGGTGAGGCGGGTGTTGGTTACGTGTTAAAACCAGGTTTTGTTTTACCTCCCCTTATGTTTTCTGCTCAAGAACTACAAGCTATAGTATTGGGCTTATCTTGGGTGACACAACAAGCCGACCCGGCTTTGCAAACTGGGGCACAACAAGCGGTCAGTAAAATTTTAAATGTGATTCCAGAGGGTTTGTTAAGTACTTTAAACACGCCAGAGTTTATTGTTCCAGCTATTGCTAGGCCCAATGTTGCACATCAATTTTTACCGCTTATTCGTCAAGCCATTCAACTTGAAAAAAAGTTGCAAGTAAGCTACTGCGATAAAAAAGGCCAAAGCAGTTCTAGAACTATTTGGCCTGTGGTGCTGGGTTATTTTGATACTGGACAAGTATTAGCGGCTTGGTGCGAACTAAGGCAAGGTTTTAGAAGTTTTCGCCTAGATAACCTAGTACTTTGTGAAATCAGCAGCCAAACATTTCCAATTCGTAGAAGCGTTTTATTAAAGCAATGGCGCCTACAAGAAAATGTTCCGGATGAACGCTACTGACAATTTTTGGTGAGACTATTTTTAAAATCAAAACTGAGTTGATTTTAAAAAGGAGTTCAACATGGTAATGCCAAATTTTGTGATTTTTTATGTTTCAGATATTGAAAAAAGTGTCGATTTTTATTCATCTTTATTGCAAAAAAATTCAATCCAACAAACTAGTAGTTTTGCCATGTTTGCTGTTTCAGAGCAGCTGATGTTGGGATTGTGGGATAGAACTTGTGTACAACCCAAAGCCAATTGGAGTGAACAGTTTCAGTTGCAAGAGATTGCTTTTATGCTGCCTAATGAGTTGCAACTAAAACAGCAGCTGCATGATTGGCAAGTAGCCGGCGCCATCTTAATACAAGAGATTACTTTGATGGATTTTGGTTGGTCATTTATGGTGCAAGACCCTGATGGACACCGACTGCGCGTATTATGCCCAGCCAATTCCAATGGCTCAACCTAAGCTCATCAATTCTTAGTAGCATACAAAATGAATCAAAAATTCTGGATCGCAGTAGCCAGCGCAGACCATGTAGCAATTGGTAAACAACATGGTTTTATGCAGGTGTGCCATGGTAAAAAACGGCCTCTTCAAGTAATTAAAGCCAATGATGTAGTCGCCTATTATTCTTCTGTGCAAACCATGGGGAGTAAATCCCCCTTGCAACAATTTACCGCACTAGGTGTTGTTCTATCCGATGAGGTTTACCAAGTTGAAATGGCGCCTGGCTTTTCTCCGTACCGAAAAAATGTGCAGTGGCTGACCTCACAAAATTGCTCTATACGAGACTTATTGCCAGTGCTAAGCTTTAGTCAAAACAACCCGCATTGGGGCTACCATATGCGATTTGGAATTTTTTCTATTTTGCAAACCGACATGATGCATATTGCTCAGTCTATGGGCTGTGTGGATTGGCCGATCGAAGGGCTGCAGATTAAAACTGATGAGACAAGCCCAGAGCGCAATGCGAGTGGGCAAGAGCAGATGTTATTGTCGCTTGAATAGTGCTAAGTAAACCTTTTATTGATAGGGACAATAGATTGGCGCACTCCACCAAAATATGATTGCCCAGCCTGCCTTATGACTTCTTTAAAGGCTGATAGGGCAATAGGCATTGACGAGGAATTGGTTTTGATGTTAGGCACAATGGTAGTGAGTGGCGAACAATATATGTTTTTTTAAAGCCAACTTTTTTGATTTTGCGGCAGAAGTTTAGTAGGGTCATTAACTGAAACAGAATTATCGTAATTGAGCTGGCTACAAAAAACGACCAAATTGTTTCCCCCAGTATTGGTGATACTTGGAAAAACTATGCCAGTATAGCCACACTCAATAACCATATCTGAAAGTATCCAAGAAGGGGGTTCGATTTGTTGGTCAAAAAGAAGTTCCCTCCAATCTTCGTGCCAATCATGCCAAAGATCATCCCAAGGCGGACCGTGATGGAGTTGCCTTAAATCAACTAATTTGGTTAATTTGACAGAATATGAGCACAAAATACAAGGCGGTAGAAATGGTGAAGTTTGCTGATATTCCTTAATAGCAGTATCCTGTTCGAAGGACAAATAAAGTGCATCCACATCTTTTCGATTAAATCGACCACCCTGCTTGGCTGCACCAGCACCACTAGTGGGCTGAAAAGAGTATTTTGGTGTATGTGCTCGAAATACTGTGGTATTGGGCAAATCTATAAGTATCATCCAACAAAGCCTGATTGAATTGACTCCATATAAGCAATAGCATCGTCTGCTCTACCTTCTTCTACTAGTTGTAAAAGTGTTTTGTGTTTAAACGCAGGAATAGGCTCATTTTTGACAAGAAACACTGCTAATTCCGGGTCAGGCTGTACGGCTGTTGCTGCCGAAAGGACCCTCATTAAATCACGCATAGCCGCCTGAACTCTTGGCGATTCTGGGTGAGTTCGTAACGTATTGCGATGTGAGCGTGTTAGGTTGGCCAACTCTTGCTGTTGAAGGTCGAACAGTTGTGCAACATTGCTGACAGATAAGCGGGAGGTACCTGGCTCTCTTGCTCGTTGTAAAAAGTTGGCATACGTTACGGTCATTAAGTTTCTCCTTTTAAATCGGAAATTAAGTACATTTTACGCACAATTTATGCACATTGCAATTAATTTAATAGTTTTCCATCTAGAGTGATTGAACTAAGCCAAAACCTTTTCAAGGTAACTTTATTTTCAATAAAAAAAGGAGTCCTAAGACTCCTTTATTTGTGATTAAGCGTTGGTACTAAGAGCGCCAATGCGCATTGGGCTCTTAGTGCTTAAGCAGCCTTGGCAATTACATGCCCATGCCACCCATTCCGCCCATACCACCCATGCCGCCCATGTCACCGCTCATTGATGGAGCTTCGTCTTTGGCTGCTTCAGAAACCATGCACTCGGTTGTCAACATTAAAGAGGCAACAGAAGCTGCATTTTGTAATGCAGTACGTGTTACTTTAGTTGGATCCAAGATACCCATTTCGATCATGTCGCCGTAGGTGTCATTAGCTGCGTTAAAGCCGTAGTTGCCAGAACCTGCCAACACTGCGTTAACCACAACAGAAGCTTCGCCACCTGCGTTATAAACGATTTCGCGTAATGGAGCTTCGATGGCTTTTAATACCAAACGAATACCTGCGTCTTGATCAGCATTGTCACCAACGATGGTGCCAGCAGATTGTTTAGCGCGCAATAAAGCAACACCACCACCTGCTACGATACCTTCTTCAACCGCAGCACGTGTAGCATGCAATGCATCTTCAACGCGAGCTTTTTTCTCTTTCATTTCAACTTCAGTAGCTGCACCGACTTTAATCACAGCAACACCGCCTGCTAATTTAGCAACGCGTTCTTGTAATTTTTCACGGTCGTAGTCAGAAGTAGCTTCTTCGATTTGAACGCGTACTTGTTTAACGCGAGCTTCGATGTCAGCAGCAGCGCCTGCACCGTCAATAATGATGGTGTTTTCTTTGCCTACTTCGATACGTTTTGCAGAACCTAAATCGGCCAATGAAACTTTTTCGAGTGACATGCCAACTTCTTCAGCGATTACTTTACCGCCAGTAAGGATAGCGATATCTTCGAGCATGGCTTTACGACGATCGCCAAAACCAGGAGCTTTAACAGCTACTACTTTTAAGATGCCACGAATAGTGTTAACCACTAAAGTTGCCAAGGCTTCGCCTTCAACATCTTCAGCAATAATCAACAATGGGCGACCTGCTTTTGCAACGGCTTCTAAAGTTGGTAACAAATCGCGAATGTTGCTGATTTTTTTGTCATATAACAACACGAATGGGTTGTCTAACAATGCAGCTTGTTTTTCTGGATTGTTAATGAAGTATGGTGACAAATAGCCACGGTCAAATTGCATACCTTCAACAACGTCGAGTTCGTTTTGTAAAGATTTGCCGTCTTCAACAGTGATAACGCCTTCTTTACCTACTTTGTCCATTGCGTTTGCAATGATTTCGCCAATAGAAGTGTCGCTGTTAGCAGAGATAGAACCTACTTGAGCGATTTCTTTGCTAGTAGTAGTTGGCTTAGAAGCTTGTTTCAATTGCTCGATTAAAACTGCAACTGCTTTGTCAATACCGCGTTTTAAATCCATTGGATTCATGCCAGCGGCTACATATTTCATGCCTTCGCGAACAATCGCTTGAGCCAAAACAGTAGCAGTAGTAGTACCGTCACCAGCGTTGTCGCTGGTTTTGCTAGCTACTTCTTTAACCATTTGCGCGCCCATGTTTTGCAACTTGTCTTTGAGCTCGATTTCTTTAGCAACGGATACACCGTCTTTAGTAACGGTAGGAGCGCCAAATGAACGCTCTAATACTACGTTACGGCCTTTAGGGCCTAAAGTTACTTTAACTGCGTTTGCGAGGATGTTCACACCCTCAACCATGCGAGCGCGGGCTTCGCCGCCGAAAATGACGTCTTTAGCTGCCATGTTGATATTCTCCTAAATTAAATAATGAATTGGACTGAACTAAGCGAGTGCTTAGTTGTCTAAAACTGCGAATAAGTCGTCTTCTTTCATGACGAGTAACTCGTCGCCGCCAACTTTGACGGTTTGACCACTGTATTTACCGAATAAAACGCGATCGCCGACTTTAACGGACATAGCGCCAACTTCACCTTTGTCGTTGCGACGGCCTGGGCCTACGGCTAAAACTTCACCTTGATCTGGCTTTTCAGCAGCAGAGTCAGGAATAACGATACCAGAAGCGGTTTTAGTTTCGTTTTCTACGCGTTTAACGATTACGCGGTCGTGCAAAGGACGCAATTTCATTGACTTTCTCCTAAAAACTAACAAAATGAGTTGAAATAACCCAATAAATTAAAAATGATAGTGGTTTGAATGGTGAAACTACGATTATTAGCACTCACCACCAACGAGTGCTAATGATAAGGGTTTTTTTTGGTAATTCAAGAGTAAGAATTTATAATTTTTTAAACGAGTGTTGCTTCTAGTCGTAGTTCTTAATTCGTTTTTAATAAATGAAGGCTAAGTTGCAGGTTTCAACCCCAAAAATTTGAAAATTTACATTTATCAAGACTTTGCTATGTAGATTATTGAATTACAAGCAAGTTCACTTCGCATTAAGAACTGTTTCGCTTATTGACTAGGCTAAGCTAGTAAAGGAGGTTACAGCAACAATTGCTTGGCGCTTGCATAATTAAAAACGACTACTTGTTTTATTATTTTTTTTAACCACTTCACTGAAAGTTGATTTCTAATGACTACTCATTCCAAACACCTTGACGAACTTGAATGGACAGGCTGGGCACTTGATCAAGTGGCCATAAGAGGTAAGGCGCAATGGAAGGAGTTGCTAGGAAGTGCTTCTGGTTGCGATAACGACCTGACCATGGGAGTGGTTCGCCTCGCAAAAGGGGAGTCGCTGGAACCCCATCGCCATGCACAACCTGAAACCTACTTCACCCTGTCAGGTCGTGGAACGGTCACTATTGATGAGGTCGTGCATGATGTAGCACCAGGCCGAATGTTGTTTATTCCAGGAAACGCGCGTCACCAAATTAATAATGAAAACGACGAATACCTAATGATTTTGTATGTATTTGCCGTTAGCGATTTTAATAAAGTGGAGTATCACTTTTAAAACAAGCGGTTCCAAGTTTTCACAATAAAGCCTTATTGTTGGCCTTGGTCTTAGCCATTGCTTCAACTTGGGCTCTATCCAACAAACCAGGTTTGACCAGCATATGCTGATGACTTTGTGAATTCTTTTCTATTTGATAAAAAAACCTAAAGATTGCGCCAGGTGCTTTCATCTAAAGAACCTCTGGGCTTATTAAAAGTAACTAGTAAATCAACATTTTTTGTTGGCGTAATGTTGTTGGTGTCAATTGTGAGTTCAGCATACGCTGTAGCGTGATAAGGCGCCGACACCTCCTTTTTTTAATGATTTAGGTTTTGTCTAACTCAGTTTAAAAAAAGTTGGAGGCACGTTGTTGAGTTTCCTTCCTAGGCCATGAAACATTAATTTTGAAAAAGGCGAGCTGATTGAATAGTGGTGTTAATTTACGAAGCCTTATGTCTGTGTTCTTTGCATGAGGCTGGGCTCAAAGCCAAAAAACCTTTAAAAATAATAAGCCATTACGAATTAGTTGATTAGGAATATTCTTTAACTAACTTTACAACATCCAATTTCCCTAAATGCACGAGGTTTGTTCAAAATGAGGTATCTTTAAAGCATGAAAATTTCAATCTTTAAAATGAGTCTGCGCTCTTTGTGGCGCGACCTACGCTCTGGCGAATTAGCTTTATTGTTACTAACTGTGGTCTTGGCAGTGGCGGCATTGTCAACCGTGGGATTTTTCTCTGATCGTTTAAAAAGTGGTTTACAACGGGACGCTCAAGTATTGCTAGGTGGTGATGCCGTTGTGGCCAGCGATAACCCAGTTCCAGAACCCATTCATAACAAAGTCAAGCAACTGGGTTTAACGGCGGTTCAAACCTTAAGTTTTCCTACTATGGCGCGCACTAGTCCCGAGGCTGGTGAGCAAACGCGTCTGGTTTCTTTAAAGGCAGTTGAGCCACCTTACCCATTAAAAGGCGCTATGGAGCTGAGGAAGGGGCCTCAGATAACATCCGAAAAAGTCAAGGCCGGACCTGACAAAGGTAATGTGTGGGTGGATACTGCATTATTAGAAGTGTTTAACCTCAAAATAGGCGACACTTTATTATTGGGTAACTCAAGTTTTAAAGTACAAGCAGAAATTCTAAAAGAGCCCGATAGAGGTGCAGGTTTTGCTAATTTTGCCCCCAGGGTCATGATGAATGCGCAAGATTTAGCTGCCACCGAATTAATACAACCTGCAAGTCGTATTAGTTATAGATTAGCGGTGGTGGGCAATACTGCTGCTATTCTAAATTTTGAAAATTTTGTGAGCGAAAATTTAAAAAATACCAAAGCCCTTGATTGGAAAGGCTTGCGCTTAGAAACCTTGGCCAGTGGTCGCCCAGAAATGACACAAACTTTAGGCAGAGCCAGTAACTTTTTAAATTTAGTGGCCTTGTTAGCCGCCTTATTAAGTTCGGTGGCTTTGGCTTTGGCGGCACGCAATTTTGCCGAACGTAATTTAGATGCATGTGCTCTTTACCGAGTACTGGGCTTATCGCAAAAACAAATTGCTTTTTTGCACACCATAGAGTTTATTGCGGTGGGTTTATTAGGCAGTTTTATAGGATTATTAATTGCCTTTGCTGGTCATGAATTGCTTTTGTATTTGCTAAAAAATTTATTAGCTACCGAACTTCCCGCATTAAGTTGGAAGCCTGTTTTGAATGGTGTTTTAGTGGGTTTGTCCTTGGTTTTAGCATTTGGTTTAGCACCCGTTTTGCAATTATCAAGTGTGCCAGCTATTCGAGTGTTAAGGCGTGATGTGGGCCCTCCCAAAGTTAGCAACATTATAACGATTGTGTTGGGTTTGTTGGTGTTAATGGGTTTGTTATTACTCAGTAGTGAAGACCTAAAATTAGGCTTTATTGTGGTGGGTGGTTTTGCTGGCGCAGTCGTTTTAATTGCTACCATTGCATGGGCGTTTGTATTGGCAGTTAAAAAATTAAATGCCAATAGCCGTGGCCCTAGTTGGTGGCGCTGGGCCCTGCGACAATTAAGTTCGCAACCTGCATTTGCGGTGGTGCAAATTAGCAGTATTGCAATTGGTTTAATGGCGGTGTTATTGTTAATTATTTTAAGAACCGATTTAGTCAGTAGCTGGCGCAGTGCCAGCCCAGCGAATGCACCAGACCGTTTTGTGATTAATGTCATGCCCGAACAAGAGCGTGATTTCCGTAGTTCACTTAATACGGCACAGGTGCAGAACTATGATTGGTTTCCCATGTTTAGAGGTCGTTTGGTGGCCATTAATGGTCAAGCCGTTAACCCAGATAACTTTAAAGAAGACCGCGCTAAGCGCTTGTTAGACCGAGAGTTTAATTTGTCTAATAGCGCACAAGCACCAGCGCATAATCTAGTGGTAGCAGGAAAATGGACAGCAGAAGAAGCTAACGCCATTAGTATTGAAGAGGGCATTGCAAAATCATTAGAAGTGGGATTAAACGATAGACTTAGTTTTGATATTGCAGGTGTGGTCACAGAGGCCAAAATTACCAGCGTTAGAAAAGTCGATTGGTCTTCTATGCGGGCTAACTTTTTTGTGATGTATCCTAAGTCGCAAATGACAGACGTGCCTGCCACTTATATGGGGGCATTTAAAGCCCCAGTTAGCAATGATTTTGACAGGAAGTTAGTGGCTCAGTTTCCCAATATTACTTTGGTCAATATGAAGACTACGCTAGATCAAGTGCAAGCGGTGCTCAATCAAATTATTTTGGCGGTAGAAATGTTATTTGTGTTTAGTTTGTTGTCTGGCATAGTGGTCTTAATGACCACCATGATTGTGAACCGAGACCAAAGAAGGCGCGATTACGCCATTATGCGAGCCTTGGGTGCTAGTCAACAATTACTAAAAAAAGTGCAACTTTCAGAGTTGTGTTTAGTTGGAGCCATAGCCGGTTTATTAGCTACATTGTTAGCCAATGGTTTGGCTTGGGCCTTGGCTTATTTTGTATTTGAGTTTGCCTGGACGCTATCTTGGGTCATGCTCTTTATGGGCCCTGTGGCCGGAGCATTGTTAGCCTGGTTGGCAGGCCTTTTGACAATTCGCAAGGTCATTTCTCAACCTGTCATGCAAACTCTTCACTCTTAATCTTCGAATTATTTTCAGCTATATGACAGAATCAAACCAATTACCGCAATACACCACTGCTTTTGAGTGGGTGGGGGGCCAAGAGCAAGTTCAAAAATTAGTCGATAGGTTTTATGACCTAATGGACTTAGAACCCGCCTATACTGTTTTAAGAGCCAGCCACGGCACTGATTTAGATAATGCAAGGCGCAGGCTTTTTATGTTCTTATGTGGTTGGTTGGGCGGTCCACCCTTATATGAGCAAGAGTTTGGCCATCCTCGGCTAAGAGCCAGACATATGCCTTTTAGTATTGGTATTGAAGAGCGTGATCAATGGCTCGCTTGTATGGCCCAAGCCATGCAAGAAATCGAACTAGACCCAGAGTTGCAAAAGCGTTTAGCCACTTCATTTTTTCAAACAGCCGACTGGATGCGTAATCGCTAGTACAGCCTTTCACCAAACCGCTTACATGAAATCGCGCCTTCGCCCGCCATCTGTCGTTGCAAATCCTCGCCATAGTTATGGCTATGGCTGTGGTTTGCGCCTAAGCTGACGAGCTAATCCATCGATTTCATTTTTAAGCTCATTGATGAAACGCTGTACTAGTCTTGTTTTTTTATATATTGGATTCAGATAGGGTTTTTTGAAAGTCCCTGTCATGAATCAATCGAATCAAAATACGCCTAAGCCCCCTCTTACAAACGCCTCTGAAAAAGAACCTATTGTGGTATTTACTGGGGCGGGTGTCAGTGCAGAAAGTGGTTTATTGACCTTCAGGGATATGGGCGGAATCTGGAATCAATATGACGTGACTGAAGTAGCCAGCCCATTGGCTTGGAGACGTCAACCCGAATTGGTTTTACAGTTTTATAACGAAAGACGTGAAAAAGTCATAGCAGCAAGCCCTAATGCTGCTCATTATGCAATTGCCCAATTAGAAGAAAAATTTGACGTTACCGTTATTACCCAGAATGTGGATGACCTGCATGAAAGAGCAGGCTCGAGTAAGGTGCTTCATTTGCACGGCGAAATCCGTAAAGTACGTAGTAGCCTTGATTCAAAATTAGTCTATGAATGGCCGGAGGCGCATTTATCGTTAGGGCAACTATGCGAAAAGGGCAGTCAATTAAGGCCACATATTGTGTGGTTTGGTGAGTCTGTTTTTGCAATGCACGAAGCAGCACAATTGTTTGGGCAAGCAAAAAAAGTGTTGGTAGTGGGTAGTTCTTTGGTGGTTCAGCCAGCAGCTAGTTTATTAGCTTATGCCTCATTTGAAGCAGAAAAAGTATTAATTAACTTAGAACATGCAAATACTCAGGGTAATTATGAGTATTTACAAGGTAGCGCTTGTGAACAAGTGCCTACCTTGGTTGAACGTTGGCTTATATAGGGCGTACTTATCTATTCTATGCCTGTAAATATTGATTTTTTCTACATTTTTAAAAACAAGTTCAATTTTAATCAAACATACCTTGTTTAAGTTTTGTATGCGGTTCTTGATAAGCCTTGCCAGTTGTTTTCTCGGCAGCAACTAGCAAGGCTTTTTGTTGTCCTGCACATAGTGGCAATTGTTTGAGCTGATCAGACAAATAGAGGAGACTTGAAATAATAATCAATTGTGTACTTATGATGGCTTTTGTTAGCGATTATTCAGATAAATCAAGATTTTTGAGAGATTAGCCTTACTTTACATTTCAGAAGTATAAAAATGAGTGTTTATTTAATTTTGTGGATCATCAAGACAAATATGAATGAATAGATTCATAACTAGTGTAGCTAGAAACTCCCAAATTTAAACAAAATTTTCATGTATTCCCATAATTTATGAGTGTCATTGATAAGCTGAATGCTTGAAAAATATAAAAATGGGGCAAAAAAAGTAACACAGACATTTTTTCTATGTAAAGAAAAAAATACAAAATCGACCAATTCTATTAAGTTTTATTAACTCAAAAATCATAAAAATTACATTACTATCAAAAATTATAGATGATTTAATAAAAATAATACCAAACCTATTATTAACGTTTTGAGATATTTATATATAAATATGGACTTTTTTTACATTTTGGTAATATTTATAACGCATAAAAGTTGTTTTTATCAAGGTAAATCATAGATTTAAAAAAGTTGCTCACCTATAATTTTCATATCAGGTAAATACGTTTTATGTTTTAATTTTAAAACTCCTTCACAAAATTTAGATATCAAAAATACTGTTAAATATGTATTTTTGATATTTTTTTGTAGCAATTAATAAGCGTATTTCTATAGTAAATAATATGGGGGCTGTATGAATAGAAATTTTCGTTTATTAGTATTGCTAGGGTTGTTGATGACATCTAACTTATTGGTCGCTACTTCTTTTGCCAATACAACAACTGACAAAGCAGTAACAAGCATAACGGTTGCTACATTGTCATCAGAATTAAAAGTGTTTTTAGTAAGCAAAGATGCTCAAGGCAAAGAGAGCTTGGTGCCGATCACGTCAGCTGCGCCAGGTGCAGTTTTAGAGTATCAAGCAATTTATAAAAATAATAGCAAAAATGCTTTAAAAGAGCTTGAGTTTGATTTGCCAATTCCCAATAGTACGGAGTTAATAAAGGATACAGTTTTTCCTCAAAAGGCCAAAGCAAGCACCATGGTTGGAGGCACACTTTTTGCCGATATTCCTTTAAGCAAAGTAGTAAAAGACGCACAAAACAAAGACAAAGTAGTGTTGCTGCCCATGTCTGATTACAAGATTGTTCGCTGGTCTAGTGCCGAGTTAGCAGCTGGTCAAACCACGCTTGTGAAAGCAAGAGTAATCGTCATTAATAAAAACTAAAACAATCAATTGAAATCCACTATGAGCATTATTCGTATTATTAAAAATCATGAATCAAGAGTTGCGAGCATTATTTTTGCGCTTGCATTGATCGCATTGACATTAAAAGTGGGCTTGGGAGTTGCAGAGTCATCTACCCCTTTGGCTGGCACATTAATTGGCAATCAAGCTTCTGCTAGCTATACCGATGCTTTAGGCGTGGCTAGAACCGTTACATCTAACACCGTTGAAACAATGGTGATTGAAAAATTTGGATTTGTATTGAGTGCAAATAATAATAAAGCAGTTGCTCCTGGTGGCACTGTTTATTTTCCACACACCATTGCCAATGCGGGCAATACCTCTGATAGTTTTAAAATTAAAGTAAGTAATTTATTGGGCACAGGAACCACCACCAATGCTACTTGCCAAATTTTTGCTGACAGTGATGGTGATGGTCAACCAGATAATTTAGCAGCACCATTAGCCATTGGCGATTGTTCTGGAAGTACAGGTATAGAAGTGGCAAGTGTAGGCCCAGTTGCAGCTGTGCAATCTTATAAATTTGTAGTGGCTGTTAGTACCTTAAGTACTGCAGCTGCTGATGCTTCGGCAACCCTTAAAGTAGATGCCGGTAGTTTAGGTGATACTACACAATCAACATCTGGTTATGGTGGTATTGTGTTGGCACAAAATACCGATACCTTAACAGTTAAAACAGGTGCTGTTTTTGATGTAGTAAAGAGTCAAGACATTCTTAACGCAGCGCCTGGTGATGTAGTCACCTATACTTTTACTGTTCGCAATACAGGTAGTACTGCCGGCGATACCACTTTAACTGATACGATTGGTTTGTTGGCAACTTCATCTTTAAGCTATAAAACTGGTTCTGGTTTGTGGTCTTCAACTGCTACAACAGCATTGACTGATGCGGCAGGTAATTTAGAGGGTGGTAGTGCAGATGGTACCGGAACCGAGCTTGATTTTGGATTTTCTTCCAACGTGGTAACCGCCAAGTTTACCAATTTTGCTCCTAATGCTGTACAAACTTTTTCTTTTAAAGCAACAGTTCAATCAACTGCTCCTGCCGGCACTATTACCAATGTTGCTCAGTTTACCTGTGGTTCTGCTAGCTGCGATACCAATACAGTTCAATTATTAGTTGCACAAAACTATTCAGTTACCGCAAACGTGAGTGCAACTGATGGCTCTAAAGGTGTAGATAGTACACCTGGCACACCGGCTAGTTCTGATGACGAAACAACAATTGCCACCGCAATTGCCGGTAGTACTCAAACGTTTGAAAATTTTGTCTGGAACAAAGGTAATGGTAGTGATGCCTTTGTAGTATCTGTAAGCGCTAACACCTATCCTGCTGGAACCATTATTGAAATTTTTCAAGCCGATGGCGCTACACCACTTACAGCAAGTACAACTCCTTTAATTCCTAGCAATATAGACGGCGCTGCTAGCACTTGTACATCGCCTTTTATTGCTGACAATGCCAATAAGGCTTGTGGAGTCAAAATTGTAGTCAAAGTCACTTTGCCTGCTAACGCAACAGCTGGTGGTTCACTGACTCAGTTATTTACTTCTAAGGGCGATAGCACTAAAAAAGATGCGGTTAAAAATACGATTACAACCGTCACTACTGCTAATTTAACTATATCGAATGATGCTGCGGGTACCTTAACAGGCGTTGCTAGCGACTTATCAGTTTGTACGATTAATAGTAGCTCACCGTCTTGTACACCACAAGGCTCTGTGGTGGCAGGTAAAGCTCGTTTTCCATTATGGATTAAAACTAGCTTAGCCGGTACCGTACATTTAGATGCTTCTGGCAGTGATTTTGTAGCAGGTACTTTGCCAGCGGGTTGGTCTGTACAGTTTTATAGCTCCACTAGTTCTAGTTGCGCCACTTTAGGGGCTGTTTCTACCAACTTCACAATTACTGCTAGCCAAGTGAATGTCAACACACAAATCGCCTGTGCTGAAGTGACAGCTCCAGTAGGTGCATCAGTTGGTACTACCAGTTTCTTTTTTAAAGCGACTAGTGGTTCAGTTAGTTCCTTAAGCAGTACCAAGCGCGATGGCGTTGAAGTGGTCGGTTCGCCCAATTTAACCTTAAGTCCTAGTAACACAGGTCAAATTGCAGCAGGCGGCTCAGTGGTTTATAGCCATATATTAAGTAATACGGGTAATAACGATTTGACTTGTGCTATGCCTGTTACAGGAAGTAATTCCAACGCTTCATTTACTTCAGTTGTTTATGCTGATGTGAATAACAATGGTGTTTTAGATGCATCAGAACTTAATAATCCAGTGACTAATTTCACTGGATTACCAAGTGGTGCTTTATATACAGATGGAAGCTCTATTAGTACTGGAACAGTAGCAAAAGGAAAATCGCTTCGTATTTTTGTTAAAGTTTTTGCATCTACTGGTGCTTCTGCGGGAATGGTGGATACTCGCTTATTAACCGTAACACCAGCTGCAGCGTGTGGTGTTTCAGCAATTTCAGTTACGGACACTAGTACCATTGTGACTGGCAATATTCGTTTACTTAAAACCCAAGCCTTAGACGCAAGTTGTTCAGGTAACCCAGCTTCTGCAAGTTTTGCCATAACACAATTGTCAGCCAAACCTGCTCAATGTGTATGTTATAGAGTTCGGGCAAATAACGAGGGCAGTGCAGCAGTTACTTCCGTATTAATATCTGACAGCACCCCTAATTATACAAAATTATCAGCTTCAGTTGCCCCTACTTGTACCAATGGCACAGTTGGTGGTATATCAAGCAACGGTTCAGTAGGTGCAGTGACCTGCTCAACACCAACTTTAGAAGCTGGTGCTAGCGCAACTATGCAGTTTTGTGTCAAAATTGATTAATTGGTATGGTTTCTAATATACTGTTATTATTATAAAAATAACAGTATACGAATGGAGGAGAGGCTAAAAGAGTCTTTGTTTAAAGTCTAAAGGTCTTCTTATACAGTATTGGCTAGAGTTTCAAGCCCATTTTTTACATTTATAACTTGTTTGAAGTATAAAAATTGGCATGGTAGACCACTCTAATTCTTAGTACGACTTAATTTACAGTTGAATTCACAGGCCTAGTAAAAGAATAGATGTTTTAAAACTGAGTGCCAATCAATAATATCCCCCCTCAAAAAGAAGATAAAGTAGACTAATCAATGCAGTGAGAATTAATCAGCACCTATGACGATCATTGAAAATCAATTGAATTTACATCACACTTTAGACAACAATCCTAATAATGATAGGCTTGTTGTGTTTTGGTCATTTCTGATTCGATTTTTATTGTTATTGTCATTTTATTTTTTAGGTGCTTATTTTTTTAGTCAAGCAGCTGCCTCTACTTTAACGCCAACCCCAGCCGATACCATGATTCGGAATAGGGCTTCTGTCACTTTTAAGCCTTCTACATTTGAGCCTGCACAAAGACAGGAGTCTAACGAAGTCGAGGTTAGGGTTGCTGCCGTAGAAGCACTCAGCTTAACCAATTCTCAAACCATTAATAGCGCACCCAATGCACCCTTTGCCATTTCTCATACTTTAGTAAATACTGGCAATGTTGCCTCCACTTATCAATTTACCTTATTACAACAAGCTGGTTTTATTGCAAGTAATCTAAAGTTAATTTGGGATGTTAATAACAACGGTAAAGCGGATGCGGGTGAATCTATTTTGCCAAGCAATGGCTCCGTTGCTACTACTATCCCTGCCTTATCACCAGGGGCAAGCGTATCATTGTTAGTGGTTGCTACGGTACCTACCACTGCTGTGGCTCCCGATACAAGTCAAATTAAGTTATCAGCAGTTACAGTTTTGCAATCGGTTAGTGCTCATAATACGGATGTTATTCGCTTAGTCACAGGGCCTGTATTTAGTTTATCTAAGTCTTCCAATAAACCCAATAAGGCATTATTACCTGGTGAGGAAATGAGTTATGACGTAGCGGTGAACAACATAGGTTCAAGTAATGCATTGGCCTTGCCTAAAGCTAATAATACCAATGCTATTTTGCTCAATACGGGGGAGTCCGATCCTGCAGGGCTTTTTAATATTCGAATTGATGGGGTTTTAACATCAAAAGTAATTCTGCGTGACCATATTCCTATTGGAACTACTTATGCAGGTGACTTGAGCTCTCCTAATAACAACCCAGGAAAAGAATTGTTGTTTAGAATGGCAGGAGACGCGCCATTTGCATATCAAAGAACGGCAGGGTTAAATGTGATTGAAGTGGCAGTTGCTTTTGATTCTGTTCCTGCAAATGCCTCGGTTCGTATGAGTTTTAAGGTGAAAGTAAAGGCCGATTACGAAGGTGAAATTGTCAATATTGCTGAATTATTTTACAGCGATGGCACTTCCTCCATTTTGAGTCAAAGCGCCTATCCCACCAATCAAGTACGAAACACCACACCGATAGGACCAAGTCCTGATCTCATCATTAAAAAAACTCATAATGCTGATTTTATTGTTGATCAAGAAAGTCGATTTCAAATCATTGTAGAAAATGTAAGTCAGTTAGCAACCACACAGGCAGTGGTAGTCACTGATTTATTACCTGCTGAAATGCAGTTTGTGTCTGCAACAGGAGTGGGTTGGTCGTGTACAGTAGCTGGAAAGTTAGTGACCTGCGTTTTGGCAAAGGGTTTGCCTGCTTCCACTATTTATTCCGCATCTAAAAGTTCACCGATTACTTTAATTGTGAAGATTGCGGCCAGTGTTTTAAATGGTACATCAGGATCCAAAAAGTTATTGAATACAGCAACGGTTCAAGGTGGTGGTGAGGCCACTAGTAGGACCAAAAATAATTCGTCAACAGACGAAGTGCTGGTGATTCAACCTACTGCGACATCAAGTTTAAAAGGTCGTGTATGGTTGGATGTCAATCATGACCGAGTATTACAAAATAACGAAGCTTTTTTAAAAGGCTGGTATGTAGAATTGCTTCAATACCAAAATGCAACACAAGTACAGATTAATGCTGCAAAAAATGCTAATCCAACTACAGCAACAGACAATACCTTTATTAATGCAGCAAGTCAAAAACCAATTGGCACTACTTTTGTAATTGGAACAAAAATCTACACCATTGTTGCTAGGTCAGCTGAAACCGATGAGGCAGGGTCGTATGCCATTAATAATATTGCGGCTGGAAATAATTATGCCCTTAGATTTTATTCTCCTCAAGGTATTTGGTACTCTAGTCCAGTAGACGGTGAGTTAGCCCAGCCCATTTCTAATGCGGTAGTAGATCATGATTTAGGTATGCTCACTGCAATTGTCTTTACAGGCGGTCAGCAGTTCAAAGAACAAAGTTTGCCTGTTGATCACACTGGAGTAGTTTACGATAGTCTAAAACGAACGCCAGTTCAATCTGCACAACTCACACTTGTTGGTCCTAATGGTTTTGACCCTAGTATTCATCTTGTAGGTGGTTTATCTAATTTCAATCAACTCACAGACCCTACTGGTGTATATCATTATTCATTAACTTCATTTGCACCTTTAGGTACTTATCGTATTCAGATTACATCACCAGTAAACTATTCGTGGCCATCAGTTATTATTCCACCACAAGCGAATGCCCTTGCTATTGAGCTTGGTGCACCTGACCGATATATAGTTCAAAATCAAGAGACAGCACCTAACGAAGCACAAAATACAATTTATTATTTAAGTTTTGAACATAATGCAAGCTCTAAAAAGTTAACTAATAATCATATTCCCCTCGATCCACCATTTGAAAGTGGTCCTTGGGTAGTGGAGAAAAAGGCCAATAAGACGACTGTAGAGGTGGTTGATTTTGTAGACTACACCATTGGTGTAACGAATAAAACTAAACTTGAAAGAAGTTCGCTAATTGTTTTTGATCAAGCTGCGACTGGTTTTACCTATGTTGAAAAATCTGCTTTTATTACCTTGCCAGGACAAAAAAAAATAGCCATTCAACCTCGTATTGTAAATAATGGTAAATCAGGTTTTTATCTTCAGTTTGATATCAATCTGCCTTTGTCTGGCTCAAACGTTGAGAAAATATTACTAGATGAAGTGATTACTATTCAATATCGAATGGCCGTAAGCCCAAATGCCATGCTAGGTGATGGAGTGAATACTGCGTGGGCTCAATCAATAGGACCTAATCCTGCTTCAAGTAACAAGGCAAATGCAAAGGTCAAAATTATTGGCGGTGTTTTTGCTAATGAGGGTTTTATTGTAGGAAGCGTTTTTTTAGATTGCAATAAAACAGGGGCACAAGAAAAAGACGAGACAGGTATTCCCGGCGTTCGCTTATTCTTGGAAGATGGCACCCATGTTATGACCGATGCCTTAGGTAAGTTTAGTTTTTATGGTGTGAGTCCAACTACTCATATTCTCAAGCTAGACGAAACCAGTGTGCCAAAAAATACTTTTTTTGGGGCAACGGGTAACCGCGCTTCTGGTTTACCATTTTTTAAAAATGAGCCAGTTATTAAAAATGCGACTAGTCAATTTATTGATTTAAAAAATGGTCAATTATTTCAAGCTAATTTCGCAGCACAAACTTGTAACGACAATATTTTACAAGTCGTCGAGCAAAGAAAAATAATTGCGAACCCAATTAATAATCAGGAAATTGTGACTGCTGTTAAATCCTCCGAGCGATTTACGATTGTTAGTCAAAACAGTAGTGACATTGATGTTAAAGCAAAGCCAAGTGCTGGCTTTATTGATTTAGAAACTCAGCCTGTCAATTTAACTAACACCTTTAATCCTTTAAGTAATTCAGTGGCGAGCAAGCTCAAGCAAGAGCCAAGCACAGAGTTAGAGGTGAATCAGTTGCTTACTTTAGAAGAAAAAGTTAAACAGGCTAAAGATAATACGTTTGAACTTCTCAATTTAACTGACCAACAGATTTTAGAGTTTGCCTATACCAATATTCAAGTCAAAGGACCTATTGGTACTATCTTTAAGTTGTGGGTCAATGATATTGAAATTCCCGATTCCCGAGTGGGTAAGCGAAGTACTCTTGCAGATAAAAAAGTAGAGGCTTGGGAGTATGTGGCGGTTACGCTAAAAAAAGGTGTTAACACGATTAAAGTTTTACAAAACGACCCTTTGGGCAATACTAGGGGCTCAAAGACTCTTCAAATAATTGCCCCTGGTGATTTAGCCAAAATTAGTTTAGAGCTACCTAAAGATGCTTTAGCTGATGGGCAAACGGCGGCAATCATTAAAATGCGCTTACTCGATAGTGAAGGTCGTTTGGTTTCAACTCGGACACCGATTAATTTAAGTACCAAAATTGGTGAATGGCTAGTCAATGATTTGTCGGCACAAGAGCCTGGTATTCAGTTGTTTGTTCAAGGTGGACAAATTGATTTACCACTACGCGCTCCAGTAGAGCCAGGAGTGGGTGAAATAGTAATTGATGCCAACGGAGTTAAAACAAGTGCAGAAATGCGTTTTACTCCTAACTTAAGGCCGATGTTGGTAGCGGGTTTAGTGGATGGAGTTATTCATCTTAGAAATATCAACTTTTCAGCAATAGAGCCTGTGCGTAAAGCAGATAGTTTTGAGAAAGAACTAGTTTCTTTCAGTCAAGTTTCGCAAAATGGTAAAAAAAGTGTTGCTGCACGGGCTGCTTTTTATCTCAAGGGTAAAATTAAAGGTGAATATTTATTAACAGCAGCCTATGACTCGGAAAAAACACAACAAGAGACTCTATTCCGAGATATTCAGCCCGATGCTTTTTATCCTATATACGGTGACTCTTCAATACGTGGTTTTGATGCTCAGTCTTCAGGAAAACTTTTTGTACGAATTGACAGTCAACGTAGTTATTTGATGTGGGGTGACTTTACTCCAGTAGGAAATAATATTAGACAGCTGACTCAATATAGTAGGGCTTTAAATGGAGCTCAGCTTCATGTCGATGAAATAGTAGCAAAGGCCAGTTCAACAGCAGATTCTGTATGGTCCAACTCATCTGACGTAAGGTCAGAGGTCAATGTTTTTGCCTCGAAAAATAATCAAAAACAAGTGCTCGAAGAATTGTTGGCAAACGGTACCACAGGGCCGTTTCAGCTACGGTTTTCAGACATGTTACAAAACTCTGAAAAAATTGAAGTGTTAATCCGTGATAGGCAACAAAATGAAGTTTTAAGTAGCAATGGCAACAGTCAATTAGTACTTGAAAGGTTTGTTGATTACACTATTGATACCGTCACTGGTCAGCTCAGGTTGCGTCAGCCACTAGCTAGTTTTGATCAAAACGGCAATCGACAATCAATCAGGATTCGTTATGAGGTAGAGGGCAGTGGTGATGAGTTTTGGGTAGCTGGTATAGATACCCAAATCGAGTTAATGAATAAAGCAAAATTAGGTGTAGTGGGTATTGAGGACAAAGATCCTGCCAAACCTAGCCAATTACAAGGTGTTTACGCTAGCGTAAAATTAGCTGAGCAAACTACCCTTAATGCCGAAGTTGCAAAAGTGACTCGGTATGCTGGTAACGGTACGGACTCAACTGCGATTGAAAAAGACGGGCAATCTGTGTCAGGTATTGCTCAGCGACTCGAGTTAGTTCATCAAAGCAATAAGGTACAAATCAAAGCACAAGCGCAAAAATCGGATAAAGATTTTGACTTTACCGGTTCTAGTTTAAGTAAAGGAAGGCAAGAATTAACACTTGAAGCTAGTGCAAAACCTTTGCCACAAACCGCAGTAAAAGCGCAATTAAAACAATCAAAAAATTTGATTGTTTTAACTGAGCAAACAAGTTCTGGTGTTTCAGCTACTCAACAATTAACGCCAGGTATTTCTGTGGAGTTAGGTATAAGGCATTATCGAAATTTAAGCAATGAAGTGTTAACCCGTCAATCGATTCTAGAAGAGGGAGATATTGCTAAGTTGCGTATTGCGGGTACTTTACCCATGCTTACTAAGGTCAACAGCTTTGTAGAATATGAGCAAGATTTATCGGTACAAGATCAAAAATTACTGGCCTTTGGTTCTGAGTACAACACTAATTGGGGCAGAGTTTATGGTCGTTATGAATTGATTTCTAGTTTGAATAAGGCCAATAATTTAAACTTAAGCGCTCAAAATCAAAGAAGTGCAATTGGTTTTGATGCTAAGTATTCTGATGCTGGCTCGGTTTATAGTGAGTATAGATTATCTAATGAAGGATCTGATACTACTTCAAATGCACAGTTGGCATATGGATTAAAACACCAATTCAATTTGACTAATGCTTGGAGTTTGACGGGTAATTTTGAAAAAATCCAGCCTACAGATTCATCTGAAAGTGTTGATGTTAAACCCACTAACACATCTGTTTCGTCCTCTAATGGTACAGGTTTAAGCAGTACAGAACGAAGTACTACAGCAGGGCTGACGCTTGATTACAAAGGGTATGAAAATGCACGACTCAGCTCACGCATAGAAGCCCGTTTTGCAGATCTAGAAAAGTCGAATAATTTTTTATTTGCAGCTGCCTATAAACTCAATAATGAATGGAGTAGTTTGGCACGGTTGGTACAAGAAAACCGATATGTATTAAGCCAATCGGGTAGTGATGCTGAAAACACAAGAGTTCAATTGGGTTTAGCTTATAGGCCGAATCGAAGTGATAGATTAAACGTTTTGGCCAAATATGAAAATCGTTATGAAATTACCACTCCTGTTGGCTTAACAGATGAGTTAGGCACTTTAAGTCGAAGTCAAATAGTTTCGGTGCATGCCAATATAAAACCCTATGCCTATTTACAACTTGATGGAAGAATTGCTGCCAAATGGATTAGGAGTCAACTCGATACTTTGGTGACCCACAATTCAGCGCAACTAATCTACGCTCGAGCTACTTATGACCTAAGCAATCGCTTAGATATTGCAACTCAATTCTTTTGGATGCGTAGCAATAATGGAGCCTTGCAAAAAGGCGTAGGGCTAGAGTTGGGTTATTTAATTAGTTCTGACGTTTGGTTGTCATTGGGTTACAACGCATTTGGCTTTAAAGAATTTGATTTGGCTGGTGATGCACAGCTAAGTAAGGGGGCTTACTTACGTTTAAGAGTCAAGTTTGATGAAACTGGTTTGAAATGGTAAGCTTTCCAGATTTATGTCAATTTCTTTGAAAGATGTGAATTTTTTGCACATCTTGCTGAATAAAAAAAATATTTCTTGGTTTAAAAACATAGAATGATTACACCAAGAAAATCTTAAATTGTGTTTTTAGTGATGTTGAACTCATGGTTTCCATGCTTTACCTGAAAATACATAATTATCATCTTGCAAAAGTGCATAAAAAGCCTTACTTTATATCTATTCAAGATTGAGTTCTCGATAAAAATAATAAAATTCTTCAATTTACGACATTTAATGTCGCTTTAAGAAGGTTCTAAATAGCGTGAAAACGGTATGAATGTAGGCCCTTTAAAATTTTCTAGTTTAGTCAATTAACTAAGAAATGTCCTTAGAGTAAGTTAAGGAAATTGGTTCCATGAAGGTTAGCCATCACTTGTGTAACCAGTTTCTAAAATTAAGTCATGATTAATTAGTTAACTCTGATTCATTTAAAGGTGGTTTGGAAGAGCCTCCCAAAGTAAATGGGTAAATAGAAGTCACAACTTTTAAGGCGGTAGTTTTAGTTGAGTCATGTGCCCATCACTTTTTTTTAAAGCTTTTATGAATCAAACGATTGAAAAAATTAAATTAACTGGCGATCAACTCGAACAATTTTTAGATCGAGTTCAGCAAGTATTGATGCAACAAAATGATGCTCAATTAGATCCAGAATTAAAAGCTGCTACCTTAAAGGCTCTATTACAGAGTCAAGATTATTTACTACACTCTTTAAACGCGGTCGCACGTTTGTTTCGTTTGTGGGTCGAGGCCAAGGAGTATTCTCAAGCACTTAAAGTCATTCTCCATGATGGACATTTGGCTTTAAAAAATGGTCCAAAAGAAGATTGGTTAGATGGTCAATTGAGTTTAATTTATTGGCAACTAGAAGTTGTAGAGCAAGCCGATTTTATTGACACGAAAGAAAAAATAAATTTAATTTTACAACAAGCTGAAGATTTATTGTTATTACAGCCGCGGACTCTAGTATGGAAAGAGGCTTGGAATCACTTGCATCAGCAGTCTTTAAAAATACATCATTTTGAAAGAGTAAGGGTGTGTATTGTTGCTTTATATGAAATTGAGAATTCTATTGAGGATAGGTATCAATTTCGCGCTTGGGATAAAGCACTTTATTCATTAAGAATTGCCAATACCTACAAAAAACAAGGTAATAAAGATCAGGCCAGTCATTATGCGCAAACCGCTTGTGATGCGATGAGTCAACACCATACCAGTCAAAATATAGATTATTTTGACTGGTTAAGTTTTGGTGAGTCTATTGTGACCAATCAACCTAATTGTTTACCAGTTGTACTTCATCATATTGACCAACTGAAACCCAAAGATTTTTCTATTGCAAAGAATCGAGATATAGCCGTTCAGATGGCTCGAATAGAGGCTAAAGCGTATTATGCACAAGGCAATTTAAATGCAGCAATTGATAAAACGCTAGAAGCCAGATATAGATTAACTGGTGATGAAGACGACGCTATTTCTAGTCAATTGATAGAATGGTTATTAGACGCCAACCGTGAACTTGAAGCTGCAAAATATGCATTCGAATCTGAGTTCAGTGATAGAGAACTTTCATCCCAGTTTGCAAGAGAATTAGCTCTTAAAAAATTTGATTCTCAAAACCCAGCGCCGGAGCAAGCTTATTGGTTAGGAATAATTGCCTTAACCATAATCAAACCAGATGGTGAAACTTTATTTGAGTCTGAAGCCTTACAAGAAGAGTCTTATCAACACATGATAGGCGCTATTGTCAAAATTGATCCGCAGCATTATGTGATAGATTTAATAGAAGGAGAAAAAAAGGCTTCACAGTTTGATTACGTGGGAGCTTTGCCTCATTTAGAGCGAGCCATTCAGACTAAGGAGATGGCAAATTGGAGTTTGTTATTAGCGTTAATTGTGAGTAGAGTGATGGTTTTTGGCGTAACTGAGGCTCAAAAATTACCATTACCGATTTGTCATTCTGGACTATGGTGTTACACCTTGGGCTCGAAATTACATGCACATTTACAATCAGTTCTGCCAGCTCAACAACAGTTTACTAATACCTATTTAGATGATTTAATGGCTCATTATTATCAGCAGGGTGTCAACAATTTTGAGCGGTTTTTTGCAACGGGTAAAGGTCTTTATCGAGATGGTGATATTCATGCCTACTCCATGTTGTGCCAACAATTAGCTCGGTATTATCGTAAAAATTTAAAACAATTTGACAAGGCAGTTCAAACTCATCTGAAAGGCTTTGCGGCTAGCCCATTGGCGGAGCACCTTGAGGGCATTATGAAGTGTTACTTAGAGTCAGACCAAATAGAGTTGTTTGTTCAGGCCGCTGAAAACCTATGGAATCACGCTCAAAGTTTCTCTTATCCACAGCACTCGCCTTGCCATTATTTTGGTTGGGTTACCAATGCTTTGTATCGCTTAGAACGAGATACGGAAATTGCGATTTGGCTCGAGCGTTTAGAACTTTCTTGGTTAGAGCAAACAGATGATTTCAAAGCTAACGCCAAAAACTATGAAAGTTATTTGGTGACCATGGTCACTATTTTAAGTAATTTGGTATATTCTCAAAAGGAAGATACTTTATTGCGTTTAGCCTCTATTGAACAAGATTGCCAAAAACTCAATAATCATTTGATTGATTTAAAAATAGCGTTTATTTTTGAACAAACTTTTCAAATATCGTTGGCTATTCAAATGTATCAAAAAATTCTAGATTCTGATAAGGCTGAACAGGCAGAAATACAATATGCGCTTGATGCCATTAAAAAACGTCAACAAGAAAGTTTAAAAGGGGAATCCTGGTGGAAGTTTTGGGCTTAATGAATGGTCACCGCTACTAAAAATTCAGCTTATGGACCTAGAAATGTTTTGAATGCGCCTGAGATTAAAAAAGCCATTCAGACTCGAAGTCATGCAAGGCAAGATAGTCAAGAAGTCAAAGCTTGGCTTGAGAATCATTTTTTTAGACATATTGTGGCCAATCTCAATTCAAACGAACCAGAGGTCGTTGAAATTAAGACTTTAGAACAAGCACTCTCATATTTGAAACTTTCTAGTCCACCTGATTGGCTAATAAAACAATTTCAAAATAATAATCAGTTTGCTTCTCGAAGCCCTGCAAGGTCGAATACCAACAGTTCAATTCAAGCTATCTGGTGGATTAACCCAGCAGGTAGTTTGTTATTGCAGTTAGAGCAAAGATTATTAGAGTTTTTAAATAGCAGGCAAGGTAGCTCCTTAGAGGGTAAGTTAGATAGAGTCAATTGCCCTCAAGCTTTAGCTATTTGGAGCGCTGAGCATACTCAATTTGAAAATAGTCAGTATTCAGGTTGGCGTGAGCATAGTGCTGATGCGGTTCGCTTAATGATGACCTTGCCTGACGCTGGTTTGTATGAGTTGTTGCCTAGTTCACCTCATTTTCGTTCAGAATTGGTTTATGAAAGCCAATATATGAGACATTGTTTAGGACGATTCCAAGATATTCATGCCTTCAAAGGTGGCTACGGAGAACATTACGCTAGCCTGTGCGAGCAAGGCAAAATGCGAATTTTTTGTTATAGAACGGGTCAACATCATCCCAAAATTACCATTAGTGGGTGGGTAAATGAGCAGGGTCAATTATCTTTAGATCAAATTAAAGGTAAACAAAATATTGCACCAGTCACCAAATACCATCATCATCTATTACAAATTTTAAATTATTTACCTTGTGATTTAAGCAGCCCTGCTGATGCTTTAGCTATAGGTCTGGTCAGATTACCGAGTGAATGGAAATTTATCTCAGACATAAGAGATGAATCTGAACAAGCGTTTGTTGCCATGAAATATCCGCAGTTGTGTCACTTGATACAAGAGCCGTGTGCTTGGGTGCAATGGTTAATCGCAGCGGTTCACCCCAATTTAATCAAAGATCAATCAATTCAGTTGCCCCGAGTTCTTGAGGTTATGGAGCAAAAAAAATGAGCCAGTATATATTGCTATTATTGGTAGTTTTATTGTTTCCTTTATATCGTTTGTTTAAGCGCGAATCAACTAACACTCAATATTTGCTAAGTAAAGAACAAAATCAAATATTAGCCTTAGCTCACCCATTGGCACAAGCACGTATTGAAGGCGGGTTTGCAGACCAACCTCTCCCACAGTTTTCAGAAAAACTATTAAAGTCTTTGCGTGTCCCTGTATTACACAGTTTAGGCTTTAAAACGGACATGACCGATCAACAAATTAAAAATCAGCTCAGCATTTTTTTGTTGAATAAATGGTTTACGGTTGGCTTAGAAAAACTCAATGCCAATGATCATCCTAAAGCAGCACTTGCTTTTGCTTGTGCCAGAATTTGTTTTTTAGTGAGGGTGGCCTATATTATGGGTTGGATTGAAAATGATCTGCAGTGGCAAATATTAAAATACAACCGAAGCCGAGCAAAAGATTGTTTTGTGAGTTGGCTAGATTACGGTGAGCACTTAGCTACAGGACGACAACAATGGATTAGTGCCGCCAAATCAGATAGTCTTGGAGTTAGTTTTACCCGCGCTCAAGTGCAAGACTGGGTGAAAGACAAAAATCATATTTGGTGCCAACTAGCTTGGTAACAAAGTAAGTGAAGTTGTGTTAGCTCGCTCCACTCAAATGCTTAAACGTGAGGCTATAAACATCTACAGTATTTGCTTAAAATCAATAAAACCTTTTTCAATATCGGTACTGATGAGTTGGACTTTTATTTTTTGACCAACCAGTAAACTAGTAGCTTGATCAGTTAAACGGCCTTCTGCCGCAGGTTGAAAAATCCTCACCCATGTAGCTCTTTCAGAGACACCCGTTACCAAGGCATCAAAAAAATGGCCTATTTTATTTTTTAAGTAAAAGGCGGCTTCCGATTTACGCATGTGTCGCTCGACTTTTCTGGATGCATCTTCTTGCAGAGTGCAATGCTCTGCCAGTTGTTCTAATTCTAAAGCGCTATAAGGGCTGACTTGTCTTTGTAGGGCTGCCTTGAGCATTCGCTGAGTAATTAAATCGGGGTAACGACGATTGGGGGCAGTTGAATGGGTATAGTCTTTTTCAGCTAAGCCAAAATGACCTACGGCAGCTTCACCTGGTCGCTCTACTATGTATTGTCCAGACCCCATGAGTTTAATAATGACCAAGGATAAATCGGGGAAACGTAGTGGGTCAACTTTTTGTCGTTCAATTAAAAATGCCTCCAGTGCTAATGAGCTGGGCTCAGCTGGTAGTGAAAAATGATAGTGCTGGGCTAGCTCTCGGATACGATTCCATTTTTCAGGCGTCCTCACCACGCGTCGAATAGACGCCATTTGATGGTCGGCTAGGTAATGCGCGCTACAAGCATTGGTGGCAATCATGAATTCCTCAATGATTTGTCTACCCCTGTTTTGTTCTTGTTGTTGAATATCAATTATTTTATGTTCGCTTAAAATAGCTTTGGGTTCAAAGGTGACAAATTGAAGTGAACCATGTTGATGCCTAAGCGAGCGCATTTGTTGAGCGACCCTATCTTGGGTCATAATTTGTGTACTGAGTTCTGCCTGAACTGCGAGTGGGATAGGGTTGTTTGCATTGCCCTCTAGCCAAGCTGAAATGCTGTCGTAGGCTAGTTGAGCTTTGTTTTTAACTAGTGCTTGATAAATAGAAAAAGCCTCTATGCTGCCTTGGCTACTGACAATCATTTCGGTGACGATTGCTTGCCTGACTTGATCTTGATTTAAAGAACATAAATTGTTGCTTAGCAAAGGTGGCAACATCGGAAATATTTTAATAGATGAATACACGCTAGTGCTGTTATGCCGAGCGTGTAAATCAATGACACTATTTTTTTTGACATAAACATCTACATCCGCAATAGCCACATAAATTTTGCATCTACCATCAGCTAGAATTTCACTGGCTGTTAGTTGATCTAAATCGAGTGAGTCATCGTTATCAATAGAGCACCAAGGTAAGTGAGTTAAATCAAGTATTGTTTTATTGGGAGTTGGAGTTGTAAAGTCAATAGCTTCAATTTGATTAACTTCTGTCATCACTGCAGAAGAAAATTCAGGGTATAACCCTTTTTCGACCATGATTTCAGTGGCAAAAAATGAAAGCTCAGATAAAGGGTTGTGTGATGTTTTAGTCATAAAAAACGATTGAACCTCAATATCAAAAATAAAAATTATTTTTTAGCTTAACATTAAAATTGGCTGACTACTTTATTTAAGGGTAAGTAGTAGGTGAAAAATAAAATCGTCCCTGATTGTGCAGTCTTGCCACTGGCTCCCTGAATGTACCTTTAAAAAAATAGCCCCATTTTTTCCAGCAATCACTTTGGGCGGGACTATACTGCACCTTAAAACGGTGATGAAAATCTAATGTTTCAACTAGCCATTGTGTTCGCCATAAATGATAGGGCTCGGTCACGATAATGACAGATTTTATGAGTTGTGACTGTAAAATTTTTTCAGAATAAATTAAATTTTCAAGTGTTGATTGACTACGTGATTCTTGAATAATTGGACCACTAAACCCCTTAGATCTTGCCCAATCATGCATAACTTGGGATTCTATGATTGGGTCTTCTTTATCAAGTCCGCCAGACATAATAAGGGTGGGTGCTAGTCCTTGCATGCTTAAGTCAATTGCCTGATCGACTCGGCCACTTAAGCAGGGATTGACTTGTTGATTCCAGTAAGCCCGATTACCTAAAACTAAAATCGCATCGGCTGATTTTAAGTTTTTTTGATGGAGAAAATGCTGGGTAGTCATGGCCATTTGTAAATACAAAAGGCTATAAAACCATACGGTAAAGGCAATGCCTGCTTTTAAAATAAAAAATAAAAAACCAATGATGGAGGTTTTAAGCTTATTTTTTTTAAATAGGCTTACCATGCAAACTTGACTCCTTTTTATGTGTGTCTAATAAGATGATGAGTGCACCAGCTCCGCCATGAATGGGTTTGGCTTGGGCAAAAGCAATGACCTCTTGTTTTTGAATAAGCCAAGATAAGACTTTTCCTTTGAGTATGGGCGTACGTCCTGCCGAACCTAAACCCTTACCATGGATGACGCGTACACAGCGTAAGCCTTGTTGATGCGCCTCTCTAATAAAAGAGCCTAAGCTTTCTCTAGCCTGTTCTCGGCGCAAACCATGTAAGTCTAGTTGAGCTTGTATGCTCCATTTGCCATTACGTAATTTTGTAGTTACTTCAGGGCCAATGCCTGGTCTAGCAAAGCTTAAATTCTCATCGGTTTCTAAAAGGGTACTTGGGTCAAATTCGTCGCTAAGCGTTTCTTGTAAAGCCGATTGCTCATCTTCAATAAATTGCTTGGCCAAGGGAGCCGGTTTATTGTGACTTAAACTGGCACGGTTAACAGGGGCCAGTTTTTTTACCGGACCAAGTGCTGCCTCAAATAATCGGCTTTCTGCTTGCCGTTGTTTTTCTTTTAAAGCGGCTTTTGCTTTGGCCGCTTCATTTTGAAGATGTTGCTCGGTAACGATTTTTTTTACTTTTTTTAAATCATCCCAATTATTGAATTTATTCATTTTTCTACGCCTTAAAAAGTCAATTGACTAAAAGGCTGATACTGCCTTCAAAGTAAGCCTGATTCTGCCATTGAAAATGACTCGCCTGGCCCTACGATAATGTGATCTAGAACTTTTACATCAATAAATGCCAAACAAGATTTTAGTGATTGTGTAAGTTGTTCATCTGCTTTTGAGGGTTTTACTACACCACTAGGATGGTTGTGAGCCAAAACCACTGAACCAGTACTATGATGCAAGGCTCGGACCAACACCTCACGCGGATAAACACTGGTTTGGTTGAGTGTACCTCTAAACATTTCTTCCATCGTAATAAGCCTATTTTGTGCATCTAGAAATAACACAGCAAATACTTCATGATTTCGATGTGCTAAATGTATTTGTAAATACTGTTTAACCGTGGCAGGGGTGTCAAAAAAAGGGCGGGAACAGAGCTGTTCGGCTAAAGCTCTTTTGGCTAACTCTAGTACTGCCATTAATTCGGCTTGTTTGGCAGGACCCAAACCTTTTATTTTGTTCATTTCAAATGGATCGGCATTTAATAAGCCACTAATTCCATTAAATCCTGTAGTTAAATTAAGCAGTTCTTCGGCTAACAAAACAGCACTTTTTCCGTGTATGCCTGTTCGCAACACTACAGCTAATAATTCGGCATTACTTAAAATATGTGGACCCCATTGCAATAGTTTTTCACGGGGCCGATCCGAAGTGGGAAGTTCTTTAATAAGGTTCATAAATATCTTTAAAAAAACCTGTGAGACATAGCAACCTGCGAAATGATGGAGCTTGCAATCTTTCAACTGACTTTGATGTCTTGCTTAGTTGATTTCAATTAGTTTGATGCTTGCTCAAATGAATTGATGCCAAAGCTCCCTTCAATAATCAAGGTCATATAAGTGGAATAGGTGGTAGTTTTGTGTTTTAGTAGAAAATTTTATAAATTCCATGTAAATATAACTCATTTATTAATATTTGGGTATTTTTCTATTAAAAATACATGGACAATCAAAACTACTTTGAATTTTTAAGAATTTCTTTATGTCTAATCCTGTACCTACTATTACCGCTAGTTCATTTGTGACGTTGCATTACCGCCTTGCGGGTCCAAAAGGTGATGTTGTGAATACATTTTTAGAGTTACCAGCTACTCTTACTTTGGGAGTAGGTCAACTTTCACCTGCACTTGAGCAATGTTTAATTGGTTTGCAGCAGGGTGCAAAAGCTCAATTTCAGGTGGCTGAGAGCTTGGCTTTTGGCCCCAGAAACCCTGAAATGCTCCAATGGGTGACATTACAAATGCTGCACCGTATGGGTGACCCGCTAGAGCGTTATGATGAGGGTGATGTGGTGACCTTCCCCACTCCAGACGGGCAAGGTAGTTATGCTGGTGTGGTGAGAGAGCGCAGAATGGATGAGCTTAATCCCAACAAAGTAGCGGCTGTTTTATTTGACTTTAATCATCCGCTTGCAGGGCAAGCAGTTGAGTTTGAAGTTCAAATTATTGGTGTTTTAGATTAAATGGCGAAGTGGTAAATGAAATGACTACGCAACTCCAATCTTATACTGTAGAAAATCCAACTATGTCTTCAATTGATGTGTTAATGGCTGAGCCAAGAGGTTTTTGTGCCGGTGTCGATAGAGCCATTGAAATAGTGGAAAGAGCCTTAGAAAAATTTGGTGCCCCTATTTATGTGAGGCATGAAATCGTTCATAACACATTTGTTGTCAACGATTTAAAATCCAAGGGTGCTATTTTTATAGAAGATTTAAATGATGTGCCTGCTGGCGCAACGCTTATTTTTTCGGCTCACGGTGTGAGTAAAGCGGTACAAGAGGAAGCTAAGGCACGTGGTTTTGAAGTGTTTGATGCGACTTGTCCTTTAGTGACTAAAGTCCATGTAGAAGTGGCCAAGTTACACAAGTTAGGTTTTGAGTTCATTATGATTGGCCATCAAGGTCATCCTGAGGTGGAGGGTACCATGGGCCAACTCAGCTCTGGTATTCATTTAGTGGAAACAGTTGCCGATGTAGCTTTGGTTCAGACTCATCAAGAGGAGCTTTTAGCAGTAGTGACACAAACTACTTTAAGTGTAGATGATGCGGCCGAAATTATGGCGGCGATTCAACAACGCTTCCCAAAAATTCAAAAACCTAAGCAGCAAGATATTTGTTATGCCACACAAAATCGACAAGATGCCGTCAAGCTGTTAAGCCCGCAAGTCGATTTAGTTATTGTGGTGGGAAGCCCTACTAGCTCCAATAGTAATCGTTTGCGTGAGCTGGCTGAAAAATTAGGCACAACGGGTTATATGATTGATAGTGCAGCCGAATTAAAAGACGAATGGTTTGTCAACGTTAAAAGAGTTGGTATAACTGCTGGCGCTTCTGCTCCAGAAGTTTTGGTACAAGATGTGTTGCAAAAAATTAGAAAACTAGGTGTTTTATCTATTCAAAAGTTAATCAGTTCGGAAGAAACACTCAAGTTTCCTTTGCCAAAAGGTTTAAAAATAGATGATTCTCATCTGACAAAGGAATAAGCAATGAGTTGGTTAAATGATATTCAATGGGATGAAAAGGGCTTGGTTCCTGTTATAGCTCAAGAGGCATCAACTGGCGACGTATTAATGTTTGCTTGGATGAATGCGCAGGCCCTTGAAAAAACAGCTCAATTGGGCCGTGCGGTTTATTTTAGTCGCTCACGTCAAAAATTATGGTTCAAAGGCGAGGAGTCAGGACATATTCAAAAAGTTCACTCTATAAGACTCGATTGTGACAACGATGTGGTTTTATTAAGCGTTACACAGTTAGGTCATGAGCCAGCAATTGCTTGTCATACGGGGCGTCATAGTTGTTTTTATCAACAACTTAACCTTGAAACACAGCAGTGGCAAGCCCAAGATCCGGTCTTAAAAGACCCTCAAACTATTTATCAAAAGTAAATTTTCTAAGCCTCTTATTTTTATGACAACATCCCTTTCATCCAGTCTCATTCTTGAGCATTTAGCACAAGTCATTGAAAGTCGTAAGTTAAGTAACGGTGGTGACCCCGAAAAAAGTTACGTCGCTAAACTATTGGCAAAAGGCCCAGATAGTTTTTTGAAAAAAATTGGTGAAGAAGCAACCGAAGCCGTAATGGCAGCCAAAGATGTAAGTGCTGGGGGTGACAAAGCTAAATTAGTTTCAGAAATGGCCGATTTATGGTTTCATAGCATGGTGGCTTTGTCTTTTTATGACCTGCATCCTAATGACGTTTTAGCTGAACTTGCCAAGCGCGAGGGTACGAGCGGCTTAGAAGAAAAAGCCTTACGTAAAATGCTAGATCGTCAAAAACAAGAGTCCCAAGCGTAGTAGTCGTACAAGTAAGGCTAAAATATAAATTGAGTTTCACTTATATAAGCAATAAAAGGTAAGTTATGTCGCAATCCGATCCCAACTGTATTTTCTGCAAAATTGTAGCGGGCCAAATCCCTTGCAAAAAAGTATATGAAGACGAAGAGTTTTTAGCTTTTCACGACATTGCTCCTTGGGCACCTGTACATTTTTTAATCATTCCCAAACAGCATATCATTTCTCTGGCACACTTGACACCAGAGCATGAAGGTTTAATGGGTAGGTTAATGACACTTATTCCCAAGCTAGCGGCCCAAGAGGGCTGTAATCCCTACCCAGATGGTGGTTTTAGATTAGTCACCAACACAGGTAAAGAGGGGGGGCAAGAAGTACACCATTTGCACTTTCATGTAATGGGTGGTTCTCGTCCATGGTTAAAAGGTTAATTTTTTAAGTTTTGTAGTCGTTTTTTTAAATTATTTGAAAGGAAACATCATGGGTTCATTATCAATTACGCATTGGATAATCGTTTTAGTGGTTGTAGTTTTAATTTTTGGTACAAAAAAATTAAAAAACATTGGTTCCGATTTAGGTAGTGCAGTGAAAGGTTTTAAAGACGGCATTAAAGATGGCGACACTGCAGCCCCTGCAGCTAGCACCACTGCAGAGAAAACAGCTGCAGTTAACAATAGCACGACTACCACAGCCACAGCGGACAATACTATTGACGTTCAGGCTAAACAAAAGCAATGAGTCCCTGCTTGAAGTCTTGCACTGGAGGTCTTGAATGTTAGATATCGGTTTAACCAAGATTGCAGTCATTGGTGTGGTGGCTTTACTTGTAATTGGCCCAGAAAAACTACCTCGTGTAGCTAGAATTGTGGGTAATTTATTTGGCAAAGCCCAACGCTATGTAGCTGATGTAAAAGCAGAAGTTAACCGTAGCATGGATCTTGAAGAGCTTAAAAAAATGCAATCTGAAGCTAATTCAGCCTTGCAAGATGTAGGCTCACAAATTCAATCATCTATGAGTTCGGTTTCTCAAGACTTCGAAGATGCTTGGTCACAAGCCAACAATGAAGCCTTGTCTAGCAATCATTACATGTCGCCTGCTAGTAGCTACAAGGTTCCAAAAAAACGTTGGCGAGCGAAGGTGGGAGCAGTGCCTAATTGGTATAAAAATAGAACGGGTGTTAAAACACATGTTTTATCAGGTGCAGCACGTGTAGCGCGCCACCGTCCGAAAAAACATTCTACCTAATTCTGATTCATTAATAAAACCCCTCGCATGACAAATAAAACTAATTCTGAAGATGAGTTGAGTGGTTCAGAGCAGCCATTTGTGCAGCATCTTATCGAGCTAAGAGACCGCTTGGTAAAAGCTTGTATTGCGATTGCAGTAGTGGCAATTGGTTTGAGTTTTTATCCTGGCCCTGGTCAACTATATGATTTATTAGCCGCTCCTTTGGTTGCCACTTTGCCTGCCGGTGCGACTATGATTGCGACTTCAGTTGTCGCTCCATTTTTTGTCCCTATTCAGGTTCTATTAATGGTGGCGCTACTAATTGCTTTACCAGTGGTGCTTTATCAGGCTTGGGCATTTATAGCACCAGGCCTTTACACCCACGAAAAAAAATTAGTTTTGCCTTTAGTTATTTCTAGTACATTTTTATTTTTTGTGGGTGTAGCTTTTAGTTATTTCTTTGTATTTGGCAAAGTGTTTGCCTTTATACAGAGCTTTGCGCCAAAAAGTATTACTGCCGCTCCAGATATAGAGGCCTATTTAAGCTTTGTAATGTCTATGTTTTTAGCTTTTGGTTTGGCTTTTGAAGTACCGATTGTGGTGATTGTTTTGGCTATGATGGGAATTGTCTCCATTGAAAAATTGAAAGATTTTCGTGGTTACTTTATTGTTTTAGCCTTTGTAATTGCCGCAATTGTGACTCCACCTGATTTAGTCTCGCAATTAGCTTTAGCTATTCCTATGTGTATTTTGTACGAAATAGGTATTTTTGCCGCACGTTTTTTTGTGAAAAAACAAAACCCTGAAGATCAAGAAGACAAGAGTGAAGCCACTTCTTAATAAGGTTGATGAAATCCCAAAAGTAATGGAGACTTGCCAACTGAGATAAATGTTCTTAATGAATGTAGTTCTTCAACTGTTATAAAAAAAGGTCAATTTGCAATTGCAATTGACCTTTTTTCTTGGGCTATTTTATTGCCTTGATTTTTGTTTGGGCCGTGTACCCACCACTACTTTAGCTGTGACCGGATTGCCTTGTCTTTCAAGTTCAAAAACACCTATTTTACCTGGCTGTATTGAAGTGACTATTTGCAATAAATCACTTACATTTTTGACTTCTTTACCCTCAATTTTTTTCACAATATCGCCAGGTTTGATTCCTGCTGTGTAGGCCGGGGCTGCTTTTTGTACCCCAGTTATGACCACTCCTTGATCATTGTTAAGTTTAAATAAGTCTACTAATTCAGGGTTGATATCTTGAGGTTCTACACCAATCCAGCCCCTCGTAATTTTTCCATCTTGAATGAGGCCATTCATGACTTGTTGAGCAATATTGACAGGAATCGCAAAACCAATTCCCATATTGCCACCTGATCTTGAATAAATAGCAGTGTTGATCCCTAATAAGTTACCATTGACATCGACTAATGCACCGCCAGAATTACCTGGGTTGATGGCGGCATCGGTTTGAATAAAGTTTTCAAAGGTGTTAATACCGAGTTGATTGCGTCCCATGGCACTCACAATACCTGAAGTAACGGTTTGACCAACGCCAAAAGGATTACCAATTGCCAATACTTGATCGCCGACCCTAGCTTGATCGGAGCTACCCAGTGTGATGGTGGGTAGGTTGTCTAAATTGATTTTCAAAACCGCCACATCAGTTTCGGGGTCTGTGCCAATAATGGTGGCCTGTATATGGCGACCATCGTTTAAGGTAACTTCGATTCCATCCGCACCTTCTACGACATGGTTGTTGGTTAAAATATAACCTTGTGGGCTCACAATTACACCGCTACCAATACCACTTTTGACTGACTCATTGTCTTGCTCTTCACCAAAAAACTGAAACCAAGGGTCGGCTGAGCGCGGTGTTAATTGTTTGCTTTGGCTGGTGCTGATGCTGACTACTGCGGCGGCAGCTTTTTGAGCCGCGTCTCTAAAACTGCCTACTGGCACACTGTTACTACTAGTCGGTGCTGCCTGAAAAACTGAAATGGCAGGACTATTTTGATGGTTGCTAGGTTTGATCAACTCAGGTCGTAAAGTGGCCACTACAAAATAAATTGCTAAAAGTATTGTGATGACTTGAGAAAATAATAGCCAAATTTTTTTCATATATTTTTGTTTTAAAAAAATGAACTTGTAAATGAACACACAATAGAATCAAAGAAACTCTGTTTCACTTATGAGGGTAATTATCACACCGGCTAAGTGTTGGCAAATACCAGCATTAAGCAGAGGTTTAGTGGTATGTTCTATACAATAACACAACCCTCTAAATAATACTTTTTTATCATAATTCAAGAGGTAATAATGGTTTCAAGAGGTCAATTATTAAGCACTCTCGATAATTTATTAAATCCTAAAATCTTTCAAGATTATGGGCCCAATGGGTTGCAAGTAGAGGGTAAAGATAAAATTCAAAAAATAGTGACCGGTGTGACAGCGAGTGAAGCACTTATTTTGGCAGCCATAGAAAATAAGGCAGATGCCATTTTAGTGCATCATGGTCTATTTTGGCGAGGTCAAGATGGCTGTATTAAAGGCTGGATGCGTAAGCGTTTGGCATTGCTGTTAGAGCACAATATCAATTTATTTGCTTATCATCTACCTTTAGACGGACATGAAACTTTGGGCAATAATGCACAATTGGGAATTGAATTAGGCATCCCAGTCGATCTACGATTTGGTGAACAAAAACTGGGTTTTATGGGCGCTTGTCAACTTTCAACTAGTGAAGAATTAGTACAATTAATCCAACAAAAAATCTCACCAAAAATTACTGTCGTGGGCCCTGTAGTAAAAGCATTACCAGGCCAATCTTTACAGGTCGCTTGGTGTAGCGGTGGGGCACAATCTTATTTTGAACCAGCCATTGCACAATCGGCTCAAGTGTTTATAACAGGTGAAATATCTGAACCTCAATTGCATTACGCTAATGAAATGGGCGTATGTTTTATTGCATGTGGTCATCATGCCTCGGAACGTTTTGGGGTTCAGGCTGTAGGACGTTATGTGGCTACCGAATTAGGCTTAGAGCATCAATTTATAGATATTTTTAATCCTGCATAATGGCTTGAGTTTTTAGCCACCTAAAACAAAACTTTAAAATTGAAAGTCTTAATGAGTTTATCTACTGTATCTTCACCACCAAGTTTACCCATTGCTATTACTATGGGAGATCCTGCTGGTATTGGCCCAGAAATTATCATTAAGGCTTATGCAAAAAATCCCGCATTGGCAAATACTTGTTTTGTGGTGGGCGATGCCAAGTTATTAATCAAAATCTGCCAATTGTTAGCGCTTGATCTAAAGGTTCAAGTTATATCGGAAGCTGATTTACCTCATGTATCGAGTTTGCCACCCCGTGTGATTGCCGTGATGTCTAATCCTAGTTCGGCAGCATTAGTGCAAACTGGTGTGATTCAAGCTTTAGCAGGAAAAATTGCGGGAGAATGTATAGAACTAGCAACTGACTTGCACTTAAGAGGCAAGATTGCAGCCATCGTCACTGCGCCGCTGCACAAAGAAGCTCTAAAAATGGCCGGTTACCCATTCCCAGGTCATACCGAAATGTTGCAGAGTTTATGCGCACTGTATGCCAAGCAGAATATTGACGATTTGCCCGTCAGAATGATGTTAATGAATGATGAAATTAGAACTGTTTTATTAAGTATTCATGTGTCATTAAGGCAAGCTATTGAGGCAGTGACGATAGAAAATATTATCAGCACATTAGAAATTACTCATCAGTCAATGTCCAAAATTTTAAAACGGCCTCCTCGCATTGCGGTTGCAGGACTTAATCCACATGCAGGTGAGGGTGGCTTATTAGGGCAAGAAGAAATTGAGATCATACAACCTGCTATTGAACAGGCGGTTAAACAAGGGATGAACGTCACTGGCCCTTATCCACCCGATACTATTTTTATGAAGGCAAGGCAATTGGCGCATAGTGCTCAAGCCATAGATATTGTGCTAGCCATGTACCATGATCAAGGGCTAATACCGGTTAAATATCTAGGTGTTGACTCGGGTGTAAATGTAACATTGGGTTTACCAATTATTCGAACTAGCCCCGACCATGGAACAGCTTTTGATATTGCAGGAACCGGTAAAGCTGATCCTGCCAGTTTGTTGGAGGCGATTAAAGTAGCCCAAAATTTAGCACATTTAGCTTTGGCCTAATTAGTTCAATAGATGAAATGTTCAAAGCTATTTTGATGGGCGTTTAAGTTCATCTCTAATTTCCCTTAATAGTGCAATATCTTCTGGCACCATTATTTCTGTAGTTGATTGGGCTTTTTTGTCGGCTTGTTTTAACGAGGCAAGCCATTTCATCATGACAAATACAATAAATGCCAAAATAATAAAGTTGACAACAATAGACACAAAATTACCCCAAGCTAATACATTGACCCCTGCTTTTCGAAGCGCGTCTAAGGTCATGGGTATACCCTCTGGTAGGGGGCTTAAAGCAATAAACGAATTGGCATAGTTAATTTGTCCACCTGTAATAAAGCTAATAACAGGTAAAAATATATCAGCTACGATAGAGTCAATAATTTTTCCAAATGCAGCACCAATCATGACACCGATTGCTAAATCAATGGCATTGCCTCTGGTGGCAAAAGATTTAAATTCAAGTAGGAAATTTTTCATGGTTTAAATACCGTAATAGAAAGAAAAGTGAGTAATTTGCAAGGAATTTGGTCATAATAGTTAAAATGAAATTTTTCCAATATACAAAAAGCGTTTCTCAAAAGCAAAAAAATGGTATCTGCAATACAGTTCACTTTAAAAAATTGGATTATCAAGTCAGAAATTCAGAAAAGATAGTTATTTGCTTGATGAAATTTATAGAATAAGAGCAATAAGTCTGTAAATGTATTAATTTAATTGTGAGTTCTTTTAGGAGTGATGAATGTCGGCAGAGGAACAGGCAATTGATGCCGGAGTAATGATTAATCAAGGTGTTATGGCTGGAAAGCAGGGACGCCTTGGCGAAGCCGTACAAATTTTTAGTCAAGTACTACAACAAAAAATCATCACGACTGAACAAAAAGCCAAAGCTATTTTTAATCGGGCTGTTATCTATGCAGCCCAAGGTGATCGTGAAAAAGCCATTGATGATTTTTCTAATGCCTTGTATATAACGGGGCCTAATTGGGATAAGCGTGCTACCACACTTTTTGCTAGAGCCACCACTTATGGCAAACTTGAACAATACGAATTGGCCATTCAAGATTTATTGGCCTGTATAGATGAATTACCCGATGATGTTGATGAAAAAGCCAAATCAATCCATAATTTAGCTGCCTTTAGACAAAGACGAAATCAAAGTAATAAAGAAATAGCGAGACTAACAGCGATTATCAAAACACCTGTTGTTAATATTATACAACGTCATAAATCAATTTTTGATAGAGCTATTTTGTATGCATCAGGTGGAGATTGGCAGGATGCTTTATCTGATTACGACCACTTAATACCCAGAGTTCAAGATTTGGAGCTCAAGTTAATGGCCTTGACCAATCGAGGAGCAACTTACGTTGCAAGGGGTTTATTTTCTAATGCCTATCTTGATTACACTGCTGTTATTCACCAAAGCACTGATTACCCAGCTATTAAAGCCAATGCCTATAATAATTTAGGTATGTTGCTGATGCAGATGGGCCAAGCCAATAATGCTTTAGAACAGTTTAATTTAGGAATTGCCATTCGAAATGTCACTACCGATGTTTTATGGCGTTTGCACCTCAATAGGGCTACATTATTGGGAGATATGTCAGATTGGGCTGCCCAAATTGATGATTTATCTTTGGTGTTGTCTAGTCCCGATCTGCCTGAAGCGTTTAAACCTCGAATTTTAAATACAAGAGGTACTGCTTTTTTACAAGTTGGAGCCGACTCTAGAGCGCAAACTGATTTTGAATATGCACTCTCCATTTCATCTATAGTTTCAGAGCAAATTGCGATTGCATGTGGGGCACTTGGTTTTTTAATGGTGAGAGCGGGAAAAACAAAAGAAGCCTTGCAATATTTAGATAGAGCCCTTGAGCAAGAAATGATTAGTTCAAGTGTTTTATCCAATGTTTTATTTAATCGGGCCGCATTATTGTCGGATTTAGGACAGCCAGAGACTGCATTAATTGATTATCAAAGACTAATTCAAATTCCTAACATTGAACCAACTACCAAGATGACCGCCCACTTGAATAGCTCTTTAATATTGTTGCAAATGGGTAAAGATACAGTTGCTTTAAATCTATTAAATGAAGTTTTAGCGTATGAACAATTGGATCCAATGTTAAGGAGAAATGCTTTAACTGTTAGGGGGCAAACTTATTACGATTTGGCAAAATATCACTTTGCTGAGCAAGATTTTCTGATGGCTTGGCAAGCTGGAAGCGATGTAAAATTGGGCTTTCAGCTCATTTTATCGCATTTAGCGGTTGGAAATACACAAGCTGCAACTGAATTATTAAAGTGGCAACTGTATCAAAATATTGATCCAATCGATAAAGAATATTTTTTACGCAGTTTGGCCTTTGCAAGGCAAAATAAAATTGATTCTGGAATGGCTAATGAAATAGAAACTTTGATTTTAAGAAGTACGCCATTTGAAGATTCTTATCAGGCTGTAGAATAAAAAATATCAAAAATATATTTTTGGTTTTGATCTGTTACTGTCGTTTGTAAGCCAATATTCAGCCTGAGTTAAGCATTTACCTCAATACGACATTGATATAAATCATGCTTGAAGCATGCCCTAGGCTCGGTTACAATATAGGTTGACCTATAAGCCCTATCCCATTGAGGAAGTCCATGAGTAGCACCCCTGAAAATCAGCCCGTTGATTCAAGTAAACGAACATGGTTGATAGCGTCTAGCTGTGCTGGCGTTGTCGGCGCTGGCGCAGTCGCCGTACCATTCGTAAGTTCATTTAGCCCTTCTGAGCGAGCCAAAGCGGCTGGCGCAGCTGTGCAAGTGGATATTTCTGCCTTACAACCAGGTGAACGCATCACAGTCGAGTGGCGCGGTAAACCCGTTTGGATTATGAAACGCACCCCTGAGCAATTAAAAAGCTTGGCTGCAGTCGAGCCCGA
The DNA here is from genome assembly GCA_964556425.1 of uncultured Limnohabitans sp. Lineage (GTDB taxonomy): Bacteria > Pseudomonadota > Gammaproteobacteria > Burkholderiales > Burkholderiaceae_C > JALQUL01. The sequence goes on along the minus strand of CAZKWC010000007.1, from coordinate 31,418 downwards.
GTTGGCCGACCCAAAATCTGAACGTAATCCAGCCGAGTTCACCCCAGAATACGCAATTAACCAACAGCGTTCACGCAAACCAGAAATTTTGGTGGCGATTGGTATTTGTACGCATTTGGGATGCTCGCCTGTCGATAAGTTCCAACCTGGTGCACAACCCTCCTTGCCAGACAACTGGAAAGGTGGCTTTTTATGCCCTTGCCACGGCTCAACTTTTGATTTAGCTGGTCGCGTGTTTAAAAACAAACCTGCACCAGACAACTTACCAGTTCCGCCTCATATGTACTTGTCCGATACAGTTTTACTGATCGGTGAAGACAAACCGGCCTAAATATTGATTTCTAAACGCTTGTACCACTTGCCTTTAGCAATAGCTTCAACTAGGACAAAAAATGGCTGAATTTAAAGAAATTTCTCCCAACGCCCCCGCCGGCGAAAAACTCTTGAACTGGGTCGATAATCGATTCCCAGCTACCAAGCTCGTTCAAGAGCACATGAGTCAATATTACGCACCAAAAAACTTTAATTTTTGGTATATTTTTGGTTCATTATCATTGTTAGTATTGGTCATTCAAATTCTGACTGGTATTTTCTTGGTCATGCATTACAAGCCAGACGCAAGTGTTGCGTTTGCCTCCGTTGAGTACATCATGCGTGATGTGCCATGGGGTTGGTTAATCCGTTACATGCATTCCACAGGTGCTTCTGCATTCTTTGTGGTCGTTTATTTACATATGTTCCGTGGCTTAATGTACGGCAGCTATCGTAAACCCCGCGAATTGGTTTGGTTGTTCGGTTGTGCCATTTTCTTGTGTCTAATGGCTGAGGCCTTCATGGGTTATTTACTCCCTTGGGGTCAAATGAGCTATTGGGGTGCGCAGGTTATTGTTAACTTGTTCTCTGCTATTCCATTCATTGGCCCTGATCTCGCCTTGTTAATTCGTGGTGACTTCGTGGTAGGCGACGCAACATTAAACCGTTTCTTCAGCTTCCACGTTATTGCAGTGCCTTTAGTTTTATTAGGTTTAGTTGTAGCACACATCATCGCTTTGCATGAAGTGGGCTCAAACAACCCAGACGGTATTGAAATTAAAGCCAACAAAGATGCAAATGGCATTCCATTAGATGGTATTCCGTTCCACCCTTATTACAGCGTGCACGACATTTTTGCTGTTAGCTTGTTCTTAATGGCCTTTAGTGCAATTGTATTTTTTGCACCAGAATTAGGTGGTTACTTCTTAGAGTACAACAACTTTATTCCAGCTGATCCATTAAAAACACCTTTGCATATTGCACCTGTTTGGTACTTCACACCTTTCTATTCTATGCTTCGTGCTATTACCTCAGAAATGGTCTATGTGTTAGCTGCTATCGTTTTACTTGGTGCAGGTTTTGCTGTAGTAAAAGGTAAATTTAACGGCATGCTAAAAGGTATTTTGGTGGCAGTTGCGGTGGCAATTTGTGCAATGTTGTTATCAATTGATGCTAAATTCTGGGGTGTTGTTGCCATGGGCGGCGCAGTGATCATTCTGTTCTTCTTACCTTGGTTAGATTACAGCCCAGTTAAATCTATTCGTTACCGCCCAGATTGGCACAAATATTTGTATGCTGTGTTCGTTATTAATTTCTTAATCTTGGGTTATTTAGGCGTTCAAGCACCATCACCTATCGGTGAGCGTGTATCTCAAGTAGGCACATTGTTCTATTTTGGCTTCTTCTTGTTCATGCCTTGGTGGAGTATGATTGGTACACCTAAGCAAGTTCCAGATCGCGTTACATTTACAGCACACTAAGTAAGAGGAATTCCGAAAATGATTAAAAGAATACTTATTGCTGGTCTTGCCGCTCTCAGTTTTGCAGCTGGTGCTTTCGCATCAGGTGGTGGTTTCCCATTAGACAAAGCACCTAATCGTGTTAACGATATGGCCGCTTTGCAAAATGGTGCGAAGTTGTTTGTCAACTACTGTTTAAACTGTCACTCAGCTGCTTTTATGCGTTTTAATCGCTTAAAAGACATTGAGTTAACAGAACAACAAATCAAAGACAAGTTATTGTTTCCAACCGATAAAATCGGCGACACAATGAAAGCTACCATTGATCCAAAACAAGCTAAAGATTGGTTTGGTGCGGTTCCTCCCGATTTAACCTTGGTTGCTCGCTCACGTGCTAGTGCTAATGGTACAGGTGCAGATTATCTCTACACCTATATGCGTACTTTCTACCAAGACTCTACAACAGTTACGGGTTGGAACAACTTGGTTTTCCCCAATATTGCTATGCCTCATGCATTATGGGAATTACAAGGTGATCGTCAGCCACAATTTGAAACTGTTAAAGAACATGGCGTTGAAGTTCATAAGTTCACTGGTTGGAAACAAATTACTCCAGGTACCATGACACCAGCTCAGTACGATAACGCAATTGGTGACTTGGTTGCCTATATGACTTGGATGGCAGAGCCCGCTCAAAAAAGTCGCACTCGTATTGGTGTTGGTGTATTAATCTTCTTACTCATGTTTGCAGTTATTGCTTGGCGATTAAATGCAGCTTATTGGAAAGATATTAAATAAGCTAAGTTATTGATGACAAAGCCTTTTTAAGACTTTGTATCCAGAGTGGGAAAGCATCTTTTATGCTCCCCACTCTTTTTTCATTTTTTTAGGAGTTAGACATTATGATGGTGTTGTATTCAGGAACAACCTGCCCATTTTCTCACCGTTGTCGTTTTGTCTTGTTTGAAAAAGGCATGGATTTTGAAATCCGTGATGTGGATTTATATAACAAACAAGAAGACATCAACTTAATGAATCCTTATGGACAAGTGCCTATTCTTGTCGAACGTGATTTAATTTTGTATGAGTCAAATATCATTAATGAATATATTGATGAGCGTTTTCCGCATCCACAACTCATGCCAGGTGACCCAGTAGACCGTGCGCGTGTACGCTTATTTTTGCTTAATTTCGAAAAAGAATTATTTGCCCCAGTCACAGTTTTAGAGTCACGCGAAAACAAAAGCGATACACAAGCCTTAGATAAAGCCCGTGCTCATATCCGTGACCGCTTAGTTCAGTTAGCACCTGTATTTATTAAGAATAAATTCATGTTAGGCGATAACTTCTCTATGCTCGACGTGGCAATTGCACCCTTATTATGGCGTTTAGATTTTTACGGCATTGAATTGAGTAAAAATGCAGCACCTTTATTAAAATATGCTGAAAGAATTTTCTCTCGTCCTGCCTATATTGAAGCCTTAACACCATCAGAAAAAGTCATGCGTCGTTAATTTTACAAAGGAAAAGTCGTGAGTTTCTTGTTACCAGAAAGTGGTCATCCCTACTTATTACGTGCAGTACACGAATGGTGTATTGATCAAGGCCTCACGCCTTATCTTCATGTCGATGCCTCTTCTCCAATCGTGAAGGTGCCACGGCCATTTGTTAAAAATAACGAAATTGTGCTCAATGTGAGTTATGACGCCACTGGAAACTTCAATATCAGCAATGAAATGGTGAGTTTTCAGGCTAGATTTTCTGGTGTAGTGCAAACGATTGAAGTACCCATAGAAAATGTGATTTCTTTGTCTGCTAAAGAGACCGGAGAGGGTGTTTATTTGCAACAGCTCAGAGCCCTTCAAACTATGTTTCAAAACAACGACAACGAAGAAATTCCTTTTCAAATGGACCTTCCTAGAGTTTTTCAGTTAGATATGAGTGGGTTTGAGGCCAAAGCAAGAGAAGCTGAAAAGAAGAAAAAAGCGGCTGAGTCTGAAGATGACGATCCAGATAATCCGCCACCATCACCCTCTAAAGGTTTTCATTTAAAACGTATCAAATAATAGTTTTTAAGTTTTGCAAAAAATTGAAAAAAATATCAATTGAAGCTAAAAAATAGCAAAACTTGAGGTTACAATAACACCTGTGCCGACATAGCTCAGTTGGTAGAGCAACCGCCTTGTAAGCGGTAGGTCATCAGTTCGAATCCGATTGCCGGCACCACAAATATTAAAAAGTCACCCTTTGGGTGACTTTTTTTTTGGCTATAGTTATTTTTAAATTCAATGTCAAATTTATAGATTCATAATCAAAAAAATGAAATCACTCCGTTTTATTTTTTGTCTAAATCACTGTTAATGTTCAATAAGTTTTAGGTAAGTAAAAATAGATGAGTTTGTGTGTCTTGTTTGAACTATGAGTTTTAAATCTATTAAAGTAGGTTAAAAATCTTTAATAAAAAAAGCCTCATTTTGAGCTTGATTATTCAATCGTACAATCAAATTAAGTAGTTTAGTGAATACATTGATTCAAACTACATGTTTTGAAAATTGATGTCCTTTTTGAAACTTGGATTTTTCCTGAAACTACCAATTTTGATGTTTTATTTGGCTGAAAACAACTAGTTATCTTTCAAAGTCTTTCTTTTATTGACGAATATAAAAATCAACTGCTAACCTTTATGCGAATATGGGTTATTGGCATACCATTGCCTTGCAAGTGACTTAAAATACGCGGAAGCAGTTGTTTCAATTTGTTTGCCACGGCATTGTTGCTTGCAATTAAACACCACTGAGTGCCTTCAATAGGCCCAGCCTGCAAGGTGGTGTGTAGCGCTTTTGGTAATATTTCAAAAGTGGTTTTAAGGTATTGCCCAGACAACTGCGCTCTTTTAATGAGTTCGGCTAATGTTGGAGCGTTTTCTATCGCTTCATCAACAGTGACAGTAAAAGGGCGAGTGTTCATGATTTAACGGGAGTTGGAATTAGTATGCAATTGATTATCACCGATGCTTGGTTAGCCAGGACAAAAACAGTTCATCTCAGTGGTTTTAAACTCAGTTTAATTGGCTTTGTATTCGTGGCCTCCTTAGTCACGTTTGGTGGGTTTTTACATACATGGGTTTATTCATCAGGTTTGGTCGATAAAATGGTATCGTGGGGCATTATTAATTCGAACCCCATTATTACAGCTTCTTCCGGAAGCGTGAACGAACGTTATGTCAAAGAAAATTTAGCTGCACTTGCACAAAAACTTGGCGATTTACAAGCAAAAGTAGATCAGGTGGAATCACTTGCTCAGCGTGTTTCAGGCTTAGCTGGTGTGCCATTAAAAGAAGCGACCAATTCTTTAGGTAAGGGCGGTTTATTCTTGCCACCTTCAGAATTAGGTATAGAGCACTTGGATGCTTTAATCAATCAAATGGATGAAAAATCGAGTCAGTATCTTGATCATTTAACGGTAGTTGAAAGTACGCTTTTTGACCAAAAAATTAAAAAAATGATGTTACCAACACAACGACCAGTGGCTAATGCTTTAATCGGATCAAAGTTTGGTTGGCGCGCAGACCCTTTTAATGGAAGAACTTCATTACATACTGGTTTAGATTTTGCAGCACCAATGGGTACGCCAATTATGGCTGCTGCGGTAGGTTCAGTAGTCACATCAGAACATCATTACGCTTACGGTAATATGATAGAGATTGATCACGGTAATGATTTGGTCACTCGTTATGCTCATTCATCGAAAATGCTGGTTAAAAAGGGTGATTTAGTCAAACGTGGTCAAGTCATTGCCTTGGTTGGTAGCACGGGTCGCTCCACTGGCCCGCATTTGCATTTTGAAGTAATGATGCAAGGTCAATTCCAAGATCCATCAAGATTCTTTGCTACATCAGAAAAACTGATGCCTAATAACACTAGTCAAAAGTAAAATTAGCTCTTTTGAGTCATATAAAATGATTTTGGGTCAACTTTTTACCAATTTAGACGTTGAACATGGGTGCAAATGTTCAATTTCTAATCAAATTTGATTCGCTGGAGAGTAAAATCTCGTTAATAACTTAGGCGTCGGTATTGCAAGTGCAAAAAGTGGCACCAATTAACGGCATTCATTAATATTTTAGGCTCAACATCCCGCTGAATACCTTCAGCGGGTATATATGCATACAAATGGCAAGCAATTTTTTAACTAAGCTTTTCGGCAGCCGTAACGACCGAACAATTAAGCAATATCGCAAAATCGTCAACCAAATTAATGCACTCGAAAAACCTTTTGAAGCATTAACTGAAGAACAATTAAAAGCTAAAACGGTTGACTTTAAACAACGTGTAGCAAATGGCACGTCTTTAGATGACATTTTAGTTGAAGCATTTGCATTGGTGCGCGAAGGTTCTAAGCGCATTTTAAAAATGCGTCATTTTGATGTACAAATGTTGGGCGGTATAGCCTTACATAAAGGTAAAGTAGCTGAAATGGGCACTGGCGAGGGTAAAACCTTAACCTCAACTCTTGCTATATATCTTAATGCTTTAAGTGGTAAAGGTGTACACGTAGTAACGGTCAATGATTATCTCGCTAAACGAGATGCACAAGACATGGGACGTCTTTATAATTATTTAGGTTTATCAGTTGGTATTAACTTACCCACTTATAACCGAGATGAGAAAAAGGCTGCTTATTCATCTGATGTGACTTACGGTACCAATAACGAATACGGCTTTGATTATCTTCGAGATAATATGGTTTACGAGTCAGCAGATAGAGTCCAAGGTCATCTTAATTTTGCTATCGTAGATGAGGTGGATTCGATTTTAATTGACGAAGCACGTACACCTTTAATTGTGAGTGGACAAGCAGACGATAACAACACGGTCTATCTTGCAATGAATAAAGTAGCACCGCTACTGCGACGTCAAGTGGGAGAGGCAGATCCACGCACTGGAGAAGGTGTCATTACACCAGGTGACTTTACCCTTGACGAAAAAAGTCAGCAAATTTATCTAACCGAACAAGGTCATGAAAACGCTGAAAGAATTTTAAGTGGTTTAGGTTTAATACCTGAAGGTGCCTCTTTATATGATCCAGCGAATATTACTTTAGTACACCAGTTATATGGTGCACTACGTGCTCACCATATTTATATGCGTGACCAACACTATGTGGTGCAAGAAGGCCAAGTGGTGATTGTGGATGAGTTCACTGGACGACTCATGACAGGTCGTCGTTGGAGTGATGGCTTGCATCAAGCTGTAGAAGCCAAAGAAGGTGTCGAGATTCAAGCCGAAAATCAAACCATGGCTTCTATTACCTTCCAAAATTATTTCCGTCTGTACAACAAATTAAGTGGTATGACCGGAACTGCCGACACTGAAGCCTATGAGTTTCAAGAGATTTACGGCTTAGAGACAATTGTTATTCCGCCTAACACACCAAGTCGCCGTACCGATCAGCTCGATCGCGTTTATAAAACGACAGCCGAAAAATATAATGCTGCGATAGAAGATATCCGTGACTGTTATGAGCGTGGTCAACCTGTGTTAGTGGGCACTACCTCTATTGAAAACTCAGAAATTGTGAGTGATTTGCTGAATAAAGCAAAATTGCCGCATCAAGTGCTCAATGCTAAGCAACACGAACGTGAAGCTGACATTATTGCCCAAGCCGGTCGCCCTAAAATGATTACCATCGCCACCAATATGGCAGGTCGTGGAACTGACATTGTGCTGGGCGGTAACCTCAAAATGTCTATTGCTGACATCGAACAAAAGTCAGACCTAAGCGATGATCAAAAACAAGTAGCAATTGCACAAGCACAATTGCAATGGAAAACCGATCACGAGTTGGTTAAGAGTTTAGGTGGTTTGCGCATTGTGGCCACAGAGCGTCATGAATCACGTCGTATTGATAATCAATTGCGTGGTCGTGCAGGTCGCCAAGGCGATAATGGTTCATCCCGTTTCTTTTTAAGTTTAGATGACCAACTGCTTAGAATTTTCGCTGGTGATAGAGTTAAAGCCATTATGGAAAGACTCAAAATGCCAGAAGGCGAAGCTATTGAAGCCGGTATTGTGACTCGTAGCATTGAAAGCGCTCAACGTAAAGTAGAAGCACGAAACTTTGATATCCGTAAACAATTATTGGAGTATGACGATGTTGCCAATGATCAGCGTAAAGTCATTTACCAACAACGTAACGATATCCTAGATGCACAAGAGTTAAAAGAACAAATCGCTAATTTACGCGAAGGTTGTTTTACTGATGTCGTGAGAGCTTATGTACCTATTGATTCTGTTGAAGAACAATGGGATATTGCGGGCTTAACCCAACTTTTAAATGACGAATGGAAGCTTCAACTCGATATTGCAGCTTTTATTGAAAAAGCTGAAGCTATAACAGATGAAGATGTAGTAGAGTTTGTAGTAGAGCAAGCTCATGCGTCATTTGAAGCGAAAGTAGCCTCTGTCGGTGCCGAGCAATTCACTCATTTTGAGCGTGCTGTTCTATTGCAAACTTTAGACTCGCATTGGCGTAGTCATTTGAGTGCTCTTGATTATTTACGTCAAGGTATTCATTTAAGAAGTTATGCGCAAAAGCAGCCAAAACAAGAATACAAGCGTGAAGCTTTTGAGTTGTTTGGCCAAATGCTTGATGTGGTCAAGCATGAAGTGACTAAAATGCTCATGACAGTTCAAATTCAATCGGGCGACGCACTAGAAAATGCAGCTGAGGAATTAGAAGCCAAAGGCGAGCGTATTAACAATTTAACCTATACTGCACCCACTGAAACGGGTGAAGTTGAAACCATTGTAGATGCACGTACGGTAAGTGATGAAAAATCAACATCAGCTGTGTATGCCAATGTGGGTCGTAACGATGCTTGCCCTTGCGGCAGTGGCAAAAAGTTTAAACATTGCCATGGTAAATTAAGCTAATAACTTAAAAGATATGCCCTTTTAACGAACCCCCAAATACTACTTGTAGTGTTTGGGGGTTTTATTTTGTGGCTTTTATAGTAATTTTTAGTTTCTCTAATTTCTGTATTGACAGAAATTAGAGAATTAAGCTAATATTTCACTTATGGAACTAAGTGAAACAGCAAAAAAGTTTGTATTGCATTGGGGTGAAATGGGAACTAGTTGGGGTGTTAACCGCAGCGTAGCTCAAATTCATGCCTTGCTTTACTTTATTGGTAAACCTTTAAATGCAGAGCAAATTGCAAATACCTTGGGGCTTGCTCGCTCTAATGTAAGCAATAGCATCAAAGAGTTATTGTCTTGGAAACTAATTAGCGTGACTCATTTAATGGGAGATAGACGCGATCACTACAGTACGCAGTTAGATGTATGGGAGTTACTGCGTGTGATTGTGAAGGGACGAAAAGAGCGTGAATTTGATCCCACTATTCAAACCCTATCAGATATGACGAAGACGCAAGCCTTTGCCCAAGAGCCTTTAGAAGTACAAAAAAGGGTAAGAGAAACATTGGCTCTAATGCAGTCTTTAACGGTTTGGTCAGAAGAAATGTTAAGACTAGAGCCCAGCACACTTCATAAAGTAATTCAATTAGGGGCTCGCATACAGCAATTAGTGAGAGGTAGTCCTAACTCTTCTAAAGAATAAAGGATATTACAAATGAATCAAAACTTCACTAAGACGAGTGAATTGAATTTACTTCAATATAGTTTGGCAGCTATTTGGATAATTACTGCAGTTGTGAGTTATTGGGATGCTCAACAGGTTAATAGCTTAGGCAGGCAATGGCTTTTACAAAACGGTTTGGAAAGCAGAGATTGGCAAAATGCAGTAATTGGAGCTGGGATACTTTGGGATGCCTTGCTAGGGCTATTACTAATATTGGCGAAAAAACAATCTTGGATGTATGGTGTTGCACTCGCTGGAACCATTTTGATGACTCTATTAGCCACTTGGTTGACTCCACAAATATGGCTGCATCCGATGGGGCCTTTATTTAAAAATCTAGTGATTTGGGCCGCATTATGGGTTTTGTTGAAGTCATCAAGAAGTTCAGCATTAGAGTAGGAAACTAAAATGACTCATTATTTAATTTTAAAATGGATACATATAGTAAGTAGTGTCTTGTTAGTTGGAACAGGTTTTGGTTCTGCTTTTTATATGTTTTTTGTGAATAAAAGCAAAAACCTTGAAGCACAAGCAATAGTGAGTCGATTGGTTTGCCGAGCCGATTGGTGGTTTACAACACCAACCGTTATTTTGCAACCAATTACCGGTATTGCAATGGCTACCATAGCAGGATGGCCTCTTACCACCCCATGGATCATCATTTCTTTAGTTTTATATGTTTTTGCTGGAGTATGTTGGTTGCCAGTAGTTTGGATTCAACTAAAAATGGCAAAATTGGCTCAACTAGCACTGCAAAATAAAACTGCCTTACCGCCAGAATACTGGAAGTTAGCAAAAATTTGGGAATGGTTGGGTTATCCTGCATTTATTGCAATGGTGGTAATTTTTTATTTAATGGTCAACAAGCCGAATATATAGCTGATGCTCGCTAGCAGAAGTTGCTTATTGCTTGCTTTTTGGAATGTTTTGATTGCCAAAAAAGCTAAGCCCTAGCAGTCCACTATAATGGCCTACTTCTGAAATGTATACAAAAGCATTTGATTTCTAAGAGCAAATGAATAAGAGATAAATGCAGAAATAAATATTTCCTCCAAACAAAAAGGTCTGTTTCCCCCTTTGTGGGCTTTTTTTAGAAAGCACTTATGCCTGTTAATTACACCCCCTCATTAGCTCAAGATTTATTACCCGTTAGCGGTTTATCAATTGGAATTACGCAAGCGGGCATTCGCAAAGTGGGTCGTAAAGACTTAACTGTTTTTTTATTGGATGAGGGTAGTAGCGTAGGCGCAGTGTTTACTCAAAATAAGTTTTGTGCCGCTCCTGTACAAGTGAGCCAAATTCATTTGGCGGCTACCACGGCTATTCGTGCATTAGTGATTAACACCGGCAATGCCAATGCTGGCACGGGTGAGTTGGGATTGCAACATACCAAAGAAACTTGTTATGCGTTGGCAAAGTTATTGAATATTAGTCCTGATCAAGTGTTGCCATTTTCTACTGGTGTGATTATGGAAACTTTGCCAATTGACAAATTATTGGCTGGCCTGCCTTCCGCTATTGCTAATCTTGATGCGAATAATTGGTACGCTGCCTCTGAGGGCATTATGACCACTGACACTGTACCTAAGTCTTACAGCGAAAAAATAGTGGTGCAAGGTCATGAAATTACCATTACAGGTATTAGTAAAGGTGCTGGCATGATTAGGCCTAATATGGCCACTATGTTGGGCTTTTTAGCCACAGATGCACGCATAGAACCAAGCCTTATGAAAGGTCTCGCATTTGATTTAGCAGAGAAATCATTTAATCGCATTTCTATTGATGGCGATACCTCCACCAACGACTCCTTTATTGTGATGAGTACACAAAAGGCCAGCAATCCAGTTATTGAAAACTGGGATGGTGACTTGGCTCAGCAAGTCAAACAAGCTTTAACTCGTGCAGCCCAAAATTTAGCCCAGGCTATTGTGAGAGATGGTGA
>CAZKWC010000007.1:0-19960 GCA_964556425.1 uncultured Limnohabitans sp. | reverse complement strand
AAGCTTTAACTCGTGCAGCCCAAAATTTAGCCCAGGCTATTGTGAGAGATGGTGAGGGAGCAACCAAATTCATAACAGTTAAAGTGTCGGGTGGGGCCAATGCAGCAGAATGTCGCTTAGCAGCTTATGCTGTCGCCCATTCTCCATTGGTTAAAACTGCATTTTTTGCTAGTGACCCTAATTTAGGTCGTATTTTGGCAGCGGTAGGCTATAGTGGTATTAAAGACCTTGATCAAACCAAAATTGGATTACATTTAGATGATGTAAGAGTCGTAGTGAACGGCGGCCGAGATCCTTTATACACAGAAGAAATGGGTCAAGCGGTCATGAAAAAAAGTGAAATCTTGGTGCATATTCAATTGGGCCGAGGTGAGGCAGAAGATACCGTCTGGACCTGCGATTTGTCTTACGACTATGTCAAGATCAATGCCGATTACCGTTCTTAATAAGAGACCCTATGGATACTAAAGTCATTGAATTATTAGAGCGTTTATTACGTGTAGCGGAAAGCATGGATGCCCGTTTACCCAAGGCATTAATGGCTCCTGATTGGTCCGCCTCTATTGCATTTTTATATCGTAAACGTCATGGTAATGCGCAACTTGAGCCAGTTAAAAATATACAGTTAATTGCCTTAGAGCAACTGTGTCAGGTTGATATTCAAAAGCAAAAAATTTGGGAAAATACCGAGCAATTTGTAAAAGGTGCGCTGGCCAATAATGTATTGTTAACAGGTGCACGTGGTACTGGAAAATCATCTTTAGTCAAAGCCTGCTTAAACGATTTTGCAGCTGCTGGTTTACGTTTAATTGAAATCGATAAAGATGATTTAGTCGATTTACCAGACATTATTAATTTGGTGGCTGATAGGCCAGAACGTTTTATTATTTTCTGTGATGACCTAAGTTTTGATGACGGTGAGCCCGGCTATAAAGCGTTAAAAAGTGTTTTAGATGGTTCGGTTGCTGGCACAGCTACTAATAGCAATGTGCTTATTTATGCCACCAGTAATAGACGTCATTTATTGCCTGAATATGTCAAAGAAAATTTGCAGTATCAGCATCAAGAAAATGGCGAAGTGCATCCTGGTGAGGGTACAGAGGAAAAAATTTCTTTATCTGAACGTTTTGGTCTTTGGGTTAGTTTTTATCCGTTTAGTCAGCAAGATTATTTAGCTATCGTAGATCAATGGTTGCTCAATCTAGGCCTGTCTCAAGACGATGCTGCAAAATCGCATCCTGAAGCTTTAATATGGGCCTTAGAGCGAGGTTCTAGAAGTGGCAGGGTAGCATTTCAGTTTGCTAAAGACTATTGCGGCCGAATTGCTTTGCATCGCTCTGCTAAGCGCCCTTAAAAATGACGCATCATTTAGATAATGACACTCGCCCCTTGCAGCATGTTGCTGTGGGGGTTTTATGGCAGGGTCAGCAGTTTTTAATGACCTCTCGTTCACAAGGTCGAGTGTATGAGGGTTATTGGGAATTTCCTGGTGGTAAGTTAGAAGCAGGTGAAACTGTCGAACAAGCCTTAATTAGAGAGCTAGAAGAAGAATTAGGTGTTGTGGCAACTCAAATTGTGGCTTGGCGAGAGCTAGAAGTGAGCTACCCCCATGCAAGAGTGTTATTGCATTTTTGCAAGGTTTTAGCATGGACCAATGATTTGGATTTAAAAGAGGCGCAACAAGCCAGTTGGCAACAAATTCCAGTCACGGTAAGCCCTGTATTACCTGGCTCTTTACCCGTGCTTGAGTGGATAGAGCAAGAGTTAGCGTCAGATTAAGTAAAAAAGCCTATTCAATTGGAATAGGCTTTTTAGTTTAGTCCTCTAGATCGGTAGAGGATTTTTCTGGAACTCTAAAGTCTTCATTGGCCCAAGCGACAAAGTCGGAGTTTTTGCAATAAGCGCTACAAAATGGCCGATAAGGGTTGCTAGCAGCATAAACAGAGTCGCCAGCACAATTAGGGCATCTGACTAATTTAACTGGCACTGAAGCATCAGTGCCCAGGTGATTAGAATGAGAGTCTGAAGTCATGTTAGCGACTAATTTTAAGAGCACAAAGTGAGTTCAACAGGGGTAGAGTCACTTCTAGCTTGCAAGCGTCCATCTTGTAATAATTGCAAGAATCGAATGGAGAACATCAAACGGTTACCACTAATTTCAGGGATTAAGTCATAGCTTGGATTAACTGCTACGCGTAATAATTGACAAGTTCTACCCAAGGGTAAGTTTTGTTGAAACACCCCGTTGGTGGCAATCACTTTTTGTGGTGCACCTGACTCACGTAACATATGCAATAAAAGTTTGATTGCGCTTTCCATAGGAAATAAAGAGCGAGCCCAGCTAGCCAATTGTGCCTGCCGGCTACCTGAAGATTTTTGCAACCAGAAATAGTAGGCCGGAAGATCGAATTCACAAGTACCACCAGGAATTGCAATACGACTACGGATACTCATCAACCAGTCATTTTCGGCAAGGTTTTGCCCAACTTTACCTTGAATAATACTTAAATTATCGTAGCAACTATCGAGTTGGCGAATAACTTGATCTAGGATAACTTCGGAAATAGCAGGGTTACCTCTAAAGCCTTTTAATAATTGTCTTTGCCTCTCAATATCTTTCATGACTTCTGTTTTGAGGTCGGCTCGGCCACAAACATCCATGATTTCAAAGATGGTAGCTAATGAGAAATGATGAGAAACAGCCGACTCCTCTGTGATAAGGTGACGGAGTCGAGTAAAAAGGTGCTCCAGACGTAAAAAAGTCCGGATTCTTTCATTTAAAGGATATTCGTACAAAATCACAGCATTATTTCCTGAGCGTCAATTGAGCTCTTTTGTGTATTATGACAAAAGATTTTGGGATCGAACCTGAGTTTGTTATTTGCCATTTTCCACCATTGACTAACCCTAGTTTCTAATTGCTTCAAATCAAGATTTGAATTGTTAATTACCGAGTCAGCACAGGCTAAACGAATTTTTCTGGGTGCTTGTTGTTGAATAATTAACTCAACCGCATTTCTTGAAAGTCCATTTCTGGCAATAACTCTTTGAATTTGAATTTCTCTTTCACAATCCACCACTAAAACATGGTGAAGTTGTTTTCTCCAGTGTCCGCTTTCAACCAATAATGGCAAATCATGAACAATAAATTGAGTATTAATTGACATTGCATGTTCAACAGCTATTTGAGTGTAATGCTGTATTAACGGATGAACAATTAATTCAAGTTTATTTTTCGCTTGTAAATTAGAGAAAACTAATTCTCTCATTTTATCCCTGTTCATAGAGCCGTCAATTGATATATAGTCAGGTCCAAACTGTTTTTCTATAATTGGGATTGCTGGGCCATTAATAGCCGTCATTTGTCTTGAAATTGCATCAGCATCAATAACATAGGCTCCAAATCCACGTAAATACTCAGATACAGTACTTTTTCCTGAGCCAATTCCGCCGGTTAATCCAATAATGTAGGTCATAATAAAAATTGGATTATTGAAAATGTAAAAAAGTGTAAATAATATTACTGCCAAAAAACATAATTAAGGCTGCTACTGCTAAATAAGGACCAAAGGCGATTGATTGATTTTGTTCCAGGCTACCTTTTAAGCGAAGTGTTATTCCAATCAAAGCACCTGCCGTACATGATAACAAAAGAATCGGAATAATGGCTAAAGGCCCCATCCAAGCGCCAAAAGCAGCTAAAAATTTAAAATCTCCATAGCCCATACCCTCTTTACCCGTTATGAGTTTGAAAATCCAAAATACCGTCCATAACACCATATAACCTAAAACTGCACCCCAAATAGAGCTTTCAATGGGAACGTCAATTATTCTTAAATTGGATAAAGTAAGGCCAGCCCAAACTAGGGGTAGGGTGAGTACATCAGGCAGAATTTGAGTATCCCAATCAATGCCAGCAGCTACTACCACGATAGTACAAAAACCAGCCCAAGCAACTGCAGTTAAAGTCCAACCATACATAAAAAAGCAAGCCAAATACAAAAAGCTCGTACTTAGCTCTATGAAGGGGTAACGCAAGCTAACGGGTGTTTTACAAAAGTTGCATTTTCCTTTTAACAAAATGTAGCTAAGCACGGGTATGTTGTGCCACCACTTTAAGGTGTTGCCACATTGCGGGCAGGCAGAAGCAGGCACTGCTAAATTAAATTGGCGTGGTGCCGTTACAATAGCTTGTTCTGGATGAGAAGGTTCGGTTTCAAACTCTAAATCCCAATCTGCCGCATACATAATAGGTAATCGATAAATGACAACATTTAAAAAACTTCCTATCATTAATCCTAGTAGACCAAAAATGAACGCGGGTAAAAAAGTGTCGTCTATCATCATACCACTTGGCCCAGTTTAAAGATGGGTAAGTACATAGCGACTACAATGCCACCAATTAAAGTTCCTAAAAATACAATAATGATGGGTTCTAAGAGACTAGACAAGCCAGCAACCATTTCATCAACTTCAGCTTCATAAAAGTCAGCTGCTTTAATCAACATTTGATCTAAGGTACCTGATTCTTCTCCGATGGCACTCATTTGAAGCACCATGGTAGGAAACACACCTGCAGTAGACATCGCAATATTTAAAGGTGTGCCAGTCGCCACAGAGTGCTGTATACGTTCGGTAGCAGATACATAAACAGAATTTCCTGATGCCCCACCAACAGAACCTAAGGCATTTACTAACGGTACACCAGCTGCAAACATAGTGGCTAATGTACGCGTCCAGCGAGCAATCACTGATTTTTCGACAAGCTCCCCAAATACTGGCGCTTTTAATAACATACGATCGAGTGCAGCTTGCATGGTTTTGCTTTTTTTGTAGGTGCTATACAAGAGCCAGCCACCAATTCCTGTTGCTCCAAAAATAAGCCACCAATAAGCCACAAATGCATCACTGATAGCAATAACCAACAAAGTGGGTGCTGGAAGTTCAGCTCCAAAAGAAGAGAAAACTTGTTTAAACGAAGGAATCACAAACAACATAATGACGGCCACCACCAAAACTGCCACCACCATAACAGCGATAGGGTACATTAGCGCTGATTTGATTTTGCTTTTTAAAGCTTCGGTTTTTTCAAGGTAGGTTGCTAAGCGGTCTAAGATGGATTCTAAGATACCGGCCTGCTCGCCTGCTTCTACTAAATTGCAATACAGATCATTAAAATATTTTGGATGTCGTCTAAAAGAAGCATGTAGAGGTGTACCTGTTTCTAAACTAGTACGTATGCGGTCCAAAAGATAAGAGACACGTGGGTTGGAGTTACCTCGAGCAACAATATCAAAAGTTTGCATTAAAGGTACGCCAGCTTTCATCATAGTGGCTAATTGCCTAGTAAAAACAGAAATATCTTTAGGTTTAATCGCCTTACCACGGTTAGCCTTTTTCTTTCTAATCTTAGTGGGAGTGACACCTTGCCTGCGAAGCATTGTGCTCACTTGCAACTCGCTAATGGCGCGACTTTCTCCGCTTACAGGGTTACCCCTTCTATCTTTGCCGTCCCAGCGATAAACAGATTGATTAGATGGTTTACTTGACTTTGTGGCCATAAGGAAAAGCGATTAAGCTTTGCTAAAAATAAATGGGAACAAGATAATCATCATATTGAAGGGTTAATACTTTCTTCGCAATAACTGACTACCTAGCATAATGAGTGATTCTGTAAATGGATTATTGGGCAGTGTTCGGGCTGCGTCAATGGCTCTTTGTGCTTCAAGAGAAGCATATTGATGCGTTATATCCAAAGCCCCCGTACTTCGGACAATTGAAACAACCTCTGAAAGTTGCTCAATTGAACCATTTTCGACAGCATTTTTAATAAGTTGAGTTTGTTCTGGGGTTCCTCTTTGCATTGCTGCAATTAATGGAAGAGTGACTTTTCCCTCGCGTAAATCATCCCCTAAATTTTTGCCTAAAACTTCTGCATCCCCAGCATAATCTAAAATATCATCAATAACCTGAAAAGCAGTACCTAAAGCTTGTCCATAAGTAGCGCAAGCTGCTTCAGCTTGAGTATTTTTAGCTAAAACAGCGCCTAGTCTAGCACTCGCTTCAAATAATTTAGCTGTTTTAGAGCGTATAACAGTTAAATAATCTTGCTCAGTAAGTGATGCATCATGCATATTCATTAATTGCAATACTTCACCTTCGGCAATCACATTAGTTGCATCCGATAAAATTTGCATAATTTTCATGTCATCGGCTTTTACCATCATTTGAAAAGCTCTTGAATATAAAAAATCCCCTACTAAAACACTGGCTGGGTTGCCAAATGCCTCGTTAGCAGTTGCTTTACCACGCCTAAGGGTAGATTCATCAACTACATCATCGTGTAATAAAGTGGCTGTATGAATAAACTCAACCACTGCAGCCATGTCGTAGCGCAGTGGATTTTGGTAACCAAGCGCACCACTAGTGAGTAGCAACAATGCTGGCCTAAGCCTTTTTCCACCAGCCGATATAATGTACTGAGCAACTTGACCGACCAATGGTATATTGGAGGCGAGTTGTTCTGTAATACATACATCTACTTTTTCCATGTCGTAGGAAAGAATAGCGAGTGGGTCTTTTGGGGTATGGGTTAAATCAGTCAAAATCATCAGTTCCTAAGGTTCTGTACTGATTATCCTAAAAAAGTAATCGAATTTTGAGAAAGATGTTATTGTCCGCTCATGTAATCAATTAAAAAATAGTTAAAGCCCTGATTTCTCGATAAAAACAGGCTTTTTTCTCATTTTTAAGACAAATATTTCATTAGGTTCACTACATTTTTTGTTGAATAAGCAAAGAGGGCTTTTTGATTTGATGTGTTGTGTTGTTCAAAATTGCAATAGATTGTGATGTTTTGATGATGATTTTGGTGAAAAATACCGGCTAAATCACATGATTAATTCTATTTATGCTAAAATGCTAGGTTCCTTAGATAAGGGTATTTAAGGATAAGTTATCAAAATAAGAGGTCATTATGTACGCAGTCATAAAAACCGGCGGTAAGCAGTATCGTGTAAGCGCCGGCGATAAAATTAAAGTAGAACAGATTGCTGCGGACGTTGGTCAAGAGTTGGTATTCACTGAAGTCTTAGCTGTCGCCAGCGAAGGCAAAATTGCAGTAGGTACTCCCTTGGTTTCCGGCGCTACCGTTAAAGTCAATGTAATTGTTCATGGTCTTCACGACAAAGTTCACATTTTTAAAATGCGTCGTCGTAAACATTATCAAAAACGTCAAGGTCATCGTCAGGCATATACAACATTGTTTATTTCTGAAATCACCTCTTCGTTGGGTACTGCATCAGCTGTTTATACAGCACCTGCTGCTTACACACCTGAAGCCAAATAATTTAACCAGCTGATCTAGGAGTCATTCAAGATGGCACAAAAAAAAGGCGGCGGCTCTACGCGAAATGGACGTGACTCACAACCAAAAATGTTGGGTGTTAAAGCGTTCGGTGGCCAAACAATTTCTGCTGGCGCTATTATTGTTCGTCAACGTGGTACTAAATTCCACCCAGGCAACAATGTCGGTATTGGTGTTGACCACACTTTATTTGCATTAAAGGACGGTGTTGTCTCTTTTGCAATTAAAGGTCATTTAAACAAGCAAGTGGTAAACATTACTGCTGCTTAAAATTAAAACTGTTGCAGTCCCTGACTTGCATTAGTATTAGGGCCCGCTTAGTGCGGGCTTATTTGTTTTTAGATGAAGCAACTTTATGCATCATTTTGATGTTTTTAAAAAAAAATTTCTATTGTTACGGGTCTCTTGTTTTGCTCGTCAATTTAAAATAAGATTTTACTAATTGCATCATCATTGTCTCTGTGAATAAAGTGAACTTACATTGTGTAATGCAAGTAGCTTGATTCGCAAAATATTAGAATTCAATTTTTAACTAAAATAGTAGTTAAATCCCTATAGGTAGTCCTTCATGAAATTTGTTGACGAAGCATATATTGATATTGCCTCTGGAGATGGCGGAGCAGGCTGTGTTTCGTTTCGCCACGAAAAATATAAAGAGTTTGGTGGCCCCGATGGCGGGGATGGAGGGCGTGGTGGTCATGTATTTGCCATTGCAGATCCTAACCTCAATACTTTAGTTGATTACCGTTACGCTCGTAAACATGAAGCCAAACGTGGTGAACACGGAATGGGTTCTGATATGTTTGGTGCAGCTGGTGCAGATATTATTTTAAAAATGCCGGTAGGTACTGTCATTAGTGATGCCGAAACTGGCGATGTATTATTTGAAATGCTCACTCCATGGGAGCAAATTATTATTGCCAAAGGTGGTGATGGTGGTTTTGGTAACCTGCGTTTTAAAAGTGCTATTAACCGTGCACCAAGACAAAAAACACCTGGTTGGCCAGGCGTTCGTAAAGAACTCAAACTCGAATTAAAAGTATTAGCTGATGTGGGCTTGTTGGGCATGCCCAATGCAGGAAAATCAACTTTTATTACCGCTGTATCTAATGCACGTCCTAAAATTGCAGATTACCCATTTACCACTTTGCATCCTAATTTAGGTGTGGTACGCGTAGGCCCCGAGCAAAGTTTTGTGGTCGCTGACTTGCCTGGTTTAATTGAAGGCGCTTCCGATGGTGCTGGATTAGGTCATTTGTTCTTAAGACATTTGCAACGTACTCGTCTGTTGTTACATGTGGTTGACGTAGCGCCATTTGATGACGCAGTAGATCCAGTAGCTCAAGCCAAAGCGATTTTAAAAGAGCTCAAAAAATACGATTCAGAATTATTTAAAAAACCACGCTGGTTGGTTTTAAATAAAATGGATATGGTGCCCAAAGAAGAGCGTGAAAAAATCGTTGCTAACTTTATAAAAGGTTTAAAACATAAAGGTCCAATCTTCCAAATTTCCGCCTTAACTCGAGAGGGCTGTGAAACTTTAACACGTGAAGCATATGCTCACTTAAAGAAAGAAGCTGACACACGAATTAACCCAGAACCCATTGATCCGCGCTTTGCTGATTAATTGTCAGTTTTGATTTTTACCAAAAGAGATAAAGCCTTTGTGTTTTATCTCTTTTTCTGTATTCCCTTTACAAGTCACTCATTAAAACCTTTAGCATGACATTTACTCCTGAATTTCGTACCCTCAAAGATGCCAAAAGAATTGTGGTTAAAGTGGGCTCTAGCCTAGTCACTAATGAGGGCAAGGGACTTGATGAACAAGCCATATCACAATGGTGCGAACAACTTGCCGCATTAAGACTAGATGGTCGTGAAGTCATTATGGTCTCTAGTGGTGCCATTGCAGAAGGTATGAAACGATTGGGTTGGAGCACTAGGCCAACCGCTCTCAACGAGCTACAAGCAGCTGCCGCAGTGGGACAAATGGGTTTAGCTCAAATGTATGAGTCTAAACTTAAACAACATGGCTTGGGATCTGCGCAAGTGCTTCTTACCCATGCTGATTTAGCAGATCGTGAGCGTTATTTAAATGCTCGATCGACTTTATTAACCTTGCTACGTCATGGAGTTATTCCGGTCATTAATGAAAATGACACGGTAGTCAATGAGGAAATTAAATTTGGCGATAACGATACTTTAGGCGCCTTAGTGGCTAATTTGGTGGAAGCTGACTTATTAATTATTCTGACTGATCAAAAAGGTCTTTACACCGCTGATCCTAGAGTGGACCCGAGTGCCACTATTATTCGTCAAACTTTGGCCGGTGACCCTACACTAGAAAAAATGGCTGGTGGTGCAGGCAGTAGCATTGCAAGAGGGGGCATGATCACCAAAGTTTTAGCCGCTAAAAGGGCGGCTAGGTCTGGCGCTTCTACGGTCATTGCATGGGGCCGTGAACCCAATGCCTTATTACGCGTAGTTGCAGGCGAAGTCATAGGAACTTTGTTAGAGGCTCAAACTAAAAAATTAGCTGCACGTAAACAATGGATGGTTGATCATCTTCAGTTACCTGGTGCAGTAGTCGTCGACGATGGAGCCGCCAAAAAAATAGCCCAAGAAGGAAAAAGCTTATTACCAATTGGTATGACAGAGGTAAAAGGCGAGTTTTTTAGGGGGGATGTGATTGCAATAGTAGATGGCAAAGGTTCAGAAATTGCTCGTGGTTTAGCCAATTATGCAAGCTCTGAAGCCAGATTAATTTGTAAAAAAACAACCCAAGCAATGGCTGGTGCTTTGGGTTATGAAGCCGAGAGTGAAATGATTCATCGTGACAATATGGTTATGACGATAGGCTAATAGGAGGTACGAATGAAGCTAATTCGTGGTTATTTCTTTGTAGTCTTTCTGGTCTAGGCTTGGCTAACTTAGTTAATTTTGTTTTGCACTACAGAGGGCTTCAGCAATGGAAATTCGTAATTTCGCTCCAATCAGAACTTTGCTTATCGGCTTGATTTAAAAAGCTAGGTTACATAATAATCAACTATGATTTTTTGATGGTGACTAAAGCTCCCTTAAGTTTAAAAATCAAATAACTTTAATTGCTAAGCTTATTTAAATCAGAGTAAAATGATGACTATAGAGTCGCTGAGTTATTTGAACTACTTGCAGGGCGACTTTATCCTAATTAGGTTTAGGTTTTAATCTGCTAAAGCGTTCGCCGAGTCCATATGGTAGGAGGCAACGCATCCTTTTATCAACTGGAGTTAACGATGGCGAATGACTATCTCTTTACTTCTGAGTCCGTCTCAGAAGGTCACCCCGATAAGGTGGCTGACCAAATCTCTGATGCAATCTTAGATGCAATTTTTAAACAAGACAAATACAGCCGTGTAGCAGCAGAGACGCTCTGTAATACGGGTTTGGTGGTGTTGGCTGGTGAGATCACCACCAATGCACACGTTGACTACATTCAAGTAGCACGTGACACGATTAAACGTATTGGCTACGATAACACTGAATACGGTATTGACTACAAAGGTTGTGCCGTATTAGTGGCCTACGACAAACAAAGTAACGACATTGCTCAAGGTGTTGATCACGCCAGTGATGACGTATTAAACACTGGGGCTGGAGACCAAGGTTTAATGTTTGGATACGCTTGTGACGAAACCCCAGATTTAATGCCTGCGCCAATTTACTACGCACACCGCTTAGTAGAGCGTCAAGCACATTTACGCCGTGATGGCCGTTTACCTTTCTTGCGTCCCGATGCAAAAGGTCAAGTCACTATGCGTTATGTAGATGGCAAGCCACACAGTATTGATACTGTTGTTTTGTCAACTCAACACGACCCCGATCAAAGCGAAACCCCTACCAAAATGAAAGCTTCATTTATTGAAGCGGTTATCGAAGAAATTATTAAGCCAGTGTTGCCAGCCGAATGGTTAAAAGATACCAAATATTTGGTTAATCCTACTGGCCGATTTGTTGTCGGTGGTCCGCAAGGCGATTGCGGTTTAACTGGTCGTAAAATTATCGTAGATACCTATGGCGGTGCATGCCCTCATGGTGGCGGTGCTTTCAGTGGTAAAGATCCCACCAAAGTTGACCGTTCTGCTGCTTATGCTGCTCGATATGTTGCGAAGAATATTGTCGCAGCTGGTTTGGCGAAAGAATGTCAAATTCAAGTGGCCTATGCAATTGGTGTGGCTCGCCCAATGAACGTAACTGTTTATACCAATGGTACGGGCGTTATTTCTGATGAAAAAATTGCCGCACTAGTGAACGAACATTTTGATTTGCGTCCTAAAGGCATTATTCAAATGTTGGATTTATTGCGTCCAATTTATGAAAAAACAGCTGCCTATGGTCACTTTGGTCGTGATGAGCCCGATTTTTCATGGGAAAAAACCGATAAAGTATCACTTTTACGAGCCTCAGCGGGTTTGTAAAAATGGCTATTTATAAGGGTTTGAGTGGATAGCTCCAATTCTTGATGCAGTTTTAATGAAAATTTGAAAAAAGCTAGGTTAAACGCCTAGCTTTTTTTTGTTTTTGCCCTTGTACTTGCTAAACTAGAGTCATGCTTTGGATTAAATCATTTCACATTCTTTTTGTAGCTAGCTGGTTTGCTGGACTTTTTTATCTACCCCGAATTTTTGTTAATTTGGCGCAGGTAGAAAATCGTCATAGCGACGAGTATATTCGCCTGTTGGCTATGGCTCACCGTCTCTATCGGTTTATGACAATTTTAGCTATTCCAGCAATAGTGCTGGGCTTGTGGCTATGGTGGTACTATGGAATTGGGCAAAATGCAATTTGGATGCACGTGAAGTTAGCCGCAGTAGCGACTATTTTGCTCTATCATTTTTATTGTGCTCATTTATTAAAACAATTTCAGTCGCATCAAAATACTCAGTCTCATGTCTGGTTTAGGTGGTTTAATGAGTTTCCTGTTCTCATGATGCTTTTGGTTATTATTATGGTAGTGGTTAAACCATTTTAGGAGCTGATGGTGAAAAAAACAGCCACTTTACCGTTGGCTTTCATTTATTCGCTTTTAATAATTTATGCCAGTTGTTATCCCTTTTCTGTTTGGCGTAACCAAGGGCTAGATTTTTTTGACTTTCTATGGGCTCCAATGCCCAAGTACTGGACGGTGTTTGACGTAGTCATCAACGCGGTCGGATATATTCCGTTGGGATTTTTAGCATTTTTAACGGTTCGATCGCAATACTCTAATGCAGCATGTCTTTTATTGGGTTTGCTTTGGACTGGCTTGTTATCTGTTGGTATGGAAACTGTTCAAGGCTTTATGCCGTTACGGGTTTCTTCTAATCTTGATGTGCTACTTAATTTATTGGGCGGATTATTAGGTAGTCTTATGGCATGGTTTGCCTCTGGTCTAGGTTTAGTTAAACTTTGGGATGAAATAAAATCACATTGGTTTGTGGGAGAGAGCCGAGGTGCTGTGGTGCTATTAGCGCTTTGGCCAATTGCTCTAATTTTTCCTACAGAAATACCATTTGCTTTAGGACAAATTACAGAAAAGTTTTATCGCTTCGTGCTTAATCACGCTGGTAATCAAGAGGTTTTGGTTTGGCCACTCACACAACAATTTGATCAATTATTAAATTCCACTTGGATTAACAGTATGCTAATTTGCTTGGGCATAGTTTTTCCATGTTTGATTTATTATTCGGTGGTTGAAATTGTTTGGAAGCGATTTTTAGGTATGTTGTTGATTATTGCAATGGGTATTGCAATGGTTTCTCTATCATCAGGTTTTACTTTTGGTTCGGAGCGTGCAATTGAATGGTTCAATCTTGATGTACAAATAGCTTTAATTTTAGTATTTTTAATTTGCTTATTGTTATTAGCAGTCCCAACTAAAGGTATATTAGTTTGTTTATTGACGCTAGCTATTGTGTATTTAGTGGCTATAAATATGATTCCGCTAAGCACTTATTTCTATCAGACATTGTCAAGTTGGGAGCAGGGTCGCTTTGCTAGATTTACTGGCTTAGCTCAGTGGCTGGGATGGGGTTGGCCATTTGCTTTAGTGTTTTATCCAGTCTTAAGATTTTTTGGGCGTAAGTCATCTGTTTTTGAGCAAACAAATAATTCAGAAGTGATCAATTCTCAATTAAAGCTCAAATTAACTTCTTTTAGTAACGGACAAAACGAAGCGAATAGAATAGAGCCTATATAAGAATTTTTCTTGCGTCAACTTTTAGTCCCTGCACTCAATCTCATTAGTAATACTCAATTGTGTGTGGATATACTCGTGGCAAGATCATGAGTTTTAATTGGGTAAAAGAGTGGATGTCCTTAGTTCACTATACCTGATACTTGCCATTTATTTTCTAACGCCATAACTTTCTAGAAAGTGGCCTTTTTATGTCATCCCAACATTTAACACCTTATTTTTCAAAACATATCTTTTTTTGCTTAAATGAGCGAAGCAATGGAGAGTCCTCTTGTGCCAAATTGAATGCACAAGAAGCCTTTGATCACTGTAAAAATCTAGTGAAGCAAGCCGGTCTTGCTGGAGCAGGTCAAGTCAGGGTGAATAAGGCGGGTTGCCTAGATCGTTGCGCGGGTGGTCCTGTTGCAGTAGTCTATCCAGAAGGTGTGTGGTATAGCTATGTTGACAATAATGATGTCACAGAAATAGTCGAGTCACATTTAAAAAACAACCAAGTAGTTGATCGTTTATTATTAGATCCCACAGTCGGACGTTAAGTGATAAAGAAACATGAATTCTAAAACCGAACGTAGCATTATTCAGGGCCCTGCAGGGGCCATAGAATGTTTAAAAGATTTAGCGAGTACAGAAATCCCTTTTAAAGGGTGGGCATTTGTGGCCCATCCCCATCCACTTTTTGGTGGCACTATGGATAACAAGGTAGTGCAAACCTTGGCTAGATCATTTTCGCAAAATGGTTGGAATGTAGTTCGCTTCAATTTTAGGGGTGTAGGTCAATCTGAAGGAGTACATGATAATGGAGTTGGAGAAGCGCAAGACCTACAGTTTTTAATTAAAAATTTTGCTGCAAATGGACCTATTGCAATGGCGGGGTTTTCGTTTGGTGCTTTTGTAACATCAACTGCAATAAGTCAAATACATATTACCAGAGAGTCAGATTTAAAGTCAATCGTTTTGGTAGGCACTGCAGCTTCTCGTTTTACAGTTCCTGTAATTGCGCAGAGTTTGCATGATAAAGTTTTGGTTTTGCACGGCGAGGTAGATGATACTGTCCCTTTACAAAATGTTTTAGATTGGGCAAGGCCTCAGTCATTAGCCGTTACAGTGATTCCCGGGGTTGAGCATTTTTTTCATGGACAATTACCACTGTTAAAAAATTTGATTTCACGCCATTTAAGGCTTGTCTGAAATCATTATGGGTTAAAAGTCAATTACACTTCAAGCTAGTTTTCTTAAAGAGTAGCTAGAGAAGTCGGAGTTGATGACTCTAATCAATATTTTGCATTTAGTTTTGGAGCGGTAAAGTTAGGTATGAGTTATATCAATCGTATTTTTTTGAGTGGCTATTATTTAATAGTACTTCTATTAGCTTCATATTTGCCATTGGCAAATGCACAAAATAGCTTACTTACTCCTGCACCAGAAATTGCAGCTAGTAGCTATTTATTAGTTGATGTAACCGCTAATCAAGTATTAGCCAGTAAGTCAGCAGACGTGCCGATTGAGCCAGCCTCATTAACCAAACTAATGACGGCATATATTACATTTGATTCATTAAAAAATAGAAAAATAACTTTAAATCAAACTTTTGCAGTCTCAGAAAAAGCCTGGAAAATGCCAGGTTCTAGAATGTTTATTGATCCTAAAATGAGAGTCCCAGTAGAGGATTTAATTAAGGGAATGATAGTGCAGTCGGGTAATGACGCTGTTATGGCCTTGGCCGAAGGTATTGGTGGCTCAAAAGAAAACTTTGTTTTAATGATGAATAATCAGGCTCAAGTTTTAGGTATGAAGTCCACCACTTATAAAAACCCCGAGGGCTTAACAGAAGCGGGTCATACGACTACCGCCAATGATTTAAGAATCTTGGCGCAACGTATTATGGAGGATTTCCCTCAGTTTGTTCATTATTACGCAATCAAAAAATACCATTATCCTGGTACACCTGTTACCAATGATACCAATCGCAATTTATTATTATTTAGAGACCCCAGTATTGATGGTTTAAAAACTGGTCACACTGATGCTGCTGGTTATTGTTTAATTGCAACTGGCAAAAGGAATATTGCTGGTCTGGGTCCTAAAGGTACGGCAGGCCCTAGGCGTTTGTTGTCGATTGTATTGGGCACTTCCAGCGAAAATGCACGTGCCAATGAATCACAAAAGTTACTCAATTGGGGATATTCCGCCTTTGATTCTGTCAAGTTATATGATGCGAATCAGTCAGTTAGTACACCAAGGGTTTGGAAGGGCGTAGAGTCGAGTGTAGAAATGGGGCAAACCAAACCCATCGTTGTAGCGGTGCCAAATGGCATGGCCAGCAAGATCAAAACCAGTATTGTTCGATCTGACCCAATTATTGCTCCGGTGGCTCAAAATCAAGTAATTGGATCTTTAAAAGTTACCTTAGCTGATCAACCCCTTAATGATTTACCACTTATTGCATTAAAACCCATTCCACAGTCCAATATTTTTGGCCGAGCATGGGATTCAATGCGCTTGTTTATTCAATAATTGAAGAAATACTTACCTTAAAAGTAGCCATGAGAAGCTAGAAGGTAAGCTAATTTTTTGATTCTTTTACAAGATGCTCACTCATTAGTTAACGATTTAATATCGTTATTTGAATCAATTGGCCTTAGTTTTTAAGCCTTTTGTTGTTTATTTCAAGAAAAAGCCAATGACAGAGGCTTTAAAACTTGGTTATAATCAAGGGCTTTTCTCGCAAAAATTTAGTTGAAGTGATAATTAAAGTAAATAAAACTAAAACACAATTTGTGTAAGTGCGTTTACTCATTAATAGGTCACTTCCTTATCGTAATAGGGCAAAACTCATTGATTTTTATTTTAAGCGCAGCGGCTTAAAACCTAAAAACATGTAGTGCCCTTATTTTTTTACCGACATTAGGAGGCATCAGTGCCAACCATTAATCAGTTAATTCGTCAAGGACGACAACAAGAGATTGTTAAGTCTAAGAGCCCTGCGATGCAAAACTCACCACAACGTCGTGGCGTTTGTACTCGTGTATATACAACAACACCTAAAAAGCCAAACTCTGCTTTGCGTAAAGTTGCAAAAGTACGTTTGACTAACGGTTTTGAAGTAATTTCATACATCGGCGGTGAAGGCCATAACTTGCAAGAGCATAGCGTGGTTTTAGTTCGCGGTGGTCGTGTAAAAGACTTACCAGGTGTGCGTTACCATATCGTTCGCGGTTCTTTAGACTTACAAGGTGTTAAAGATCGTAAACAATCCCGTTCTAAATACGGTGCTAAGCGTCCAAAGAAAGCTTAATTGCTTTTTTCTAAGCTGTAGTGCTAATTAGGCACTATTTAGGCGTTAGTTAGGGTTAGGCAACCTTAATTAGCAAAAGGGCTTATGTATCCCGTTGTTGGGAAGAAGGTCTAGTAAGTGGGGTTTGTTAATTTGATCCCCTACGTGCTCCATGTGGAGCCAACTGAAGAATATAAATGAGGTTATAAAATGCCACGTCGTCGCGAAGTCCCCAAGCGTATCGTATTACCAGATCCAAAATTTGGAAATATTGAACTCGCAAAATTCATGAACGTTATTATGCAAAGCGGTAAAAAAGCCGTAGCAGAGCGTATCGTTTACGGTGCCTTAGAGCACATTGAGAAAAAATCTGGCGGTAAAGATCCGTTAGAAGCGTTTGCAATCGCTATCAACAATGTTAAACCATTGGTGGAAGTGAAATCACGTCGCGTTGGTGGTGCAAACTACCAAGTGCCAGTTGAAGTTCGCCCAGTTCGTCGTCTTGCTTTATCTATGCGTTGGATCAAAGAAGCGGCTAAAAAACGTGGTGAAAAATCAATGGCTTTGCGTTTAGCAAACGAATTGATCGAAGCGACTGAAGGTCGTGGCGGTGCAATGAAAAAACGTGATGAAGTTCACCGTATGGCTGAAGCGAATAAAGCGTTTAGTCATTTCCGTTTCTAAGCTAGCTATGTGGGTGTGCGCTGCCGCATCCCTTGCCAAATTAAGCCCAAGCCGACGCCTTGGGCTTGGTGCTTTCCAATCCAACCCGGATTGTCGGCGTCAAAAAACTTTCTATCAAGAATCGAAGGATCTATCATGGCTCGCCATACCCCTATTGAGCGCTATCGTAACATCGGTATTTCAGCGCATATTGACGCTGGTAAAACCACCACAACTGAACGTATTCTTTTTTACACTGGCGTAAGCCACAAAATTGGTGAAGTTCATGATGGCGCTGCCACCATGGACTGGATGGAACAAGAGCAAGAGCGCGGTATTACTATTACCTCTGCTGCTACTACTTGTTTCTGGAAGGGCATGGAGTCTAACTACCAAGAACACCGTATTAACATTATTGACACCCCAGGCCACGTTGATTTCACGATTGAAGTTGAGCGTTCAATGCGCGTATTAGACGGCGCATGTATGGTTTATTGTGCGGTGGGCGGTGTTCAGCCACAATCTGAAACTGTTTGGCGTCAAGCTACCAAATACAAAGTTCCACGTTTAGCGTTCGTTAATAAAATGGACCGTACGGGTGCTAACTTCTTTAAAGTTGTGGATCAAATGCGTTTGCGTTTGAAAGCCAACCCAGTGCCAATCGTTATTCCAATCGGCGCTGAAGACACCTTTGAAGGTGTAGTTGACTTGATCAAAATGAAAGCCATCTATTGGGATGAAAAATCTCAAGGTATGAAGTTTGACTACCGTGATATTCCAGCTAACTTAGAAGCAACTGCTAAAGAGTGGCGTGAGAAAATGGTAGAAGCTGCTGCTGAATCATCAGAAGAAATGATGAATAAATACCTTGAAGAAGGTGAATTGTCAGAAGACGAAATCAAATTAGGTTTACGTACACGTACCATCGCAACTGAAATTCAGCCAATGCTTTGCGGTACAGCGTTTAAAAACAAAGGCGTTCAACGTATGTTGGATGCGGTTATCGATTTCATGCCATCACCTGTGGATATTCCACCTGTGAGCGGCCTCGGCGAAAACGATGAGCCAGTCACACGTAATGCAGATGACAAAGAGAAATTCTCTGCTTTGGCATTTAAATTAATGACCGATCCATTCGTTGGTCAATTAACATTCGTTCGTGTTTATTCTGGTGTTTTAAACAAAGGCGATACCGTTTACAACCCAACACGTGGTAAAAAAGAGCGTATTGGTCGTATCGTTCAAATGCATGCTAACAACCGTGAAGAAGTTGCGGAAATTGTGGCCGGCGACATCGCTGCTTGCGTTGGTTTAAAAGACGTTACTACCGGTGAAACATTATGTGATCCAAGCGCAATTATTACGCTTGAGCGCATGGTATTCCCTGAGCCAGTTATTACTCAAGCTGTTGAGCCAAAAACAAAAGCTGACCAAGAGAAAATGGGTATTGCTTTACAACGTTTGGCACAAGAAGATCCTTCATTCCGCGTTAAAACTGACGAAGAATCTGGTCAAACCCTTATTGCTGGTATGGGTGAGTTGCACTTAGAGATTATTGTTGATCGTATGAAGCGTGAGTTTGGTGTTGAAGCCAACGTGGGTAAACCACAGGTTGCATACCGCGAAACTATTCGTAAAACCATTGAAGACAGCGAAGGTAAATTCGTTCGTCAATCAGGTGGTAAAGGTCAATACGGTCACGTTGTTCTCAAAATCGAACCTAATGAAATGGGTAAAGGTTTTGAATTCGTTGATGCGATTAAAGGTGGTGTGGTTCCACGCGAATACATTCCTGCAGTTGAAAAAGGCGTTATTGAAGCCTTAACTGGTGGTGTGTTAGCTGGTTACCCAGTAGTTGACGTTAAAGTAACATTGCATTTCGGTTCATACCATGATGTTGACTCTAACGAAAACGCGTTTAAAATGGCCGCCATCTTTGGTTTCAAAGAAGGTTGCCGTAAAGCGAACCCAGTTATTCTTGAGCCAATGATGGCGGTTGAAGTAGAGACTCCAGAAGACTACGCAGGTGGTGTAATGGGTGACTTGTCTTCACGTCGCGGTATGGTTCAAGGTATGGACGACATCCCAGGTGGCGGTAAAGCAATTAAAGCTGAAGTTCCATTGTCAGAAATGTTTGGTTACTCCACAACATTGCGCTCAATGTCACAAGGCCGTGCAACTTACACTATGGAATTCAAACATTACTCAGAAGCACCACGTAACGTGGCAGATGCAATTGTTGCATCACGCGCTAAGTAATTAAAAAGTATTTGGGGCTTTTGCCCCAAACCCGTCTGCGATAGTGTGCCCTTGTGTGTCCGTGCTCAAGGAATTAGCAACACTGTGCAGACGTAAAAACCACACGGAATTTGTTCTTTGGAGAATTTTAAAATGGCAAAAGAAAAATTTGTACGTACCAAGCCCCACGTAAACGTTGGTACTA
>CAZKWC010000006.1:0-79781 GCA_964556425.1 uncultured Limnohabitans sp. | reverse complement strand
GCTTCACTTGGAGGAATTCGGCAAGCAGGATGTCACCCTTGATGAATTGGCGTGCATCAGTTTCGGCGGCCTTGGAAGGCTTGTATCCTTCAAGGCCAACGGACGAACGGGCAAAACTCACGGCAGCTTCGCGGCGACGACTTTCGGCCGACGTAATGGCATCGTTGGTCGGGCTGGGGACGGGCTCGCGTGACTGGTTGACATAAGCCCGCATGAATTCACGCAATATCTGTGCGGCCGGCCGATGTTCTTGCAAGGCGGCGGCGATGAAATCAGCGCGCAATTCCGGTTCGATTCGGAACGTCATCTGAACTTCTTTTGGCATGGCGTTTTCCTCTTTAAGAAGATGATAAATCGGCGTTTAAGCCAGCCTCAATTTTAGTGTGTAGGCGTTGCATCTTCAATGTCTATACATGATTATTTTGAGTGCTTATTAATTGGTTGGTTAATTTTGATCGACCTTTGATTTATTGACCAGCGACGAATAAACATAAAAATAAACAGACTTCTATGGGTGAGTCAAACCTAGTGCCTGGGGTTGTATAGTCCATGCTTGTAATCCCAATATCACTCCTCCCGATGAGGTGAAATGGTCAGGCGCTTGGCGGTGACGGGGCTGGCTTTGGGTTTGCACGTTTTACTGCTTTGACTACCGAGCATATCTTATGCGGTTAATACAAAGCGATTAGGGTCTGTTGTTGCTAGCATAGGCACCTATATTTAACGAACAGCCTGCCTGAAACGTGCGTAGTCGTAAATATAACCGGCTTAGTCCCCACCCACCCTAGAGACTAAGCTTCATTTTTTACTGCGCTTTCTTAAACTTTAACTCGCCGTTTTTAAATGCTTTGGCTGCAGTTTGGTAATAGGCGATGGCTTCGTTTTTAAGCGTTTCATTCACCTCTGTTGGAGTCGATTCCAAGGTGGCGGGGTCCACTTTAAAAGCCTGAACTTTTTGTTTAGGTGACAACACAATTAATTCATTATTTTTGTAATAACCTAGTTCTTGGTAATTACTAATAAACACTCTGTTATCGGTATTTTTTTGTTGCCATATCGGTTCACCAAAAAAATAAGGAGCGGGGTCAGTCCCAGTAATTTGTAACAAGGTAGGGGCAATATCAATTTGGCTGATGTTATGGCCTATGCGCTGTGGTTTCACAACGTCAGGGCCATACATGAAACCTGCAATATGGTAGCCTGCCACTGGCAACTGTGTTTTGCCCGCTGCGGAAGCACAATGGTCAGCCACAATCACAAACAAGGTGTCTTTAAACCACGGCTTGTTTTGTGCTTTACTAATGAGTTGGCCAATCGAATAATCAGTGTATTTAACTGCTGCATCTCGGCTGCCCGATGGCATGTCAATCCGCCCCTCTGGGAAGGTATAAGGCCTGTGATTGCTGGTGGTCATAATGTGGGCAAAAAATGGTTTACCAGTACTTGCTGATTGGTCCATCCAGTCAACCGCATTACCAAATAAACTTTCATCGGCTACGCCCCAAATGTTTTCTCCGGCAATAGTTTCTTTAGCAAAATCGGTACGGTCTTTTACCTCGTGCAAATTACCTTTAAAGTAGGCATTCATATTGTCAAAATAACCATAACCACCATAAATAAAATAGGTGTTAAAGCCTTTATTGCGTAGCACCATTCCTAGGGTGTCGAGTTGATCATTATTAGGCCTATGCACAATGGCCTGACCAGGAATAGGAGGAGTACCTAATGACAAGGCCTCTAAGCCACGCACAGTTCGTGTTCCAGTAGCAAATAGACGGTCTAACTGAACACCATTTTTGGCTAACTTATCAATTTCTGGAGTTAAGCCTTTAGTACTACCATAAGCACCTACAAAGTGTGCCGATAAGCTTTCTACACTTACTAAAACAATGTTTTTTGGGCGTTTAATAAAGGGCTCTGGCAAAGCTAAATCAGGGTTAGTAGTGACTTGTGCATTAGGCTTTATGCTCACACGCTCTACTGCCAAATTTTTTAAAATTTCATCTGCTTGGCTTTGATTTAAAGTAGCATAAAACTTTTCGTAACTCAGGTCATTACGCCTAAAGGCAGCAGCAAAACCATAAAGCCCGTTTCCAGCTAACTCGTTGGCGTAATTATTACTACTAAAATGGCTTTGGTCTAAATTAATAAACTTAGCACTTAGCAAAGGCAACACAATGGCTAAACCTACTAAAACAAATCGATTAGTTTTAGATCGATGAGCTCTGTCAATTATAAAATAACGACTAAACATCCAAAGCAAAAACACCACTGCTAGCGCTATTAAACTGAGTAGTAACGCAATAGGATAGGACTCTATGATGTTACCAATAACTTCATGGGTATAAACTAAATAATCAACTGCTATAAAGTTAAAACGGGTGGTAAATTCGTTCCAAAACACCACTTCAGATACCACTCCAAAGCCTATTGCATAAACCACTACAAATGCCAACAACCAACGTATTACTAAATACCATTTAGCCTCACGCCAAGAGTCTGGAATGATGGCTGCGATTAATAAAAATGGCACTATTAAAAAGGCCAAGGTAGCTAAATCAAAAATAAAACCAACCGCAAACACACCTACAGTTTGACTGAAGGTTAACTGGCTAGGTCCTGTGCTAAACCACAAAACAATACGTAAAACCGTCCATAAAACTATCGTAAATAAGGCCAGCAAACCTACTAGGCTAATTCGGGTTTTACGATCTAAAAATGTTAGTGCCATTTCAACTCTTTAAAGTATTGGTAATTCATAAATATTTAGATAAGCTTCACATGAGTCCGACAATATAGGGCAATAATCCCACTAAAAATAAGACCGATGTTATTTATTGGTTTCTAAGCATTAGCTATAAAACTATTATCAGCTTCTAAATTAGGACCGGGGGTAGTTTTGCGTGCAAATAAGGTGTACATAGTAGGCACGACAAAAATGGTTAACAAAGTTCCCAAAGTCATACCGCCTACAATTACCCAACCAATTTGCTGACGACTTTCTGCGCCAGCTCCGGTTGATAGTGCTAAAGGAATAGCACCCAAAACCATTGCTCCTGTGGTCATTAAGATAGGGCGTAAACGCTGCTCTGCAGAGCGTTTAATTGCCTCAAGGGTAGAAACTCCCTCTAGCCTTAATTGATTGGCAAACTCGACTATCAAAATACCATGTTTAGATATTAAGCCCACCAAAGTTATTAAACCAATCTGGCTGAACACATTAAGCGAGCCACCTGTAAAGTGCAAGGCCAACAAGGCTCCAGCCATAGACAGTGGTACGCTTAACAATATCACAAATGGGTCAATAAAGCTTTCAAATTGTGCGGCCATCACTAAAAAGATAAACACCAGTGCCAAAATAAACACCAAACTCAGTGCATCAGCTGATTTTCTAAACTCTCGACTAGAGCCCGTCAAATTAGTGGTGTAGCCCGGTTTTAAAACTTTGGCTGCTGTTGCATCCATAAAATCTAAAGCTTCGCCCAATGAATAGTTGGGTGCCAAATTAGCACTAATGACGGCAGAACGTCTTTGGCCAAAGTGGTTGAGTTCACGAGGCGCAACCACTTCCCTTAATTTCACTAACGAAGACAAAGGAATCATGGCATCATTTTTACCACGCACAAATATTTTCTCAATGTCGTCAGGAGTATCTTGCGAATTAGGACTGGTTTTTACAATCACATCATATTGCTCACCTTCTCGTTTGTAACGAGTCACAGAACGTCCGCCCAACATAGTCTCTATGGTTCTTGCAACCACATCGACACCGACTCCCATATCAATGGCCCGCTCACGATCGACTTCTAGACGGATTTCGGGTTTGTTTAGACGTAAATCGGTATCGACCTGAATAAGTCCAGGATTTTTAGCTATTTCTTCCTGCATTGATCTTACTGCAGCAGATAAATTTTGATAGGTGTCACTCGTAATAATTACAAAACTTACCGGACGCTGTGTAAAGCCTTGACCCAATGAAGGCGGCGTATTGGTATTGGCGCTTACGCCTGCCAACGCAGCCACTTTAGGGCCAATTTCTTTGGCTAACTCTTGGGTTGTACGGCTGCGTTCTTCCCAAGGCGTGGTTCTTAAAAATACATTGCCTTGACCCACTGTAGGATTTCCTACAATGGCAAAAATTCTATCGAACTCTGGGTAATCAGAACCAATTTTTTCAATCATTTTGGCATACTTGCTGGTGTAGGCTACAGTAGAGCCGTCAGGGGCATTCATTTGCACCAATACCACTCCCCTATCTTCAATTGGGGCTAACTCACGCTTAATGACCGATAAAGTCCACCAAGAAGCAAGGCCACTCAACAGCATAATTACAATCACAATCCAGCGGTTTTTTAACACCAAGTTTAAAACAGCTGCATAACCAGAACTAATTTTGGTTAGGACCTTTTCCATGCCTCTATCAAACCAAGAAGGGTTTGGGTTGTGCTTCAATAATAAGGCACTTAACATTGGAGAAAGGGTTAAGGCAACCAAACCCGACACCAAGACCGAACCCGCTAAAGCCAACGCAAACTCGGTAAATAATCGGCCTGTACGGCCAGGCGTAAAGGCTAAGGGGGCGTAAACCGCCACCAACGTAAGGGTCATAGCAACAATTGCAAACCCCACCTCTCTAGAGCCTTTTAAAGCGGCCTGAAACGGACTCAATCCTTCTTCTATATGCCGGTAAATATTCTCTAGCATCACAATCGCATCATCGACTACCAAACCAATAGCTAACACCAAAGCCAATAAGGTAAGCGTATTGATAGTAAAACCAGCTAAGCCCATTAAAGCAAAAGTACCAATAATGGCTACCGGAATAGCCAACAATGGAATAATAGAAGCACGCAGGGTTCTTAAAAATACAAAAATAACTAATGCCACTAACAAAGAGGCTTCGATAAATGTTTTAAACACCTCTTTAATAGAGCGGTCAATAAAAACCGAATTATCATTGGCAATTTCTACTTTCACACCTTCAGGTAAGTCTTTTTGAATTTTTTCTAATAGAGCTCTTACGCCTGCTGACAACTCGAGTGGGTTGGCCTGAGCTTGACGAATGACACCAAGTCCTACCGAGTCTTTGCCATTGAGCCTCACACTTGTGCGTTCATTAACTGGGCCCTCAAAAATTTTGGCTATATCTGATAAGCGAATGGCTTGCCCATTAACCGACTTCACCACCACTGCACCAAACTCTCTGGCTTGTTTTAAGTCAGTAGAGGTAGTAACACTAAACTCACGTAAATTACTTTCAATACGACCAGCGGGTACTTCTAAATTAGCTCTACGAATGGCATCTTCCACATCTTGTGTGGTGAGTTTATAGGCAGCTAATCTATCAGGGTCAAGTTGCACCTGCATAGAAAATTTGCGTTCACCATAAACCACTACATCAGAAGCCCCAGGGGCTGTCTGTAATACGGGTTTCACCAATAAGTTGGCCATAGAGGACAACTGTAAGGGCGTGTGAGCATCTGAGTTAAGCGACAAGAAAATAACCGGTGAAGCATCGGCCTCTACCTTGGCCATAACTGGCTCGTCAATACCTTGCGGTAATCTTTGCCTGACCCTTGAAACTTTATCCCGTACATCGGCGGCTGCGGAGTCGGCTTCGCGTGACAGTGCGAATCGAACCGTGATATTACTTTGCTCTTGGCGACTGGTAGAGGTAATAATATCAACCCCCTCAATGCCAGCTAAAGAGTCTTCCAAAATTTTGGTAACTTGACTTTCCATTACCTCACTAGAGGCGCCAGCAAATCGAGTTTGCACCGATACAACGGGTTCATCAATTTTGGGATACTCACGAACCGTAAGACCCTGAAAAGCAACAGCACCAATTAATACAATCAGTAGTGATAAAACCGTTGCAAATACCGGCCTTCGAATAGAGATTTCAGATAGTTTCATCAATCATCTCCAATTAACGACTTGCAGCCGGACTAGCCATTGAACCGCTGCTAGAAGCTGGGTTTGCACTAGAATTTGCAGCAGAATTAGGATTGCCACCACGACCCTCAGGTCTTGCAGATGGCACTACTCGAACAGGGGTGACATCTTTTTGTAAACGCTGCTGACCTGCCACTACAATGGTTTGACCTAGTTGCAAACCTTCCAGTATTTCCACTTTTCCTGCTTTTCTTAAACCTAATTTAACTTCTTGGCGCAAAGAAACTAATTTTGGTGCCTCTGGCGCGTTAGCTTTATTACCATCAGTAGCTGGTGTTTTATTTTTATCCACAGGACCGTTGCTGGCTAAAGCAGCAGAGGCAGCGGCTGCTTTGGCAGCAACCATAATTTCTGGTGGAACTTCTTCAGGTGCCACCACTCGCATCACAAACTGTTTACCGCCTTGGGGCACAATGGCTTCTTCAGGCACCATAATGGCGTTTTCTTTTACCGAGAATACGGTTACCACTCTGGCAAACATACCAGGCTTTAATGGCATTGGTCCTTTGACACTATTGGGTGCAAGAGGAGCTACAGTGGCCGTCATATTATTTGACTTATTAGGTAACATACAACCTAAAGCTTGGGCCAAATCTTTTTGTAAAGGGGCATTTTTTTTGACTTGCTTGTTATTATTAGCATCTCCCTTATCGCTTGGTGCCATTGCTTTTTTATTCACAATAGTAACTGAAGATGTTACGACGCTATTTGTCGCAGATAGAGGTGTCGAAGCAGATGAAGCTGCCGCACTTGGACTATTTAAATTGCCACCTACTCCTCTAGAGTTAGCTTCTTTATTCACGACTGCCTCACCCATATTGTTGGGTAATACCGCCCGTACTGATAGCGCCCTACCATTTACATCTATGGCGGGGTCAATCGCTAAGACAGTGGCTGCAAATTGACGATTAGGAAATGAATCTAATAAAACTTGAACTTTTAAGCCTGGTTTGACTTTATTAGCAAATTTTTCTGGTAATTTAAAATCAACCAACATCGAGCTGGTGTCTTCTAGACCAACAAGGTCGGCACCATCTTTGACATAATCACCCAAGTTCACATTGCGCAGGCCTAAGGTGCCGTTAAAAGGAGCTACCACTGTAGTTCTTAACCATCTTGCACAAGATAACTCTAATTGTGCTTTAGCCACTTGAAGGCTAGCGTCACTTTCATCAAGCACCCTTTTAGAAACAAAGTTTTCAGCAACAAGCTCTTGATTGCGTTTAAAGTTAGCGGCTGCTATTGCCACTTGTGCTTGTGCTTGTTTTACCTCTGCACGTTGAAGAGCATCATCTAGTTGCACTAATACCTGCCCTGCCCTCACTCTATCTCCATCGGTAAAGCCCAATGACACGACTCTGCCTGCTACTTCAGGGCGCAACATCACATTTTGCTTGGACTTTAAAGAACCTACCGACTGCACATCATCTTGTACTTGGCTTGCCTCTAGTTGTACAACCTCTACGGACGCAGGACGCTGACCACCAGGGCCACCAGCGCCACTATTGCTTGGTTTTCCAGTCTTATCACTGGTTGGCATTGTGGTTTTTGAATTTGAGGAGGTGTCAGAATTGGTATTTGATGAATTTTGGACCCACCAAGCCGCGGCAGAAACACCCAAAATACCTACAATTGCAACTGCTAAATAAGGCTTACTAAATGCCATGTTTTTACTTCCTCAAATTTTATATTAGATGAATGACACAGTACTGGTAATTCAATTGATGTGAATTAAACCACTTTTTTAACACATCTGTGTGACAAAAATAACTAAGCCGCCCATAGAAAAGCTCAATACATGCAGGCATACTAAGCACTAGAATGAACTATTAGGTAAATTTTTAAACCCAAAAAAATTGCAATGAGACACAGAACCCGCTAGTTTAATTGTCTATGCCCATCACATGAAGGCCACAAAAAGTTTTGTTGAAGCCTATTTAAACACTACTACTCAGCGTTATTAGCTAGTAGACTTTCGACTCCTTGATTGGCCAATGCATCGGCGGCTTCGTTACCAAAATGACCACTGTGCCCCTTAATCCAATGCCAATGCAAGTCATGCCCCGATTGACTTACTAACTGATCCAATTGACGCCAAAGATCTTCATTTTTAACCGCTGATTTTGACGCCGTTTTCCAGCCTCTGGCCTTCCAAGCTGCCATCCATTCAGTGATGCCTTTTAAAACATATTGGCTATCAAGATGAATATTAACTGTGCATGGTCGTTTTAAAGATTTTAGCCCTTCAATCACAGCAGTTAACTCCATACGATTATTGGTGGTTTGGGCTTCACCGCCAAATAATTTTTTTTCAGCTTTTCCAGATTGCAACAAAACACCCCAACCTCCTGGCCCAGGATTGCCTTTACAAGCACCATCTGCGAACATTTCAACTACCGTCATAGTTATCCTTTTAATTTATTTTTTGAGATGATTTGTATGGATGTCTTTTCTAATCGGTACGCCAATCGGGGTAGATTTTTGTTGAGTTTGCCATTTAGTACTTAATAAGCGAATAGAAGGAACTCGCTTGACAGCCATTATTAAAAAAACTGCCCCGCTTATAGGTAAAATTTTTGACCCAAGCTGGTCTAAAAAGTCTAATTTATTGAGTAGCGAAGCCGATTGAATAACAGGACGATGCACTCCAAATTTTAACAACTCAATTTCAAATCCCAATAATTTTAACCAATCAGTTAGTCTTTTATGACTTAGCCACTCCAGTGTAGTGGTGGCCACTTTATAATCTGAGTTTTGGAATGTTTTTCTTTTTTGTAAACCTGCGGTAAAGTTACGCCACGGATTCAAACAAGTCAGCAAAATACGACCTTCTGGGACTAAAACTCGCTCTACTTCTCTCAATACCTGCATGGGGTTTTCTGAAGTTTCAAGTGTGTGGGGTAACAATAATAAATCAATTGAGTTACTCGCAAAAGGTAGATATTCTGGACATACTACTAAATTGTCAAAAAACTGAGGTAATTGACTTGTTTCTTGACTTTGTACAAGTTGTGCTCGCCATTTATATGGCATTCTATTGGCGTGAAGTAAATCATGCTCGGTTAAACCCAACTGCAGTGAGTAATACCCAAAAATATTGGCGGTTAATTCATCGAGTTGTTGTTGTTCCCAATTAAAGATATTTTGACCAAATGCTGTCTCTTGCCACTGAATAAGCATGAATCATGACCCTCTATTGAACAAAGTTATTATGAAAAAAATCATTGGTTTGCCTGCTTTTACCGATAACTATATTTGGTTAATCACCAATTCTGAAAGTGCCACCGTGATCGACCCTGGCGACGGACAACTAGTTGCAGATTATCTAAAAGCTAATAACTTAGCACTTGATAGCATTTTAATCACACATCATCATGCTGATCATACGGGTGGAATTAAGCTCTTACAAAACATTTTTAACACAACTGTTTATTTGCCTGAAAGCTCAAAAATTCAAGTCGAAGGCACCTTTAAAATGGTCGAAGACCTTGATAACATTGAAGTTTTAGGATTAAATGCTAGAGTTATAGCAACCCCAGGACATACCTTGGATCATGTTTGTTATCATTTTCCAGACCTTGAAGAACAATCGGTTTTGTTTACTGGGGACACTTTATTTGTTGCAGGATGTGGTCGATTATTTGAAGGCACACCAGCACAAATGTTAGAATCGCTAGATAAGTTATCTGAATTGCCAGTAAATACCTTGATTTATTGCGCACATGAATACACGCTAGCCAATTTGGCTTTTGCTAAAACAGTTGACCCAGGCAACACTGCTTTACTTGATTTTGCTGTTCTTTGTAAAGAACAACGACAAGCTGGCATTAAAACCGTACCCTCAATGTTGGCACTTGAACATCAAATCAATCCTTTTCTTAGAATTAGATGTCACGACATTCAACAATCAGTTCAAAAGCATAGTGCTTGCGAACTCCAAGATATTGCCATTTTCACTGCTCTTAGAAAATGGAAAAATGAGTTTTAAAAGATGATCTCTCAATTGATTAATTTCCCTAAAGCAAAACAATGGCTAATAGTGGTCTTACTGGCTTGCCCCATCATAACAACCAATACAGCTACACTTGCAGCCACCCGAGATCAAGATGATTTCTCAGGCGGCAATACAAGCAATGCATCAAGTGTTACTCCTGTCGAAAAAACACCCTCAGTCAATGTGTATAAACCTTTGCATCATGTGAGCTTACCGCCCGGCCCTATGTTGCCGGCAAGTCATACTGGAGCGAGTAATATTACCAATCCGAATAATGGCACAACAGGTAATACACCTACTTATTTACCTAGTCCGCCAGTGGTCAATGCCATTATTCGTTCTGAACCCATTAAGTCCCCTGCATTACAAATTAGTCCAGAAATGCGACTAGGCGAGAACAATAATGCGCTTAGTTTAAAACCCAATACAAGTTCTAACTCACAAAATATTTGGGAGCGTATTCGCCGTGGCTATGCAATGCCTAATCTTGATAATAGTTTGGTAAAAGACCGTGAACAATGGTACTCGTCTAGACCTGACTATATTTTGCGTATGACCGAGCGTTCTAGAAAATATCTTTATTTTATTGTTGAAGAGTTAGAGCGTCGTAATATGCCAACCGAGTTAGCACTTTTACCTTTTGTAGAAAGTGCCTTTAACCCGCAAGCCGTCTCTAGTGCAAAGGCGGCTGGAATGTGGCAATTTATGCCCCGTACAGGCGAATATTTTGATTTAAAACAAAATATGTTTCGTGATGAACGCCGTGATGTTTTAGCTTCTACTAAAGCAGCTCTTGACTACCTACAAAAACTTTATGGTATGTTTGGTGATTGGCATTTGGCTTTAGCCGCCTACAACTGGGGCGAAGGTAGTGTAAGTCGTGCCATTGCAAAAAATCAAAAAGCGGGCTTGGGACTGCAATATGAAGACTTAAACATGCCAGCCGAAACAAGGCTATATGTGCCTAAGCTTCAGGCGGTTAAAAACATTATTAGCGCACCTGAATCTTTTAGCTCTGAACTACCAGAGATTCCAGATCATCCTTATTTTGCATCTGTGAATATTTCTAGAGATATTGATGTGGTGCTTGCAGCCAAATTAGCACAAGTGCGACTTGATGACTTTAAGGCACTTAATCCATCGGCCAACAAGCCTGTGATTTTAGCGGCTGGTACACCACAGATTTTATTGCCTTGGGACAATGCATCTGTATTCGAAACCAACTTAAAGGCCATGGGGAGCAAACCCCTAGCTACTTGGACTGCCTGGACGGCCAAACAAGATATGACTGTCAATGCAGTTTCAGAACTAGTCAATATGTCTGAAAGCGAACTACGTGAAGTCAATCGGATTCCACCTAGGGTCAAAATTAAAGCGGGTTCTACTCTGGTGATTAGAAGGCAAAACGAGTTCCAAAAAGATGTTTCAGAACAGGTGCTTGATAACGCAAAAATTGACTTCGCCCCAGAAATTACTTTAATAAAGAAATATATCAAAATCAAGCCTAAAGATACCATTGATAGTTTCTCAAAACGTTATGGGCTG
Organism: uncultured Limnohabitans sp.; assembly: GCA_964556425.1. GTDB lineage: Bacteria > Pseudomonadota > Gammaproteobacteria > Burkholderiales > Burkholderiaceae_C > JALQUL01. Next base: position 68,287 of record CAZKWC010000006.1, on the reverse strand, counting down.
ACCCCTTCTTTGGTTGCGCAATGGAATAACATCAATGTCAAAACCACTTTAAAAGGCACAAAAGGATTGATTATTTATGTACCGTCTAACAAACAATTGGTACAAGCAAAGGGTAAATCTGGCGCTAAGGCTGGTAAACAATTGGCAAGCGGAAAAAGAACTAGTAAAAAATCAGTAAGCAATGTAGGCTTGAGCACTAAAAAGCAAAATAATAAAAATACCGGCAAAGGCAAGGGTAAAAATAAAAATAAAAATACTTAAGTCTCAAATGGCGTAAATTATTATTAGTGGATTATTTTTAATGCCTTTATTTTCTATCTACCATTGCGTGGGCAATGGTAGATAAATCTACATATTCCAGTTCGCTTCCAGCAGGAATTCCTCTAGCTAATCGAGTCACTACCACCCCTTTGTTTTTTAAAGCCTGTGCAATCACATGAGCGGTGACTTCACCTTCGGCGGTAAAATTGGTGGCAATAATGACTTCTTTAATTGGGCTTTGACCAGACTCGTCAGTTTGGAATAAATTGAACAAATTGACCATGCCTAAATCATGTGGGCCAATGCCTTCATGGGGGCTTAGTTTGCCCATTAATACAAAATAATAGCCCTTATAAACACCTGTTTTTTCAAGGGCAGCTTGATCAGCTGGTGTTTCAATTATGCAAAGCCGTGACTCATCTCGAGTGGAGTCAGCGCATATTTCACATAAATTTAAATGAGTAAGCGTGTGACACTTATTACAGTGCCCCACCTCTTGAACTGCAGCTTGTAAAGTCGCTGCAATTTTTAAAGCAGTTGGTCTATCTTGGAGTAATAAGTGATAGACCATTCGAGAGGCAGATTTAGGCCCCACCCCTGGCAAACAAGCTAGAGCATCGATCGCATTTTGGAGTGGGTCAATAGGATTCAATTGAAATTAAAAAATTATATAAAATTAAATTGAAGTCTATGTTTAAAATGGGAACTTCATTCCACCTGGCAAACCTGGCATACCACCAGCAATTTTGCCCATTTTTTCTTGGCTTACTTCTTCAGCTCTGCGAACCGCAGCATTAAAAGCAGCAGCTACCAAATCTTCCAACATATCTTTGTCTTCTGCTAACAAAGTAGGCGAAATTTCTACACGGCGAACATCATGCTTGCATGTCATAGTGATCTTCACCAAACCTGAAGCAGCCTCGCCTGTGACCTCTACCAACGCTAATTCGTCTTGCGCTTTTTTAAGATTATCTTGCATGGCTTGAGCCTGCTTCATGAGACCTGACAATTGACCTTTGTTAAACATATATACCTTTCTGTAATACTAAAATAAATGGCTCAATAAAATAATTAATGAGTAGTTTTGGGTTTAATTTGAACACTTGAAGTAATCAGCTTTGCATCCCAATCATTCACCCACGTTTGCACCCAGGGATGAGCCGCCAAAAACTCAATCGCTTCATCTTGCAACTGCGTTTTTTGAGCACTTAAGCGCTTCACTGGATTATCTGATACCGCACCAATCTCAACTACGAGTTTAACCTGCCATCCGGCATTTAATAAAGCCTGTTCTAAACGTTCTTTATTAGTCCCCTGAATTAAAGACTCTCGTTCAACTCTTAAATACCATTGCTCTGGGGCTTGTTGAGATGCTTCATTATTAGCTGAACTGAGTTGATCACGGGCTATTAATTGAGACTGCAAGGCCAATTCACGAACAAAAGCGTTCACCAACTCTTTTTTCACCAAATCTTGAACCACCTTTAACCAAAAGTCACCCGCCTCGGTGGCTTGATATTGAGGCTTAACTAATACGGGGCTAGGAGTTAAATGTATAACTTCAGCTTCAGGCATGACCTCTGGCTCGGTGAGTGTACGAACCGGTAGTTGTCGTACGGAATGAGCTGGCTGAACTGGCTGCCCTGTAGTGGGTGTGGATTGTGCTTGAACTAAAGCCCTTAATGATGGAGAGATATTGTCTAGGTTAGCCGTGCTAGTTGGAGTACTCGTGATGGCGGACGGAGCATTATGACTAGCTGGAGCAACAGGAGTTGAAGGTGAATCAATAAGTTGAGGCGCTGTAGGCACCGCAATTGGTGTAACGGATACCGCTGGGGAAGCGAGGGTTTCTGGAACAGAATGACTTACTGTGTTAGTTACGACTGCAAGGGGTGCGCTAAGCGGTGCATCGGTGCTGGCTAGATGGTTTTCGGTACTTATAAAATTATTGGATTTTTGTCCTAGTGTTTCAGTGACCGATAAAGCTCCTGAGGGCACGGTTGACTTTGGCATAAACACCAATGCTCTTAATAAAATCATATTAAGCGCAGCGTATTCGTCGGGGGCCAAGCCCAACTCTTGACGACCATGCAAGGCAATACTATAAATTAACTGTACCACATCGGCTGGCAATGCCTGAGCTAGAATTTTAAAATCTGCTATTTCAGGGTCGGACGCATCTGAAACATGAGGTGATAAATTTTGAGTCGCCTGTAACACGGCAATTCGCTGCAAAACCCGTGTGAGTTCATCAATCGTGGCACTGGCACTAAAACCCTCGAGTCGCAATCCGTCACAAACCTTGATTAAGGCAGCCCCATTCACATCTGCAATGGCGGCTAATATTTTTAAAACATAAGTTTTATCAACTGCCCCCAACATTTGCCGTACCGTCTGCTCCGATAAAGCAACTTGAGAATTCACTCCACCAAAAGCAATGGCCTGGTCTAACAAAGACAAGGCATCTCGCATTGAACCGCGAGCAGCCCTAGAAATAAAACCTAAAGCAAAATCTTGGCTGCTTAAGCCTTCGGCATGCATGACAGTTTGTAAATGTTGCTCGACTACTTGAGGTGGAATTGGTTTTAAATTAAATTGCAAACACCTTGATAAAACCGTCACCGGTACCTTTTGCGGATCGGTAGTGGCCAGTACAAACTTTAAATATTCCGGGGGCTCCTCTAGAGTTTTAAGCATAGCGTTAAAGGCATGGCCTGTTAACATGTGCACCTCGTCAATCATAAATACTTTATAGCGGCCCTGTACAGGCTTATAAACCGCTTGCTCTAATAGGCTTTGCACCTCATCTACCCCCCTGTTAGAGGCAGCATCGAGTTCGGTGTAATCAACAAATCGACCTAAATCAATATCGCGACAAGACGAACAAACCCCACAAGGTGTTGCTGTTAGACCACCTTGACCGTTGGGGCCCACACAATTAAGGGCTTTGGCTAAAATTCGAGAAACCGTGGTTTTACCCACTCCTCGGGTGCCATTGAACATATAAGCATGATGCAAACGCCCTGTTTCTAGGGCATTGCTTAAAGCTTGAACCACGTGCCCTTGCCCAACCATATCCTGGAATGAGCGTGGTCTGTATTTACGGGCGAGTACGAGTTGAGACATTTCTCTATTCTAATTCAGCAATGACTAGAAAAACTGCATTTGATCCTATACAATATGCAGTGACGGGCCTTCCCACATGGTGAAGCGGCCAACCGGGTCAGGTGGGGAACCAAGCAGCCCTAACTGTGAATCCAGTGCTGGGGTCAAGGCTCGTCACCTTTTATTCAATAAGTTGTTATCTATCAACAACTTAAAAAAATTTAGCCGCCTCTAGGCTAAATAAAACATCAATTTATGGCAATATTCTTTTGCCAACACCCCTATTTATTTAATCAAAACCTTTGTTAGTAGGTAATTTTTGCATTACCTACTTTGCTTTTTATTTAAAAAATTATTTTGCCCTGCTAATTTCTACTCTACGATTAACCGCATCTTGTGCTGCCACATTGGCCAAAGGTTTATCGGGGCCAAAACCATAAGGTGTTAAGCGATTGGCATTGACACGTAAATCAATTAAATAATTACGCACTGCAATAGCTCTCGCACAGGAAAGTTCTAAATTACGAAGAAGTGGGCCTGTTGAATTAGTATGTCCAACAATGGCAAAATCGGAATTCTTTAACTCCACACTATTTAATGCAGAGGCTAATTCTTTCAGCAAGGCCCTATCTTGAGTGCTTAATCGGTCTGAATCATTGCCAAAATTAACCGCTAAGTTAACCGTGGCAATTGCATTACCTACATAAGGCACATCTGCATTAGTGGTGGTGGTAGAACTATTTTGGGTCGTAGTGTTGGCTGTATTAGCTGTAGCAGGTCTATTTTGTGTGGTCGTGGTGTTAGTAGCAACTTGTTGAGTTGGCCTAACTTGGTTGTTACTTGTATTGACTGTAGCAGAGTTAGATGTATTACTGTTTAAATTGTTCGCTACCACAGGGGCTGTCGTAGTTCTAGGAACAACTACATTCGAATTAGAGGCGGTATTTGTGTTTGCGGAAGTAGAGGTTCTGGGGGTTGGCAAACTTGGAACATAGGTGGTAGCAGAAGTTTGAACTTCTCCAGATTGAGTTCGATTAGGAGCTACGCCTGTGGCTGTCGTAGATCCAGTACTAGAGTTGGCCGTAGTGGTATTAGTTCTGACTGAGCTTGATGGCTTATTGTTTTGGGTGGTATTAGCTGTATTTGCAGTAGTGTTAGAGCCACTTACTGGCAAAGTAGTACTCGCTCCTGCCCCGCCAACAACTCTTAACTTGCTTGCAATCGCTACGCTGCTTGCCTGCCCATTGTTTACCGTACATAAATTATTTTGTGCATTGGGCAATTGTGTACGTTTAAATAGTTTAGGCACCGGCTGATCCAAAATCATAATAAATTCTTTAGCACTGACTTCCGCTAAAACCTGATTGTCATACTGCCCTGCCATCGAATGCTGACTAAAAAATCCCATATGGGAAATTATTATTAATTGAACCCCTGCTACTTTACGAAAATTAGACATATAAAACCTTTAAAAATTAATTGTGATGCAATGAAATCACTTGCTCAAAAATAGGAAATTTACCTGGCGGTACTAGTTGCACATAGGCCGATAAATCATCGTAATCACGTCTATAAATAGGTTGCTGGTTAACCGAATCTTTTTTAGATTGCTCGTGCCTCACACGAAGCACAATCTTTTCATCTAATTGATCTTCTAATTGAAAATAATCAGCTGGTTCACTGGGTAAATCAATAACAAAATCTTTTTTTAATAAAATAGCACTACCTAATTGGGGAAAAACTTGCCCATTATTTTTAAAAATCCAACTATTATTAGGCACAGGTAAAATTTGATTAATGCTAACCCATGCATCAAACATCGAAGTTAATCTAATCTTAAATCTGTCAGTTGGTTTTATGGCATAAGATAAATTTTGTATAGTTGGTGTTCGACCATCTGCTTGCAAAACAATTAACTTAAGCACAATTGCCTGGTGCAAATAGGGCGAGTTAAATTTATTATCTATTTTTTCTTTAATTGGATATTCGGGTACGCCCAAAATAACAGGTGCAGGTTCAAAAAAACCAACCTTTGCAGATTTGCGGTTGGCCTCTTGTAGTGCCGCTGACTTTTTAAGCTCAAAAAATACAGGAGTCTTTTTGCTCACAACAGGATCAGGATTATTCAATTGTTTTTGAAAAGCTTGAGCCCATTGCGAAATAAAACTTAAGAATTCCTTCTCTTGTAAATCAACTTCATTTTTTTGAGCATGAACTCCAGATGAAATTAGCACTAGTCCCAATACAATGAAATAAATTACTGGATTATTTCTCGTGTTCATTTCACTCCTTTTGCGAATCTTAAAACTATGCTTCAACTATTGCAACTTAGTCAAGTACTACCACTTTTAGTTGTTAATGATGGCCATTTTCAATTGATTACACAATCGTTTCACTTTTGTACTAATACAGTGGCTAAAACACCTGCTTCTTTGGCACTGGTATTGACTATATAAGTCGAAACATTGGAATGCTGCATTCTTAAGTATTCTGAAAGCTGCTTAGCATCAGTGCTTAATAACTTTTGTACCCACCGATCAGAGCTACTACCTAATAATTCTTTGGGTTTAAAACTTAAAATTAATGCTTTTGTTTGAGTATTGGGGTTTACAAAAATTCGCTGTGAAATAGTTTCTTGACCATATTTAATGGATTCAGTAAAAATAGCTTTGGGATTGAGTTTCCCGTCTTGTGTAAGTTGAAAAATTTCGACCTCACCATTTCGAGAAGCAATCATTTTTAATCTAAATGCTTGTTGGTAGTGCACTACATAATGAGTGGGAAAAGGTTTTAATACTCCACTAGGTGAATCTTCAAGCACATTGATAATCATGGCATCTAAAGATTTGTACTGCGCTGGAATAGGATTGGTTACCGAGTTTTGACGACTAACTAAAGCAAGCACTAAATCTTTGGTATTGATGGACTGAGCAATAGATGGCGTGATGGGCTGAGTAGTTTGTGCTAACAATAGCGCTGGAGCAGAAATAATGAAACCCAAACAAAATGTTGGTAGCAAAATATTTATTTTATAAATTTGGAGCATTCATTTAAAGTATATAAGACCATAACTATAACTATGAATGTTACTAGTTATGGTCTTTTTAATTTGTCTAGTCATTCATTTCAACCCTTGGCACAGACCAATTTTAGTTGATTTAAATCACTCTCTAATTTTATTTTTTATTGGCAGCCATCATTTGTTCAGTGCTGGTTTTTCTATCTGCGGCTACTTTTTGCACCGCTGGGCGAGCAGACATGGTTTTTAAATAATCTTTTACGCCTGTACCCTCAAATAAATCAACACCTAAAACCGATTTAGCCGCCATTGAGATAATTGGCAAATGAATAACAGCAGAACAATCGGCTATGGTAAATTGATCACCATATTGATAAGGGTTGAGCTGCATTATTTTTTTGTAGCCTTCAACACCTTTGGCTAATTGTTTAGCCACACGCTCTTTGGTACTGTCGCTCACTTGCCCACCAAAAAAGGCTTGTGGATACAACTCTCTAGCCGGTAACTCTAAATATAACTCAATATATTTAACCAACTCTCGCACTTTGGCGGCTGCAAAAGCATCTGTTGGCATTAATGAGTGTTCTGGATAAGCTTGTTCTATATAGTCTGCAATAACTGCAGATTCAGTTAAAGTGCCTTGTTCGGTTTCTAAAAATGGCACTTTTCCCAATGGTGAACGAAGCAATAAATCAGGAGCAGCCCTAGGTCCTACAAAAACTGTATCTTCCTCGAAGGCAATTCCTTTTTCGAGTAATTGCAACTTCACTTGGTTGTAATAATTACTCATTGAAAATCCGCAAAGCTTTAACATAGTGTCTCCTTAAAAATTCAAATATAACTGAGGAAAGAAATGATGGCTGTCAAGTTGGTGGCAGTTCACCTAGTTTGCTAAAAAAATTTTTAAGCGATGATGAATTCAAGTTAGATCTTTTTTGAGGTTGCAATAAAATCATCAATTGAAATGGGCTCATGGCCTAATACTTCAGCTATGCCAGCAGTTGAAGCGGCACTACCTTCAAGCAACATTTTTAAAGTGTCTGGCTCTAATGGAATATCTGGGTGTAATGCAGTGAGCTTGGCGGTTAATGACATCAAAAACAAGGGAATTGGAATAAACAATGGCACACCCTTTCCTTGTTGAAGGGCATAACTTGCCAACATGGCTTTATAAGAAACTACTTTTGCACCCACACAGTTGATGATTTTTCTTCTTGTGGAGCTTTTATTTTCAATGCTAGCTAAGATAACGGCCACTATGTCTTGTATATGAACCGGTTGCAACCTCATTTGCCCCTTGCCGGGCAGTGAAACTATAGGCAGTCTTGATAAGAATAAAAACATTTTGGCAGAAGCCCCATCTGGCGCAAATACTACGCTGGGACGCAAAATAGTCCAGTTAAGTTGACTTTGCATTAGATATTCATCGGCTTTTAATTTACTACTCTGATACAGCGTAGGGTTGACTGTATCTACACCCAAAGCAGAGATCTGAATGACCTTGGCAATTTGCATTTTTTCACAGGCCTCAAATAAGGCTTTTGGTGCTAAATAATGAATCGCCGTCATAGGTGTTTTGGGCGTGTTACGCAAAACACCTACCGCATTAATCACTACGTCAATGCCTTTTAAATGTTCTAACCATTGCTGGGAATTTGTCATTTGGCTATAGTCGTCCACTATATCAGAGGCCCGTATGCGGCGCCTCACTAAACCAATCACTTCGTGCCCTAAAATTTCTAACGCCGCCCTTGTGTAGCGACCTATCATACCGTTTGAGCCTATCAGTAAGATTTTCATTTTTTAACTTTCATGATGATGTTTGGACTCGACTATATAGGCGATTTTGAAAATCTGCCTTGAATTGCATTTTAATCCCCTATGAAGACTTTAGGAATCTAGAACATAGCTGCCAATCGTTTTTATAGCAGGAATTGTAAAAACTGGCTTGCCAGTTAAACACTCTCATTTTAGCAATTATGAAAATTGAAAATTGACCAATTAGTCGCTTTAAAGTGCCACGAGCCTACTGTTTTAAATGGTTGATGCAGCAAAATTGAAAAGAAATTAACGACAAGTAAAAAGAAGCCTGCATAATTTGTGCATAATAAAAGCTATGAAAGCTCTATACAAAAAAGTTGGCATCGTGGGAACCGGTGCAATGGGTCGTGGAATTGCTCAGCTTGCAGCGCAAGCGGGAAGCCATGTGGTTTTATTTGATGCAATGGCGCTTGCTGCCTCCAATGCGCAACAAGCCTTAATAGATCAGTGGGCAACGCTTGCTAATAAAGGCAAAATTAGCACCGAAGACGCAAGCGTTTTTGCTCAGCAGCTCAGTGTTGCCAATGAATTAAGCGCTCTTGCCGATTGCGATTTAATTATTGAAGCCATTAAAGAAGATTTAAGCATTAAACAAAATTTGTTTAAAAATCTTGAAGCTATTGTTCAACCGAGTTGCGTTTTAGCTAGCAACACTTCTAGTTTATCCATTACCTCTATTGCAGCCGCCTTAAGCCGACCAGAACAATTAGTCGGTATGCACTTTTTTAATCCTGTACCACTCATGAAAGTAGTGGAAATTATTCCTGGTTTACAAAGTCAAAACAGTCACATCGATAACCTTTTGCAGTACGGCAAACAAATGGGCCATACAGCTGTAAAAGCCTCAGATACTCCTGGTTTTATTGTGAATCACGCCGGACGTGGTTACAACACCGAAGCCCTGCGCATTATTAGCGAGAGCATCACTGACTTTGCTACTGTTGACCAAATTTTAAAAGATCAACTTGGTTTTAAATTAGGCCCCTTCGAACTGATGGACTTAACCGGACTTGATGTATCGCATCCTGTCATGGAATCAATTTACGATCAATATTATCAAGAAGCCCGCTACCGCCCTAGCCCTATTACCGCACAGCGTTTAGCAGGTGGTGTATTGGGTCGTAAAACAGGTCGTGGCTTTTATAATTACGATGAAAAAGGTCAAAAAATATTGCCAAATAATGGCAACCTGGCTAGCACTACTGCAATTTCCGCTTCTGATTGGCCAAGCGTTTGGGTCTCACCTAAAGCGTCTCGTCGCCAAGGCTTGTTAGCCCTACTTAAAAATTTAGGAGCCACCATTGAAACTGGTGCGATGCCAAGCCCGACGGCCTTAATTATGGTCGCTCCTATGGGATTTGACGTCACCACTTTGGCAGCCGTTGAAAGACTTGACCCTACCCGTACAGTTGGCATTGATATGTTGGTAGATGACGCCATCAGCAAACGCCGAGTCATTGCCAGCAACCCGGCAACACGCCTTGATATGCTTCAAAAAGCACAAGCGATTTTTTCTGCTGACGCAAAGCCAGTTAGCGTGATTAAAGACAGCGCTGGTTTTGTGAGCCAAAGGGTAGTTGCAACCATTGTGAATATTGGTTCCGATATTTGCCAACAAAATATTTGTAGCCCTGAAGACTTAGATAAAGCAGTACAAATTGGCCTAGGTTACCCACAAGGACCTTTAGGCTTTGGCAATATGCTAGACCCTGCAAATATTTTAGAAATTTTATTCAACATGCAGACTGTTTATGGTGATATGCGTTATCGTCCATCACCATGGTTAAGAAGGCGTGCGGCTTTAGGTTTAAGCCTTTTGCAAGCCGAACAAGTTTAATATTGACATCTTTGGGCTATCGCCTTCAAGGACTGCAAGAATTCCTTTAAGACGATGGCTCTTTATTTTGCATTTTCAACCCGTACTGATTACAGTCACACAAAAGACAGACTATGCACGAACCAATGCTTACTATAGAGGAAAGAGAAGCCATCAACGCAGGTCGATGGTTTTCTACCCTTTCCCCTTCATTACGTCACGATATTCTCCGATGTGCATTTGTTCGCAGATACAAAGATGGTCAAATAATTGCAGCACGTGGCGATCCACCCGATTCATGGATTGCTTGTGCCAAGGGGGCCGTGCGTGTCAGTTCTATTTCTATTTCTGGCAAACAAATTACACTCACCTATGTCGAGCCTGGGATTTGGTTTGGCGATGTGTCGATTCTCGATGGAGACCGTCGAACACACGATGCCTACGCACACGGGGACTGCACCATTTTATGTGTGGCAACAGCCGATTTTCGCAAAATTTTAGCTACTCATGTAGAGTTCTACGACGCTATGCTTCGTTTGCAATCGCGCCGAATTCGCCAACTTTATGGCCTAGTAGAAGACCTCAACACCCTACCGCTACGCTCTCGCTTGGCCAAACAATTATTGCATTTGGTACGCAGTTATGGCGTACCAAGCTTATCCAATCATCACGAGATTCGAATCAGTTTGCAGCTAGCTCAAGAAGAATTAGCACAGCTAGTGGGAGCATCTCGTCAGAGGGTCAACCAAGAGCTAAAGGCCATGGAGCGGGAAGAAGCAATACGGGTAGAAGCCAATGGTTTAGTCATTCGAGATCGCGAGCGACTGATGCGTATTGTGGAGCTCAACGATTAAATTTTTTAGCTCATTTTTGTTTTAACAAGGTCACTACTTTTGTTCAAAAAGTAGTAAACCTTATTCGCAAGACTCATTTTCTAGTTCACTAGGAATGAGTCTTTTTTTTTAACCAATAGCTAGTTAGTTACCAGTTAATTGATATCTGATTGGTATCAAAATTAATCTTCTAACTCTCTATTTTCATTTTGAATTGCTGTTTTATGACTGGTTTTGATCAATTTGTTGGCACTCGTTCAGTGTCTGAAAAACATCGTTTTGATGTAGTTGCTCTAACACAATGGTTAGAACAAAATCTAGCAGGTTTTGAGGGACCATTAACAGTTGAAATGTTCAAAGGTGGACAATCCAACCCTACTTATCAATTAGTAACGCCTCATATGACCTATGTGATGCGAGCCAAGCCTGGACCAGTGGCTAAATTATTACCCTCTGCTCATGCCATAGAACGAGAATATAAAGTCATGTCAGCCCTAGGTTCTACCGATGTTCCAGTCGCTAAAATGCTGGCAATTTGCGAGGATGAATCCGTCATTGGTAGAGCCTTTTATATTATGGAGTTTGTTAAAGGCAGAATACTTTGGGATCAGGCTTTACCAGGCATGACCGAACAACAAAGAGGAGAAATCTACCAAGAAATGAACCGAGTGATTGCCACTTTGCACAAAGTCAATGTACAAGCCTGTGGCCTTGCGGATTATGGCAAACCTGGCAATTATTTTGAAAGACAAATTGGTCGTTGGAGTAAACAATATGTAGCCTCTATAACCGAGCCTATTACTGAAATGGACCAGCTCATGGCATGGTTGCCAGGCAACATTCCAGAGCAAGCAAAAGATGAAAAATTAAGCAGTATTGTGCATGGTGACTTTAGGCTTGATAACCTAATGTTTCATCCCACCGAGCCCAAAGTTTTAGCCATTTTAGATTGGGAACTTTCTACACTAGGTCATCCATTTGCTGACTTTAGTTATCATGCAATGGCTTGGCATATTCCACCTGGCGCCTTTAGAGGCATTGGCGGTTTAGACCATCAAGCACTGGGCATTCCTAGTGAAGACGATTACATACAGGCCTATTGTGAACGTACCCAATTTTGTACCGCACAAGAGCTAAAAGCCGATTGGAATTTTTATATGGCCTACAACTTATTTCGTATAGCCGCTATTTTGCAAGGAATTGCCAAGCGGGCTCAGCAAGGTATGGCCTCGAGTGATCAAGCAGCCGGCTCTAGTCAAGGCGTGAGGCAATTAGCCCAATTGGCTTGGCAATTCGCCTGCCAATCACAGGCCAAAAAATCTAGTTAATCCCCTCTTTATAAATACCTTTTTTCCATCTGACTTCACTTTTAAGCGCTCACTTTTATTTTACAGGAAACATCTATTATGGATTTTGATTATTCACCCAAAACAAAAGAGCTTCAAGCCAAACTCAATCAATTTATGCACGATTATATTTATCCTGCTGAAGCCTTAGTTGAAAAAGAATTGCTTGAAAACACACAAAATAACAAACGTTGGACGCCATTGCAAACCATAGAGGAACTGAAAAAGAAAGCAAAAGAACAGGGCCTTTGGAATTTATTTTTACCCGTTGATTCGGCCGCTGCTGCAGGTGTCGAGGGTGCTGGTTTAACCAATCAAGAATATGCACCTCTAGCTGAAATTATGGGCAGAGTACCTTGGTCTAGTGAAGTGTTTAATTGTTCTGCTCCTGACACTGGCAATATGGAAACTATTGCCCGCTACGGCTCTGAAGAAAACCGTGAGCGCTGGTTAAAACCTTTGTTAGCGGGAGAAATCCGATCCGCATTTGCTATGACTGAACCAGAGGTAGCCTCTAGTGATGCCACCAATATTTCCACTCGCATTGAACGCGATGGCGATGAATATGTAATTAACGGACATAAATGGTGGATTTCTGGAGCCGGTGACCCACGTTGTGCCATTTTTATCGTAATGGGGAAAACCGATCCAGAAGCGGCTCGTCACTCACAACAAAGTATGGTTTTAGTGCCCGCTAACACACCTGGTATTAGAATCGTCAGACCTCTTACTGTATTTGGTTATGACGATGCCCCACATGGCCATGTTGAAATGTATTTTGAAAACGTCAGAGTACCTGCCTCCAATATTTTATTGGGTGAAGGTAGAGGTTTTGAAATTGCCCAAGGTCGCTTAGGCCCAGGGCGTATTCATCATTGCATGCGTTTAATTGGATTAGCAGAACGAGCCCTTGAACTCATGTGCAGACGCGCCAGCAGTCGAGTTGCTTTTGGTAAAGCGGTTTCTACCCAAACGGTTACCCAAGAGCGTATTGCAGAAGCTCGTTGCCAAATTGACATGGCACGTTTGCTTACTTTAAAAGCAGCATGGTTAATGGATACCGCTGGTAATAAAGTGGCCAAATCAGAAATTGCCATGATTAAAGTAGTAGCACCTAATATGGCTTGCCAAGTGATTGATTGGGCCATTCAAGTGCATGGTGGTGGTGGTTTATGTGATGATTTCCCATTGGCTAGTGCTTATGCCAATGCCAGAACCCTTCGTTTTGCAGATGGTCCAGATGAAGTTCACCGCAATGCCATTGCTAAACTTGAATTGGGTAAATATAGCCCTAACAATCCTGCAGTAGAAATGCCAATTACCAGAGGTTGTTAAAACTAAAGTGAACTTAGTGGTAAGCCTGTTTTTTACGGCTTACTATTAGGCAAGCTGAAGATAAAATCAAGTAAAAAGCCAAGCAACATTTGTGCTTGGCTTTTTTGTTTCATTTTAAAGTAGCTGTGAAGTGCTTTAAATTTGATGAGTGACTTTATGTTGTGCCAATAAACCAAGCGACATACCTACTGCTATGGCTTGGGTACGATTTTTGACCTTGAGTTTTCTAATGAGATTATTAAGGTGAAACACCACTGTGGCTTCGGAAAGAGTCATGATGCCAGCAATTTCCCAAGAGGTTTTACCACTTGCAGCCCAGCCTAAGCACTCTATTTCTCTTTTACTGAGTTTTGGTACAGCTTCGGCCATTACATGGGGTAAAACCTTTTGCATTAGCATGTGATGCACGCCTGCAACCACACTATTTAACCATTTATGAATGAGAGAGTCGGTTAGTAGTGATGTGCTTACTGGTTTAGGACTATTAAAACTGATGTACCCCTTCCATTGCGAACCAAAATTGACAGGTATGGCGTAGCCGTTTTCAAAATTGAAAACTTGAGTGAGCGACCAAAATTGACTTTCGATTTGAGGTTGGTGGTCATGAGTCCAGATAAATGCAAGCGGTTGATCGAGAGATTTATGCAAGATGGGATCTTCTTTGTGAAGATCATTTTGTAAATAAATTTGAGCCCATTGCGCATTTGACGAAAAGGCGTAAAACAAATCGGGCACCAGAGGGCGCTGACAGTTTAATACTAAACTAAAATCCTTGCACTCTAAAATGTGAGCGACAGGTAACAGCGCATCAGCCAAATCATGTAGGTTGGCTGATGAAGCAATAATTGCAAGTAACTGATAATCCGCCTCGTATGGCATAGTTGTTGCTGTGAGTGAGTGCTTAAACTTGAATGTTCTTGCTGAATTAAAATTTGGGAGATGAAGCCCAAGCTGAAATCGATTATAAAACTTATTATGGGTTAAATTATAAGTTTTAATTTCGCTGCGTGGTCGAATTACTAATAAATAATTGAAAGAAATATCGTGACAGAAGTTGTAATTTACAAATTAACTGTCAAAACCCGTGGAATAAAGTAGTGTTTTAAAAAAACTGACTAAACGCAATTAACTTTTTAAAGAATTTTAAAACTTCTTTTATTAAAACATACAACTACTTTTTTGCGTAATATTAAATTATTAAAAAATTGTAGGCAAGAGGCTACTGATAAAAATTGAAACAGTTTTTATATCACACGTATCGTAGGCCATGAAAGCAAACGCATGATAGTGGAAAAAGCAAAGAAAGCGGAGAATAATTCATCGAAAAATGATGAAGAAGAAAGATGGGGAAGTAAATAGTGCAAGAGAATTTGGTCTGTCCGGAGGGGATCGAACCCCCGACCCTCAGCTTAGAAGGCTGATGCTCTATCCAACTGAGCTACGGGCAGATACGAAAAAAGCCCACCAGGTGAGCTTTTTTGTAAGAAATTATGGTCGGAGTACAAGGATTCGAACCTTGGACCCCCTGGTCCCAAACCAGGTGCGCTACCAGACTGCGCCACACTCCGAACTGTTTATATTATACACCTAAAATGTATATTATTTAAAAAAATTGTTATTTTTTAAATACTTGTAAGAGAGACAAAAGAAGCTCACTTACTTGAGAAATAAATTATAGCACGACTTTTTTGTTAATTTTTTGAAATCTAAAAAAATTCAAAAATTTAGCAAGCCCCCGTACTAAGTCATCTATTTGACTTGCCACTATTATATAACAGTAATTTAATTGATTGACAAAAACAGCTCAATCGTAGTCAATTAGAGTCCTTTTAGTTTTTTAAACGATATGATGAGTCACAACACACCTGTCTTAAGCGGAATTCGAATTCTTAGTTTAGCCCTTAATTTGCCTGGCCCTGCCGCCCTTATGCGCTGTCAGCAAATGGGGGCTGAATGTGTCAAATTAGAGCCCCCAGCCAATTTACCGCATAATAGCTCGGGCGACCCAATGGGCAGTTATCAGCCTAATGCCTACCAGACCATGCACCAAGGGGTTAGATTAGTAGTAGCAGACCTGAAATCTACTGATGGCCAAAACACCCTCCATCAAGAGCTGTCGCAAAGTCATATCCTAATAACCTCCTTTAGGCCTTCTGCTATGCGCAAATTAGGCCTTGATTGGGAAACTTTGCATCAACGTTATCCCCATCTCAATCAAATCGCTATAGTAGGCTCTCCTGGTGCTAGAGCCGAAGAACCGGGTCATGATTTAACCTATATGGCGGAAAATGATTTAATTACTGGGCTCAATTTGCCACCCTCTTTATATGCTGATATGGCGGGCTCTTTACTCACCACCGAAGCTGTTTTACAGCTCTTGTTGGCTCAACAAAAAAATAGCTCGTCAAGCGAAGTAGCAGCTGGTCAATACAAAGAGATTGCTCTGTCAGACGCAGCCGCTTATTTAGCGCTACCAAGGCATTGGGGTTTAACCACCCCTGGCAAGGCGGTAGGCGGAGGACATGCAGGTTACAATGTATATGCTTGTTTAGATGGACGAGTGGCAATTGCTGCCCTAGAACCTCATTTTGCACTGCGCCTTTTACAAGCGGCAGGACAAGAACCTTCTGCGATTGCACAGATAATGCAATCTTCTATGCATGAAACTATTGCAAAATGGGTCGCACTTCATAGTTGCAGCCAACTAGAAAACATTGCCCATACCCTTGATATTCCGCTTCATACCCTCAAATAAAGAAGCTGCTTTATGAACCCACTTATTGGGTTCTTTTTATTTACAGACATTTTTACCGTAATTTTTTATGACATCTTTGAACCAACGCATCAATGCTATTAACGCCACCACAGTAAAAAAGATGTCTCGTGGAATAGAAAAAGAAAGTTTACGTGTTTTAGATAACGGCGCTTTGGCCTTAAGTCCTCATCCAATTGCTTTAGGTTCTGCCCTTACCCACCCGCATATTACAACTGACTACAGCGAGTCGCAACTCGAACTCATTACCGGTGTTCATCCTAGTGTAGAGTCATGTTTAGCTCAATTGCATCAATTACACCAAGTTTGTTTTAATGGCCTATCGGATGAAAAAATGTGGGTCTCTAGCATGCCCTGTAAATTACCCACCGATGAAACCATTCCCTTAGCTAGGTATGGCACTTCCAATGTGGCAAGGGCTAAAAGTGTTTATCGTATGGGATTGGGTCACCGCTATGGCAGAAGAATGCAAACGATTTCTGGCATTCACTACAACTGGTCACTAGAGGGCTTAAACACCCAAGATTATTTCGCCATTATTAGAAATTTTAGACGACAATTTTTTGTTTTGCTTTATTTATTTGGAGCTTCACCTGCGGTGTCTAAATGTTTTGTGCAAGGGCGTAATCATGGTTTGCAAACGCTAAGTGAAGACACTTTGTATTTACCATTTGCCACTTCTTTACGTATGGGTAAATTGGGTTATCAAAGTGAAGCTCAGGCCTCTATTGCCGCTAGCTTTAACCACCTTGAAGCGTATGCAGCATCACTTGAAAAAGCACTTACCCAAGATTACCCACAATATGAAAAAATAGGCATTCAAAACTTAGGCGGTGAATACAATCAGCTTGCCACCAGTCTTTTACAAATCGAAAATGAATACTACGGCAGTATTCGACCAAAACGTACTATTCGCTCGGGTGAGCGTCCTTTACACGCCCTGCGTGAACGAGGAGTGGAGTACATTGAAGTGCGTTGCCTCGATTTAGACCCCTTTATTAAAGTAGGCATTGACGAACACACCAGCCGTTTTGTGGATATGTTTTTATTGTTATGCCATTTACAAGATAGCCCACCCGATAGCCCAGAAGAAATTGCTGACCTTGCTCAGAACCAACACTTGGTGGCTAGTCGTGGCCGAGAGCCTGGCTTGCAACTTTCTAAAAATGGTCAAGCTATCAAGTTAAGCACTTGGGTTTTAGAAATTTTAAACGACTGCCAAGACATTGCACAAAATCTAGATCAAGGTCTAGACAATAGCCCTTACCAAAGCACTTTAGCTGCTTTAAAAGAATTAGCCCTACAACCCGATCAGCTTCCCTCTGCACGCGTCTTAGCAAGCATTCAAAATAGTTTTAATGGCTCATTTAATGCTTTTACGCTTGCACAGTCGCAAACCACTCACCGTTATTTTAAAGAACAAAGTTTAGATCAAACTTTGGCTAGCGAATTTTCACAAATGGCAGAGCAATCTTTGCAAGATCAAAAATCAATTGAAAAGTCAGACACCATTGATTTTGAACAATACCGAGTCATTTATACCGACCCCAAAAATTTGCAAGTTGAATAATAAAAAAAGGCTAAGCAACTGATCGCTTAGCCTTTTTTGTGAGGTTTTTAGGGAATTATGCTTATGAAAGTAGCTGCAAAACTTTTAGTTGCAGCCACTTAAGCAAAAACGAGAATTACTTTAACCTCTTTTTTTACTGGTATAAAGCGTGCCCGAACCATTGCCATTGCCAACGTTAGGCTTGCTTGCTTTACTAGCAACTCGATTGGCGCTTGGTTTCACTTGGGTTTTAGTTGCCACTTTAGCCGCTACCGCACTACCCGTTACCCTTGGTGGCAAACCAGTATGCTGAGTTAAGATTTGACCTGCTACCGGTTTCTTGAACAACTTGCCCGCACTAGCTCCCGATACAGGTGTAGAGTTAGCACGTCTTGCCGAAGTATAACTTCCATCGGTAAGCGGCTGAAAGCGAGGAATTAAATGTTGTTTGCCATTACCGATTAAATCGGCACGACCCATGGTTTTTAATGCCTCGCGTAATAAGGGCCAGTTATTAGGATCGTGATAGCGTAAAAATGCTTTGTGCAAACGACGGCGTTTGTCGCCACGAACAATATCAACTGTTTCAGAATCTCTGCCCACCTTGCGCAATGGGTTTTTACCAGTGTGATACATGGCTGTCGCACTGGCCATTGGAGAGGGGTAAAAACTTTGCACTTGATCGGCTTTAAAACCATTCTTTTTAAGCCAGACTGCTAAGTTGAGCATGTCTTCATCGGAGGTGCCAGGGTGAGCGGCAATAAAATAAGGAATTAAATATTGTTGTTTACCTACCTCTTTACTGAACTTTTCAAACATTGATTTGAAACGATCATAAGTACCAATACCAGGCTTCATCATTTTAGATAAAGGGCCTGTTTCGGTGTGCTCGGGGGCAATTTTTAAATAGCCACCCACATGATGCTGCACCAACTCTTTGACGTATTCAGGCGACTCGACAGCCAAGTCATAACGCATGCCAGAACCAATCAAAATTTTCTTGATGCCGGGCAAGCTACGAGCTCTTCTATAAAGCTTAATTAAAGATGAATGATCGGTATTTAAGTTAGGGCAAATGCCAGGATAAACACAACTAGGCTTACGACAAGCCGCTTCAATTTCTGGGGTTTTACAGCCAATTCGGTACATATTGGCAGTGGGTCCACCTAAATCAGAAATAGTACCGGTAAAGCCTTTAACGCTATCTCGAATAGCTTCTACTTCTTTAATAATAGAATCTTCGGAACGACTTTGAATGACGCGTCCTTCATGTTCGGTAATCGAGCAAAAAGTGCAGCCACCAAAACAACCACGCATAATATTGACGCTAAAACGGATCATCTCCCAAGCTGGGATTTTAGTTTCGTGATCAAAACTACCGTTGCTATCGGCATATGCGGGATGAGGACTTCGGGCATAAGGTAAATCAAAAACCAAGTCCATTTCTGGAGTGGTTAATGGCACTGGTGGCGGAGTAATCCAGACATCACGACCGGCAGGGCCAGAGCCATGGGCTTGCACTAAAGCACGAGCATTACCAGGGTTGGTTTCAAGGTGTAAAACCCGATTCGCATGGGCATATAAAACAGGGTCACTACGCACTTGTTCAAAGCTTGGCAGGCGAATTACGGTGTTTTCTCGCTTGACGCCCTGATCTTTTAGACTAGCTCTAATGGGCGGCATAAACACCAAAGTTTGCTCTTGCGCAAGTGGTGTTTTATTAGGCGCTGCATCACAGCCTTTGGCATCATCGGTGCTTTGCTCGTTGATGATTTGGTAGGGATTAATATGCTCATCTACCCGTCCTGGTCTATCGACTTCAGTGGAGTCAATTTCAAACCAGTTGGTATTATCCATGGTGGTGCGGCGCACAAAAGCAGTACCACGAACATCGGTGATTTGTTCAATTGGCTCTTTAGCAGCTAACCTATGGGCAATTTCTACAATAGCTCTTTCGGCATTACCATACAGTACTAAATCACTTTTAGCATCTAGGACTATAGATTTACGAACCTTATCTTGCCAATAATCGTAATGGGCAATACGCCTAAGCGACGCTTCAATGCCGCCTAAAATAATAGGCACATCTTTGTAGGCTTCGCGGCAACGTTGGCTATACACTAAACAAGCTCTATCGGGGCGTTTACCACCCACATCGCCAGGTGTGTAGGCATCGTCGCTACGGATTTTTCGGTCGGCGGTATAGCGGTTAATCATGGAGTCCATGTTGCCAGCCGTGACGCCAAAAAACAAATTGGGTTTACCCAACACTTTAAATGGGTCGGCACTTTGCCAATCGGGCTGAGCAATAATACCCACTCTAAAACCTTGATTTTCGAGGAGACGGCCAATTACCGCCATACCAAAACTGGGGTGGTCAACATATGCATCACCAGTGACCAAAATCACGTCGCAGCTATCCCAGCCCAATTGAGTCATTTCTTCTCGACTCATGGGTAAAAATTTGGAGGTGCCAAAACGACTCGCCCAGTACTTTCGGTAACTGGAAATAGGTTTAGCTAACCTCGGAAACAAAGAAACATCAGAATATTGAGACATGTGTATAAAAAGCTAAATGCAAACCACAAGACAACTGCAAAACAGGTTCAGGTGTTGCCCGGTTTTTAAGAGTAATGAAGGACAGTTGTGAAAACCAATAAGAAACAAATACGTCAATCGAAACCAACTATTGTGTGAGCGATTGGAAAAACTAATTAAGGAACGCAATATCAACTCTAACCGCATTAAAAGTGCTAACTTGAGTGGCCTATTGGAGTTGTTTTGCCCCACCCATTAGGTTATAGGTAAAAAACCAACAATATAGGCCATTTAACATTTTACAAGCCCATGCCATGCATGCGGTTAAGCGTTTTACTAAAGGCTTCTTTAGTAGCAGATGATTAAATTGGCTAACAAGGGAAAATCATTTGTTTATCCCTGATAATTCAATCTTCAATTTTACTCCTAAGCCACCTGTGTCACAAGTTCAAACTAATCACCCTCACAATCTAAGGGCTCTTTTTTGGGCATTAACCACACTTTCGTTACAAGGCTTTGGGGGTGTTTTACCTGTTGCCCAAAGAGTTTTAGTCGAACAAAAAAAATGGCTTACACCAGAACAATTTGTAGAAGAATGGGCAATTGCGCAAATCATGCCAGGCCCTAATGTAGTCAATTTAACCATGATGATTGGTCATCGGTTTTTTGGCTTTAAAGGGGCAGTTACCGCTTTGGCCGGCATGTTAATTATTCCCACCCTAGTGGTAGTATTAATCGCAGTTCTTTATACGCAACTACTTGACTACCCTGCTGCTATTGGCGCTTTAAAAGGGATGGGGGCAGTGTCTGCTGGACTCATTATTGCAACTGGTTTAAAACTGCTTAAAACGCTTAAAAGTAACCCTGTTGGCCTTGTTATGTCCTTATGTTTAGCACTAGCTTGTTTTATGAGTGTCGCGATTTTTCATTTTCCCTTGGGTTGGGTTATTTTAATTTTAGGCGCTCTTGCTTGGCGCTGGTGTTATATACAAATCCAAAAAGCACATGCCTAAATTGCAGTACACACTTTTTTATTTTTTATGACCATTCATTTAACCGCCGCTAATTGGCTTGAGCTTTTTAGCCAATACCTTTTGTTATCTCTACTTTCTGTGGGAGGGGCTATTTCGACGGTTCCCGAAATGCATAGGTTTTTAGTCTCCGAGAATCATTGGCTTACCGAGTCGCAGTTTTACGCCTCTATTTCTATTGCTCAAGCAGCCCCAGGACCGAATGTTTTATTTGTTGGTTTAATGGGCTGGACGGTAGGAATGAATGCAGGCGGTTATTGGTTGGCACCTCTGGGCTTATTAGTGACTATGCTAGGCATTATGTTGCCTAGTAGCACCATCACTTATTGGGCGGCCCGATGGGCGCATCAGAACAATGAAAAAATAATTGTACGCAGTTTTAAACAAGGCATGGCACCGGTGGTCATGGGACTTTTGTTTGCTACTGGTTGGGTACTTTCAAGCCCTAACGGTAGCCTTAGTAGCCATTGGCCATTATGGTTATTAACCTGTTGCAGTGCACTTGTGGTCTGGCTTAGCAACTTTCATATGCTGGCACTTTTAGCGATTGGCGCTTTGATAGGTGCAATGGGATGGTTAGGTTAGCTTAGGTAAAAAATGATTCAACTGCTACCACAGCAATGCCTTGAGTTCAACAAGGCTTACAACTACATTAAGTGATGTGTTTGAAGGAAAGATTAGGCGAATGAAAGCACTGAAATAGTTATTTTCCAAGAGTTGTAGTTGTAGCCTATTCTTGTGTGCAAGCCACACACAAGAATAGATTTTTACTACAGACTGTGCAGAAAATTAATTTGGATTTTCAAAGAAAATATAGTTGCCAGCGTAATCACTTATTTCAAAGTACACTTTTTTCTCGTTAGAGTCGGCAATCATATTAAGGTTTGCGTCCAACACACCGTATCCAAAACGATAAGGACGAGGCTTACCATCTTCTGTACCCATAGCGGTGCTTAATTTGTCAATTTTCATAAACCGACGGGCTACTTTATCGCCAGCGTAAAATTCTAGTACACCGTTGGTACCAGTCCAGTTTTGGACACTACGGCTAATTGAATTTTGTTGCTCTTGAGTACATGAAACGGCTAATAATGCCAAACTCAGTACTGTCAAAATTGAAAAAAAAGATCGCTTCATAAATGGAACTTTCATAAAAAGAAAAACTAAAGTTGCACAGTTAAAGTTTTATACCACTTTATTAGTTGTTTTTGCTAATGCTTGTCGTTGACGTACCGCCTCGTACAAACAGACTCCGCTTGCTACCGAAACATTTAAACTTTCAACCCCACCCAACATAGGAATACTGACGAGTTGGTCACAATTTTTGGCAGTTAATTGACGCATACCTGTACCCTCGGCACCCAAAACAAGGGCGACCGGGCCAGTTAAATCCACATCATATATAGAATGCTCGGCAGTATCGCTAGTGCCAATCACCCAAATACCACACTCTTGCAACTCTTTAATGGTACGAGATAAATTGGTAACCATAAAATAAGGAATGGTGTCGGCGGCACCACTGGCCACTTTAGCCACGGTGGCATTGACTCCAACCGCATGATCTTTTGGTGCCACTACAGCATGCACACCTGCACCATCGGCCACACGCAAGCAAGCACCTAAATTATGTGGGTCGGTAACGCTGTCGAGCAACAAAAATAGAGGATTGGCCCAAGCACCTTGAGGTTCTTGCTGATTTTCAGGTGTTTGTAAACGGTCTAATAATTCGTCTAGACTTTCTTGTTTTACATCGGCAGAGACCTTGGCAACCACTCCTTGGTGGTTGCTGGAACCGGCTAATTTACCTAAACGAGCCGAGTCAGCCTCAATTATTTTTAATTGGGCACTTTTTGCCTTGTCAGTGAATTGCCGCATACGGGTATCGCGGCGATTGGCATCAATGTAAATTTCAACGATAGAGGTTGGGGCAGTTTTTACTCTTACACCCACGGCATGGAAGCCAAAAAGAAGCTTTGTAGTCATATGGCTATTATCCTAGATAAGCTTAATAGTTCTGACAAAATTCGTAAAAGCATTGAGATATTTTGGTCAGTTGCACAAAAACAATCTTTCAATACTTTTTGTGATGACTGTGAATGCTATATTCATTAGCTCTAAGCAAAATTAAAAAGCACACTTAAACGGTATATTTTTTGTTACTTTAGAAACCTAGCAATGCAAAATTCTTAGCTACATTTATGGTACAAGTTTGAGTGCGCTTTTTTTGGGCATTTCCTTTCCTAGGAATGGCGGTAGGTATAAAAATCAACTAATTGTATTTTCCAATCCTTATTATGCTTGCGACCCCTGAATTTTGCTATATGGTTCTGCAAAATTAATGATTTTGCTAAGAAATTTGACGAGTTTAAGCAAGCCAAAAAATTATTTTTTGCAAGATTTACTCAATTTTGACAAAAGAAACTATAGTTTTGTAATATGCTAACATCTTAAGAAGCTTGCATCGTATATTGGTATAGCATTTATTCAAGCGCACTTAATAAGCTAATTTATTGTTATTCATACATGATTATCAATTGCTTAATAAACTCTTGGTTTGCACTGCTCACTTGGCACAGAGTCAAATAAATTAATACTACCAACTACTAAAATTAGCAAATTTACTTCTTATAAAAATTAACAGTTAAAAATTTTAAAACATTTCATGAAAAAACAAACCAAATTTTTATTATTGAGCACATTATTGGTGTTAGGTAATTGTTTAGGCAGCATAAGTTATGCCCAAAATACCCCACTAGCTAATGCAGAAAAACTCTATAACGCTGGTAAAAAAACCGAAGCTTTAGCTATTGCTAATAAGGTTTTAACAGAAAAACCAAGCGATCCACAAATGCGTTTTTTAAAGGCAGTTATCTTAACCGAGCAAAATAAAACCAACGAAGCCATAGAAATTTACACTGGCTTAATGCGAGATTTTCCCGAATTACCAGAACCCTATAATAATGTTGCTGTTTTATACAACTTAAAAGGTCAACCAGAATTATCAAAAGTGGCATTGGAGTCGGCAATTAGAAATAATCCCGGCTACGCAGTTGCTCATGAAAATTTAGGCGACATTTATATTCAACTGGCTACTGCCTCTTACAAAAATGCTCAAAAATTGGGTATTAATAGTTCTAGTTTAAAAGCTAAATTACTTCGAACTGAATCGGTAATTCAATTACCTACTAAGTAAAACGTTGCAAATACATCTAAAATGAAGTTAATTGTCGTTAAAAACAATAAATTATGTTACAACCATCTTATAGTTAGATGTTAATTTATTTGTTTTTGGGTTATTTGATTTGGTTTTTTCCAGACTATTAATCATTTCGATTTTTTCACCCTTTATGCCCTTTTAACTACTTTGTTTATGAATAAAAGACAATTTTTACCAATTTTGACTTTGGCTGCCTTAGGGGCCCTCACTTCTTTTTCTGCATTAGCCGAAAGCAAATTACCAAAAGTAAAATTTACTACTAATATTGGTGATTTTGTGGTGGAGTTATATCCAGAAAAAGCCCCCAAAACCGTAGCCAATTTTTTGCAATACGTCAAAGATAAGCATTACGATGGCCTTGTTTTTCATAGAGTAATTGATGATTTTATGATTCAGGCTGGTGGTTATGATGCCAAACTACAAGAACGCCCTACTCGTGCCCCCATAGAACATGAGGGCCAAGCTGCTTTAGCCAAAGGTGGACCCAAAAATTTAGTAGGCACTTTGGCCATGGCTAGAACCCAAGCCCCACACTCGGCTTCTTCACAATTTTTTATTAATGTAAAAGATAATGCTTTTTTAGACCCCACCATCATTCCAGATGGTGACCCTGTGGCAAAATTCACCTACCAAGGGCAAACATATAACAATGTGCCCAGGGAAAATTTAATCAACCATCCTGCGCTTTTTGGTTATACCGTTTTTGGTAAAGTCACTAGTGGTATGGATGTGGTGAATAAAATTAAAAAAGTTCCAACTGGGGCCAGTGGCCCATTCAGTTCGGATGTTCCAAAAACCCCCATTATTATAGAAAAAGCGGTAACGCTTCCTTAAAATCATGAGCAATCCATTAGTTGAATTACACATTAAAAACCACGGCGTTATTACCATCGAACTCGATGCTGTTAATGCACCAAAATCAACCGCTAATTTTTTAGCCTATGTGAATAATGGCCACTACAGTAACACGATTTTTCACCGTGTTATTCCTGGATTTATGATCCAAGGTGGTGGTTTTGTTTCTGGCATGAAACAAAAAGAAACCCTAGCCCCTATTAGCAATGAAGCTAATAACGGTTTAAAAAACAAACATTACACTTTGGCAATGGCTCGTACCAACGATCCACACTCGGCTACCGCACAATTTTTTATTAATGTAGCAGACAATGGTTTTTTAAACCACACTGCTATTTCTGAGCGTGGCTGGGGTTATGCAGTTTTTGGTAAAGTGACTGCTGGTACCGAAATTGTGGACAAAATTGCAGCTGTTAAAACAGGCAATAGTGGCTACCATGCCGATGTACCAAAAGAAGATGTCATTATTGAAAAAGCAGTGGCACTTTAATTCAATAAGTTCACTCTATAGTTAAGACCACCTTGGCAAATTACTAAAGTTATTTGCCAAGGTTCTAAAAGCCAACTTTGTTGGCTTTTTTTGTCTATAGCTAGCTCTTTTATTCATAAGCATTTTATACATTATCTGCACTTTTGCTTTACTAAAAACTTCGAGTCATTTCATTGCTAATAACGTCGCTCCACCTTTTGACTTGAAGAAAAAAAGCTTTTTATTGATACGATTAAAATTAAGACATAAGCGCTTTTTTATCACCTCAACTTAACTCAATTGTTTGAGCTCACCAAGGTTTTCTTATTGTGAAAAACTCAATCCTTGCCCTGCCTAGCTGGAATCAAATTGATTTTATTTCTGATATACATTTATCAGAACAGCACCCTGACACTTATTTCGTTTGGCTCCAATATTTACAAAATAATAAGGCGGATGCCATTTTTATTTTGGGTGATTTATTTGAAGCTTGGGTAGGTGATGATGCGATTTTAGAAACGGGTTTCGAGCGCAATTGTGCCTTGGCTTTGGCTCAATGTAGCCTTCAAAAACCCCTTTTTATGTTGCATGGCAACCGCGATTTTTTAACCAAACAAGCATTTTTTGACTTTACCGGCATTCAACAGCTCGACGACCCATGTAAGCTGTCTGCTTTTGGCGATCATTATTTATTAAGTCATGGCGATGCTTTATGCACCTCAGATACCGATTACATGCAACTTAGATCGGTCGTCAGAAGTCCTATTTGGCAAACTGCAGTCTTAGCTCAGCCCTTGGCTACTAGGCGGCAAATGGCCGATAAAATTAAAGCCGATAAATTAAGCACTACAACCGAGCCCTCGAAAGACTCCAACTTTTACAATAATCTTGATATTAATCATAATCTTGCAATTGATTGGTTAAATCAACATGGTAGCAATTGTTTGATTCATGGCCATACTCACAAGCCTCAAGAAGACAGCTTAAACCTTGAAATGTCGCGCTGGGTTTTATCTGACTGGGAAGTCGATCATCCTATTCCTAGGGCTGAAGTGTTAAGCTTAACAAAGCAGGGTTTAAGCAGAATCTCATTAATTGAACCCCAAAATAAATAATTTGATTAATATACACAGAGTTGAATTTTTATGCGACAATACAGGCTGTAGTGTGCTCCAGTGACGCACTATCAGCTAAGTGCAGGCTGATGCAATCCACTCACGTTTTGCCATGCTCTGCATACCCTTGGTTCCACTGACCTTTGACTGGTTCGAATTGTCCAACACACGGCTTCGAGACAGGTCGGTTTTAGGCGCAAACACTAAAGCGCTTCCATCATGAATTTTGAAGAACTCCAATTAGCCCCAGCTATTTTAAAAGCTGTGCGTGAGCAAGGCTATGAATCGCCAACTCCTATTCAAGCACAAGCTATTCCTGCCATTATGCAAGGTCGCGATGTACTCGGCGGAGCCCAAACCGGAACTGGTAAAACAGCCGCGTTTACTCTCCCTTTATTACATCAGCTCACCATGAGTCGCAGTGCTGTTAGTCGTTTTAACGGCTTAGGTATTCGTGCCTTGGTACTTACTCCCACCCGTGAGCTAGCTGCTCAAGTACAAGAGTCAGTCGTTACCTATGGCAAATATCTACAACTTACTTCTACCGTTGTTTTTGGTGGTGTAGGTGCCAACCCCCAAATTAAACAACTACGCCAAGGTGTCGATATTTTAGTCGCCACGCCTGGTCGCTTACTCGACTTGCAACAACAAGGTGCTGTCGATTTAAGTCAAGTTCAGGTTTTGGTTTTAGATGAAGCCGACCGTATGCTTGATATGGGCTTTATTCACGATGTGAAAAAAGTATTGGCTTTATTACCTAGCCAAAAACAAAGTTTATTATTCTCGGCCACTTTTAGTGATGAAATCCGTGACCTCGCCAACAGCTTGTTACGTGAACCACTTCAAATTCAAGTGACCCCACGTAACACTACCGTTGAGCGTATTGCTCAAGTGGTCATTACTGTAGGCCGCGCTAAGAAAAAAGCTTTATTAGCCCACCTCATCGAGCAAAACAACTGGAGCCAGGTACTCGTTTTTACCCGTACTAAATTTGGCGCCAATCATGTCGCTGAAGCACTGGCAAAAAGTGGTATTACTGCAATGGCCCTGCATGGCAACAAAAGCCAAAGTGCCCGCACTCAAGCCCTTGAAGGTTTTAAAAATGGCGACATCCGTGTTTTAGTTGCCACCGATATCGCAGCTCGTGGTATTGACATTGACGAATTACCACATGTAGTCAACTACGATATTCCAAACGTCACTGAAGATTACGTCCACCGTATTGGTCGTACAGGTCGCGCTGGTTCTACAGGCGAGGCTGTTAATTTGGTTTGCCTAGACGAACAAGGTTTTATGCAAGAAATTGAACAATTCACCAAACAAAGTATTCCAGTCAAAATCATTGAAGGTTTTGAACCCGATGCCGATGAAAGAGCTGAACCTATCGCTATGGGTAGGCAAACCCTATGGGGTGGCCTAGGTAAACCGCCTAGCCGTGACGTTATGATGGCAGCCGCTAAAGCAGCTCGCACCGAAATGTTACAACGTGTTCGTGAAAAAAATCAAGGTAAACCTGCCCGTGGCCAAGCTGGTAGTGCAAATGCTCAAGGCAACGGAGGCAACTTCCGTGCCCCTTACCAAAACCGTGCTCCTATACAACAAAATTCAGCGCCAGCAGCTGTGCTGTTAGATAGCAATGGCGAAGCAATGGCACCACGTGGTCCACGTCAACCTCGTGAAGGTCGTGATGGCCGTCCTTACGAGCCACGTACTCCACGTGGCATTTACGGCGAAGCCCGTCGTGCTGGCTTAAGACGCAACACCGGACCACGTGTTAATAACACCAATCCAAATGCCGCTGGTAACACTGGTTTTAATGGTGGTGAACAAGCCCCTTCAGAACAATTTCATGGTTCTGCTTATGCAGCCCATGCAGCTAATAACCCTTCTCACGAAGCGCGCCCCGATTACCGCAACGAAAATCGTCAAGATAATCGCACCGATAACCGATTTGATAACCGCTCCCCTGAAGGTCGTTTTGACAATCGCTCTAACGACAATCGTTTCGAGCATCGTTCTCCCGATAACCGTTCTGACAACCGTCAAGACACAAGAACCAACTTTGCAGGTAATAGGCCGGGTTCTAGATTTAGCACACAACGCCCTGAAAACTCACGTCAAGGTTTTGGTCAGTCACAATTTACAGGTCGTCGCCCACCCGAAGCCCGTGATGATGACTATCAACCACGTCACATTAACCACAATCCTGGTTTAGGCCTTAACACCAAAGCGCGCCATGTGCCTGCCAAACGTGCCATTGATGGTCAACCTAATCCATTGCGTACCACCGTTGATGCTTATGCAGAACGTGGTCCACGTATGAGTATGAATTCTGCTCCACGTGCTCCTCGCAGTGGCGGCAACTTTGGTGGTGGTAATGGCGGTGGTAATTTTGGTGGTGCAGGTGGTCGTGGTCGTCCGCGCAATCCTAATAGCGGTGGTTACAACCGTTAATCGCACGCTGGCCTCTAAACGTTACGTGTACTCATTGCTTATTCTTAGTTGAATAAGCAAGCAATAAAAAAGGAATTCAACAATTTGAATTCCTTTTTTTATGCAAAATGGCTTTATGCCTTCAATAGAGAACTACAAAAACCTAATATTTAGTCAGCGCTAAAGGCAGGCATTATAGTTGCCATAGGCATCGTTCAATTAAAACCTAGAAACGGCCGTTTCTAAGTTAAACAAACACACCGGCTGTTTCTTGTAAATTATCAGAAATATAGGCTAAATGATGCATGCTATCGCCCATGGTCATTTCAATTTGTGTGAGGCGTTTAAAATAATGACTAATGATGTATTCATCGGTCATGGCAATACCACCATGCAATTGCACTGCTTGCTGGCCTACATACCGCATCGATACACCCAACTGATATTTGGCCCTAGCACAGGCCATTTTTCGCTCACTCGCATTGGCCGATAATTTAAGTGTGGCGTAATAACTCATAGACCTTGCCAATTCGAGTTGCATTTTCATGTCAGCAAACCGATGCCTTAAGGCCTGAAAACTACTAATTGCAACACCAAATTGTTTACGAGTATTAAGATATTCGCCAGTAATGGTGAGTACCTTATCCATTGCACCCACGGCTTGAGCACACAAACCAGCAATAGCAACATCTGTCGCCCACTCTAGAGCTTGCAAGCCATTTTCCGTAATCAGCTGAGCCTTGGCATTATTCAAGCCCACATCACCTGCTGCAGAACCGTCTTGCGTTAAATAAGAGCTGGTACTGACACCTGTTTGATCTCGCTCCACCCAAAACAATGCCATAGTGCCATTAATAGTTGCAGGAACTAGGAAAGCATCTGCAAATGAAGCAAACGGAACCATATTTTTAAGCCCATTCAGCACCCAAGCGTTGGCAGTTGGCTCAGCAGTCGTTTCACAACGACCTAATTGATAACGAGCTGATCTTTCGGTATGCGCCAAGACAGCTAATTTTTCTGCGCCAGCCAATTGGGGTAACAACTGAGCTTGCATTTCAGGGCTGGCGTAATGTGACAAAACTTGTCCCACCACAGTACTAGCTGCCACTGGTTCAATTACTAAGCCCTTACCCAATTCTTCTAAAACTAGCATAGCCTCTACCGCGCCCATGCCTAAACCGCCAAGCTCTTCAGAGATAGCCAGCCCCACTAAACCCAATTGGGCTAACTCTTGATAGGCTTGTGCATCAAAACCGCCAGCCTTGACAATGGCTCGACGTTTGTCAAAGGTATAGGCTTTTTCCACCCAACGGCCTACGGCTTCGCGTAACTGCAATTGTTCGTCTGAAAAATCGAAATCCATACTCAATCTCTTTCTTGTTTGGTAGAAATAACAGCTAAAGATATTTGTTAAAAATACATAGCGACATTAAAAGTCGCATCTTCAAATGAAGATTAACAGTCTCTTTAACCTAAAACAGTTTGCGCCACAATATTGCGTTGCACTTCGTTGGAGCCGCCGTAAATGGTGGTTTTGCGCATATTAAAATAATTACCCGCTAAAGGTGCATTTTGGATATTGCCGCCTGGAAATCCTAAAGCGCCCAATTGATCGGGCTGCCATCCTGCATCTACCGCTTCTGCAATACAAGGCAAGGCAAAGGGGCCTGCTGCAAGCATCATTAATTCGCTATAACGTTGCTGAATCTCACTGCCTTTAATCTTTAGTAAACCTGCCACATCAAGTGAGTTTTTGCCTGATGTTTGCGCCGACAATACACGGAGCACCATCATTTCTAGAGCCACTATATCGACTTCTAATTTGGCAACCTCATCTAAGAAACGATGGTCTTTATCAAGGCCTTCAGCTTTCACAATTCGTTTTAAACGCTCTAGTTCACGTTTCGCACGATTCACATCTGCAATATTGGTTCTTTCATGGCTTAACAAATGTTTGGCATAAGTCCAACCTTTGTTTTCTTCACCAATTAAGTTGTTAAGCGGTACTTTGACATTATCAAAAAATACTTCATTCACTTCAGGCTCGCCATCCATTAAGACAATCGGACGCACCGTCACGCCAGGCGATTTCATGTCGATTAATAAAAAGCTAATACCGGTTTGTGGCTTGCCCTCATTGCTAGTGCGAACTAAACAAAAAATCCATTCGCCATACTGACCCAAGGTAGTCCAAGTTTTTTGACCATTGACTAAATAATGGTCATCAAAACGCTCGGCTTTGGTTTTAACTGAGGCTAAATCGGAGCCCGAACCAGGTTCGCTGTAACCCTGACTCCACCAAACTTCTCCGCTGGCAATGCCAGGTAAAAAACGTTGTTGTTGCTCGGGGTTACCAAAAGCCATAATGACAGGGGCCACCATGACGGGGCCAAACGGAACTACTCTTGGGGCGCCCGCTAAAGCACATTCCTCTTCAAACAAATGACGCTGTATGGCATTCCAGCCAGGACCACCAAACTCCTGTGGCCAACCATAACCGAGCCATCCTTTTTGACCTAAAATTTTGGCCCAAGTTTGCATATCATCTCGGGTAAGGCGCAGTGCATTATGCACTTTGTGTGAAATTGAGCTGGGTAGATTTTCTTTCACCCACTGTCTCACTTCTTGTCTAAACGATTGTTCTTCTTCAGTAAAAGCCAAATCCATAAAAAGACTCCTGGTAAAAATGCAAAACATTCGCAATGTTTGATTTTTACCATAAAGACTTTCAAGCTAGTGTCGAAATGGGGACAGCAATAGCTACCAAGCAACTAACAATTATTAGGTGTTGATGAATTTAGACTTTTAGCTTTTGTGCAGCCTGGCCCCAAAAAGGGAGTTGATCGTGGTCAGTTAAATCTACTTTGAGCGGCGTAATTGAAATATGACCTTGAATCGTAGCATGAAAATCTGTGCCATCGGCATCATCTTTGGCTGGCCCAGCAGCCCCAATCCAATACATGGTTTCGCCAAATGGATTGACTTGACTTAATACGGGTTCTGCTGAATGACGACGACCTAATCGGCACACTTTGATGGGTTTTAATTCCTCAAGGGGTAAATTGGGAATATTCACATTAAGCAACCAAGGCGCAGTTTGAATCATGCCGGCATCTCGAATATTGGCCACTAATTTTTGCGCACTAAGGGCCGCTGCGTCTAGGTGCTCCCAACCTTTTTTAACTTGAGAAAAAGCAATCGCAGGAATACCCATTAAATAGCCTTCCATAGCAGCTCCTACCGTGCCCGAATAAATGGTATCGTCCCCCATATTGGCCCCGTTATTAATCCCTGAAACAATAAGATCGGGCTTGTAACCTAATAAACCTGTTAAGGCAATATGCACACAATCGGCGGGAGTGCCATTCACATATCGAAAACCATTGGCTGCAGTTCTAACCGAAAGAGGGGTAGAAAGAGTTAAAGCGTTGGATTTAGCACTATTGTTGAGCTCCGGAGCAATCACCTCCACCTCACCTAAGGCTTGCATGGCGTGATATAAGGCTACAATACCCTCTGCTTGGTAACCATCATCGTTGGAAATTAATATTTTCATTTAAAAGTCTTCCTTGGTAGTGAGCCGTGATTGTTTAAAAATTAGGATTCAAAACTAAATAGAATTAAACCACAGCTTTTGGAAGCCGCCGTAAAACTCAAAGGCATACAGGCATGGTGCCAATAGGAATGCAGTTTTAGCAAGATTTTAATTTTCATATTCATTATTATGAGTGAAAAAACCAGTCAAATAGACTATCAATGACCATCCAAGCCCGTACCACTCATGCGGTTAAGTGTTTTGCGGTACAAGCCCTAAGCAGTATGCTTAATCACTAATAAACCAAAAACTTTCTCTTTTTATAGACTTTTTAGTCTTGACTTTTTTATATGCAATCTATTGTTATTTTAATTTCGGGCTCTGGTAGCAATATGGCTGCCATTATTAAGGCTGCTCAAGTACAAAATTGGGAACAAAAATATCAAGCTAAAATTACGGCCGTTATTGCAAATCGGCCAGATGCAAAAGGCTTAAGTATTGCCAAAGCTGCTGGTATTGAGACTCAAGTCGTTGATCATAAAAAATACCCCAATCGCACTGATTTTGAAACTGAATTAACTAAGGTGATTCAAATCTATCAACCTAGCCTTATTGTGCTAGCTGGTTTTATGCGAATTTTAAGTGGTGCATTTACCCAACAATACCCAGAAAAAATCATTAATATTCACCCCTCGTTGTTACCGGCATTTACTGGACTGCACACCCACGAAAGAGCTTTGCAAATGGGTTGTAAATTTGCCGGGGCTACTGTGCACTGGGTCATTGAGGAACTTGATGCTGGCAGTATTATTGATCAAGCGATGGTTCCAGTTTTACCAGGTGATACAGCCGAAAAATTAGCTGCCAGAGTATTGACCCAAGAACACCTTTTGTATCCTCGTGTGATTGCCCAAATTTTATCTCGCCACACTAGTTAAAAAAAGTGTATGGATTCCTCACTAGCCAATTAATGGCTTGTTTTTATCGTTTTCTTCATTCTATACAAAAACCTGCCACCACAGGTTGAGTCTATTTTGATAGGTATCATGACTGCTTGTTTCAACTGAAGCGGCAGCTTTCTTAACACCACTTCATTTTTTAATATGCATCCAAAAGTCTTTCTAGAAACTGCCACCGAATTGACGCGTTTAGCGCTTCAATTTGATCAAGCACTTGATCATTTAATTAGCACTTATTTTGCCGAGAATGGTCGCTGTGGTTCTCGCGAACGTGCCAGCTTAAGCTCGGTGGTTTATGGCGTGATGCGACAAAAATTATTCTTCGAATATTTAGCGCAAACCGGCGAGGGGCCAATGGCGCGGCGCTTGGCTATTTTGTCTTATGCATTTGGCCAACAAGCAGATGCCCAAAATGCGGTGGTCAACACAGAAACCGATGCATCATCCAATCACACCCCATTTGTTTGGCGTGATTATTTAAATGCTGCTTTAAGCGATACCGAGCAAGCTTGGCTTAGTCAGTCACTTGCCACTGATGTCAAAAATTTAGATATTCAATATCAACATAATTTACCCGAGTGGTTGGTTGAAATTATTCAACAACAATTGGGCATGGATATTAGCTCTGATACCTTTATTGGTTTTATGAATAGCCTGCATCAAAATGCTAGCCTTGATTTAAGAGTTAATACTTTTAAATCCAAAAGACCTGCAGTATTGAATTTGTTAAAAGAGCAAGGCCTTGAAGCAAGCCTCACCCCTTACAGCCCTTGGGGCCTACGACTAGAGCAAAAACGAGGCCTGTCTCAGCTGCCTATTTTCAACCAAGGTTTATTAGAAGTACAAGATGAAGGTTCACAATTACTTGCCTTGGCCCTTGATGCAAAACGCGGCGAAACAGTGGTTGATTTTTGTGCTGGAGGCGGAGGTAAAACTTTAGCCCTAGGTGCGATGATGAAAAACACTGGCAGGTTATATGCGTTTGATACGTCTGCCCATCGCTTGGAAGGACTTAAACCACGCATGGCAAGAAGTGGCCTCAATAATATTCACACCATGGTGATTAATGACGAAAAAGACGCCCGCATTCAAAGAATGTGGGGCAAAGTGGACCGAGTATTGGTAGATGCCCCCTGTACTGGCTTGGGTACTTTAAGGCGTAATCCCGCTCTTAAATGGCGAGTCAAACCCAAATCAGTGGAACAAATGGTGCAACTTCAAAGTGCCATTTTAAGAAGTGCTGCCCAATTATTAAAACCAGGTGGACGTTTGATTTATGCTACCTGTAGTTTATTACCGCAAGAAAATGAAGAAGTAGCACAAGCCTTTAGCCAGGAATTTAAACAAGAGTTTGAGGCTTTGCCTATGCAGACTTTGTTGGCAAAACCTGTTGGCGAATTGGCCCATAACTTATGTACACCTAATACTGGCCTGTATTTAAGACTATGGCCTCATTTGCATCATACCGATGGTTTTTTTGCTGCTAGTTGGACTAAAAAATAATTTTTAAAAAGGTGAATTAGGAATGAATGCCGATTTAATTGTGGATGCCAAAGGACTCAATTGCCCCCTACCCATTCTCAGAGCTAAAAAAGCTTTGTCGGGTATGCAAAGCGGCCAAATTTTAGAAGTCATTGCCACAGACCCTAGCTCTGAAAGAGATTTTCAAGATTTTTGTCGGCAAACTGGTAACACCCTACTTCAACAAGAAAAAAGTGGCCCTGAAATTAGGCACTGGATGAAAAGACGCTAAAAAAAGTGCCACATTAATTTTGCCTTTAGCAAGAAAAATGTGGCAAATTAATAAAAAGCTTTTGACTCAGCTGCTGCCTACTAGTTGAGTGCAGATGTAAGTGGACTATTAGGTGGTTTTTTCTGGCTTCAGCTTTGGATTTAACTTTAGCCATAGCTCTTGTTATGGCTAAAAAAGACAAAAAACTTCAAAATAGTCCGCCAAAAGCGGTGTAGTAAAGGCTAGTTATGCATTTAATATTTGCAAAATTAACTCCACTCTCGCTTTAGTAAAAGATAGCTCTATCACCTCATATTCGGCTTGTTTTTGATGGCCGACCACTTGACCTAAAGCACATCTAGAACAAAGGCCTACTCGTATTCCTTGGGCTATTGCTAAATCAAGCTGTAGAGCTAAATCATTCGATAGGGTACCATTACCAGTCCCTGCCACTATTAAGCCAGCCAAGTTCATTTTTTGCGCTAATAAGGCCTGCACCACTGCGCCATCACAAGCTGCATAATTCATCACTATTTCAACTCTAGGCCAATTCATTTGCGAATTACCGTCAAGAATTTGTTGGGTGGCCCTGTGCAGTATTGCTTGTGATGTGGGCCATGCTCTAAGCTGCCTAATATGCCCTTCTTCTATCCAAGCTAATACGCCATTGTCACGGCTAGAAAAAGCATTGGTTCGGTAGGGATGATCTTTTTGCACATCTTGTGCACTATGCACTGCTCCATCACACACTACCATCACGCAATTTGCCAATGAGTGTTGGGCCATTAAAATAGCATCACGCATATTTTGTGGACCATCAGGATTCATAGCCGATGCAGGTCGCATGGCACATGTTAAAACAATCGGTTTATTGGCACTTATTGTGCGATGTAAAAAATAAGCCGTTTCTTCTAGGGTATCGGTGCCGTGGGTAATGACTACCCCCATCACATCGGGCTGATTATTGTAAAAATCAAGCCGTTGTAGCAACTGTTGCCAGACTACAAAACTCATGTCTTTACTGTCTAATTGGGCAACTTGTTCAGTCACTAGTTCGACGGCATTATTTTGCAAACTTTCAACAAAGCCAGCCCCCAATCCGGCTAATAAGTCTGCTACAGAAACTTGACCAGCTTGGTAATTAACGTTGTCAGTTGTATCTTGAGCGAGGCCCGCAATAGTGCCGCCCATTCCTAAAATAACAACTTTTTTGATGCTTTTTTGATTTTTCACTTGCATAGAAATAAAAACTGGTTAAAAATACAGACACTGGATGAAAAAACAGTTAAAAAATAGCTTTTTTGGGGTTTATTAATTATTTCATTATATTTTTTACTCAAAAATATATTTTTAATAAAAACAAAAGCGTAATTTTTAAAAATTCAACATTTTTTTCATTGTTTTTTGAATTGTCTTTTCTGCTATTAATTTGTTTTCCTTTACATAAAGTTGCCATCATGAAAGATATCACGCAAGCCATTAAACTCACCCCAAGGCAAAGGGAAATTCTTGACTATATTAGCAGTATGCTCAACACCCATGGTTTTCCTCCTACGCGTGCAGAAATCGCAACTCAATTCCAGTTTAAATCGCCCAATGCCTCTGAAGCACACTTGCGTGCATTGGCTCGCAAAGGAGCCATAGAATTACTCACAGGTACTTCTCGTGGTATTAGAGTCAAAATAGAAAAAATTCAAACTACAGTTAACAAAGTAGCCTCTAGTATTCAAGAACTCAACGAACGCATTCAACAAATTAACATCCCATTGGTTGGCCGTGTGGCTGCGGGTGCACCTATTTTAGCGGCAGAACATGTAGAACAAAGTTATTGTGTAGAAAGCAATTTATTTTCATCTCAACCCGACTATTTATTAAAAGTAAGGGGTATGAGCATGAAAGATGCTGGCATTATGGATGGCGACTTGCTTGCTGTGCAAGCCACTAAAGACGCAAAAAATGGGCAAATTGTTGTGGCCCGTATTGGAGAAGAAGTTACCGTTAAACGTTTTAAACGCACTGGTAACACCATAGAACTCATTCCTGAAAACCCCGACTTCCAAATCATCACTGTCAAACCTGGCGACCCTTTCGAAATCGAAGGTTTAGCCGTAGGTTTAATTCGTAATACATTTTTTATGTAACAACATAAAGCCAATTTATTGGATATTTTTTTGCTATTGCTTGGTTATTTTGTGTTTTGATTTCAAATTCAGCAATATTGGCAAAATTTATTTTTTAATTTCAAAAAGGAAATTATCATGAGCCGTCATATTTACCGTCTTTGTTACACTCAAACTCAAGTTAATCGAGCTGGTTTAAAAATATCCAACTTAATTCTTGGCTGGTTTCGTCAATTTTTTGCCAAATCCACTCCTGTTTTAGTGTGTATAAAACCCCAAAATATACAAGCCAATGAAACTAATTTCAAGCTCACTTTAATAAAAGGCATCACTGAAAAAACCATCAATAGTGTCACTCCGTCCCCAGATGAGAAAGCGCATCTACATGAACATTCAGAACTTCGTTTCAATAGTTCGAGTAATCCTTTAACTACTATGCATCAAGAGCCAGCAGATCCAACTCGAGGCCCTAGGCAGACACTAGAGCAGGCTCTAACTTTAGCTCAAGACAAAGACACCCTACAGGTAGATCAAACCCTTGACTTGAATCCTTTAGTTAAACCCACTAAAAAATCCAATTTGCTGTTTTTAAAAGTTTATAACGGCCCTATATTTCAAGATAAAAAAGTGCTTGCTTACCCCAATAAGTCAGACCAGCAAACACCAAGCAACCAAGCAGTTGCTTCAAGCTCGGTCGTGCGGCAATTCTCGCCAAAACCTAACCATAAAAATGGTGTTTTTATAAGTGGCAAAATGTCCGACATTTTTGCACAACTTGATGCGTTAGCAGCTTAACAATAGCACTTAAAAGCTTGTACGCATAACAAGATTTGAACTAAATAACTTAGTTCTAAAATCTAGATTGACTGTAGTTTCCTTAATGGCTATGGCCACCTAATAAACTAATAATATGTACCAAAGCAATACCCGAGAACAACCAAATTATTTGAATGATGGTTTCATTAATCGGTAATTTTTTTTGTAATTGTGGAATTAAATCAGCTAGGGCAACATATATAAAACTACTAGAGGCCAGTACCAAAATAAAGGGTTGTAATGCATCTATGGTTTCTAATAAATAAAAACCTAAAACCCCACCTATCACTGTTACAGCACCAGACAAGCTGACTTTTAACAAAGCTGTTTGACGGCTGTTTTTAGCCGATCTCAAAACCAATAAATCTCCCATATGATGGGGTGTTTCATGAACCAAAACCGAAATAGCAGCCAAAACTCCTAATTTAAAATCAGCCATAAATGCTGATGCAATTAAAATACCATCACCAAAACAATGCACGGCATCGCCCGTTAAAATGGACCACGCTCCAGAGCTAGAGGTAGTATCCTTAGGATTTAAATCAGTATGACTATGTGAGTTATGATGATGAGCGTGGCTACCATGATCATGTCCATGCTCATGCCCATGATGCCATAATTGTGCTTTATCTAATAAGAAGAAAAAAATCACCCCCACTAAAAACACAGTTAGTAATGTGTGGGCATCTTGCTCAGATTGAAGCGACTCGGGTAATAAATGTAACAATGCGGTGGCCAATAATGCCCCTGCAGCAAAACTAAGCATATGGTTGGTATGTTTCTCAACAATTCTATAGCTGAGCGCCGCAGACAGCCAGACACTACCTACACCAGCCAATAAAGTACCCAAAATAATCGCAATTAAAATCATAAGATTCCCAAAATAGAAGCTACAAATATTAACTCATACTTCTAGGATAAAAAAAGAGGTGTCAAAAAAAGACTGATACATTCGCATCAGTCTTTTCAGTCATCAATTCTACTTAAAAGGTTTCAACTATGCAGCTGGCACTTATAGTGCTGTTTCTAACAAAATGACACAAAAGTGAAAGCTTTAAAAAAACCTCAGACACCGTGTTTTTTAAACCATGCCAAACATTTTGCAAAGCCGTCTTTGGCCGCTTCTTCTCTGTAACTAGGCCTGTAGTCGGCATGAAAAGCATGGGGTGCATCGGGATAAATCACAAATTCTGCTTGCTTTGCTGCTGGGCTACCATTAGCCAAAGCGAGTTTCATTTTCTCGACTGTATCTAATGGAATTCCAGTATCCTTACCACCATAAAGGCCCAACACAGGGGCATTCAGTTGGGCCACTTTATCAATTGGATGGCTAGGATTCATAGCGTTAGTCGCACCGACTAAGCGACCATACCAAGCCACACCTGCTTTAATTTTAGCATGCGCTGCATACAACCAGGTAATTCTACCCCCCCAGCAAAAGCCAGTAATAGCCACTCTAGATACATCACCACCATTTTTACCAGCCCAAGCCACTGTTGCATCTAGGTCTTTAATCACTTGCTCATCTGGAACTTTTGAGACCACTTCGGCAATTAATTTAGCCATTTCTGCGTACTGAATTGGATCGCCTTGGCGCTCGAATAAATCAGGAGCAATTGCCATATAACCTTGCTGAGCAAATCGATTAGCAACATCGGTGATGTACTCATGCAAACCAAAAATTTCTTGAATGACTAAAACAACTGGTAAATTGGTTTTCCCTGCTGGTGCAGCCCTGTAAGCCGATAACTTCACACCATTGATATCAATAGTGACCATTCCAGTTGTTAAACCCTCAGTGGAGGTTTTAATAGCTGTTTGTGCAGCTAATGGTGCAGCCGCCAATGAATAACCCACTCCCAAACCTAGACTCACTGTTTGTAAAGCTTTTCTTCGACTTAAACCTGTATGCGCAATTGAATCGGCAACTGTTAAATTTTCGCTCGACATAAAACGTCTCCTTGTTGTGAATAAACTCTTACCAACTATTGACGATACACCAATAGCCAAAATGAAAGTGAGGAATTTGAAAAAACCAACTAATTTGGTGACTATTTTGACTTTAGCTGATTTTTTTCAAAAGTTTACAACTGAGTTGTAAAGTGTTACTTAATTATTCTTGATATGATGGATACTAATTGTTAAAAAAAATTTCCCGATAAATTAATGTTACAGGAATAGATAATTGATTCATTAACTTTATTACTTTCACGAGCAAAGTTACTCGAGTCAATTTACCCCAATTGAGATAACAATGTGATTTTTGTTGGTGTATTTTTTAAAAAGCAATTTTGAATTGAAAACAATAAAGGTAACAATGGAATGCTTGGTTTCAAAATGACAAAACATATGACTCATCGCTTTCTTATTTTACTTGCTTGGACATTTTCCGTTGGAGTTTTAAGTGCGCAACCCTTGGTCACTACTGGGTTTAATAAAAACTCCACCGATCCTGGTTGGATTGCAGCAGGCCCAGCCCATTTAACAAGCCAGGTGATTGATCCCATTGATAATGGTTGGCTACGCTTATCAGACACCACACCTAACAGCCTTAGTAGTGTACTTAATCACACCGGTGGAATTTCTCCCAAAGATGGCTTATCTATTCGATTTGACCTAGCCTCGTGGAAGTGGGAACTGAGTAACCAATTTGGCATGAGCTTTTTTTTATATGATGCCAAATTAGATATGACTGGAGCAATAGGCAAAGAGGGTTTGGGTTATTGCAAAGGAGTTGGTGCCTATTTAGGTCTAGGATTTGATGCCTATGGGTCATTTTCTTCAGCAAGCAATTGTGGTGAACCCGTAACTAACCAACCCTTTGGTGTGGCTATTCGTGGGCCTCACAATGTGGCGAATGCATTATTAGCAAAAACTATTTTCCCAGCCGATTTTCAAAGTCGAGCAAGCCAACAAAGACCTTATCCCAAGGAAGTACAACTAGATTTAATTCCCAAAAAGAATGGCATCGGATATGCGGTAACCCTCAAACTAAAGGATAGTTTTAGCAATGAAGTAAAGACTATTTTTGAAAAAATTGATTTTCCTTATGCTGCCCCACCTTTACTCAGAGTTGGTTTTGCCGCTACTTTAGGCAATGCAAAAGCCACCCAAGAAATTAAAAATTTAAGCGTTAATAAATTAGTCTCTGCCAATATTACTATTAAGGTAACACCAAGTTTTCAAAATATAAGTATTGAAAAAAATAAACCCAGCACCTTTAGTTTACAGTTTCAATCTATTGATTCCAACACACAAAAACTAGCACAAGCATTCAGCTATCAATTGCCTAAGGGACTTATTTTGGCTCAGCCACTTAATTTAGGTGGAACTTGTTTTGGCACTATTACCGGAGGGGCAAAAACCACCAGCCTCGAAATAGAAGCAGGCTTATTGCTAAGGTCTAGTCCATGTACCATTGTATTTAATGTAACGGGCTCCACTCCTGGTGTTTACAAGTCAAAAATAGAGCAAGGCGAACTTAAAACTCCAACTGGCATAAATGACACAAGTGCAGAGGCGATATTGGTGATCAAATAGTTGATTAAAAAGTGCTGATAAATGAATCTATTTCAAATGATTAGCTAAGCAATTGAAACAATACCCAATAATAGCATTAGCCAATTGATCTAGAAGCGAACCATTTTGAAGTTATTAATTCAACTATATGAGCAGTTTTATATTCAATGGTTCGGTTTCTGCCGATTTTAGAAAGCTAAGAGTTTGAGAAAGTTGGTATTTGGCTTTGTTGCCATGAACTTTACTTGAATGAACTCAAGCAAGAGTCTCCTTCAACGTGATTCGATCAATAATTGCCTTAGGCTTTTTTATTAATCAATAATAATACTTTTACTGGGTAAAGCTCAGCCACAAATTGACCTATTAGAGTAAGTAGCATCCGATAGAAACAAAAAAGCCCTTGTAGTCTTCTACAAGGGCTTGATGTGTATGGTGGGACGTACAAGATTCGAACTTGTGACAAACGGATTAAAAGTCCGCTGCTCTACCAACTGAGCTAACGTCCCGAACATTCGGTATTATAAACTAAAAATTTGTGTTTTTAATTTATTAAATTTTTTACTTTTTAACTACTTGGTTATTAATTAAAAAGTCTTAACACTTAATTTGCTATTGATTAACAGCGTTGTCTGCGTTAAGATGTTGTTATTGTAGCGCATTTTTTACTGCTTTTTTCAACTTTCTTGATTTATTTTCAAGGGTTTATTTTCGCATGTGCTAAAAAACT
Organism: uncultured Limnohabitans sp.; assembly: GCA_964556425.1. Lineage (GTDB taxonomy): Bacteria > Pseudomonadota > Gammaproteobacteria > Burkholderiales > Burkholderiaceae_C > JALQUL01. The sequence continues at coordinate 25,363 of CAZKWC010000006.1, read as the reverse complement.
GGTTTGTTCAATTAAGAACAGGTCAGATTATAACCAGCAATTTCACTGCTTCTTAGGTTGTTGTCATAAATATTTCACTTATTTTTAAACCACTTAGTTTTTTATTAGTTTTGGGTTACTTATTATTCATTTTTGCGTTGTTGGCTAACATTTCCATCATGTAGCCCGCTGCCGTCATTCCAAAAGTGGCAGTCACCACTACCTGCGATCCATAACCCTGGCAATTTAATGCAGCTCCGCCAGCATTCTGTGTAGTTACTACAGACGTATTTCCATTAGCAACAATATCACAACTAGCACTGGGCCTTAACATGGGTTCAGTACTGAACACACAAGCAATACCAATTTTGGCGGGCGGCTTTTTATCCTGATTTGTCGCTCCTTTAGGGGCACCATGATGTTTTCTTAATTGATACCGCAACTTGGCTAAAACTGGATCTTGACTCACTACGGAAAGATCAGCTACCTCAACGGCTTGAGCTGTTTTTTTGCCTCCAGCAGCACCCACTGTAATAAATAACTTTTTATTTTTACGAGCCCAAACACTCATCGCCAATTTTGCGCTTAATTGGTCACAAGCATCTATTACTCCATCAACATCCACCGGCACAAGATCTAACCAATTTTCAGGACTTACAAAATCATCAATAATTTGAACATTTAAACTAGGATTTATAGCCCACAAGCGCTCTTGCATTGCCAATACCTTAGATTGACCAAGGCTACTTTGTACTGCATGAATTTGCCGATTAATATTTGATAAGCTGATATGGTCTAAATCGACTAAAGTGATTTTTCCAACTCCAGATCGCGCCAAGGCCTCTGCACTCCAGGAACCTACCCCACCAATGCCTATTACCATAACATGACTAGACCGAATCTGTTTGGCCCCTTGTGCTCCGTAGAGCCGCTCTAGGGCAGAATAAAGTCTCTGTTCTTCTGATGAAGTAAAAGAAGGTGAGGTATTTGAAGAATGAATAGGGCTTATTGATGAGGTCATAACCGTAAAAAAATTAATAAGCCCATATGATACTGGTTGCAAGCAATTATGAAAATTGCAAACACCAGCATTACTTCATATTTTTTAAGCGATTTTTTGCATTATTGACTAACTCGGAATCGGGATAGTTTTTGATTAAATCTTGCAGTACTTTTTTAACCGCTTTAGTATCTTTGAGTTCTTGCAAACAATTAGCTAAACCAAACATCGCTTCTGCTGCCTTTGGATGGTTGCTTGCTCTTGCCAACATTTGTTTGTAATTTTGAGCCGCCTCTTTAAAATTACCGGTTGCATATTGAGAATTAGCCAACCAATAATAAAAATGTGGCATTAAAGGACTATTAGGACTATTACTCACCAAATTACTAAAACCTCTTTCAGCTTTATTAAAGTCAGCAGCTCTAAAAGCCGTCATTGCGACATCAAAATCTTTTTTATCTTTAGGATCTACCAATAATTCCATACCATCCATTTGGATTTTAATGGGTTCGAATTGGCTTACTCTTTGATCGACCTCTGCTAGTTTTCTTTCAACTACTGCGGACGATTCATTTTGTCTTTTTAACAACTCAGAAACGTCACGAATTAATTTCTCGTTGGTACCTTGCAAAATCTGAGCTTGTTTCATTTGCTCATCTATTTGATTTTGTAAAACAAATAAACTTCGACGTAATTGAGAATTTTGCAAATTAACATCTTCTAAACTTTTTTCTAAAGTTTCAATTCGCTTGGAAAGAGAAGACTCTTTTAATCGCAAATCAAGAATTGCTTTACGTGCATCCTCATCTTCAAATAAACCAGCATGAGCTATTTGAGATGCCAATAGTAATAATAAAAGCAAAACAACAGAAGTTAGTTTTTTGATATTAAGAATTCCCATAAGTAACTGACCTCAATTTGAATTGATAAAAAAGAAGGCAAAACCTTCTTTTTTATGGTGTTTGAATTAACGGTAGAAAATTTCAGCTCTGCGATTTTTAGCCATGGCAGCTTCACCAGAGCCCAAATCGGCTGGTTTTTCTTTACCAAAACTCACTGACTCAATTTGTGAATCAGAAACACCCATCATGGTTAATGAGCGACGCACCGCATCGGCACGTTTTTGACCTAAAGCCAAATTATATTCACGACCACCTGAAGAATCGGTGTGTCCTTCTAAAGAGGCACGACGAGATTTGTTCGCACTTAAAAAACGAGCGTGAATTTCGAGAACACTTAAATATTCAGGGCGAACTTGGTAGCTATCGTAATCAAAATAAATCACTTTACTTGCATTAGCAGGTCCTGCAGAACCATTGTCAGAAGCGTTTAAGTCCATGGACTGAACACTACTATTGGCGCTATTTAAATCCGCGTTGGAGTTATTCATAGTGCCATCGACCACAGTCGCCTGCTTATCTTCAACTGGAGTATCCAGTTTGGTGCTTGAGCAAGCCATCACAAAACCAGACATAACGAGCATAAGAAATACATTTTTCAACTTCATAACATTCTCCAGTTTCAATTAATTTAATTTTGGGCCCCAAGAAGGCTCGCGAATATCGCCACCAGGCGAAGCCAATTTTGTTTTTACCTTACCATCGACTGTAGTAGTCATCAAAACCTCTCGGCCATCTTGCTTTGATGCAAACAAAATAAGTTTACTGTTGGGTGAAAAGCTAGGACGCTCGTCTGACCATGTACTAGTAATAGCTGACGTAGAACCAGAGCTTAGATCTAAAACATGCAACTTGTAGGAAGAACCAACCTTGGAAATATAAGCTAAGTACCGACCGTCTGGACTAGGTGCTGGAGAAATATTGTAACTACCGTTAAAGGTAACTCGTTCTGCGCTACCACCATTAGCAGACATACGGTAAATTTGTGGCGAGCCACCCCTATCACTCACAAAATAAATATATTGACCGTTGGCTGAAAATACCGCCTCCGTATCAATACCATTCGATTGAGTTAAGCGTCTTGCATCACCACGGCCTTCTGCGTCAACAAGATAAATTTGTGACCCACCATCTCGACTTAAGGTAACAGCAATATTTCTACCATCGGGTGACCAAGCTGGAGCGCTATTAGAACCTTTAAAGTTAGCCACTGCTTTGCGTTGACTAATTTGTACCATTTGTGTGAAAACGACTGGTTTACGAGACTCAAAGGATACATACACCAACTGATTGCCTTTAGGTGACCAGCTAGGTGAAATAATTGGCTCCTGACTACTTAATAATACTGCGGCGCCCTGACCGTCGGAGTCAGCTACCCAAAGGCTATGACGTCCGCCACTTTTAGTCACATAAGCAATGCGAGAAGCAAAAACACCTTTTTCTCCGGTGAGTTTTTCGTAAATAAAGTCCGCTACTTGATGGGCTGCTAGACGCATATCAGCTGCCACCACAATAAAACTTTTACCACCTAGGTCTTGACCTTTGACCGTATCCCATAACCTTACACGCACGTCAAAACGGCCATCAGAGAGGCGCGTTACGCTACCACTGGCCAGTGCATCTGTATTTTTTTGACGCCATACTGAAAAATCGGGCCTAGTGGACTCATCGGCTTGAGCGCCTAGCGTGTTGGTCATTAAAAACTGACCGGTACGCTCCAAGTCAGCTTTCACAATTTCAGAAATTTTTTGAGGCGATTGGTCTTCGGAGCGAAACGAAGTAATTGCAATTGGCAATTGGCTTAAACCTACGCCAGATACTTCCATTCTAAATTGCGAGTGGGACAATCCAGGCACAGAGGCCAACAAGACCACTAAAAGAGAAAAACAAAATTGAATAAATTTCATAGAGAACTTAAACTCCTTTATGGGAAGATTCTGGGCGTTTTTGAAGCCACAAACAATACAAAGTGAAATATTTACCAAACGCCGCCTGCGCTTGCATAAAGCAAACAGCAAAACCTAAGGCACCATCTAAAAAACCCAACCTAAAAAAATAACTTTTTACAAACGCTACTATGGCAGATAACACGGCTCTTGTCATGCTGGTTTTTATGCCTTTAGTATAGCGTTGCAAAGCCCATGCCTGACTATATTTTGACAGTTTCTCCCAATAATGAGCTGGAGTCGGATAACTGTAATGTAAAAGTGAAGATTTTAACTTGATGACTTGAGCACCAGATGTAAGCAAACGTTCGTGCACCAAGTCGGGACTGAATTGAGCTTTTCCATTCAACCATAAACGGGTTACGTAATCAGGAGTCCAGCCAGAATGGCGAATCATTTGTCCACAAAACTCAGTGAGACGTGGTATTTCAAATGCTAGTGCTGATTCACTTTTATCTGAATTGTGTATAGCTAGTATTAACTCTTGAGCAAGTTCTGGAGTGACTCTTTCATCTGCATCTAATGACAATACCCATTTATTTTTAGCATAACTGAGGGCCTTATTTTTCTGATAACCAAAGCCTTGCCAATTAGTATTGGCCTCTACTTGAGCACCCAAAGCTTTTGCAATAGCCACTGTTTGATCTTGACTGCCACCATCTAAAACCACTATTTGCTGGGCAAATAAAACAGACCTAATGCAGTCTTCAATATTATGAGCCTCGTTCAAAGCAATAATAACAACAGTTAAATCAACAGAATTGGGGGTTATTTGAAATTTTTGTAAACTCATAATAGTGATTATCGTACAAAGTTAAGCAATAAAGTCTGATAGTGAAGTGTTTAAATCTAGGATAATTGACAGACAATACGATCAACCCGATTAAGCACCAGAGTCCAGGACCACTAATTAATGACTGACCAATTATCGTCTGAGCCAGCTTCTAAAGCTAAGTTTAGCCATCAACAATCTTTACTCAAGCGTTTTAAACGATTAAGCCCCTATTTTTTCACTCAAAAAGGGGCTTGGGTTTTGGCTATTTTAGCAACTGCTATAGCGGCAGCTACAGAACCTCTTATACCTGCAGCCTTTAAATTATTACTCGACCGGGGTTTTCAAAAAGGTGCTATAGAAATCTGGCAAGTACCGGCAACCATTTTGGCAATTTTTGCAATTCGTGGGGCAGCTGGCTATATCACAGAGTTGGTACTCACTAATATTACCGCAACTGGTTTGAAAAAATTACGCCAACAAATGTTTGACAAATTATTAACGGCTAAATTAGATTTATTTAAAAATCAATCGGGCAGTGAATTGGCAAACACTGTCGTTTATGAAGTACAAAACGGTTCTATGCTACTAGTGAACTCTATTATTTCTTTTGTTAGAGATAGCGTCACTTTAATTGCTTTAGTCGGCTACTTGCTTTATTTAAATTGGAAGCTTACATTAGTAGTGGCCATTATTTTTCCTGGAGTGGCTTTAGTCATGGTAGTGCTTACCAAACGACTTTATAAACTTTCAAAAAGCAGTCAAGTGGCCACTGATGAGTTAGCCTATGTAGTAGAGGAAAATGTATTGGCACACCGAGACGTGCGATTACATCATGCCCAAGAACAACAAGCTGAACGTTTTTTCCAAATTAGCCAACAACTCAAATCCCTTTCAATTAAAACTACCAGTGCCTCTGCTGCCATGAAACCGGCGACTCAAATGATGGCAGCGATTGCGTTATCCGCTGTTATTTCGATTGCCTTGTTTCAAAGTAATACTAGTGGTACCACTGTAGGTGCCTTTACTTCATTTGTCATGACAATGTTGTTAGTGGTTGCTCCCATTAAACACTTATCAGAAATTGCCAACCCCATTACCAGAGGTTTAGCTGCGATTGAAAGAGGGTTTGATTTGCTCGATCAAACTCCAAGTGAAACCTCTGGTGGTTTTAACACCAATCGATCCTCTGGTCATATCGAAATAAAAGATATAACGGTGCAATTCTCTCCTAAGCTAGAACCTGCAGTTAATCAGCTGAGCATAACCATTCAACCTGGCGAAACCATTGCTTTGGTGGGGGCCTCCGGCTCTGGTAAAACTACCCTAGTAAATTTATTGCCACGTTTTATTGAAGCGAATTCGGGTGTGATTCAACTAGATGGAGTCGATATAAAAGATTGGAATTTAGATAATTTGCGCCAGCAATTCGCTATGGTGAGTCAACATGTTTATATGCTAAATGCCTCTCTTGCCCATAATGTCGCATTGGGTCAAAATTTGGATCAAGACAAAGTATGGGAATGTTTAAAGGCAGCCAATTTAGAAGATTTTGTATCGGAGTTACCGCTAGGCATTCATACTTTAGTGGGCCACAATGCTAACCAATTATCGGGTGGGCAAAGACAACGCTTAGCTATTGCCAGAGCACTCTATAAAAATGCACCCATCTTAATTTTGGATGAAGCCACTAGTGCCCTAGATACACAATCGGAGCGAGCAGTGCAAAGTGCATTAACCGTACTGATGAAAAATCGTACTTCTTTAGTCATTGCCCATCGGCTCTCTACAGTAGAGCATGCCGATCGCATTGTCGTCATGGAGGCAGGATCTATTATTGAAATAGGCTCGCACACTGAGCTTATTAACCACAATGGCGCTTATGCCCAACTTTATCGACTAGGGTTAGGCGACAGCCATGCAGTTGGATAGCGTTAACCCCTCATTGACAATTAGGCCCAGCAACATAAAAGTCACTAAAGCAAGATCACATCGTATTGATCTTGCGGCACAGTAATATCACTTTGCAAAGAAATTGGTTTTTTAATAAAGTCAGAAAGCTCAGCTAAATGTTGGCTTTCTTCATCTAAAAACAATTCAATCACACTAGCGTTAGCAATCACTCTTATCTCCCGAGGATTAAACTGCCGACTTTGGCGCAGTATTTCTCGCAAAATATCGTAGGCCACCGTGCGACTAGTTTTAATTTGACCTTTACCATGGCAAGCAGGACAGACCTCAGTGAGCATATGCGCCAAGGACTCACGTGTACGCTTACGGGTCATTTCTAATAAACCCAATTGTGAAAACCCAGTGAGAGTGGTTTTCACTCGGTCTTTGGCAAGTTGTTTTTTAAATTCAGCTAAAACCGCCTCTTGATGCTCGGCTGGTGCCATATCAATAAAATCAAGCACCATAATGCCACCTAAATTTCGCAAGCGCAATTGCCTTGCAATGGCTTGAGCCGCTTCTAAATTAGTTTTAAAAATAGTGTCATCAAAATTGCGTGCACCTACATACCCGCCTGTATTGACATCTACTGTGGTAAGGGCTTCGGTTTGATCAATAATTAAATACCCACCCGATTTTAAATCGACCCTTCGGCCCAAGGCCTTGGCAATTTCATCATCAATACTGAATAAATCAAAAATAGGACGCTCACCTTTGTAATGCTGCAACTTGGCCACTGCCCTAGGCATATAGGTTTCACCAAAGGCCTTTAGTTTGCCAAATTGCTCTTTGGAATCAATATAGATCACTTGAGTTTCTTCAGCTACTAAATCGCGTAGTACTCGCTCTAACAAACTCAAATCTCGATATAACAAAGTAAGGGGTGGATATTTTTTTGAACCCGTTTTAATAGAGGCCCAAGTTCGCCTTAAATAAGCAATGTCATCGGCGAGTTCGGCATCTTTTGCATCTTCTGCATTAGTGCGCAAAATAAATCCACCTCCGGCTTTAGCATCATCGGCAAGGGCCATTTTAGACACTCTTTGACGCAGTGCTTTTCTTTGCTCTAAGGGAATTTTTTGCGATACACCAATGTGGTCATCTTGAGGTAAATACACCAATGACCTACCCGCAATACTAATTTGAGTGGATAGTCTTGCGCCCTTGCTTCCAATCGGATCTTTAATAACTTGAACCAATAAAGTTTGCCCTTCAAAAACTTGCTTCTCTATGGGCAGTGGCGCAGGTGGAGTAGCGCCATTTTGTGTCGGAGCATCAAAATCGGTGTGGCGTGCAGCAATGCTACTTAATAAGTCGGCAACATGCAAAAATGCAGCTTTTTCAAGACCTATATTAATAAAGGCAGATTGCATACCCGGCAGCACTCTAACCACTTTACCCAAATAAATATTGCCAACTAAACCTCGCTCTAGGGTCCGCTCCACATGCAACTCTTGAACAGCGCCTTGCTCTACTACTGCTACCCTTGTTTCTTGAGGGGACCAGTTGATTAAAATTTCTTGATTCATAGGGTTTAAAAGAGTTGAAGAATAAAGCCCTAGCAGAATAAATGACAAGGCAGTTTAAATTGACCAGTTGATTTGTCTTAACAATTGAGCACACTCGTATAAAGGTAGGCCCATAATACCAGTGTAGCTTCCCTCTATGTTAGCAATAAAAGCTGCTGCCCTACCTTGTACAGCATAAGATCCCGCTTTACCAAAGGGTTCTTGCGTGGCAACATATCGTTCAATTTCTTCTTTAGACATTGGTGCAAACGTCACTTTGGACTGACTTAAAGCATGAAAAAATTGTTGCTGATGATAAAGTGATAATGCAGTGTAAACAAAATGTTCTTGACCGGCCAAAGCGGTTAGCATTTGTATGGCATGTGCAGCATTTTTGGGTTTACCTAAAATTTGCTGGCGTAGAGCCACTGTGGTGTCGGCACATAAAATAGGTGCTTGTGGCAAGCCTAATCGTTGACGCCTAGCCACTGCAGCTTGCAATTTTAACTTGGTCACTCGCCTCACATAATTAAGTGCTGCTTCGCTAGGCAAAACCTGCTCCAAGCCTTCAGCATCCTCATCGGGTTGTGGCAATAATAATTTGTGGCTCACCCCGAGTTGATTGAGCAACTCTTGTCTTCTGGGGCTTTGTGATGCCAAATAAATAAAATTACTCACGGTGATAGGGATGGTTGGTTAATAAAGACCATGCGCGGTACAGTTGCTCAATTAATAACACCCGCACCATGGCGTGAGGCAGGGTTAGATCGGATAATTTAATGGTTTCATCGGCAGTGGCTTTTAGACTAGGATCTAGGCCATCAGGCCCACCTATCATCCAAACTACTTCTCGACCATCTTGTTGCCATGCCGATAACCTTTGAGACAAAGCTACAGTGGTAAGTCCTTTACCACGCTCATCCAAAATAATGCGACGGCAACTACTAGGAAGGGCGGCTTCAATGCGAGAGGCTTCTGCAGCCATTAATTGAGCAGTCGACTTACCAGCCCGAGGCTCTGCCTTCACCGCTTTTAACAAGGGTTTGACCTCAGCTGGAAAACGCTTGTGATAATCTTCAAAAGCGGTTTCAACCCAAGCTGGCATTTTTTGGCCCACTGCAACAATATGGATTTTCAAGTCCTGGCCCCTACTCTTGCTCAAATGCCCCTAAAAAAGGTGCATTAAGCCTTTTTACTCGCCACTTTTTTAGCCGGTACTGACTTTTTAGCTGCAACGGTTTTTTTAGCGGCTGGTTTACCAATCACTACTTTGGTTACTGGTGCTGCCTTTACTGTTTTGACAGCTGTTTTGGCTGCAGTTTTAGCTGGAGCTTTAGCTTTTACAGCTGCTTTTACCGACTCAACAGCGGCTTTAACTACTGCTTTAGTCGTCGTTTTGCTCACTGTTTTTGCTGGTGCTTTAGTACTTGTTTTAGTGGCTGTTTTACGAGCTGTTTTAACTGGTGTTGCAGAAGCTGACTCAGCCACTTTTTTGGCTGCTTTTTTAACTACTGTAGCAGCATCAATGGCTTTCACAGTGGTGCTTGCGCTAGTTTTACGAGCAGTAGTTTTGCGTGCTGGAGTTGCACTGCCTTCAGCTTGTTCTTTGTTTTTAGCAGCGGTTTCGCGGCGCATTTTAACGGGTGTCTCACCCCATAAGTCTTCGAGGCGGTAATATTCGCGCACCTTTGGTTGCATGATGTGAACCACTGCAGAACCGCAGTCAACTAATACCCACTCGCCGTTTTCCTCACCTTCGACTCGGGGAATATCAAAACCAGCGCCTTTTACTGCATCACGAACTGCAGAAGCCAAAGCACGGGTTTGACGATTAGAGGTACCTGAAGCTACAAATACTCGCTCAAATAATGAGGATTGTTGCTCGGTATCAAATACTTGAATTTCTTGTCCTTTTACTTTTTCTAAGGCATCAAGAATAACGCGTTGGAGTTTTTGTACGCCGCGTTTGGCTGTTGTTTCTTTGGTCATGGAATCACTTAATAAATCGAATGTTATTGAATATACCTTGCAACCTACTGTTTTGTAAGCGAGATATAAAAATTTGAAGTCAATTGGCCTGAATAAGGGCTTAAAAGGTGGCTTTTACGCACTAATTAAGCAATTCAGAACCAATTGCACTATTGCTTATTGTTATTTTAAAGATTTTATAAAAAATAAAAAGCTTTATATCCATTCTTTGCGAACTAAAAATTGAGTCATTAATTGATGTTCGGGAGAGCCTGGAAAAACTTGTTTTTGATAAGACCACGATACCAAAGGCGGCATTGAAAGCAAAATAGATTCAGTACGGCCACCCGATTGCAAGCCAAAATGCGTACCTCTGTCCCAGACTAAATTAAACTCTACATAGCGTCCTCTGCGGTAGAGTTGATGCTCTCGGTGGGCATCGTGGTAAGGTATATTTTGACGTTTTTCTACAATTGGTAAATAAGCTTTTAAGAAAGCATCACCCACTGACTGCATCATCGCTAAACTTTGTTCTTGGCCTAACTCAGAAAAATCATCAAAAAATATACCACCAATGCCACGTTGTTCGTTGCGATGAGCTAAATAAAAATATTCATCACACCATTTCTTAAAGCGGGGGTATTTGTCTTCTCCAAACGGGGCTAGTGCATCATGACAAACCTGATGAAAATGCACCGCATCTTCTTCAAAACCGTAGTAAGGGGTTAAGTCCATACCACCACCAAACCATGAAACAGTATGGCCATCGGGGTGCTTGGCGCTAATCATACGAACATTCATATGAACGGTGGGTATAAACGGATTGCGTGGATGAAAAACCAAAGATACACCCATTGCTTCGAAAGGACAACCCGCCAACTCTGGGCGATGAGCAGTGGCTGATGGGGGCAAGTGCGGGCCAGTCACATGAGAAAAGCCACAACCCGCTCGCTCGAATATTTTGCCGTTTTCAAGGATTTTAGTAATACCTTGGCCTTGCAGTTTTTCACCCTCTGGTTTTTGCCATGCATCAGCTAAAAAACGGGCGCCGTTAGGCCCCTCAATTTGCTCAAGGGCTGTGGTAATACTAGCCTGCAGATTTTGAAGATATTGACTAACTTGATGAACTTGAAATGACATAAAAATTTTATAAAACTAAAACAAAACTGAGCCAAAAGCGCATTGTTTTTATTGCGACAAAGTGGCTTGGGAATTTTTTACACTACGACTAGATGCAATACAAACAGGCGATGCATTGGAGTGAATTGCTCCTTTTGTACCGTCTAACAAACTAGCCACTCTTTGCATGTCTTGATCAGTATTGCCAGAGAGTTGAAAAAAATCGTGCAAGGTGATTTTTTTACGGCCAAAATCTAGGCGAGCTATCGCTAATGGTACGTTGGCCTGATGCGCTGCAGAATAAAAACCACTTCGCCAACCTTCTGTGCGCTTACGTGTACCTTCAGGAGCCACCACTAACCAATAAAAATCATTGTTAGCCTGACCTGTTTGCAAACTACTGACTGCTTGCCCAACTAAACCTTGGGGTGCTTTTCGGTTAACCGGAACTCCACCTAACCAGCTCATCCATGGGCCCATTACAGGTACTCTAAAGAGGCTATCTTTAGCCCAAAACTTCACCTGTAAGCCCAGTGACCATTTAGCCAAAATGCCAATAATAAAATCCCAATTACTGGTATGCGGATAAACTGCAATCACACCTTGACGGCTAGGTAAACCATAAAAGTCCACCGACCAGCCCAACAGTTTTAAAATGAATTTAGCCAAAGCACTACCTTGAGTTAATTGCACCGCATAAGGCTCGGCAAAATCAGAGCTTGGCTCGTAAGATGAGGCTGAAGTTTTGATCATAATGAATCAAGATGATAAAAATATTAATTGAAGTCGGTTTTATATTTTTGACCCGACGCCATAAGACATGAAATAACGCAAGGCTTCAATAAGCAAACTTGCGATCATTTCATCTTTTGAAGTAATTTTCATCGCTTCAAAAATTCAGCCTTTTATAAGGCCTTGTGACCAATATCAAGCCTATATTGAACACCAGCAAAACCTATAGTGTCAACTACTTGATACGCAGCTCTGCGGGCCTCTTTTAAAGAGCCCCCCAATGCAGTCACGCATAATACACGGCCACCAGAGGTAGTCAAGACAGCATTGTCTAGGCGAGTTCCGGCATGAAATACTTTCACTTCAGGATTATTTTCTTCTTGTTGCCTTGTATTATTTTGCCCGCTAATCACATCGCCCTTGCGAGGATTTACTGGGTAACCACTGGCTGCCATTACCACTCCTACTGCAGGACGACGATCCCAATCGAGTTCGATTTTATCGAGGCCTTGCTCGGTAGCCGCCCATAAAACGTCTAACAAATTGGTTTTAAGACGCATTAAAATTGGCTGGGTTTCAGGGTCGCCAAGGCGACAATTAAACTCCAAGGTTTTCACTTTTTTATCTGAGCCAATCATTAAACCAGCATATAAAAAACCAGTGTACTGAATACCATCGGCTAACATACCTTTAACCGTAGGCTGAATAATTTCACGCATCACCTTGGCATGAATTTCGGGTGTGACCACAGGGGCAGGAGAATAAGCTCCCATACCACCAGTGTTAGGACCCATGTCACCATCTAACAAACGTTTATGATCTTGGCTAGTGGCCAAAGGTAATATATTTTTGCCATCTACCAAAACAATAAAAGAAGCTTCTTCGCCTTCTAAGAACTCTTCAATTACGACCCTAGCTTGCTCGCCGTTTTTAGTCGTAATGCCATAGGCTTGTGCACCGTCGCCAGGCCCAATCATGGCATCGATGGCTGCAAATGCTTCTGCTTGCGTCATGGCCACGACCACCCCTTTACCTGCAGCTAAGCCATCGGCTTTAACCACAATGGGTGCACCTTGTTGCACAACGTATGCTTTAGCGAGTTCAGCATCGCTAAAAACAGCGTAAGCAGCTGTAGGAATACGATGACGCTGCATAAAAGCTTTAGAAAAAGCCTTAGAACTTTCTAGTTGTGCAGCTTGTTGCGTAGGACCAAAAATACGCAAACCATGAGCTCTAAACTCATCGACAATGCCTTCGGACAGGGGTTGCTCTGGGCCCACCACTGTTAAAGAAATTTGGTTAGCCTGCGCCCACTCGCGAAGTGCCACTACATTGGTAATATCAATGTTATGCAAATCGGGATCAAGCGCTGTACCCCCATTACCAGGGGCTACAAACACTTTGTGCGAGGTAGATGCTTGAGACAAGCGCCAAGCAATGGCGTGCTCACGGCCGCCACTTCCAACAACTAATAAATTCATTCGTCAAACTCTGCGTTATGAAAAACATCTTGGGTGTCATCCAAGTCCTCTAGTGCATCAAGCAACTTCTGCATTTTAACTGCGTCATCGGCAGTTAGCTCAATTGAATTATCGGCTCGCATCGTAACGCCTTGCAATTCTGCTGTTAAACCAGCTGCCAATAAAGCCTTTTGTACGGCCTCAAAGTCGGATGGTGCTGTAATCACTTCAATACTACCATCTTCACCGCTTACCACGTCTTCGGCGCCAGCCTCTAGTGCCACTTCCATGACAGTATCTTCACTAGTACCTGGAGCAAAAATTAATTGACCACAATGCTTAAATTGAAAGGCAACAGAACCCTCAGTACCCATATTGCCACCATGTTTAGAAAATACGTGTCTCACTTCAGCAACAGTTCTAACTCGGTTATCGGTCATACAATCCACAATTACCGCTGCTCCGCCAATTCCATAGCCTTCGTAACGAATTTCTTCATAACTTACGCCCTCTAAGGCACCTGTCGCTTTGTCAATATTGCGTTTGACGGTGTCTGCTGGCATATTGGCTGCTTTTGCCTTATCGACTGCCAGTCTTAAACGCGGATTAGCATTAAGGTCGCCACCGCCTGTGCGGGCTGCCACCATAATTTCCCTTATAACACGTGTCCAAATTTTTCCTCTTTTTTCGTCTTGACGACCTTTACGGTGTTGGATATTTGCCCATTTAGAGTGTCCTGCCACGATTTTTCCCTTACATTCATGTTTATTAATAACGTTATTGTACTTTCGAGGTTTACAAATGGACAACGCAATGCTAATTGGCGCAAATAATCACTCAAAATGCTATTTAAGAGGTGATAAATCGAACCGACATGGCCTCATAACAGGTGCAACGGGAACCGGTAAGACAATTACGCTACAAAATATGGCGGAAAATTTTTCTAGCCTAGGGGTTCCTGTGTTTATGGCCGATATCAAAGGCGACCTAACAGGCATTTCACAGCCAGGTAAGAGCTCTGAAAAATTAACCAAAATTCTAAGCGAACGCGGTTTTGAAATGCCCCAATTTCAAGCCTTCCCATGTACCGTTTGGGATGTGTTTGGTAAACAAGGCCATCCCTTAAGAGCCACCATTAGCGACATGGGCCCTTTGTTATTGGCCCGGATGCTCAATCTCAATGAAACTCAAGCTGGAGTATTGCAGCTGGTATTTAAAATTGCCGATGACGATGGTTTGCTACTCTTGGATATGAAAGACTTGCGTGCCATGTGCCAGTGGGTCGGTGAAAACGCTAGTGAATTTACCACTGAGTATGGCAATGTAAGTGCCGCCAGTATTGGAGCCATACAAAGGGGATTATTACAAATCGAACAACAAGGTGGAGATTCGTTTTTTGGCGAACCTATGCTTAATATTGCCGACCTTATGCAAACCGATGACAAAGGTTTAGGCATGATCAATGTACTGGCAGCCGATCAACTCATGAACTCGCCACGCCTTTATGCTACTTTTTTATTATGGTTATTAAGCGAATTATTTGAAAACTTACCCGAGGTAGGTGACCTAGATAAGCCCAAATTAGTATTCTTTTTTGATGAAGCACATTTGTTGTTTAACGATGCTCCCAAGGTACTGATTGAAAGAATTGAGTTAGTGGTGCGTTTAGTTCGAAGTAAAGGTGTGGGTGTATTTTTTGTCACACAAAACCCTATCGATATTCCCGATACCGTTTTAGCTCAGCTTGGTAATCGAGTGCAACATGCATTAAGAGCTTTTACCCCTAAGGACCAAAAAGCAGTTAAATCGGCCGCTCAAACCATGCGGGCTAATCCAGAGTTGGACATTGAAAATGTCATTACTGAACTAGGGGTTGGCGAAGCCTTGGTAAGCTTTTTAGATGACAAAGGTCGCCCTGCCATTACAGAACGGGTTTATGTATTGCCACCCGCCTCACAAATTGGCCCTATCACCGCCGAGCAACGCCAGACACTTGTACAAAACTCACTGGTATATGGCGTATATGAAAAATTAATTGACAGAGAATCGGCGTATGAATTAATAAAGGGTAAAAATACTGAAAATACCAACTCAAATACCGACACTTCAAAAAATACTTCTGCAACTCCTGATAATCAAAATAGCGGTTGGTTAGGTAGTATTGGTGAGTTATTTGGCTCTGGGTCGGGGGGTAGGCGTATGAGCCCTGGTCAACAATTGGTTAAAAGTGCAGCAAGCGCAATTGGCCGAGAAGTAGGTAAACAAATTTTACGGGGGGTTCTTGGTAGTATTATGGGTAAAAGCTCTCGATAGAATTGATAAACTTCAAGAAGCTTTAGTGTCAGTCAGTAGAAGTAACTATCTTGCGAAAATAGAAAACGGTCGTGGGCAAATTTTTCAACTACCTGCTAGTACAAGGTTTGATTTGCCTCTAATAAAGCCGATGCTAATCGCATAATAAACGCACTAAATAATGACTTTTCAGCTTACTTAACCAAAGGATTTTTTGCAATGCTCGCCCTTAGATACTTGTTTCTGTTTGTTGTCATAGTAATTGGTTTATTTTGGTTAGCAGGTCAACTTGGACTGCTAAGAGGTAAACCTCCTGGAGACTTAGGTGTACATAATAATCGACTAAAAACTCCCTCTGTTACGCCCAATAGTGTGAGTAGCCAAGCTCATTATTACCCTGAACATCCGCAGGCCAAATATGCTTCTGTTGAAGCATTTCCAGTCCTCAATGAAAATGCAGAGCAATCTTTATTAAGACTTGGTGGTCTGCTTAATGCCATGCGGGGTATTAAAGTGATTAAACAAGATAAATATTATTTACATGCTGAATGTGAAAGTTTAAAACTGCGTTTTGTGGATGATCTTGAAATGTTTTTTGATGCACCCAATAATTTAATTCAAATTCGATCAGCAAGTCGGCTTGGGCGAAATGACTTTCGCATTAATCGTAAGCGAGTAGAAGAATTACGTGCTGCCTATCTAAGCACTATTCCCTCTGTAAACGAATAACTAGTACCATTTAAGGGTTTTAATAAGCAGTTGCCTTAGCAACACTCCTCTCAAAAATTAGTTTTTAATAATTTTTGTTGTAATAGTACTACTTTGAAACAATTTGAAATATTTTTGCTCTTTGCTCGGCAAACTGTTTCAAATTGATTAGAAGCTCTAACTGCTTAGTTTTTTTATCGCCCTCCATTTGCTGCATTACATCGATTTCTAAGCTTTGAATTTCAGCAATAAAAGCATCCAAATTCCTGAAAATAATACTTGGCTTGGTCATGCGATTAATGCAATGCTCAAGCCAAATTTGCTTCTCTTCATTGCTTAAAAACGTATAGTGATTTTTACAACGATAACGAAACAGCAACTCTTCTAACCTTTCATCATCAAAGGCTTTACTTTTAAGAGCCAACTCGTCGGGCGTCAAGGTACGATAAAAATCAAGCTTCCTTCGGTCTTCATTACTTAAAAATCCATTGTACAAATCCTCCTCCACATCATTTTCAGTGGACTCAAACGGTAGCCAAATTTTTTCCCAAAAATCTGCTTGAAGTACTAAACTTTGTGCTTTTTGTAAATGGTCGTCATACAAAGCATGGTTGTCAAAACCATATTGAGTAGCTGTTTCTGGGCTCATTACCTTGGGGTTAGCAATCACCACCGGACTTTTATTAATATGAATAGATTTAAAAGCTAAACGTTGCCAACCATTTTGCGCAAGTTGCTCATTGGTCATGTACATCCGGTCTCTAATCTCTTGTGGACTTAACTGAGCCAAAATACTAGGGTCATAAGCTAAATCCCAAGCGATGATTTCATTCTTATTTTTAGGATGCTCTGCCAAGGGCCACATCCAAGCCATAGCGCCTCTTTCGATGGGAAATCGACCCGACACATGCAGAAAAGGTCTTTGAGACGGCCAAGTCATTTCTTGTTGAACCTTATCTTTTTTGCGCAGGCTTAAGCAAAAATCAAATAACTTGGGTTGTCTTTGTTTAATTAGTCTTGCCAGACCAATCGTTGCTCTTACATCAGAGAGAGCATCATGAGCTGCTTCATGAATCAAACCATTGGCTACCGATAAATTCTCTAGTTTAAAACTCGGTTTACCGTCTGGTTTAAGAGGCCATTGAAGGGTGTTAGGCCTTAAAGCATAAACGGTTCTGACCATATCTAAAATATCCCAACGCCCACATTGGTTACGCCACTCACGCGAGTAGGGATCGATTAAATTGCGCCAAAATAAAAATCGGGTTACTTCATCATCAAAACGAATCGAGTTATAACCCACCCCTACCGTGCCTGGCATAGCTAAAGCTTTCTCTATGACACTTGCAAACTGAGCTTCTGGCAGGCCTTCTTGCTGGCATTTTTGTGGGCTAATACCAGTTAACAAACAAGCAACTGGGTCGGGTAAATAATCATCAGGAATTTGACAAAAAATATTAATCGGTTCACCGATTTCATTGAGGTCAGCATCGGTACGAATTGCGGCAAACTGAGAGGGCCGATCACGCCTAGGACTAATTCCAAAAGTTTCATAGTCATGCCATAAAAAAGTCATTGTCATGGTTTACCAACCCCCAATAAAAAAAGCCAGCCCAAAAAAAGGGGCTGGCTTGTAAGCATACACAATAAAATTTATGAAGCTAGGTAATTCAATGTATTTATTTTCTAGCCTAGTCGCTTTGTTGTAAAACTAGCTAGGCTGGAAATAAATTCAAAAAATACCATTTGCACGTCATTAATTGACGGAGTTTTCTGGTTCAGATTTAGACTTACCTTCTTTTTTAGGTAAAGGAGTAATTTCTAATTTGACTTCACCTTGATCAACTCCTTTTTCGTCTTGGGTAACTATTACATCTACAATTAAGCGACCGCCATCGACTAAGCGTCCAAATAATAATTCATCGGCCAAAGCACGGCGAATCATATCTTGGATAAGGCGTTGCATTGGCCTTGCACCCATGAGTGGATCGAAACCTTTTTTGGCTAAGTAGCGACGCAAATTGTCGGTGAAAGAGACTTCGACTTTTTTCTCTGCGAGTTGAGTTTCAAGTTGCAATAAGAACTTATCGACCACACGTAAAATAATATTTTCATCGAGTGGTTTGAAGCTCACTTGAGCATCTAGGCGGTTACGGAATTCAGGGCTGAATAGGCGTTTTAAATCAGCCATTTCATCACCTACTTCACGCGGATTAGTAAAGCCAATAGTAGCCTTATTCATGGTCTCGGCGCCAGCATTGGTCGTCATTATAATAATGACATTACGGAAGTCCGCCTTGCGACCATTATTGTCGGTAAGGGTTCCGTGATCCATAACTTGCAACAAGACATTGAATATATCGGGATGCGCTTTTTCAATCTCGTCTAGTAATAAAACACAATGCGGTTTTTTAGTGACCGCCTCGGTTAATAAACCACCTTGGTCAAAGCCAACATAACCTGGAGGTGCACCTATCAAACGGCTCACTGCATGGCGCTCCATATACTCTGACATATCAAAACGAATTAGTTCAATGCCCAAAATATAAGCTAATTGTTTAGCCGCTTCGGTTTTGCCCACACCGGTTGGGCCACTAAACAAAAAGCTACCGATTGGTTTGTCGACCTTACCAAGGCCAGAACGAGCCATTTTGACAGCAGAAGCCAGCACATCAAGTGCTTTGTCTTGACCAAACACCACGCTTTTTAAATCACGCTCTAGGGTTTGTAATTTACTACGGTCGTTATTGCTGACACTGGCGGGTGGAATACGCGCAATTTTGGCAACAATTTCTTCTACTTCCGTTTTAGAAATTACTTTTTTCCGTTTAGAAGCCACTAAAACACGTTGTGCAGCACCAGCTTCATCAATCACATCAATGGCCTTATCGGGCAAATGTCTATCGTTGATGTAACGGGCACTTAATTCGGCTGCTGCCTGTAGGGCAGACACTGCGTATTTAACGCCATGATGCTCTTCAAAGCGTGACTTTAAGCCTTTTAAAATTTCTACTGTTTCAGCAACCGTAGGCTCTACCACATCAATTTTTTGGAAGCGACGCGACAGGGCAGCATCTTTTTCGAAAATGGAGCGGTATTCAGTAAAGGTAGTCGCACCAATACATTTTAATTGGCCAGAGCTAAGAGCTGGTTTAAGCAAATTGGAAGCATCCATAGTGCCACCAGAGGCAGCACCTGCACCAATCAAGGTGTGGATTTCATCAATGAACAAAACGCTAGAGGGTTTGTCTTTGAGGCATTTCATGACCGCTTTTAAGCGCTGTTCGAAATCACCGCGGTATTTAGTACCCGCCAACAAAGCACCCATATCTAAAGAAAACACTTCTGCGTCTTTTAGAATTTCTGGCACTGTGCCTTGGGTAATACGCCAAGCCAAACCTTCAGCAATAGCCGTTTTACCCACGCCTGCTTCGCCCACCAACATAGGATTGTTTTTACGCCTACGGCATAAAATTTGTATGGTTCGCTCTACTTCAAAATCACGACCGATGAGGGGATCAATTTTGCCCTCTTTAGCCAATTGATTAAGGTTTTGGGTGAATTGGTCTAATGCGGTTGCACGTTCAGCTTTATCGCTGCCCTCTTGCTCTTGCTCAGGGGTAGCTTCATTATTGGGTTTAGCAGCCTCTGGATTGTCGCCCTTGCGAATACCATGGGCCAAATAATTCACTACATCAAGGCGAGCCACACCTTGCTGGTGCAAATAATACACCGCATGAGAGTCTTTTTCGCCGTAAATGGCAACTAAAACATTGGCGCCCACCACTTCTTTTTTACCACTCGCAGTGGATTGAACATGCATAATGGCACGTTGAATCACCCTTTGAAAACCCAGTGTGGGCTGTGTATCCACCTCTTCGGTACCCTCTACTTGCGGGGTATGCTCGGTGATGAAATTGGTGAGTGATTTTCTTAACTCATTAATATTTACTGCACAGGCTTTTAATACGTCTTGTGCACTTGGGTTGTCTAGCAATGCCAATAACAAATGCTCAACGGTAATAAACTCATGGCGCTTTTGACGAGCTTCGACAAAAGCCATGTGCAAACTTACTTCTAATTCTTGCGCAATCATAGTCGATCCTTTTTAGCCTTTAAATTTGCACTTTCACTTACTACTTAAAGAGCCTGTAACACCATTTAATAAAACTTTTATGAAGCTCAATTGGACGGTTATCTAGCAAAAGAAGATGTGTTTTTTACCGTTTAAAGTGAGAACACGTCTAGCTAACTGTCTTTTTAATCGCCTCATTAACGCTTCTATTATCAAATACTACAGCTTCCTTAATGGTTCACCAACATTAAAATTTGTATCTTAGAAAACAATCTTCAAAATAAATTTATATCTAATAACCGAATATTAATTCAACAACCGACTAATTTCTTTAAAGTATTCATTTTTCTACAATAAATTCTAAAAGATTGAATCAAAGTCTTCCTAAAACTATCAAATGTTATATTCAAGGAGCTAATCATTGAAGTGTTAAAGCTTTCAGTTCTGCAACTTGAATTTTTTGATTATCCAACCGTTTACCAATTATTAGTTAGGCAACCGGTTCACTTATACATTGCAAAGGGTGACCTTCACTTTGTGCCAACTCCATTACTTGAGTGGCTTTAGAAGTGGCAATATCTTGGGTATAAACCCCACAAACCGCTCTTCCTTCAACATGTATTTTTAACATAATTTGTGTTGCTGTTTCAATGTCCTTTGCAAATACCGATTGAATCACTAAAACCACAAACTCCATAGGGGTATAGTCATCATTTAGCATGACGACTTGATACATGGAGGGTGGGGCAATTTTCTGACGCTGGCGCTCTAACACCACATTGCCTGCATCATTGCCATTATCGGCGGGTGCTTTTGGAGGCAAAAATGGCGGTGTGTCTGAGTTTTGCCATGCCGACAAATCAATGCTGTCCGATTGAATTTCCTGTAAAAATTTCACAACTGTCTTACCTTTATATTTTGCAACCTGCAGCAAATCCCTTAAGCGCATTCATAGTAGTTACTAGGAAAGTTGATTGAGTTGTTTTTTTACCCATAAAAATATCTAGGGGTAAATAACATCCGACCAATCAACCATTCCAATTATGACCCTAGCCTGCGCGACTTGAGTTTCGCAACATGTCACTTTATTTTATGAAACGGCTCACAATTTATCACTTTTTTTGAAAAAAAGTAAAAAATAATAGATTAACCTGTTCAATATGTCTGGCTATTTCTATTATCAATCGCTTTCGCTTTTCTTATTCTAGAACAGTGATGCATTTAAGACCCAAACTTTAAATCACAAGGGCTAAAAATAAAAAAACCACCAAACCCATTTGTTTGGTGGTTTTTAAAAATAACTCAACTGGTTCAACTACGCAAGGTAGTGGATTTCCAGCTTCGTATATATCTATTACATGTGGTCGATCATTACTTGACCGAAACCAGAGCAGCTCACTTGAGTTGCACCTTCCATTAAACGGGCAAAGTCATAAGTCACTTTACGGCTGTTAATAGAACGTTTCATTGATTCAATGATAAGGTCAGCTGCTTCTACCCAGCCCATGTGACGCAACATCATTTCGGCAGATAAAATTTCTGAACCTGGGTTCACATAATCTTTACCTGCGTATTTTGGAGCTGTACCGTGGGTAGCTTCAAACATCGCAATGGTGTCAGACAAATTAGCGCCAGGAGCAATACCAATACCACCCACTTGAGCTGCTAAAGCGTCAGAAACATAGTCACCGTTCAGGTTTAATGTTGCAATAACAGAATATTCAGCTGGGCGTAACAAAATTTGTTGCAAGAATGCGTCAGCAATGCTGTCTTTAATAACGATTTCTTTGCCAGTTTTTGGATTAACAATTTTCATCCATGGACCGCCATCGATTAACTCGCCACCGAATTCGCTAGCTGCTAATTCGTAAGACCAATCACGGAAACCACCTTCGGTGAATTTCATGATGTTGCCTTTGTGAACAATCGTTACGCTTGGTTTGTTGTTGTCAATAGCGTACTGAATGGCTTTACGAACCAAACGTTGTGTACCTTCTTTTGAAACGGGCTTAATACCGATACCAGAAGTTTCTGGGAAACGGATTTTAGTAACGCCCATTTCTTCACGCAAGAATTTAATGACTTTTTTAGCTTTTTCGGATTCAGCTTCAAACTCAATACCTGCATAGATGTCTTCTGAGTTTTCACGGAAGATCACCATATTGGTTTTTTGTGGCTCTTTAACAGGTGATGGAACACCGTCAAAGTATTGAATAGGACGCAAGCAAACATAAAGGTCAAGCTCTTGACGTAATGCCACGTTTAAAGAACGAATACCGCCGCCTACTGGTGTAGTTAATGGACCTTTAATAGAAACTACATAGTCTTTCACTGCATGTAAAGTTTCTTCTGGGAGCCATACATCTGGACCATAAACTTTGGTTGATTTTTCGCCAGCATAAACTTCCATCCAATGGATTTGACGTTTGCCACCGTAGCTTTTTGCAACTGCTGCATCGACTACTTTTAACATAACGGGAGTAATGTCTGCGCCTGTACCGTCACCTTCGATGAACGGAATAATAGGCTGATCTGGCACATTGAGTGACATATCTGCGTTGACGGTGATTTTTTCGCCCTGTGCGGGCACCTTGATGTGCTGATACATATTAAAAACGTCTCCTAGGGATTTACCGTGCAAGTTTGACCTGTGTCGCTTGCTAGAAACTGTCAAAACAGTCAATAGTGGTTGCAACTCAAGTGTCTTTTTCATTTTATCCGACTTTATTGTCTTGTTTAGCGAAGAAACTTACTCGACTTAACATTTGGAAGCGTTTTTTTTGATGATTTTTATCAAGTTGACTTTATTTTCAACAAAAAGTCCAGAATAAATAGAAAAGAGTCGCAAAAAAACAGCTACTTTTTGAAAAATTGAGAATTACCGTAAAACTTATGACTTTTTTGGGGGCATACACAACTTATTTAAAAATTTTTTTAAAAAAATGTCAACGCTAGGGTAAACCCATACGTTATGTCTGTAGCAAGGCTCATAAAGGTCTGCTAAGTTTTTTATTAGTTAAGTTAAGGATACTCAAAATGAACAAAATTATCGCTGCTTTGGTTGCTGGTTTCTTCGCTGTTGGCGCTTTCGCTGCTGCTTCTGCTCCTGCAGCTGCAACTTCTGGTGCTAAAGTAGCTGCTTCAGCTGCTTCTAAAGCTAAAAAAGCTGCTAAGCCAATGAAAGCTAAAGCTTCTAAAGCTAAAGCTGCTGCATCTACAGCTTCTAAAGCATAATATTCGTTTTTAACGATTATTTAAACGCCCGCTTTTGCGGGCGTTTTGCTTTTAGTACTCATCGTTACACTTGTTTCTGTCAATTCGACTATAGTATTTAAAAATTCAAACCATTTGTTTTCCTTAATTTAAAGATTTTGCTATGAAACCAATATTTAATGCATTCTTAAATACTATTAAAAGAGCAACTTTTCAGTTGAGCTTTAGCTTTAGTTTTACTATAGCAAGCGTCATTGGATTTAGTTTATTCACAACCCCTGTTGCTGGCTATACGCAAGATGGCCCACAGCTCAATTTACCTAGGGTAAGCCTTCAAGCAGGTATGCATCGTATTGAAGCACAGGTTGCTCAATCGGGCCTTGAAAAACAAATCGGCCTCATGTTCAGGAAATCAATGCCTGTACACGAAGGCATGTTGTTTATCTTTCCAGAAGCTACAGTGCAATGCTTTTGGATGAAAAACACTGAGTTACCGCTTACCGCTGCTTTTATTGCAGATGACGGCACGATTGTTAATTTGGAAGATATGAAACCACAAACCCTTGATTCCCACTGCTCAAAAAAGCCTGTTCGGTATGTACTGGAAATGAACTTGGGTTGGTTTAAAGCTAAAAATATTAAAGCCGGCTTTCAATTAAAAGGTACTCCTTTTCAACCCTAATTAGCAGTAAACAAAAAAAATCCAACTCCAATTTATATAGGAGTTGGACATTAAATACATGCCAGCCGTTTTACTGGCATTATGTTTGCTTTAATTAAGCAAAATTCTTTTCTGCAAATTCCCAATTGACCAAATTAGCCAAGAAAGTTTCAACAAACTTTTGACGCAAATTACGATAGTCAATGTAATATGCATGTTCCCATACGTCAACGGTTAATAACGCAGTGTCAGCAGTAGTTAAAGGTGTACCTGCTGCGCCTGTGTTCACAATATCAACCGAGCCGTCGGCCTTTTTCACCAACCAAGTCCAGCCAGAACCAAAATTACCTACGGCTGACTTCACGAATGCTTCTTTAAAAGCATCTAAAGAGCCCCATTTTGCATTAATTGCATCGGCTAAAGCACCAGTAGGAGCACCACCACCATTTGGCTTCATGCAATTCCAAAAGAATGTGTGATTCCAGATTTGAGCTGCGTTGTTATAAACACCACCACTTGATTTTTTGATAATTTCTTCTAAAGACATGGATTCAAATTCAGTGCCTTTTTGTAAGTTGTTTAAATTAACAACATAGGCGTTGTGATGTTTACCATGATGAAACTCGAGGGTTTCTTTAGAATAATGAGGGGCTAATGCATCAATGGCAAACGGCAAGGCGGGTAAGGTATGTTCCATAATTTTCCTTTAGTAAAAAAAACAGTTTGTGAGTAGAATTTAAAATCAAGGCTACTGCAGCATCAAGTGACTTGATTGGCTGTGGGACAGATTGGAGCGGTTTACAGAGTCCACTTTTAACATCATAAATATATTGATGAAAAAATAACACTATAACTTGCCCAAAGCTAGGTTACAAACAATACAAAACACTATGCTACAGAATTCTTAACTATTCCGTTAACAAAAACTAGGCAAATGCAATTGTAGAGGCTTAATAAGTCCCCCACTTATTTCAGGACTATTTTTTAAATTACAAGCCTCAAAAAAATAAAACCAGTGATTTTTTGAATCACTGGTTTTTTACCTTTTGGCCTTATAAGCTGCTGAATTTTAAAAACGACC
>CAZKWC010000005.1:74423-83517 GCA_964556425.1 uncultured Limnohabitans sp. | reverse complement strand
GAGAGCAGTTTAATACGTCCACGAATGCGACTATTAACAGGTACGGGAGCAGGGAAACGGACTTTATTCAATCCATAATTAACGCCCATTTTAACGTCTTGCACCGCAATAGAACTATCAAAAAACCATGGTAACAATGAAAGCGTTAAAAAGCCATGTGCAATAGTCGTTTTAAATGGACCATTGGCTGCTTTAACAGGGTCGGTGTGAATCCATTGATGGTCGCCGGTGGCTTGTGCAAATTGATCAATCCGCTCTTGTTCTATAAGCAACCAATCGCTGACACTGATTTCTTGCCCTACTAGGCTACACAGTTCTTGGAGGGTAGGAATGATTTTCATTATTGGTATTTCGTGTTGATTGAGTGAGTCTTTAGATGACACTAATTTTTATACAATAGATTCAATGTTAAAAAACGTGATGTAGAGTCATCACGTTTTTGCATTCAATAAAATTTTAGGCTTTATATTTCATGAGCAAATTCATGAACTTTAAAGCCTTGTTGGCATAGGGTGGTAAGAACAACATTTGGATTGCTGAAAAAGGCCCTTGATAAAAAACGGGTCGTAATTTAGAGAAAGTATTAAAACCCTCTTGTGAGTGGTAATGACCCATACCACTAGGTCCAACGCCGCCAAATGGCAGATCATGTTGCGCCACATGAAGTAAAGCCTCATTCACCGACACACCACCTGACATCACATGAGAAATATAAAATTTTTGCAGTGATTTATCATTGGTAAAAGGATAGAGTGCCAAAGGCCTATCGTGGCTATTAATATAAGAGGCAACTTCTTCTTTGGTTTTATAGGTGCGAATAGGCAAAATAGGGCCAAAAATTTCTCTTTGTGAAATAATCATATCGGCGCTTGGATTGAGCACAATATGTGGAGAAAACTTTCTTAAACTAAGGTCTGGAGTTTGACCTTGCGCCAAATTAATAACAGTTGCTCCTTTTGCTTTTGCATCGTCTAGTGTGTGGTTTAAACGGTCGAAAGCACGCTGATCAATAATGGAGGTGTAATCATTTGCGTTTATATCGGGGTAACGCTGTGCAATTAATTTTTTGCAGTGCTCGGTAAATTCTTGCTCACGTCCTTCGGGTAAAAACACGTAATCAATGTTGGTGCAAATTTGTCCCGCATTAAACATCTTGACCCACATAATGCGCTCGGCGGCAGTTTGAATTGAATAGTCGGGACCTACTACGGCAGGTGCTTTACCACCTAATTCAAGCGTGACCGGAGTAAGGTTGCGAGCGGCATTAGCCATCACCGCTTTACCAGTTGTGCCAGAGCCAGTAAACAATAAATGATCAAAAGGAATAGAAGAAAAAGACGGTCCTCTGCCACCTCCATCTTCAAAAAATTGGAGCTTATTTTTCGGAAAATATCGCGGGCTAATTTCAGCCAATAACAAAGCGAGATTTCTGGAGTTTTCGCTCATTTTGACCATAGCCCTATTACCCGCTGCAAAAATTGCGGCTAGGGGGCAAAAGGTCAGATTAAGCGGGAAGTTCCAAGGCACAATCACACCTACAACACCTAGGGGTTGTGGAATGACTCGGTTAGAAGCACCTGGGTAGAGCATGATGTCGATATGGCGACGCTGTGGCTTCATCCATTTGCGTAGTTTTTTACTAGAGTCTTTAATGGTTTCTAACACCACAAAAAACTCGGCAAACAAAGTCTCAAATTCAGAGCGATTGCCATAATCTTGGTTAATGGCGGCTACCAAGGCGTCTCGATTTTCTTTGAGCATTCTTGAAAGCGTTGCGAGGTCGGCACGGCGTTCTTGTAAACTGGGTTCTGGTTGCGCTAAATAGGCCTGTTTTTGCGCATCAAAACAGGTTTGAAACTCTTGTGGTATTTCAATTTGTAGCATAGCTGCATTGAGTGTATTCATAACCAATCTTTCTTAGTGTGAGTTGCTTGCGCGAATTAAATCAACTGCTTTTTCTGCAATTGCCATAATGGGTGCATTGGTGTTTCCGCCAATTAAGGTGGGCATGATGGAACCGTCGACTACTCGTAAGTTTTGAAGCCCATGGACTCTTAGTTCAGGATCTACGACTGCCATTGAATCAATTCCCATTTTACAAGTTCCAACCGGATGATAAACCGTATCGACCCTGTCACGCAAAATTTGCTTGATTTCATCATCGGTTTGAATATGTGCTGTGACCATATCACTTTGACGAATATCGGCCAAAGCTGGCGCATCAAGTAGTTTTTTGGTGAGTTTATAACCTTTTACTAAAGTTTCGAGGTCAGCTTCTTCTTTGAGAAAGGCGGGGTCAATTAATGGCGCGCTATTAGGATTGTTATTTTTTAGTGTAACTTGCCCACGACTTTGTGGCCTTAATAAACAAACATGGCAAGAATAACCATGAGAGAAGTGGAGTTTTCTGGCATGGTCTTCTACTACACTGATGACAAAATGAAGTTGTACATCTGGAGCATTTAAAGCTTCGTCGGTTTTTAAAAAGCCACCACCTTCTGCAAAGTTGGTGGCAATCATGCCTTTTCTTTCTTTAATGTAGCGAATAATTTGGCCCGTCATTTTGACCGTTCCAGCTAAAGAAATACCCACTAAATCTAGGCTTTTGGCTTTGTAGCTAAAAATAAAATCAGGGTGATCTTGCAGGTTTTGTCCCACTCCTGGCAAGTCGTGCAGCACTTCAATTCCGTGCTCTTTTAAATGTTGTGCCGGACCCACGCCCGACAACATTAAGAGTTGGGGTGATTGGAATGCCCCTCCACATAAAATAACTTCTTTATTGGCTTTAACAGTGTGTTTTTGGCCATTTTGTAAATATTCAACCGCAACCGCTTTTTTGCCTTGAAAAATAATTTTGCTCACCGTAACGCCAGTTTCTACATGCAAATTATCGCGTTTGCCCATGTGGGGATGTAAATAAGCCCTAGCTGCACTGCAACGCTCACCGTTTTGGTGGGTCACTTGATAAATGCCTACTCCCTCTTGATCGGCACCGTTAAAGTCGGGGTTGATTTTAAAACCAGCTTGTTTTGCCGCATTTAAATAAATGCCGTGAAAAGGATTTTCAGTTTGCAAATTGCTCACACTTAAAGGGCCATTTTGACCATGGTATTCATTTTGAATATCGGCATTATTTTCACTTCGTTTGAAGTAGGGTAGCAGTGCGCTATAAGACCAGCCTTGATTACCTAAACTTTCCCAGTGGTCATAATCAGAGGCGTGACCCCTGATATAAACCATGGCATTAATAGCAGAGGAGCCACCCAACGCCTTGCCTCTAGGTTGATAACCTTTTCGATTATTAAGCCCCACTTGAGGTGTGGTTTCGAATGCATAGTTATTGATTTTGGTGGGAAGCATGGCTACTACTGCTGCTGGAGTGTT
Source organism: uncultured Limnohabitans sp. (assembly GCA_964556425.1). Lineage (GTDB taxonomy): Bacteria > Pseudomonadota > Gammaproteobacteria > Burkholderiales > Burkholderiaceae_C > JALQUL01. The sequence continues at coordinate 80,133 of CAZKWC010000005.1, read as the reverse complement.
GACCATCCAGCTATCGCCTCTGCCACCTGCTTCTAAAAGTGCAACACGAATACTAGGATCTTCGGTGAGTCGGCCTGCTATTACACAGCCTGCAGAACCACCGCCTATGACTACATAATCTGTTTCATTGATGGGCATTTTGTCTCCTTGTTAATTGGAATAAAACTTCCTAACAAGAGGATAAAGGACAGGCGAGTTTTGTCAATTAGCGGTAAGCATTAGTTGTCGCTGAGGGTACATAGTTAAATGAAAATTGGTGAAGTATTTTCTTACGGTTGACTAAATTCCAAACGTAAATTTTTAGTATTCTCAATACCAATTCTGACTTGCAAGCCAGCTTTTAAGCGCTCTTTTTCTGGGTTGCTAATTTTTTGTTTTAGTTTGATTTGAACTAAAAAAAAGTCTGAATTATCGTCAGTGGAGCTAGAGATGCCTTTTGTGATATTAATTTCGCTTGCAGTAGGGAACTGGGCAAGAAGTTCTTGTTGAAGGGACTTTAAAAGGCCTTGTATATTAGAGCTTTGTTTTAGGCTCATTAATTCGCTTTGCAGAGAATCAATTTTTTCATCCTTATTTTGAATTTCTTGTTTGTTATTGATTAAAAACTCATTCAAAATATCTTTTTTAACTAAATTAATGTCGGGTGTAGTGGGCGATGATTGCATCACAATTAATTCAGTTTTAGTCAAACCAAATTCTTCTAAACGATTTTTGATAGTATTGATTTCATTTTCAGAAAGTCTATTACCAGCCAGCGTTAATTTGACTTGTTTTTTTCGGTAGTCAATATCTTGTGATAACACCAAAATATTCGTATTATTTTTAAATGAAACTTGTATAAATCGATTCACACTTGACTCAAAATACTCTTTATGAACCAGGTCAAATGCTAAGAATAAACTCGGCACAACAGTTGAAAAAATAATAAAACCAATAATAGTTCGTCTCTTTAGCAAATTTTTTTCTTCTAATATTTTTACACTCGGCAAGCTCATTAGCCTGATCATCATGAGTGTAGCTATTGCGATAAAGACGCAATTAATAGTAAATAAATAAAAAGCACCTATAAAAAATTGCCAATTCCCCACGGCTAAACCATAACCTGCTGTACAAAGCGGGGGCATTAATGCCGTGGCAATTGCAACTCCCGGAATTAAATTAGATTTAACTTTTCGGGTTACACCAATGACACCAGCAAGACCACCAAAAAGGGCAATTAATACATCCCAAATAGTCGGGGTGGTGCGGGCTAATAACTCAGAGTGGGCTTGAGATAATGGCGATATTAAAAAATACAGTGTGGAGGCAATTAAGCTTAACACTGCTGCCAAACCCAAATTAAAAATGGACTTTTTCATGAGCGCAGAATCATTGATTCCGGCCCCGTAACCTAAAGCCATTATGGGTCCCATTAAGGGTGAAATTAACATAGCCCCAATTACAACGGCTGTTGAATTCACATTAAGGCCAATCGATGCAACTAATATGGCAAATATTAAAACCCAAAGATTAGTTCCCCTAAATTCAACCCCGCTTCTAAAAGTATAGTCAATTTCAGCCGAATTAGCTTGGTCGTGTCTAAGGTCAAATCGAGATATAAAACGACGTTTGATAGAGTCTAAAATCATAAAAAAACCATTTTTTAATTGTGAGTTGGATTGGCAAATTCTTTTTCAATAATGTTTTGTAGCAATTGCTCATAGGTATAAAAGCCAATGGGTACTTGATTGAGTATGGTGAGTGCATAAGCTGCACCCGTACCAAAAGCTTCTCTTCTAATGGAGTCATGCGTGATGCGAAGTGTTTGATGTGGAAAACCAAAAATAACTTCATGATGACCGACTATTCCGCCTAAACGTAATGCGGTAATTTTTTCTTCGTTCACATTAAGGCTTTGAGCAATTTTTTTGGCGGTACCTGAAACATCTTGCTTTTCTTTAAAGTGTTGCTCAATAATTTCTACGTCTGCAAAAGGAGCTACTTTTCTGAGTAACTTTGCCGCTAACATGAGAAAATTGATACCTAAAGTGATGTTGGGTGAATACATGACTCTGGTTTTTTCGCCTAATTTTTGAAGTAGTGTTAAACCTTCTGCGCTGTAATTAGAAATAGCCGAAACTATAATAACTTGCCGATTGGCAATCTCGTTTCCATACCAATGCACAGAAGCCTCATCAGAGAAGTCAACAATCGCATCAATTTTATTTTTTTCAAGAAAGTCGGCTAAATCAAGCGTCTGCATGCCATAAATTGGAATAGCCGGGAACTCTTCCATATGCTCATTTGTTTTGGCTTCACGTCTAATAATCCATTGCAATTGAAAACGACTATCGTTGGCCAGCACGCGCGCAACCGCTTTGCCTGCTTTTCCATATCCTATTAAGCCAATTTTCATGCTAATTATCTTTCTTTGAATTAAGTTACCAATTCAAATGATTTTTGACGCAAGTAATACAAGGTTGACAATTCGGAAAGTAGAAGTTGTAAACAAATGTATATTAAAAAATTTAATAAAAACAAACACTTGCATAAGCTTTCAAGTGGCAAGAGAGAATGTACCGAGATTATTTATTTTTAGTTACAAGCTGTATCTTGAAACTCACTATTTTTGAAATTTTGTAGCGGGTTAATTCAATAGAAAAGTAGTCTCTTTTCTAAAAATGGTCCCTTCGACAGGAATCGAACCTGTATCTAGCGCTTAGGAGGCACTCGTTCTATCCATTGAACTACGAAGAGACAAAGAGGGCTTTAGTGAATTAAAAAGCTTTTCAACTGCCACTAGTTGAAAAGCTGATTGTAGAACGTAAAAAGCACTTTTTTTACCAACTGCCTTTTAATATTGTTTTTTCTTCTTGAAAACTCTTTATTTACTGAGCAAGCGAACTGCATCTTCAAGACCTTTTAAGGTAAGTGGAAACATGCGATTGCCCATGAGTTGTTGAATTAAGCTAATACTTTGTCTATATTGCCAAACCCCTTGAGGTTCGGGGTTAATCCAAGCAAATTTTGGAAATGCGTTGGTGAGTTTTTGTAGCCATTCAGCACCGGGTTCTTCGTTGTTGTATTCAACACTACCGCCAGGTTGCAAAATTTCGTAGGGGCTCATGGTGGCATCCCCTATAAAAATGAGTTTATAGTCTTTGTTATATTTTCGAATAATGTCTATGGTGGGAAATTTTTCGGCAAATCTACGTTTATTGTTTTTCCACATGAAGTCGTAAACACAATTATGGAAATAATAAAACTCGAGGTGTTTAAACTCAGTTTTGGTAGCACTAAAAAGCTCTTCTACTCTAGTAATATGGTCGTCCATAGTACCGCCCACATCCATTAACAACAATACTTTGACGTTATTGTGTTTTTCGGGAACCATTTTAATATCAAGGTAACCTGCGTTAGCCGCCGTACTATGAATGGTGTCATCTAAATCAAGCTCTAAATCATTGCCGGTTCTAGCAAATTTGCGTAATCGACGTAGCGCCATTTTAATGTTGCGCGTGCCTAACTCTTGGTTATCGTCATAGTCTTTATAAGCCCTTTGATCCCAGACTTTTACAGCACTTCGGTTGCGACTTCTATCTTGGCCAATGCGAATGCCTTGTGGGTTATTGCCATAAGCTCCAAAAGGAGAGGTACCACCAGTGCCAATCCATTTGTTGCCTCCTTCATGACGCTCTTTTTGTTCGTCTAGGCGTTTTTTAAGCGTTTCCATGAGCTCATCCCAGCCCATTTTTTCAATTTTTGCCATTTCTTCTGGGTTAAGTTCTCTCTCTAGAGTTTTTCTTAACCAGTCGAACGGAATTTCTTTATTGAGATCGGCAATCATCTCAACACCCTGAAAATAAGCACCAAAAGCTCGGTCAAACTTGTCGTAATGTTTTTCATCTTTGACCAAAATAGTACGGCTCAAATAATAAAACTCATCAAGACTATGACCAGTGCCATCAGCACTCATAGGTCCCACCACCCCTTGCTTGAGCGCATCTAATAAATTGAGATACTCTTTGACAGAAACAGGTAGTTTGGCTGCTCGAAGGGTGTAGAAGAAGTTAATCAGCATTTTGCAAGGCCTGTAAAAATAAAATTAGGCTGACTCAAGGTAGCGCGCTAAACGATGTTGTAACTGGGCTTTGGCTTCAGGCCATTCTCCAGCCGTCATGCTGTACATGACAGTGTCTCGAATCGTGCCATCACGCCTAAAGGCATGGCCACGTAGCACACCATCTTTACGAGCGCCTAATTTTTCAATCGCCGCTTGAGATGCGTAATTAAAGTTGTCAGTTCGCCAGCCCACCACTTTGCAACCTAGGGTTTCAAAGGCGTGGGTCATGAGTAACAACTTACAACAGGCATTGACATGGGTTTTTTGCCATGTTTTAGCATACCAAGTCCAGCCAATTTCTACTCTTTTAAGGGCTGGAACGATGTCGTGGTAACTGCTAGTACCAATGATTTGACCAGTAGCCGTAATTACAATTGCATAGGCCAATCGGTTACCCGCTTGACGCATGTCAAGAGCATTTTCAATATAAGTTTTGGTATTTTCTGGTTCGGGAACAGAGGTGACTCTTATTTTCCAGAGTTCACCATCTTGAGCGGCATAACGCAGGCCTTCTTCATGGGATAAGTCGAGTGGTACTAAACTAATCCCATGAATGGACATTGGAATGGGTTGAATAAATAAATCTGCACTCATTTTTTATCCTTTTTGAGCAAGTATTTGCGAGAAGCTTGTAAGCCTAAGCCTCCACCTAGGCCCACTAATAAGATTGCCACAATACTCGAGCTACCGTAGCCTTTGGCAAATAAATCAAAACCTATAAGCCTAGCTAATAAATAGCCAGCCAAAGCGCCCACCACAAAACCTATTGCGTCGCTTATACCTTCTTTTAACAATGAATTCATTTTTAATCTTTCTAGGAAATTAAATAAACCTTACTCTAATATCCCTTAGCCAATGGGAATCTTTTTAGTCTAAAAGCTGGTTGATGCCCCACCTTATCAATAAGGCGGAGTTACCAAGCTATTTTTTTAAGCGCTATCAAGACGAATTCCCAAAATGAGTACCAGGGGTTGTTCAATGGTTTTTATCTATTGCGACTTTGCATAAATACTAATTTTTCAAACAAAGTGACGTCTTGTTCATTTTTTAACAAAGCACCTACCAAAGGTGGAATAGAAACCTTATCGTCCTTACTTTGCAACGCATCCAATGGAATGTCTTCTGCCACAATCAGTTTGAGCCAATCTAATAACTCGCTAGTAGATGGTTTCTTTTTAAGGCCAGGTAAATTTCTAATCTCAAAAAAGGTTTTCATGGCCGCACTTAGCAACTCTTTTTTAAGTCCTGGGAAATGCACATCAACAATTTTTTGCATTGTGGGTGCATCTGGGAATTTAATGTAGTGAAAAAAACAACGCCTCAAAAATGCATCAGGAAGTTCTTTTTCGTTGTTAGAGGTAATAAAAACGAGGGGCCTGTGCTTGGCTTTGATCAGTTCACGAGTTTCATAAACATAAAACTCCATACGATCGATTTCACGTAATAAGTCGTTGGGAAACTCAATATCTGCTTTATCAATTTCATCGATTAGAAGGGCCACTGGCTGTTCAGCTGTGAAGGCCTGCCACAATACGCCTTTTACAATGTAGTTATGAATGTCTTTGACCTTTTCATCGCCCAATTGTGAGTCGCGCAGACGGCTAACCG
>CAZKWC010000005.1:64936-74323 GCA_964556425.1 uncultured Limnohabitans sp. | reverse complement strand
TGAATGTCTTTGACCTTTTCATCGCCCAATTGTGAGTCGCGCAGACGGCTAACCGCATCATATTCATAGAGGCCTTGCTGTGCCTTAGTGGTTGATTTAATATGCCACTGTAATAAAGGCATGTTTAAGGCGCTGGCTACTTCTTCTGCTAACATGGTTTTACCAGTGCCTGGCTCACCTTTTACCAACAAAGGTTTTTGTAAGGTGGCTGCGGCATTAACCGCCAACATGAGGTCTTGGGTGGCTACATATTGTTCCGAGCCTTCAAATTTCTTCATAATTTCCCCTAAAGGTCAACATCTATCATAAAATTGGTGGTCTTGAATTGACTATTGTCAATTTTAACCATTCGCTATAAAATCAGCTCGCTCTGACGAAAAGAAATCCCTCTAAGCAACTTAACGAATTGTGTGCGCAAATGAATAAGAAATTAATAACCTTGATGGCTCTTGCTGTCGCCCAGGTGACCAGTGTAGCTTTAGCTCAAGAACCCAAAACCAATGCTGCAGTTGAAACTAAAGTTGCAATGTGTATTGGTTGCCATGGAATTGTCGGCTATCAAGCCACCTTTCCAGAAATTCATAAAGTCCCTATGATTTCAGGCCAAAGCGAAAAATATATTATTGAAGCTCTTACAGCTTACAAAAAGGGCGAACGTAAACATCCTAGCATGCGCGGTATTGCAGAATCTTTAACAGAGCAAGATATGACCGATGTCGCTGCCTTTTACGCTGGTAAAAGCTCTAAAAAAGCAGCTGCTGAACCTGTTAAACCTAGCGCTGAAGTCCAAGCCTTGTTAACTAAGGGTAACTGTGCTTCATGCCACGGTGCTAACTTTAGCAAGCCAATTACCGAAACCTATCCAAAAATTGCGGGTCAGTACCCTGACTATTTATTTGTAGCATTAAAAGCCTACAAAGCAGATGGAAAATCACCAGTTTTAGGCCGTAATAACGCCATTATGGGTGGCATTGCTAAGCAGTTCACTAATAATGAACTCAAATTATTAGCCAAATATATGGGTTCTTTATCAACTGATTTAGAAGTTACTCCAGAATCACGTTTTAGATAATTCTTTTAGTTTTAAGCTAAATGCAAAAAAGACCACAATTTAAATTGTGGTCTTTTTTTTGAGTTCCAAAAAAAAGAGGTGTTGAACACCTCTTTTTTAATTAAATTACTAATTTAGAATTTAGCGCAATCCAGCAATATAGTCGGAAACAGCTTGAATTTCACGGTTATTGAGCTTGGCAGCTACTTGTGTCATTTGAGTGCTATTTTTGCGCACACCTTCACGGAAGGCATTTAATTGAGTGGCTGTGTATTCGGCGTGTTGACCCGATAAACGTGGGTAAATTTGTGGAATACCAGCGCCATTAGGACCGTGGCAACTTGCACAGGCTGCAATTTGACGATCGGCAATACCACCACGGTAAATTTTTTCGCCTAAAAGTACTAAGTCTTTGTCTTTGGCAAAACTAGGTTTTGCTTTTTGTGTGGCCAACCAAGCGCTAATATTAGTCATATCGGCAGGAGATAAAGCCCCAGCAAAGCCACTCATAACAGCATTGGCACGCTTGCCCGATTTAAACTCAGTTAATTGCTTATTAATATAACCAGCATGTTGACCAGCGAGTTTAGGGTTGGCGACAATAGTAGAATTACCATCTGCAGCATGACAAGCAGCACAAACGGCAGCAAAACTAGCTTCGCCTTTTGCGAGGTCGGCTTTTGCAGGAGCAGCAGCTGTGTTAGCCATTGAAGGTACAGAAACCAGCATGGTTAGGGCAACAGCTACCAAATGAGAAGTCAGTGATCGGTTGGTTTTCATTGTGATAAACAGTCCAGGGTAAACAGGCGAGGTGCACAAACCGACAAATTTTACCAAAATATCGGGCGGAAGCGACAGACCATTATCCTTTAGCTACCGTGCATGAAATGCGTTTTCTTATAAACACCCCGACATTTTATTTCAAATTTGTTCAAGGTTAAACCTCTTTCCCTTTAACATAGGCAGAATAGGTAATGATTTTTTGTCATTTTGTATCAATTAAGAGTTCATAACTCTAGTGTTTAACACAAATATTATTGATTTTATTTATTAAAATCAAATACTTAGTATTAATTGGCCCTGGCCAATATATTAAAAATGAAATCATTTACTACTTTATAATTTTATCTGTGGTAAACGAGTGCTCAAGGAAAAAAAACGCATGTTATTAGCAAAATCTGAATTATTAGCAGAATTATCGGCTCAATTAGAGTCTTTGAACCCTGGTGCTGGCGCTAAAGCCGCCTTTGAATTACCTAAAGTAGCCTCGCATGGTGACTTGGCTTGTACTAGTGCGATGCAATTGGCAAAGCCATTGGGGAAAAATCCTCGTGCATTAGGCGAACAATTAAGAGAATCATTAATGAGTAGCCCTGCTTTTCAAAAATGGGTGAATTCTATTGAAATTGCAGGTCCTGGGTTTTTAAATATCACATTAACACCAGCAGCTAAACAAAGCGTGCTTACGCAAATTTTTGAAACAAAAGAAAAATTTGGCCAGCAGCCCTCTAATGGGGCTTCAGTAATGGTCGAGTTTGTATCGGCTAACCCTACTGGACCTTTGCATGTAGGCCATGCAAGGCAAGCTGCCTTGGGCGATGCTATTTGTAACTTGTTTGCTTCACAAGGATTTAAAGTTCATCGTGAGTTTTATTACAACGATGCGGGTGTACAAATTGCTACTTTAGCCAACAGTACGCAATTAAGAGCTAAGGGCATTCAGCCTGGTCATGCTGAATGGCCAGAATCATCTTATAACGGTGATTACATTCAAGATATAGCTGACGATTATTTAGCTCAAAAAACAGTTAAAGCTGATGATCGTGAAATGACGGCTTCTGGGGATATTAATAATTTAGAAAATATTCGTGATTTTGCAGTCGCTTATCTACGTCATGAGCAAGATTTAGATTTGCAAGCTTTTGGGGTTAAGTTTGATCATTATTACTTAGAGTCTAGTCTTTATACGAGTGGTAAAGTGGAAACTGCCGTTCAACAACTACAGGCAAAAGGTCATACCTACGAACAAGACGGCGCTTTATGGTTAAAGTCAACTGAATATGGTGACGATAAAGACCGTGTAATGCGCAAACAAGATGGCACTTATACCTATTTTGTACCTGACGTGGCCTATCATCAGACTAAATGGGAGCGTGGCTTTACCAAGGCCATTAATATTCAAGGTACAGACCATCACGGCACTATTGCGAGGGTAAGGGCAGGCTTACAAGCCTTAGATTGCGGAATTGCAAAAGGGTTTCCTGATTATGTGCTTCATACGATGGTACGGGTAGTCAAGGGCGGTGAAGAGGTCAAAATCAGCAAGCGTGCCGGTTCGTACGTGACTTTACGAGATTTAATTGAGTGGACTAGTGCTGACGCTGTAAGATTCTTTTTATTGTCTCGCAAACCCGATACTGACTATTTATTTGATGTGGATTTAGCAGTGTCTAAAAACAATGAAAATCCAGTATTTTATGTTCAGTATGCCCACGCTAGAATTTGTACTATTTTATCAACTTGGGGTGGTAACATAACCGAGTTGTCTCAGGCAAATCTAGAGCCATTACAAAGTCCGCAAGCTATGGCACTATTAATGTTATTAGCAAAATTTCCAGAAGTATTAACGGCTGCCGCACGTGATTTTGCCCCACACGATGTGACCTTCTACTTACGTGAGTTGGCTGCTTGTTATCATAGCTATTACGATGCAGAAAGAATTTTAGTTGAGGATGAGACGGTAAAATTGGCTCGATTGGCCTTAGTGGCTGCAACTGCTCAAGTGATTGCAAATGGTTTGGCCACTCTTGGTGTTTCAGCTCCACAAAAAATGTGAGGAATATATGAAAAATCAAAACGGTAGTACTTTTATTGGAATTGTCCTAGGTTTAACTTTAGGTATTGGTGTTGCCGTTGGATTAGCCCTGTGGTTAAGTAAGGCAAAAATGCCTATTACCAACAAAGTGCAAGGCAAAGAGGTATTAAATTCATTAGATGAAATTATCAAAAACAAAAATTGGGATCCTAATGCTCAATTATTTGGTAAGGCGACACCTCCTGCTTTGGTTTCTAAAAGTGCCAGTTCAGATGGTGGCGTGTTGTTACCAGTGCCTGAAACTCAATCTGATGTCATTGACCAGGTAGTGAATGCACTTCAAACCACTGACACAACCGAGTTAAAGCCCAAAGTCAAGGGCGGTGGCGAGGTGGTGGACGCCAAAGTGATTGGTGTCGGTGTTGAGCCAAAACCAAGTAATCCAGATAAGGCAACTGTTCGCGATATTAGCGCAGAATCAGCGGTGGCAACACCCGTAAAATCCAATTCTAAAAACACCGCAACTCCAGCTAGTTCTCCAATTTCCACCAATTCTTTGTATTCGGTGCAAGTAGGGGCATTTAAATCTAAAGAAGATGCATCTGCTCAAAAAGCTCGTTTAGCTTTGTTAGGTATAGAGACTAAAATCACGGAAGTCGATCAAGGCGGTAAATTAATATACAGAGTGAGGTCCACTTCCATGACTTCTGCTGAAGCACAAAATTTGAAGAATAAGTTAGATAAAGCTTCAATTGAAAACGGTTTGGTGAAAGCACAGTAGTCTTAGTTACAGTTTGTAAATTGATCTTTTAATAGGTTTTTTTAACCTATATTGAGGTTTTTTAAATATATGGAGTTTTCTATGTCAGTTAATCGTCGTAGTTTTGTGATTAAAAGTGGTTTATCGGTGGCAGGTGTTGGTGCCTTGGGTGCGGTCGCTTTATCAAGTGTAGGCACTAGTGTTGCTCAAACAAGTTCATACGCAACAGGCACTGATTTTGAAACCTTATCTAAACCAGTAGCAGTGGATGCCCCTAAAGGTAAAGTAGAAGTAATAGAGTTTTTTGGTTATTTCTGCCCCCACTGTAATGCTTTCGAGCCTGAACTCGAGCAATGGTTACAAAAGTTGCCAGCCGATATAGCCTTTAAACGTGTGCCTGTTGCATTTGATCCTCGAGCTATTCCAATGCAAAAACTGTTTTATACCCTTGAAGCGCTTAATTTGGTAAAGCAATATCATAAACAAGTGTTTTTGGCGGTTCATGTTAAAAACCAAAATTTAAGCTCTACCGAAGGAGTTAAAGCATGGGCAAAATCAGCAGGTCTTGATATGACCACATTTAACGCCACCTACGATTCATTCTCAGTAAATACCAAAATTTCTAAAGCTAAACAAATAGTGGCCAATTACCAAGTTGACGGCGTACCTTCGTTTGGTGTTGCAGGTAAATTTTATACCGATGGTCAATTGGCAAAAGGTAATACCAGAGCCTTGTCGGTGGTGGAGTATTTAGCTGGTATTGCAAAAAAATCAGCTTAACCAGAGTTGTGTTGGATTATAGTTTTACAAGCAGTTATTAAAAATATGAATACGAATAGAATAAGTCGTCAGTTGAATTACAAATGGATTGTTCTATTTGTATCTGCTATGTTGTCTAACTTTGCTTGGGCGGAAAAGGCAGATAGTGGTATGCCAATGAATGCCCAAGCAGATGCTATGCGTCATGATGATCAAAAGTTAATTACTACTTTTACAGGTGGAGTCGTCATCACCAAAGGTTCAATTGTAATGCGAGGCGCAAAAATTGAAGTCAGGCAAGATGCCCAAGGCAATCAGTTTGCCACTATTACTGGTGACGGTAAAACGCAAGCATTTTTTCGTCAAAAACGTGAGGGTATTAATGAGTTTATTGAAGGCACCTCAGACATTATTGATTACGATGGTAAAGCCGATAATGTTAAATTAAGAAATAACGCAAATTTAAAGCGTCTTGCAGGTACTACCTTGGTTGATGATTTAAGAGGCAGTTTAATTACCTATGAAAACACTACAGAACGTTATTTTGTTGATAGTGGAAAGTCCAATGTTTCACCCACCAATCCAACTGGTAGGGTTCAGGCTGTCATTGGAGCTAAGCCTAATACAGCGACAACTCCTGTTCTTACAAGCAGCGCCTCAGTAGAGGCTGCTCCACCTCTCAAATCCAGTAAGACACTGGGTAATAAAACCAAATAAGGCGGGTCATCCATAATGCCCAATTCAGCAAAATTAGAAATTTCGGATCAAAGATTAGATGCTAAACACTTAAGCAAATCTTATGGTGGTCGTAAAGTCGTAAAAGATGTCTCTTTAACAGTCAAAAGAGGTTCGGTCGTCGGCTTGTTAGGCCCTAATGGTGCTGGCAAAACGACTTCGTTTTATATGGTGGTTGGCTTGGTAGGAGTAGAGGGTGGAAGTCTAGAGATTGATGGAACTGATGTAACGCATATGCCAATTCATCGTAGATCTCGTTTAGGGCTTAGCTATCTGCCCCAAGAGCCTTCCATTTTTAGAGCTTTAAACGTAGAAGATAATATCCGAGCAGTGCTCGAGTTACAACGCTATAAAGACGGCCCAAATGAGGGGAAGTTATTATCAAAATCGTCAGTCGAAAAACGTCTTGAGGCCTTACTACAAGAGCTCAGCATTACCCATATTCGTCAAACTAATGCAATGGCATTATCGGGAGGCGAAAGGCGTCGAACTGAAATTGCGAGAGCACTTGCGACTCAACCTCGTTTCATTTTATTAGATGAACCCTTCGCTGGTATTGATCCGATTGCCGTTTTAGAAATTCAAAAAATTATTAAATTTCTAAAAAACAAAGGACTAGGCGTGTTGATTACCGATCACAATGTAAGGGAAACTTTAGGTATTTGCGATCATGCTTATATTATTAACCAAGGTGAGGTTTTAGCCCAAGGTGAACCTAGTTTGATTATTCAAAATCCAGAAGTTCGTAGGGTTTATTTGGGTTCTGACTTTAAAATGTAATGCAAAAGTTGCTTGCGGTTTTTTATTGTGTTAGTTTTTTATGAGGCAAAGTCTAGGTCTTAGGACGTCCCAGCAACTTAGTTTGACCCCTCAGTTGCAACAATCAATTAGGTTGTTGCAACTATCTACGCTTGACTTGAACCAAGAGGTTCAACAAATGTTAGAGCAGAATCCATTTTTAGAGTCAGACGCTAGCGATGATCAAGATTTGTCCTTAGACGAATTACAAAGGGATTGGCAGGAGAATGAGCAAGCTAGGACAGAGTTAGATGATAGTTTTTTTGAGCCTAGCGCTGACAACATTAATCACCAATTAAATGCAAGTATTGATTGGCAACAAACCCAACAAGAGTCTCATTGGGATATAGCGGATCAAGAAATTACCCAAGAGTTTACTCCTGATGCCCAGATTGATATTACAGTGGCCGCAGATCCAAATCAAGATACTTTTTTTGAAACCTATGCTACTACCAATACCTCCACCTCGTCAGAAAGTTCTTGGTTAGAGAGTATAGAAGCACCAGCGGCTTTAGGCGATTATTTAGCCCAACAGATTCGATTATTATCTCTGCCCCAGAATCAAGAGTTAGCGATGTTTTTCTTGGCATATTCGATTAATGACGAAGGATATTTAGAGGATTCTGTCACTGATTTGGCCGCAAGTTTAATACAACAAGTGCCGAGTTTAGACCAAGATGAGGCACAAGAATTAATCGAATTGGTTTTACCAATTTTGCAAAATTTGGAGCCTATTGGTATAGCAGCAAGAAGTTTGCCCGAGTGCTTAACTTTGCAATTACAACAAATGTTGCGAAACAATAAAAAGTTTTTAGGGCAATCACAATACATGACAGGTTTAGCTTTAAAGATTTGCCAACATCCTTTAGAGTTGTTAGCCAAAAGAGACTATAAATTGTTAGCACAATTGTGTAGTAGCACCGAGCAAGCGGTAAAAGAGGCAGCAGACCTTATACGTCGTCTTAATCCTCAACCTGCCAAGGGTTTTCATGAAAAAGCGACACAATCGATAGTTCCTGATGTGTTGGTAAGGCAATTGGGCAGTGTTTTTGAGGTTTTTTTAAATGATCAGGTGGTTCCTAAGTTATTAGTCAACCAAACCTATGCCGATTGTTTACAATACGATAAGAGTGCAGCGAGTGTGTCTTTGCATAAAACATTGCAAGAGGCTAAATGGTTTATTAAAAGCATTCATCAGCGATTTGATACTATCTTAAGGGTCAGTCGTTGTATTGTAGAGAGGCAGCATCTTTTTTTTGAAAAGGGTGCATTTAACCTCAAACCATTAGTTTTAAAAGAAGTGGCTGATGAGTTGGGTTTACATGAATCCACCATTTCTAGAGTGACTAACCAAAAATATATGGCCACTCCTCACGGAACCTTCGAACTCAAGTATTTTTTTACTTCAGGCCTAGCCACTCAATCAGGTTCTGCCACATCAAGCACAGTAGTGCGTGAATGGATTAAAACTTGGATTGGCCAAGAGTCACCAGAAAAGCCCTTGAGTGATCAAAAAATTGCTGATCTCTTAGAGGCAAAAGGTATTGAATGCGCTCGTCGAACAGTTGCTAAATATCGAGAGTCGCTCAAAATTGCTCCTGCAAGTATGCGACGTCAAAACTAAACAAGAAATTTTTATATGTATCAGTATTTTTTATATTTACCTTGCCCTGCAGGTGTTCAAGGTATGCTTCGCAATGAGATTAGTCAAATCTTAAATAAGCCAATTGACCAAATGAGTGAGACTCGAACGGGAGTTATTTTAAAAGGTACATGGGATGATGCTTTAAAGCTCAATCTTTATACTCGTTTGGCACAAAGAGTTTTAATTGAGTTGAGTCATGGTTTTTACCGCAATGAAAATGATCTTTACCGTGCCGTAGGATCAGTACCTTGGGAAGATTGGTTTCACAATCAACTCACTTTTAAAGTAGATGTTACCGCTCAGCACAGTCCTTTAACCAGTCTTAATTTTGCAACTCTCAGAATTAAAGATGCGGTAGTGGATCGATTTCGAGATATGACTGGCGAGCGCCCTAGTATTGACACTCATTTCCCTGGTGTTCGTCTGCATGTGCATTTAACCACCGAAGAGTTTTATGTTTACATTGACACTTCTGGCGAACCCTTATTTAAAAGGGGTTGGCGTGTTGATAAAGGTGATGCGCCTTTAAAGGAAACTTTGGCCGCTGCCATGATTGCCGCTTGTGGCTGGACCCCGGAAACGCCGTTTTATGATCCTTGTTGCGGTAGTGGAACGATTGCAATTGAGGCCGCGCAAATTGCATGCAAAATTGCCCCTGGAAGCCAAAGACGATTTGGTTTTCAAAATTTACGCCCTTATCAACGTGCGACTTGGGATAATTTAGTCAGGCAGGCACGCAGCCAAGAGTTAAGCCTTACTGAACGCCAAAAAATCAAAGTATTTGGTAGTGACGTGTCATTTCGTATGGTCGATTTTGCTAACCG
>CAZKWC010000005.1:27613-64836 GCA_964556425.1 uncultured Limnohabitans sp. | reverse complement strand
GCGTCCCATTGGAAAAAGAATTTTTCAGGATGGACGGCTTGGATGCTGACCCCAGACCTTAAGTTACCGAGCAAAATGCGCTTAAAAGAATCGAGGCGCGTGCCCATGTGGAATGGCCCTATCGAATGTCGTTTGTTTCGATTTGACTTGGTAGCAGGCTCTGCAAGAGATAAACGATTGCAAAAGAATGCCTCTCCTGATGCTCCCTTAGCGAAAAATGGTGCGCATGAGTGATTCAGTTGGTTTAGTACTAGATACCAATATTGTGCTCGATTTGTGCGTTTACCAAAACTCACAAACTCATTCATTAAAACAAGCGCTCGAGTCAGAAAAAATAGTTATGCTTATGACTCAGGCTATGTTAAATGAGTTTAATTTTGTTTTACAGCGCTCAGCGGTGCAAGCTTATTTAAGTAAAAATGGTACAACTACCGAACAGGTACATGAATTTGTTCATAAAAACTCAAAGTTATGTGCCCCTCCCGAGGCTGCTCCATGGCGCTGTAAAGATAAAAGTGATCAAATGTTTATTGATTTAGCTTGGGCTCAGAAGGTTGATTTATTAAGCAAAGATAAAGCGGTTTTAGCATTAAATAAAAAATTCAAGCATAACGGAATTTTTATACGTTCACAGTTAACTGATTTGGCAATTAAGGAGTTGGATGATGCCTGAGTATTTATTGCTACCAAAATTTTTATTGTTTCTTCCGCAAGATAGTGTCATTTTCACTATTAGGGTTGTCGTAATTTAAAAAAGATTATTTCTTATGAATACCAAATATTTTCACTTTTTTAATTTATCTTTTTTGCAGCGCAAAGTTTTTCATTTTGCTGTTTATTTTTGCCTTGGTTTGGGTTTTAGTTCAGTAACAACTGCCAAAACTTTGTTTATTGATTTAAATAATGCTGAACCTGAAATTGAAGCAGTTAAAGCTGGTAAATTGGGTCAAGCTGAAGAGGTCGTGGTGATACCTTCTTTTGAGAAAATACCTAAAAAAAATCGACTTGGTATTATTAAAGCCCAAAAAAATGTAGATAAATTCACTGAAGAAGCGCAAGAGTGTGCAGTGCAAGCAAAAAAACCAAAAGCTTGCGCTACTGTTTATGATCGAATTAGAGCAAGTGAACTCGAAAGGCTGCAACTCACAGGTAACTATAGTGCGCAAGATTTAGAGCAAGAGCTAGTGGCATTGGTTGCCAAACATGCTCATGCACCGTTTGATATGGTGGTAATTTCAGGTCATCACGAGCGTGGTTATTATTTGGGTGAGCTTGCTGGAATTAGGTCATCTCATTTGGCTAAATTGGTAGCTGATTTGCCTCAGGTCTTTCAGCCTGTCGATACTTTATTGTTTTTAGGCTGTAAAACAGGCACCAAAGAAAACTACAGTAATACAATTGCCCCTATGTTTCCTACTATTCCCATTGTGGTAGCGGCCGAAGATAATGCCCCCTTGCGCGATGAGCCTAGAAACATTGCTTTTGTAAAAAAGATTATGTCAAAGCGTGACTTATTAGTAAGAGCACAAAATCCAAAAGTGGTGGAGTCTATTCATGCTGGCTTATTAGGCCACCGTTGGCCCGTGAGTATTTTATGGCGACAAAAACTAGCTTTTTTTAAGGATAGCATAGAGCCTGTTTATCCTTCTGCCACCATAGAAGATCCAACCTTAAAATACGGTAGTTAAAGATTATTTTTAGTAGCCTGCATCAAAACTCAAGGCATGTAGGTCTATTTAGTCTTTGTTATTTCCAATAAGCCTTCTAAGGCTTTGAGAACGGTTGCTAATCTTACTGCTTGTCGGTCGCCTGAAAAATAAAAAGTTTCACAGTAAGATTGGTCAAAATGTTGCCAAGCAATACAAACAGTACCTACAGGTTTGTTGGCAGTTGCTCCACCAGGGCCTGCTATACCGCTTACTGCAACACCAGTGGTTACCTTGGTGCGTGTTAGCAGGCCAGCCACCATTTCAGCGACCACCTCTTGGCTTACTGCACCATAGGACTCAAGTGTTTGGCTATTGACTCCTAATAAGCTTTGCTTGGCTTGATTGGAGTAACTCACAATACCACACTCAAACCATTCGCTTGAGCCAGCTAGTTCGGTGCAGGCTGCAGCAATTAGTCCCCCAGTACAGCTTTCTGCTGTACCAATCTTAAGTTTGGATAATTGTGCTTGTTTCGCCAATTGAAGTAATAAAGTTTGAAAATGGGTGGTTAAGGAATGTGGCATTTTTGAAAAATAAAGGAGTCTGCTGTCAAAACTCTTAAGCGCATTCCTAGCACTGGCTTTGATGGCCAAGTTCATCGATTTTTAACCCTAATAACTGTCGATGACATTGACTACTTAAAAATCCATTCCAATCTGCCATACGCTTGAAATTCTTGAGTTTTGTTGTGGGCTCCCTAGAGTATTAATAGTAAATAAAGGAACGAATTTTATCGATAGGTAGGAGTGTTTTAAACCCAGTTCATACCCATATAACGACTGAGAGCAATCACTAAAAGTGTACAAAAAGCAGCCACTAAATCATCAAAAATAATGCCAAAACCGCCCTTAGCGCCAAAACCTTTAAAGGTTTGATCAGCCCAAGCCACAGGCCCCATTTTGTAAGCGTCAAAAAATCTAAATAGAAGAAAAGCGAAAAATTGTTGAGTAAATGATTGAGGTGTACAAAGCCATAAAATAAGCCAAAAAGCGAGGATCTCATCCCAGACAATTCCGCTAGGGTCTGCAATATTTTGATGTCGAGCGGTAACGGTACAGGCCCACCAGCCTACTAAAAAACCTATACACAATAAAGTGAGCCAAGTATATAAGCCAAGGGATTGAAGCCAATAATGATAACTTAGCCAAGCCCACAAGGTACCTGCAGTACCAGGCGCAATCGGGCTTAAGCCAGAACCAAAGCCATAAGCAATAAAATGGGCCGGATGCTTAAAAATAAACTGAGCTAAATTCAAGATAAAACTCTATCTGTTAGGATTGTAAAAGTCTTTTTGCTCGATTAACTGACATTAAAATTCCAATACCGACACCTAGAGTCACCATGGCAGTACCACCATAACTAATAAATGGTAGTGGTACACCCACCACAGGTAAAATTCCACTCACCATACTCATGTTAACAAAGGCATAAACAAAATACACCATTGAAATGGCAGCTGCTAATAACCTCGTAAATAAAGTGGGCCCATCGGATGCAATTGACAAACCTCTCCAAATGAGAGCAAAAAAACCTGCAATTAATAAGGCATTGCCAATTAAACCGAACTCTTCGGAATAGGCAGCAAAAATAAAATCAGTGGTTCGTTCGGGAATAAATTCTAGGTGGGTTTGAGTCCCTTGCATAAAGCCTTTGCCAAAAATACCAGCAGAACCAATAGCAATCATACTTTGAATGATATGAAACCCTTTGCCTAGTGGGTCACGGGTAGGATCAAGTAGAGTACAAACTCGTTGTTGTTGATAATTATGCAAGATAGGCCATCTAAAACCCTCACTGCAAAGTTGTGGCTCAAAGACTACCAATAAAAAAATACTAACCACACCAATTACCAATGGCGGTATCATAAGTTTCCAACTTAAGCCAGCATAATAAATCACTGATAAACCAGCCATTAAAACTAATAATGAAGTACCAAGATCGGGTTGCTTCATAATGAGTCCCACGGGAACTGCTAATAAAATGGCGGCTACTACAAAATCTAGCGGTTTAAGTTGGCCCTCTCGTTTTTGAAACCACCAAGCCAACATAAGAGGCATACCAATTTTTAACAGTTCACTTGGTTGGATTACTACGCCAATATTGACCCAGCGTGTAGCCCCTTTTTTAGTAATTCCAAAAAACTCTACTGCTAATAATAAAAAAACACCTAATACATAAACGGGCACTGCAATAGTCATCATTTGTTGTGGTGTAATTTGTGCCACCAAAAACATAATCATGCCTGCAATCATCATGTTGCGCGCATGATCAATAAAGCGGGTGCCATGATCGTAGCCAGATGAATACATAATCAGTAAACCAGCACTTGCTAAAATGGCAATAATTAAAGCCAAACCTGCATCAAAACCAGTAAAAATTGGCTTTATGCGACTAAAAAGTGGTGGTGAATCAAATACGGTAGCCATATTTTAAAAGTAGTAATAAACGAACTAATGGAAAATCAAGGTAGTTGTGCTTCAGGTTTCCTAAGCAATAACTTTTTGAAAATAGCTTTTTTAAGTAGGCTTGACATGTATTAATATAAGTGGGCTAGAAGCACGCAGAGATGAACTACCAATATTATTGTACACCTCATAACTATTTTTATGGGGTGTTGCTGGTTGGCTTAGTGCATCTTATTTTTGTGCAAGCGATTGCCCAACGATGTGAAACAAAATTAACTTTAGTTTCACATCGCATTCTTGAATGATAATACTTCAAGCAAACTCTAACATAAGCTTATGAAATGAAGCTATGCAACAGGTTTTTTCAGCAATTCGATTATCCCTTGTTATTGGGAGTCAAAATCAATTTGTTGTATGAATACTTGTTTTTCTACTGAATACTTAAGCTTTGTGGTTGAGTTTTGAAAAAAACAAGGCTTGCCACGAAAAAATTAATTTATACGACTTTGCATTACTCAACTCATGCCCTGTCGTGGGACAATAGACAAATGTACGCATTATTTGAAGATACTGGAAAATTTTTAACCGGACGGATCATGTCCCAGACAGACGCGACCGCCCAAATTGAGCTTGAGTCGGGTAAAAGGCAAAAGGTCAAGGTCGCCCATTTACTAATTACATTTAACGCACCCAACCCAAGGGAGTTAGTTGCTTCAGCCACTCAGCTTCAAGAGTCAATAGATTTAAACCTAGCTTGGGAGTTTGCAAGTGAGGATGAGTTTAGTTTTATAGAGTTTGCTCAAGAATACTTTAGCGAGCATGCAAGCTTGGCAGAGCAAGTGGCGGCTTTATTTTGTCTTTATGGCGCCCCTCATTATTTTAGACGTGCTGGAAAAGGTCGTTTCAAAAAAGCACCAGCAGAAATTTTGGCTCAAGCCTTACAAGCAATTGAAAAAAAGCGTTTAATTGCTGAGCAAATTGATCAGTGGGCACAAGAGTTAGCGCAAGGTGTTTGCCCTTCTGCAATAGAACTTCAATTATTTAAAATTTTATTTAGGCCCGATAAAAATGCGGCTGAATATAAGGCAGTGGTTCAGGCTGCAAAAGCGACCAAAAAAGCACCATTAGATTTGTTGCAAACTGCTGGCGCTATCAAGTCAGCTTATCAGTTTCATTGGCAACGTTTTTTAAGCGAGCAGTTTCCAAAGGGTACTGGTCATCCCGAGCTTTTTGCCTCCGCATTTGACGATTTAGTACAAGCACCTCAGCCCGCATTTTCAATTGATGACTCTAGCACCAATGAGATTGATGATGCATTATCGGTGGTAGGTATTGGCTCTGGCACAGTAAGAGTTGGTGTACATATTGCGGCACCAGGTTTGGCCATTAAGCCAGGCTCTGATATAGATGTGATTGCAAAATCAAGAATGTCAACCGTCTATATGCCAGGTAATAAGATTACCATGTTGCCAAAATCAGTGGTAGAACAGTTCTCTCTTGATGAGGGTAAATATTGCCCTACTTTATCTTTCTATTTGGATTTTAACGAAGAGACATTAGCGATTATTCAAACTGAATCTAGAATTGAGTCGGTTTTGATCAAAGCTAATTTAAGACATGATCATCTCTCTGACTGGGTGACTGCCGAATTATTAACACAGGCTCCTGTGGCTGATTTAATAGTTCCCGAGGCACTTAAAAATGTGGAGTTAAAAGACTTACAGTTTTTATTTAGACTGGCTCAAAAGTTAAAACTCGATAGAGAACAGGTAAGGGGTAAACCTGAAATCCAGACCCGACCCGATTTTGATTTTAAGTTGCAAAAGCCATCTGCTGACCAGCCTTTAGGCGATGAAGTAGTTCAAATTACTCAACGTAAGCGTGGTGAACCACTTGATCTAATTGTGGCTGAAGCGATGATTCTAACCAATCATCATTGGGGCAGGTTATTAGCTGACAAAGGTGTTCCTGGCATTTATCGTAGCCAAGCAGCCTTGGCTCCTGGTGTAAAAGTACGCATGAGTACCAAGCCCTTAATCCATGCAGGAATTGGAGTAGATTGTTATGCTTGGAGTTCTTCGCCTTTAAGGCGATATGTGGATATGGTGAATCAGTGGCAATTAATTGCCTGTATTAAGCAAGGTAGTACCGCCGCTTTAGTTGCACCATTTAAGCCAAAAGATGCTAGTTTATTTGCGATTATTTCTGGATTTGATGATGCTTATGCGGCTTATCGAAATATTCAAAATCAAATGGAGTTGTATTGGACGCTCCGTTATTTGGCGCAAAATAACATCCAAGAATTAGATGCTGTGATTATTAAAGATGGCTTAGCAAGGGCCAATGAGTTACCTTTGGTTTTATCTATTGTGGGAGGGCCACAAGCCCAACGCGGTGATCAAGTTAAACTTAAAATTACCATGGTGAATGAGTTGCTATTGGCTATACAAGCTACGGTCATAGAAGTATTTTCGCATCCGGAAAATACTTCTGAGGCAAGTGATGATGCAGAGTCAGAAGAGGAGTTGGGTGTTACTCCTGTTGCGATTGCAATGGATTTAGACGATTCACCAGACTCCAGTGAGGCTGTGCCTGAGGCTATTCAGGTTTTATCAACAGGGGCTTGATTGTGTTGAGATTTGCTCGATTAAGTGTTTTGCAAAAGTGTTTATTAGGTTCAGCCCTAGTACATGTTGGGATATTTGGTTTTAAATTTGTCGATCCAGAAGGTTTTGATAGAGTTTTTAAAGATCAAGGCCTAGAAGTGATTTTAGTGAATGCTAAAGGTCAAGATCATAATGACAAACCAAAAGCTTTAGCACAAACCTCATTATTAGGCGGCGGTGACGAGGCTAAAGGTCGAGCCACATCTGCTCTGCAAGCCAGTCTAGTGGACTCCAGCGGAGAATCAATCGAAGAAATTAGACGTGAAATTGAAGCAGCTCAAACTCAGCAAAATTTAATGTTGACGCAACTTCAACAAGAAAAAACTAATTTACTTAAAAATTTAGATTCTAAAAATATTGCAAATGGGGCTGAAAGCAATGTGAATGCACAGCAAATGCAGCGAATTAAATTAATTGCAGAACTTGAAAAAAGAATTAATGAGTTCAATGAAAAGCCAAGAAAACGATTTGTAGGTCCGTCAACAGTTGGTACTGCTCACGCTTTTTATTATCAAAACTTTAAAAATAAAGTGGAGTCGTTAGGGACTAAAAATTTTCCAAGCGTCAATGGTAAAAAATTATATGGTGAACTCACTCTCATGATTAGTATTGATAAGTTTGGTCAAGTGAGCGAGTTGGATGTGCTGGAGTCAACTGGTGATATGGGTTTTGACAGAATGGCTATGGCTATTGTTCGTAAAGGAGCGCCATATGGACAATTTACAGAATTGATGCTTAAAAAGTTTCAAGTGTTAGTGGTGGTTTCTCGGTTTCGTTTTACCAAAGATGATGGCTTGCAAACCACTGTGGTGGCTCAATAAAATTAAAATTTAATTTATGGATTATTACGGCGTAATTGGCAATCCGATCGCTCATAGCAAATCTCCTTTTATTCATCAAAGATTTGCTCAATTAACTCAACAAGAATTAATTTATGAAAGAATAGAATGCCCGATTGGTGAGTTCAAAGCAAAAATTGAGCATCTTCAAGCCTCATATCAGTATGGCAGTGCAACTAGCTCCAATCAAAATGGCTACGAATTAAAAGGATGCAACGTCACTATTCCATTTAAGCAAGATGCTTTTGATTTAGCTACCAGGCATAGCGCCAGAGCGTTGTTGGCACAAGCCTGTAACACCTTAAAGTTTGAAGATGGCAAGATCCTAGCCGACAATACCGATGGTCTAGGATTGGTTAGGGATATTCAAATCAACGCTAAATTTCCTATCAAAGGAAAAAAAGTGTTGCTATTGGGCGCTGGTGGTGCGGCAGCTGGCGCATTGGGTCCTCTTATAGAGGCTATGCCCCAACAAATTACGATTGCCAATCGAACTTTATCTAAAGCCGAGCAGTTGTGCTTGACGCATACCCCATTAGCCAAGTTACATCAAGTCCAATTAGTGGCAAATTCCTTTCAAGCTGTTGGCAATTCCTATGATTTGTTAATTAATGCGACAGCCAGTAGTTTGGCAGGCGAACCAGTACCCGTTGACGGTAGTGTGTTGTCGCCACAAGCATTGGGTTATGACATGATGTATGGTCCCAATGCCCAAGCATTTTTAGAATGGGTAGAGTTGCATGGTGGTATTGCTCGAGACGGCTTAGGAATGCTGGTCGAGCAAGCCGCAGAATCATTTTTTATTTGGCGTGGGCTGCGGCCAGATTCGGCTAGAGTCTTACAAGAAATGCGTCAAAGGGTCTAAGTTATATGAAAAAAAATAGTATTGTTTCTTTTTTAGCTTTTGTGGTGGTGGGGGGCTTAGCCTTACAGTTATTTTTTATTTTGAAAATAGCTTTAATGGTAGTGATTGATCCACAATCAACTGCTTTTCAGCGCTCCGAGGCCTATCGAATCACGGCTGAAAACACTGGTAGTGAATGGCATCAAAAATGGTTAGATTACGATGATATTTCTGTCCATATGAAGCGATCCGTAATTGCTAGTGAAGATGATGAGTTTGCCACCCATGATGGTGTTCAGTGGGATGCAATTACTTCTGCCTGGGAGCGTAATGCAAAAGCAAAAGAAAAAGCTGAACGTAGAGCAGCCAAAGTGAAAAATCCAGAAAATGTGCCCAAACCTAAAATTTTTGGTGGTTCAACTATTACACAACAATTAGCAAAAAATCTATTTTTATCTGGGGAGCGTAATTTATTTCGTAAAGCACAAGAGTTGGTGTTAACAATGGTTTTAGAGGTATTTTTATCTAAAAAACGTATTTTAGAAATTTACCTTAATAATGTGGAGTGGGGTGAGGGTATATTTGGTGTAGAAGCAGCTGCTCAAACCTATTTTAAGAAAAGTGCTGCTAATTTAACTCCAGCAGAAGCAGCTCGATTAGCTGTGATGTTACCAAGACCAAAATTCTTTGAAAAAAATAGGGCCTCCTCTTATTTATCTTCTCGGACATCCACAATTTTGTCACGTATGCCTGATGCACAATTACCTTAATAAATAATATAAGTACCATATATTAAAAAAATTAGTGATAAATTTATTAATCTACTAGAAGTATGTCTTAATGACATGTAGGAATGATTCCTATTAAAATCAGCTATTGGTCGGATGTGGATACTCAATACCATTTTTGTTGATGAAAAAATTAACAAAATACACCCTCCAATCCTTTGTCTAATACGCAATAAAGAGTTATAAAGAACCTACTGAAAGAATTTTTAGCTTAATTCACTACATTACTACAAGTAATGTTGAGGAGTTTTGCTAAAGTTTCCTCAAGGTATTAAATGGTTTATGCTATAGGAACTCCACTCAAGCATTTTTCATTTAAAAATATAGGTGTTAATTTTGGCTAAATTAGTTTCTTGGATATTACTATTTTTTGTACGCCTATTAACGGGAACACAAGGGCGGTGGTATGGTTGCCCACCAAAATCGAACCAAAGAATTTATTTTGCCAATCATCAAAGTCACGCCGATATCGTTTTGATTTGGGGTGCCTTACCTAAATCATTGCAAAAAATAACCCGTGCGATTGCTGCTAAAGATTATTGGACCTCAAGCCCATTTAAGCAGTGGTTAACTACTAATGTATTTAACGCAGTTTATGTGGATAGAAGCAGAGTAGGCGATCAAGACCCGTTAGAACCATTAATTGAGGCATTAAACCAAGGTGATTCGATTATTATTTTTCCAGAGGGCACACGTGGCTTCGAAGATGAACCACAACCGTTTAAAGCAGGATTATTTAATTTAGCTAGGCAATTTCCAGAAGTAGAGATTATTCCTGTTTGGATTAATAATGTACAAAGAGTAATGCCTAAGGGTGAAATATTACCTGTACCTATTTTATGTTCTGTTACTTTTGGTGCCCCTTGTCAATTATTAGAAAATGAGTCTAAATCTGATTACTTAATACGAGCTAGAACTGAATTAATACAATTAAAAAATGTATAAATAAGATGAATCAATATTTAAAAAGTTTTTCTACTGAAGCTCAAATCAATATTTTATTTGTATTGCTTTTTGGTTTTTTAACAATATTAACTTTGATATTACTTTATATTGATTACACTAGGCAAATCAAGCCCAAAAATAATTTATTTTTTACTGCTAATACATTTTGGCCTTTAATCCGTCAAAGCTGGGGAATGGCTATTATGTTTTGGTTAAGCTGGATCTTAGGTCACATTGGAGCGACTATTTTATTTGGTTTGGTGAGCTTTATTGTGTTACGAGAGTTTATTTCTTCCTCTTCTACTCACAGAGGAGATCATTACTCTTTGTTTATAACTTTCTTTTTTATTTGTCCCTTACAATTTTGGTTAGCTTATTCCAAATATTTTAATTTTTTTAGTATTTTAATTCCTGTATATGTTTTTTTTACTCTACCTGTATTAAGTGCATTCTCTAATAATAAAGATAAATTCCTTGAAAGAAATTCACAAATTCAATGGGGCGTAATGGTATGTATTTATGGTTTAAGTCATATACCTGCTCTTTATATGCTGAATTTTCCAAACTATCAAAATAAAAATGCTTTTTTAGTATTTTTCTTAATAGCTACGGTTCAGTCGGCTTTAATATTTCAATTTATTTATAAGAAATATTTATATCGAATTAATAAATTAGAAAATAGTTTATATTCAAAAATAAGACCAGGTTTGTTTTCAGTTTTAAGCTGCGCAATTAGTTGCGGTTTATTAGCGGGTGTTACACCCTTTAAACCGGGTCAAGCATTTGCAATTGGTTTGGTAACGGCTGTCTTGGCCCTATTAGGGCAGTTTCTGATTAAAATAATTCAATCGCAAAATGGCCTACCCTTATGGCAAGGAAGTGCAACAGCTACTACTGGAACGACTGGATATTTCACCAAATTAGGTGCTTTGTGTTTTGCAGCGCCTTTGTTTTTTCATTCAGTACGTTGGTATTTTGATCTCACTATTTAAAAACTTAACATCTTGCTTCTAAAGTTCTAGCTCAATTAATGAGTGCTTGGCTTTTAGTTCTAAGCCCTATTTTTATAAAGATTTAAAATGCGAATTTTAGGAATTGATCCTGGATTAAGAGTAACAGGTTTTGGACTAATTGATAAACATGGTAGTAAGCTTCAGTATGTAGCGAGTGGCACGATTAAAACAAGTCTTGAGTCGGTTGGAGACCTACCTAGCCGTTTAAAAGTACTGCACGAAGGGGTAAGGCAGGTAATAGACACGTATCAGCCGGATGTGTCATGTATTGAAATTATTTTTGTCAATGCCAACCCCCAATCGACCTTGTTATTAGGCCAAGCTAGGGGGGCCTGTATTACTGGTTTAGTGACCAAAGATTTGCAGGTGTTTGAGTACACTGCATTGCAATTAAAAAAATCAGTGGTGGGATATGGCCGGGCAAGTAAAACACAAATTCAAGAAATGGTAAAGAGATTATTAAATTTACCAGCATTACCAGGCCCCGATGCTGCTGATGCCCTAGGTATGGCTATTACACATGCACATTCTATGCATGTGAATAAAGTTTTACTCGATCGTGGCAGGGCATAACTGAGATCTATTACAACTAAGAATGCTAATTCTAGCTCGACCAATTCTGAAATTAAGCCGTAATAAGGAGGTGTAAATGGGAGTGAGTTACCAACTATTAGGTATTTGTGAATAACCGATTGGAGCGTCTTTAATATTTTTAAAACTCACAATTTCGTAGCTATCTTTGCGTTTAATTAATTCTCGAATAAGTTCGTTATTAAGAGCGTGGCCCGATTTAAAAGCTGTATAAGCACCTAAAATGGGTTTGCCAATGATTTGTAAGTCACCCATTGCATCTAAAATTTTATGCTTTGCAAACTCATCTTCGTATCGAAGTCCATCTGCATTAATGATTCGGTAGTCATCAAGCACAATGGCATTGTCAAGGCCACCGCCAAGTGCTAAGCCATTTTTTCTCATGAGTTCTACGTCTTTTGTAAAACCAAAAGTTCGTGCTCTTGAAATATCTCTGATGTATTGATTTTTGCTTAAATCAAATTCTATTTTTTGTGAGGTAGCATCTACTGCTGGATGTGAGAAATCAATTTCAAAGGTGAGCTTATAACCATGGAAAGGCTCAAGTTTGGCCCATTTTAAACTATCTCCTGAGCCATAAGAAACCTCTACCGTTTGGGTAATTTTAATAAATTCTTTTGGTGAGTTTTGAATACAAATACCAGCACTTTGAAGTAAAAAGACGAAGGATGAGGCTGACCCATCTAAAATAGGAAGCTCCTCGGAGTTGACTTCTATGTACATATTGTCAATTCCAAGACCTGCACAAGCAGACATCAGGTGTTCGATAGTTTGAACTTTAGCCCCGTCATGACTAATGGTAGAGGCCATACGGGTGTCTGTGACGACATCGGCCGATAAATGGATATCGACTGGCTTATCTAAGTCAATTCTTCTAAAAACAATACCAGTTCCAACTGTAGCGGGTTTAAGAGTTATTTCAACTCGTTGACCACTATGTAAACCCACTCCAACAGCTTTGGTTACACTTTGAATAGTTCTTTGTGCCAGCATATCTTTTTTTATACATCGACTATGCGTCAACAAAAGGACCAATAAAGGTCCTTATAGAGGCTTAGTCGGCTTGTTTGCGTAAATAAGCAGGGATGTCCATTTCATCAATACCTTTTGTTGTCATGGCATTAACTTGGGCAACTGCATGCGTTCTATCGGGGTGTCTAGTAATAAGAGAACCAGAACCATTACGTGGAATAGTAGGTGGCGGTTGATAGCCATTAATTGATCCACTGATAGAACCATTGATTGTACTAGGATTTGAATTGGGATTGTTAGTAAATGGACTTGGGCGATAAGAGGTGTTGCCGTGGTCTGTGCCGGTTAATAAACCACTAGGTTGAGTCATAACCGGTGTAGCTACTACATTGGAGACTGCGATAGTTTGATTATTAGACCTAGATTGTGTTTTACCTAGACCCGTCGCCATTACGGTAATGCGGATTTCATCACCGAGTGAGTCATCGTAAGTAGTGCCATAAATAACATGCGCATCTTCGGCTGCAAATTGACGAACTGTATTCATTGCATTGCGAGATTCTGATAGCTTTAAAGTGGCTTCTGATGCTGTAATCAATAACAGGATACCTTTAGCATTGGTGAGGTCTACGCCTTCTAATAAAGGACAAGCAATAGCTTGTTCGGCTGCAATGCGAGCACGATCTGGACCTGATGCGCTAGCGGTGCCCATCATTGCCATACCTGGCTCGCTCATAACCGTTTTAACGTCTTCGAAGTCGGCATTTACTTTGCCTGGTACGTTGATGACTTCAGCAATACCACCAACTGCATTTTTTAATACATCATTGCCGTATGCAAATGCTTCTTCTTGACCAACATCATCACCTAAAACTTCAAGTAATTTGTCATTTAAGACCACAATCATAGAGTCGACGTTGAGAGCCAATTCAGCCAATCCAGCATCTGCATATCGAGTGCAACGTGCACCTTCAAACTCGAAAGGCTTGGTTACCACACCAACTGTTAAAATATCCATTTCACGCGCAATTCGTGCAACGACCGGAGCCGCTCCTGTACCCGTACCACCACCCATACCAGCAGTAATAAAAAGCATGTGCGCGCCTGCGATTGCTTCTCTGATATGTTCAGCAGCTTGCTCTGCAGCTTCGCGACCTTTTTCTGGCATATTACCTGCGCCAAGGCCACTTGTTCCTAGCTGAACAATTTTTTGCGCTGAGCTATTTTGTAGAGCTTGCGCATCTGTGTTGGCACAAATAAATTCCACACCTTTAACGTGATTGGCAATCATGTGCTCTACTGCATTTCCGCCACCACCGCCCACACCGATTACTTTAATGCGGGTGCCTGCAGTGAATTCTGAATTTTCACTCATGCCGATTGGCATATCGATTTGACTATCAAATTGAGGATTGCTTTGCATGATACGTCCTTTGATGTGTACTTAATATTAATTCTGTTTTTTCAAAAGTCAATAAAATCTTTTGAAAATGTATAAAAGTGGGCTAACTGTTAAAACTTTAAAGGTTATCAAATCAAAAATTTTTCATAAACCAATCTTTCGCCTGGCCAAAAATGGTTTGAACAGAGCCATTTTTTTGGGCTACTCGAATACCGCGTAAATTGGCTAATCTTGCCTCTTCTAATAGTCCCATGACGGTAGCACAGTGAGGTTGGGCAACCATATCACTTAGAGCACCGTGATAACGTGGAATTCCACGTCGTACAGGTTTAAGGAACATATCCTCCGCTAATTCGATTATTCCCGGCATTAAAGCAGTTCCGCCAGTTATAACTATACCTGACGATATTAACTCCTCATAACCTGTTTCGCGAATAATTTGTTGAACTAATGTGAAAATTTCCTCAACTCTTGGTTCTATTACACCTGCTAACGCTTGTCTGCTTAACAACCTTGGTGCTCTGTCACCTAAACCTGGTACTTCAATTTGAGCTTCAGGATCGGTGAGCAGCTGTTTAGCCCAACCGTTTTCGATTTTGATTTCCTCAGCATCTTTAGTGGGTGTTCTTAAGGCCATTGCAATATCACTGGTAATTAAATCACCAGCAATTGGAATTACTGCAGTTTGGCGTAGTGCCCCTCCAGTATACATTGCAATATCAGTTGTGCCAGCCCCAATATCCACTAAAACAACACCTAAGTCTTTTTCATCTTCGGTTAATACCGATAAACTGGAGGCGATTGGGTTTAAAAGTAAGTGTTCTACTTCTAAGCCACAGCGTCTTACACACTTTAAAATATTTTCTGCTGCTGTTTTGGCTCCTGTCACAATGTGTACCTTAGCTTCGAGTCGTACGCCACTCATACCAATTGGATCTTTTACATCTTGACCATCAATGATAAATTCTTGAGACTCCACTAGCAATACATGTTGATCATTCACTGTACTCACTGCGGTAGCGGATTCCATGACGCGACTAACATCTCCGGGGCCGACCTCGCGATCTTTAATCGCCACAATACCTTTTGAATTAATGCCTTTAACGTGACTGCCTGTAATGCCAGTATAAACACGTGTGATTTTGCAATCAGCCATGAACTCTGCTTCTTTAAGAGCCTTTTGAATACTTTGAACAGTGGCTTCAATATTGACAACAGCCCCCCGCTTCAAGCCGTTACTTGGAGCAAATCCCAAGCCTGCTATTTTTAACTCACCACTACTTAATATCTCACCTACCACCACAGAAATTTTGGCAGTTCCAATGTCTAGCCCAACTACTAAATCTTTCATTTCTTTTGCCATTATGACTCCAATTATTCAAACTTTGCATCAGTTTTAACTGGGGCAAAGTTAGTAGTAACGCCTTTAAGACGTATCGCATATCCATCTTTATGTCTTAAGTCAGCAAATTCCAAATTTGCTAATGACTTGGCTAAACGGTCATTGACACCAGGAAGTGTTCTGAGGAAGTCATTTGTACGCTGAATGACGCTCGTTTCATCTCCACTACCTAATTGCAAAATAGCACCATTATCAAGTTGAGCTATCCATGTTGCACGGTGACTCATTTTTAATCCTGATAGAGAGAGTTTAAAAGGTAACAGTGTGTTAGTGAGTGCTTTATACATACTAAGTACTTCTTTTGCTCTATCATCACTACCATAAAGTGTCACTAAAGCATCATTTTCAATTTCACCTCGATTGGCTTCAAAGATTTCACCGTAACTATTTAGCATTCGAGAGTCAGGCTCGTCACCCCATAGGGCCACTGCTTTATGCTCTTGGATTTTAACGGTCAGTTGGTTTGGAAAGCTTCGTTGTACTAAAGCTTGCCTTACCCAAGGCGTCGATTCTATAGAGTCTTTTAGGTCATCGAGATTTACTGTAAAAATACCATCAGAAATTTTATTAGCAACAGCTGACTGTATACTGAGTGTTGAGGTTTTGACCACATCACCTTGTAGAACAATTGCTTTAACTGTAAAAATGGGTAATCTAATAAAAAACAAGATTAGTATGCACAAAATCACGATGACAAATAGCAACACTAACAAATTAGCCGTGTAGTTCATGACTTTTGCCTCAATAGGCATATGGTTAACCTGACGCATATTTTATTTGCGATTAGATTTTGTCGAAACTGCTGCTTTTTTATAATCCAAAGAGGCATCGTTAATAAGTTGTAGGCATAAATCTTCGTAACTAATTTCTACTGCCTTTGCAGCCATAGGTACTAAAGAGTGACTAGTCATTCCAGGCGAGGTATTGAGTTCGAGTAAATAGGGTTGACGGGTTTTTGCATCAATCATGACATCAATTCGGCCCCAACCACGGCTACCCAAAATTTTATAGGCCTTAAGGACCCACTCTTTAATTATTGCTTCTTCTGATTCTGGCAATCCACTAGGCACATGGTACTGAGTTTCATCACTAATGTATTTGGCATCAAAATTATAATCACCTGCGGGGGCTACAATTCGAATGGGCGGCAGGGCAACCGCTTGATCTCCAGTACCTAAAATAGGGCAAGTCACTTCATCACCAGAAATAAATTGCTCGCATAAAATATCGCTGTCGAGTTCACCAGCTTGATGAATCGCATCTAAAACAGCTTGCCTACTTAAGGCCTTAGTCACACCAAGAGAAGAGCCCTCACGAGCAGGCTTTACAATCATGGGTAAACCCAACTTCTCAATAATAGAGTCGATGTTGGATTCATCAAATTTTGCATATTCAATACTGACATGTAAAGGTGTTGGAATACCTTCAGTAATCCAAACACGTTTGGTCATGAGTTTATCAATTGCAATGGCTGATGTCATCACACCTGAGCCGGTATAGGGAATCCCCATTAATTCCAGAGCCCCTTGAACTGTGCCATCTTCACCAAATCGTCCGTGAAGTGCAATAAAGCAACGATCAAAATTTTCTAGTTTTAATTGATACAAATCTTTTTCGGCAGGATCAAAAGCATGGGCATCTACCCCTTTGGCTTTTAATGCATTAAGTACACCTGTGCCCGACATGATAGAGACCGGACGCTCGCCAGATCGACCACCCATTAAAACGGCCACTTTACCTAATTGTGCAATTTGTTCTTGGTTCATATGACGTCTCTTAAACTTTATTTTGGAATAATTCTGTGACTTGTCCAGGAACTGCTCCCATTGAGCCAGCCCCCATACAAATTACTATATCGCCAGCTTTTGCCTGGTTTAAAATATTTTGTGGCATCTCGGTAATGTCGTCTACAAAAATTGGGTCTACTTGACCCGCCACTCTAAGCGCTCTTACTAAGGCTCTGCCATCTGCTGCCACAATCGGCGTTTCGCCTGCTGAATAGACTTCACTCACTAACACTACATCGGCTTGGCTAAGCACTTTTACAAAATCTTCGAAGCAATCACGGGTACGGGTATAACGATGAGGCTGAAACGCCAAAACAATTCTTTGTTCTGGAAAAGCACCACGAGCGGCTGCTAAGGTGGCAGCCATTTCAACTGGGTGATGACCATAGTCATCAATTAGGCGGAAGGTGCCCCCGTCTTTTGCTGGGATATCGCCATAACTTTGAAAGCGGCGACCTACTCCTTTAAATTCGGCAAGTGCATCAATAATAGCCTGGTCTGGAACTTCAATTTCAGTGGCAACTGCAATGGCAGCTAATGCATTTAACACATTATGCTTACCAGGCAGATTGAGAGTAATATTTAAATCAGGCATTTCAGTGCCATTTGATCTTTTAACGGTAAACAGCATTTGACCATTTTGTGCTTCTACGTTAATCGCCCTCACTTGTGCTGATTCATTTAAACCATAAGTGGTAATCGGTCTGGCTAAAGAACTCATAATGGACTCAACATTTGCATCATCTGTGCATAAAACAGCCGTACCATAAAAAGGCATGCGATGCAGAAAATCGACAAACGCGGTTTTTAACTTATTGAAGTCATGTTCATAAGTTTCCATGTGATCAGCATCAATATTGGTAACGACTGCAATAGCGGGTAATAAATTAAGAAAAGAAGCATCTGATTCATCAGCTTCCACCACTATGAAATCACCTTTGCCTAACTGAGCATTGCTACCCGCACTATTGAGCCTACCACCAATCACAAAGGTGGGGTCTAATCCTGCTTTAGCCAAAATACTTGCTACCAAACTAGTGGTGGTGGTTTTACCATGGGTACCTGCAATCGCAATGCCAGTTTTCATACGCATGAGTTCTGCCAGCATCACGGCACGAGGAACTACTGGAATATGCTTTTGTTTGGCGGCTAAAATTTCTGGATTGTCAGCTTTGACTGCAGTAGAGGTAACCACCGCATCAACATCTTTGAGATTATTTTCTGAGTGTCCAATAAAGGTTTGAATACCCAATGAGTTGAGGCGTTTTAAAGTCACACTATCTGCAATATCAGAACCCGATACAGTGTAGTTAAGAGTGTGTAAAACTTCTGCAATACCGCTCATGCCCGAGCCGCCAATGCCAATAAAGTGTATGTGTTGAATTGCGTGTTTCATGATTTAAATCGTTTGAGCCTTATGGGCAATTATTTGAGCAGCGTTGAGTTGTCTTTGTTGGTAGGCATTTTCTGCCATGATTAATAAGTCTGAGCGTTGCATATTCTGAATTAACTCAGCCAGTTTTTCAGGGCTTAATTGATTTTGTGGCAATAAAAGGGCCGCTTGATGTTGCACCAAATACTGCGCATTCACGGTTTGATGGTCATCCACTGCATGTGGAAAAGGCACAAATATAGCCGCTGCACCCACCGCTGCAATTTCAGTTACGGTACTTGCACCTGCTCGGCAAATAATTAAATCAGCATCGGCAAATGCTTGAGCAGTATTTTCGATAAAGGCAGTGGTTTGTGCCTTTACACCAAGTTGTTCATAAAGTTGGTTGAGTGATTGGAGATTTTTAGCGCCCGCTTGATGCAGTATAGTGGGCCGACTGGCTCCATCAATTAAAGCCAACGCTTTGGGTACATTTTCATTGAGTGCTTGAGCGCCTAAACTACCGCCCACTACTAAAACTTTAAATGGTCCTTGCCGATTAGTAAACCGAGCTGCAGGTGAAGCTTGTTCAGCAAATATTTGCCTCAATGGATTTCCTACCCATTGTGCATTAGGCAGCGCATTTGGAAACGCACTAAATACTTGTTTAGCCCATTTAGACAAGAGTTTGTTGGCCATACCCGCTACCGAGTTTTGTTCATGTAGCCAGACTGGAATTTTTAAAAATAAAGCGACTATTGAGGCCGGAACCGTAATATAACCACCAAAACCAATAATCAAATCGGGTTTAACCCTGCGTAATACTTGATAGGCTTGAGCACAAGCCTTTAACAACCTAAAGGGAGCTGTTACGGTTTCTTTCCAGCTTTTACCCCTTACGCCAGAAAACTCAACGGGCTCAAATGCAAAGGGCTGGTCGGCCAATATTTTAGCTTCCATATGGTGTGGCGAACCCAACCAGTGTACGTTCCAGTTGTTTTTATGAAGTTCGTGGGCAAGCGCTAAGCCTGGAAAAATATGACCACCGGTACCTCCGGCCATTACAATCGCTGTTTTTTTTATGCTATCAGTACTCACGGTGTTTTCCCTCTCATGAGTAAACGATTCTCGTAATCAATGCGGGCCACAATCGTCATGGCAATTACATTCATAATAACAGCCGAACCACCATAACTCATGAGTGGTAAAGTTAATCCTTTTGTTGGCAAAGCACCCAAATTAACACCAATATTGATAAAAGATTGAAAACCAATCCAGATAGCTATGCCCTGAGCAACAAAACCGGAGAAAATTCTTTCGAGTGCAATGGCTTGACGGCCAATTTTCATGATCCTTCGGGTGAGCCAAAAAAATAAACTGATCACAATAATAACGCCAATCAAACCGAACTCCTCACCAATCACTGCAAACATAAAGTCAGTGTGAGGCTCTGGTAACCAGTGAAGTTTTTCAATACTACCGCCTAGCCCAACACCAAAAAACTCACCCCTACCTAAAGCAATCAGTGAGTGAGAAAGCTGGTATCCTTTATCCAAAACATGATTGACATCCCATGGATCTAAATAAGCAAAAATTCGGTCACGGCGCCATGGACTAAAATAAATAACAGCACTAAAAGCAATTATAAAAAAACCAGAAATAATACCGAACATGGTCAGGCTAACACCGCCCAAAAATAAAATACCCATAGCAATCACGGTGATCACCATAAAGGCGCCCATATCGGGCTCAGTTAATAACAAACCACCCATCACAGCAACAGCAAGTCCCATTGGTCCAACTGTTTTAAGCAAGCCATCTTGGCTAGCTAGTTTGCGCACCATAAAACCAGCTGCATACACAATAAGCGTTAATTTGGTGAGCTCTGAGGGTTGAAAATTTAATGGGCCTAAAGCAATCCAACGGCGGGCGCCATTAATTTCTTTGCCGGTAAAAGGTAATAGTACGAGGACGAGTAAAACCAGGCTGCTGGCAAATAAAAGTGGGGCATTTTTTTCCCAAACTTCAGTGGGAACCTGAGAAACCAATACACATGCTACAGCTGCTACCGCTAAGGCCACAATGTGACGAATTAAATAGTGGTACACAGAATAATTAGCAAACCTTGGGTTGTCAGGCATAGCAATAGTGGTTGAGTACACCATTAACAGACCCCAAGACAACAATAAAACCACTACAAAAATAAAAGGTTGATCTAGCCAAGAACGATCAGTAGAGGGGTTATTGCTAGCCTCTACCGCTGCATCTTGCGCCTTTAAATTAGACTCTTGATTAGTTTTTTGGGTACCCGTAATTCGTTGAAGCCAAATATTAGCCGCATTAAGCATAATCACTCCCATTTGGAATCTGATGTTCTAAATCTTGAACTGCTTGTATAAAAACTTCTGCTCGGTGAGCATAATTCTTAAACATATCTAGGCTAGCACATGCCGGTGATAATAAAACAGCATCTCCAGCAAAAGCCTGTTCGGCTGCTAAGTTGACTGCCTGAGGTAAGTTGTTGGCTTGTAAAACAGGGTAATCGGCTTGGGTTAAGATTTGACCTATGCTAGGGCCATCTTTGCCAATTAAAATAACAGCTCTTGCATACTTTGCAAGAGGTTGAATAAGAGGTGAAAAATCTTGTCCCTTACCATCGCCACCTAAAATGACGACTAGTTTTCGGTCTGGTCCCAAGCCTTGAATGGCTGCAACAGTAGCACCTACATTTGTACCTTTGCTATCATCAAAATATTCGACCTCTCGAATAATAGTAATGGGTTCTACTCTATGAGGTTCACCTTTGTATTCGCGTAGGCCGTACAAAATCGGCGCCATTGAATGTGTGACAGATTGCATTAAGCACAATGCTGCTAAGGCATTAAGTACATTGTGACGACCACGAATTCGCAGTGCTTCAGTGGGCATTAATTTTTGCAATACAAACTCAGTTTCCACCACTTCTTTGCCTCTTTTGTATTGAGGTGCTAATTCGGTGCTTTGGGCTTGTACCAGCCAACTCATACCATTCACTGTCTCAACGCCAAAATCACCAATTCTAGCGGGGCTGTCACTACCAAAACTGATGTAGTTTGGCGGACTAGCTTCTTTACTTTGATTTTTTTTATTGCTAGATAAAGCAAATGAACTTTGCAAATAAGCCATTACCAGTGGGTCATCGCGATTGAGAATTTTAGTAGTATGAGGGCCAAAGATATGCCCTTTTGCATCTTGATAAGCCTGCATACTGCCATGCCAATCAAGATGGTCTTGACTTATATTAAGCACGGTAGCGCAAGTGGGTGAGAACTCAGGTGCGGTTTCTAGTTGAAAGCTGCTTAATTCGAGTACCCATATTTGAGGCAGTGTGTTGGCTTGTAAATGATCTAATAAACAATCTAGCATACTAGGGCCAATATTGCCTGCCACACACACTGTCTGCCCTGCACGAGCTACTAATAAACCAGTTAATGAAGTAACAGTCGTTTTACCATTAGTACCTGTAATAGCTAAAATTTTGGGTGAGTAGGCTTGTTCTTGTTGCAACTGAAAAAGGGCATGCTGAAATAAGTTGAGTTCACCCCAAACAGTGATGCCTTTGTCTTGAGCTGCTTTTTTTAATTCACCAATTTGTTCAGGCGATAAACCAGGACTGATAAGTAAATACTGAAAATCAGACAGTAAAAGTAATTCGGGATGAAATACTTTAGAAATGATTTGAATAGTCGGTTCAAGTTGCGCCAATGCTTCTTTATTGGGCGGGTTTTCACGACTATCAACGACAGTGACTTTTGCACCCATGTGATGGCACCAGCGAGCCATTGCATGGCCGCTAATACCTGAACCTAAAACCAAAACATTTTGACCCAACATATTTTTTATCGCAATTTAAGAGTAGACAAGCCTATTAAACAAAGGAACATAGTAATAATCCAAAAACGCACCACCACTTTGGTTTCTTTCCAACCACTTTTTTCAAAATGATGGTGCAGAGGGGCCATTTTTAAAAGACGTTTACCTTGTCCAAATCGTTTCTTAGTGTATTTGAAGTAACTTACTTGTAGCATGACAGAAAGTGCTTCGGCCACAAATATACCTCCCATAATAAACAGCACAATTTCTTGTCTGACGATAATTGCAATAGTGCCAAGTGCAGCACCTAAAGCCAATGCACCTACATCACCCATAAAAAAATCAGCAGGATGGGCGTTAAACCACAAAAATGCCAAGCCCGCTCCTGCAAGTGCACCACAGAAAATGAGTAACTCTCCGGAGCCAGGAATAAAAGGAAAGATAAGGTATTTAGCAAAGGTAGAGTTACCTGTAATATAGGCAAAAATGCCAAGCGAGGAACCTACCATTACTACAGGCATAATGGCTAGGCCGTCAAGGCCATCGGTTAAATTGACTGCATTACTTGAACCTACAATAACTAGGTAGCTCATAATTACAAATCCAAATACACCTAATGGGTAACTGACTTCTTTCAAAAAGGGTAGTTGCAAACCAGCTTTTGGTGGTAAATTAATGTCGAAACCTGATTTCACCCAATTAAAAAATAACTCCAAGACTCGCATGTTCGAGCTCTCTGAAATACTAAATACTAAATACAAGGCCGCGATCAATCCAATAATAGATTGCCACATGTATTTTTCACCGGAAGGCATACCTTCAGGATCTTTTTTAACTACTTTACGCCAATCATCAGCCCAACCAATCGCACCAAAACCTAGGGTAACAATTAATACAATCCATATAAACCGATTACTTAAATCGGCCCATAACAAAGTAGAAATAGATAAGCAGCCTAAAATAAGTACTCCACCCATTGTGGGTGTACCACTTTTAACTAAGTGGGTTTCCATTGCATACCCACGAATGGGCTGACCAATTTTGAGGGCACTAAGAATACGAATGACGGCAGGGCCAGCCGCTAAACCTAAAATAAGTGCCGTAAGAGTAGCCAATACCGCTCTTAAAGATATGTATTGAAACACCCTTAAAAAACCAAATTCAGCCCAATTTTGATGGAGCCACTGAGTCAAACTAAACAGCATGGTGACTGTCCTCTTTAGATATATGTTGATGAATTGCCTCTATCACTGATTCCATTTTCATGAAGCGTGATCCCTTAATTAAAATGCTGTTAACCTCAGTTAATGCAGCCGTTACCGCTTCATGAAGTTGTGCCCTGTCTTCAAAATGTTTTCCTTGAATAGAATGCTCGTCAAAAGCATTGGCAGTGGCTAAACTAGCTTGTCCAGTGCAAAAAAGTTGATTAATTTGTTTGAAACGAGCATATTGTCCTAATTCTTCGTGAAACAAAGGACCTTGGTTACCTACTTCGCCCATATCTCCAACCACTAACAGGCAAGGTTTTGGTAAGGTGCTGAGTACATCGACGGCCGCCTTCATTGAGTCGGGGTTGGCATTGTAACTATCATCCACGATGGTGATCTTTTTATTTGCAAAATTAATTTCAAATGCCCTAGAACGTCCTTTGACTGGTGCAAAAGCACTAAGTCCAATAGCGGCCACTTCAGGAGATATACCCGCTGCTATCGAACAACTTAAAGCAGCT
The DNA here is from genome assembly GCA_964556425.1 of uncultured Limnohabitans sp. GTDB lineage: Bacteria > Pseudomonadota > Gammaproteobacteria > Burkholderiales > Burkholderiaceae_C > JALQUL01. The sequence goes on along the minus strand of CAZKWC010000005.1, from coordinate 40,520 downwards.
AATGCATTCTTGACATTATGTACGCCAGCGAGTTGAAGTTCAAAATTGCAGAAGCCATGTGGTGTTTGAGCTTTAACCTCCCAATGCTGACCTTGCCAAATATGTTCAAGGGCGTAAACATCAGCAGGAGCATTGATTGCAAAAGTAATGACTTGACAATGATTAGCTAAATCTCTCCAAAGCGTAGTAAATTTATCATCGGCAGGAAATACAGCAATGCCGTTGCTATCTAAAAAAGAAATACAACTTCCGTTTTCAATAGCCACATTTTCAACAGTGTGCATAAATTCTAAATGTTCACGCTGAGCATTATTTACAAGAGCCACACTAGCGTGAGTGATGTTGGCTAAGTAGGCAATTTCTCCGGGGTGGTTCATACCCATTTCAACTACTGCACATTCATGTGCCGCTGTTAACCCTAGTAAGGTAAGTGGAACACCAATATCATTATTAAGATTTCCTTTGGTGGACCATGAGGCACCGGTAGCATAAGTTTTTAGAATACTTGCCACCATTTGGGTTACAGTAGTTTTACCATTGCTACCGGTAATTCCAATTAATGGAATATTAAATTGATTTCGCCAAGCTTTTGCTAGTTGGCCTAAAGCAATTTTGGTGTCTTTTACCAAAAGATAAGGTGTGTTAAGTCCATCAATTTTTTGACTAAGCAGAAGAACTGCTGCACCTTTTCTTGCCACTTGGAGTGCGTAATCATGCCCGTCAAACTGATCGCCCACTAAGGCAATAAAAAGTTGGCCGGCTTCGATTTGTCTAGAGTCAGTACTGACACCGCTTATTACAGTGGTGGACGCTCCTTGGCATTCTAAATGTTCAACCCACTGGGCTAGTTGTGCAAGGTTTAACATAGAGAATTCCTTTTTTGAAGGGCCGCTTGTGCCACTAAATGATCTGAGTAATCGTGCTTAACTCCTGCAATTTCTTGATAGGTCTCATGTCCTTTACCTGCAATCAAGATGACATCATTGGCTTTTGCATTTTCAATAGCCCAATCAATGGCATTGGTACGATTCACAATAGTGGAAATCATGCTAGAGTCTTTGCCAACAAAACCGGCTTGGGCATCAGCAATAATTTGATTAGGATCTTCAAAGCGTGGGTTGTCGCTGGTTAATACCACTGTGTCGGCCCATTGTTCTGCTATTTTTGCCATCAGGGGTCTTTTGCTAGAGTCGCGATTGCCCCCACATCCAAAGACACACCACAACTTACCATTATTATTTTGCACACTAGGCCTGAGTGCTAACAATGCTTTCTCAAGTGCATCAGGAGTATGTGCATAGTCAATTGCAACAGTGGGGCAGTTTGCTTGAGTAATGACTTCCATACGACCTGGAACAGGACTAATATTTTCGCAGGCCTTGATAATGTCAGCTAGAGGCCAACCAAGACTTCTGATTGCAGCGATCACACCCAATAAATTACTAACGTTGTAGTTACCAATAATATTGCAATGAAGTGAGGCTTGGTTGATAACAGTTTCGGGGTGATGGGGATCGCGCTCTATTACTTCAAATGAGACTGAGTCAGCATAAAATACAATATTTTGTGCTTGAATACGTGCTATTTGATTGCAGGCAATAGTCCAGAGTTCAGGACTGTGTTTTGTTTGAAGCTCATTGGCCAAGGCATAGCCATAAGTATCATCTAAATTAATAATGGCATTTTGTAAATTAGGCCAAGCAAATAAAGATTTTTTTGCCTGCCAGTAGTTTTCTAGGTTGCCGTGATAGTCAAGATGATCTTGCGTTAAATTGGTAAACATAGCTACTGCAATATCGCAGCCAGCTAAGCGGTTTTCAACCAAGCCAATTGACGATGCTTCTATAGCGCAGTGTGTGACACCATCAAGATGCAAAGCTGCCAAAGATTTTTGTAGTAAAACAGGGTCAGGGGTGGTTAAGCCATTGGCGACTATATGGCCAGGTTCACCAATACCTAAGGTTCCAACGACGGCGCATCTTACTTTTTGCGTGGTATTAAGTTGAAGTTGTTGCAAACAACTTGCTATCCACCATGCACTTGATGTTTTGCCATTAGTACCCGTTACTGCAATCAATTGCATTTTTTGAGTAGGGTGACTGTAATAGGCAGATGCAATAACGCCCGTATGGGCTTTTAGATTGTCAACTCCTATGATGCGATCATTGTTAAACCAAAGAGCTTTTTCAAATTTCTCAATTTGATTGGTTTCAACAATGCACCAACTAGCCCCTTTGGCCAGTGCTTGATCAACAAATTGTCTGCCATCTACTGCAGCTCCTGGCCATGCAATAAAAACATCAGCAGATAAAATTTGACGGCTATCAGTATTTAAATGGCCTTGTGTGGTTTGTTTTAAATGACTGACTAATGCATCTAATTGGTCAAATATTATCATTCTAAACTCTCCGGTTCAGGTGTGCTTGAGATGTTGGGAACCACTGATAAATCGGGTTTCACGCCCATGGTTCTTAGTGCTTGTGCAACTGTTACACTGAACACAGGAGCAGCAACAATGCCGCCAAAATATTTGCCAGCACTGGGCTCATCTAACATGACGCCCACAATAATTCTTGGGTTTTCAATAGGTGCCATACCCACAAACCAAGAACGGTATTTATCGACTGCATAACTGTTGCCAACTTGCTTGTGTGCAGTGCCTGATTTACCACCTACAGAAAAACCAGAGGTTTGTGCAAACTGTCCAGTTCCATCTTTAGAAGCTGCCATCTGCAACATTTTTCTGATTTGTTTAGCAGTAGTGGGGCTAATTACTTCAATGGAGGGTACAGGGCCAGTACGTTTAATTAAAGTTGGTTGTACAAGGAGGCCATCAGTTGCAAAAATACTATAAGCCTTGGTGATTTGAAAAAGTGAGGCAGACAAGCCATAACCATAAGACATGGTTGCTTTTTCAATGGGTCGCCATGTTTTATAAGGCCTTAAACGTCCAGAAGTAACTCCGCCAAATCGAATGTCTGGGCGCTGTCCAAAACCAGCATGATTAAACATTTCCCACATGGATTTAGCATCTAAATCTTGAGAAATTTTAACGGTTCCAATATTGCTTGACTTTTGAATGACCTGTTCAACTGTCAACGATTTATAGGAGTGGGTATCTTTAATAACTTTTCCACCAATCACTACAGAACCCGCTTCAGTTGGGATAATAGTATTGGGTTGTACTAAAGCCTTCTCAAGTGCTAAAGCAATCGTAAATGGTTTAATGGCCGAACCGGGCTCAAACATATCACTAAAAGCAATATTACGTTTGGCTCCTTTTGATTCGTAAGAGTTTTCGGCTTGGGAACTTGGATAACTGACGGATGCTAAAATTTCTCCAGTTTGTGCATCAAGTACTACCACGCTGCCAGACACTGCTTTATGTTCAATTACCGCATCTCTAATTTTTTGATAGGCAAAAAATTGAATTTTGCTGTCAATACTCAGTTGTATATCTTTACCTGAACTAGGTTCAATTGTCTTACCAACATTTTCAACCTTTTGGCCAAGTCTGTCTTTAATTACCTTACGAAAACCTGCTTTACCCTTTAGCTCAGATTCAAAGGCGGCTTCAATACCCTGTGTACCTACGCCATCAGGTGAAGTGCTTCCTACTATGGTGACTGTGGAGTCGCCTTCGGGATATTTACGTTTGTATTCCTTGCGTAAATAAACTCCCTTAATTTTTAAATCAGTGATTTTTTCACCAATTTCAGTATCGATTTGACGTTTTAACCAAACAAACTCAAGTTTTTCTGAGGATAGTTTCTTTTGTATGTCGTTAACCGGCATATTCAGTAACGTGCCAAGCTGTTTGAGTTGATTGGGCGAGGCATCAATTTCTTTTGGAACTGCCCAAACGCTAGGTGCCATTACACTGGAGGCTAAAATTTGCCCATTTCTATCAAGAATTCTACCTCGACTAGCTGGCAAATCAAATGAGCGGGCATAACGGATATCGCCTTGTTTTTGATAAAAAGCACTTTCAAAAATTTGGATATAAATAGCCATGCCAATCATACCGATAAAAGCCAAAGCTATAACAGCAATAATAAAACGACTCCTCCATGCAGGCGTTTTACTCGCTAACAAAGGGCTTTTTCCATGGTGAATTGATCGCCTCATTTACTCGCTCCTGAAGAGCTTGTTTTAGAGGGGTGGGGTACATATTGTGTGATCGAAGGCGTAGCGGTACTCATTTTAAGCGTTTCTTTTGCAATCAATTCAGTTCGAAATGGAGTCGCTTTAGTAAGTTTTTCAACTTCTAAATTGGCATTGTCTTGCTGAATTTGCTCTAAATGAGTTCTCTTTTTTTCAATCTCAATAAATAACTTTCTGCTATTGTATTGAGTTTGTATTGTCCAAAAACCAGAAGCCATTACTACACAATAAAGTATAAAAGTAGTGATTCTCATGATGCGAGTCTTTCTGCAACTCGTAAAACAGCACTCCTAGAACGGGGGTTAAGCTGAACTTCTTGTTCTGTGGGTTTAGTGCGACTAATAGCTTTTAATAGGCAAGCTTGCACAGGTGCTAAAGGCATACGTCTGTCATATACCTCTTTAGAATATTGCGCAATGAACTGTTTCACAATCCGGTCTTCAAGAGAATGGAAACTAATTACCACTAATTTTCCACCTGGTTTTAAAACTTGCAAGCTAGCATGTAAAGCTTGTTTGAGTTCTTCTAACTCTCCATTGATATGAATTCGGATAGCCTGAAATGTTCGTGTAGCGGGACTTTGCCCTGCTTCACGAGTACGTACAGTGGCAGCGCATACCTCTACTAAGTCTTGTGTGGTAAGAATAGGTCCTTTTTCTTCACGCCGAGTCACAATCGCTTTTGCAATTTGATTAGCAAATCGTTCTTCACCATAATCACGAATGACTTGTGCCATCTCAGTTGCACTAGCTTGAGCTAACCATTGGGCTGCTGTAATGCCTCTTGTGGTGTCCATTCGCATATCAAGTGGGCCGTTGAACCTAAAACTAAAGCCTCGTTCTGGGGTATCAATTTGTGGGGAACTAATGCCCAAATCCATTAATATTCCATCGGCACTTTGATTGGCTAATAAGCTTAGGTCTTTAAAGCCTTCATGAAAAATACGAATGCGCGAGTCATTGATTTGTTTCGCAACCACAATCGCTTCTGGATCTTTGTCAAAAACAATTAAACTGGCATTGGATGTGAGTTTTTCTAAAATAGCACGACTATGTCCACCACGACCAAATGTGGCATCAACATAAGTACCATTAGCGGGGCCAATTAAGGCATTCACCGCTTCACTTAACATGACCGAAATATGTGGGTTAGAGGTCTGCATCAAAAAATCACCTCTAATATTTGAAGGTTTGAAGGCTGGTTGGTTGGGGCCGACTCATTTCGAGTTGTTTGTGCTCTGAATAAACAGAGCGATCCCATATTTCAAAATGGCTTAACATTCCAATCAGAAGTACTTCTTTTTTGATCTGTGCAGCCTCTCTTAATTCTGGGGAAATCAAAATCCTGCCTGCAGAGTCGAGCTCAATATCATTGGCGCTACCAATAACAATCCGCTTCCACCAGGCTGCATCTTGATTTAACTGTGCGGCATTGGTTTTAAGTAAAAGCCATTGTGGCCTGGGAAATAACATTAAATAGCCGTCAGGATGCTCAGTAACTGTTAGTTGATTATTAGCATCAACTTGTATTGTTTCTCGGTAGCGCGTAGGTACTGCTAAGCGACCTTTGCTATCTAGACTGATAGCGGTTTTACCTTGAAACTCCCCTTGTGACACTTTTTGATCCTAAACAACTACAATTTGAGACAATTAAACACCAATTCCCACTTAAAAACATTTTTCAACACTGTATCAGGAAAATGGGCGTATTTGAAAGTTGAGAGTTGGAGAAATGCAACAAAAAACATTAAGTTCACTATTGTAGAAATAGTTGAACCATGGCAACAAGGATGATTGAATTAATATTTTTGGTACAAAAAAGCTTGGGTGCTTAAATAATACCAGTGGACTAGAATTGAAAAACAGCTTTAAGGCAATGAGAATACCCTAAAGTGAAGTTTTAGATTAAAAATTCTTTTTTAAAACAATATGTTAGTTGTTAAAGTTTTAACAAATTGATTTTATTTTTTACAGAAAGACCGATTGAGAAAAGGTAAATGGCAACTAAGCGATGGACTTGATTCATTTGGATAATAACATCTTCATGGTTTTGTTTTCTAATCCATCCTAGTAAAATTGCGGCGGCTGTAGGGTCAATTCTCACTAGGTTTTCACAATCTAAAATAATAAGTTGTGCTGAACTTGAATTATTCCAAGAGCGTATTAATGGTGAAATATCACCAATTAAACTTCCCTTTAAAACACCAATCGATTGATTGGGCATATTGCTGTAAGCATAATTACCTGAATTATCTAATTCATCTAATTTAGTAATTTGAGTGGACTCAAAATTGGAACTTGCAATAGAAACTACATTACCATCCTCAGATAAATAGGGTAAATCAAAAATACTAAATTTGCATTCTGGATTTTTCCAAACTGGGGCTGTTTCATCAAAGGCTATACAGAAATCAAGGCAGGCTTGTGCATAGTTTTCAGATTGATTCATTAATCGTAAAAGTGCGAGGCGTAACAACCACCAAGCTCGACTTAATTCAGAATTGGCAGGTGTTTGCAGTTGTCCTTGGATTATTTTTAAAAGTAGCTGGTGATTAATTGATTTAACAGAAAGTGACTGATCAGCAATTTGATGAATCACAAAACTTAAAGCATCAACTGCTGCCGGTGAAATTTCTTTTAGTTCAGACCAATTCAAAACTAAAGTAGGGCGTTGGCGGGGAGTGACCTGATGATTTTTATTTGCCAGACTTCTTGCAAATGAAAGTACATCTTGTGGTTCTAGTTTAGCTTGACACAACCAAATCACAGGCTCTTTTTCAGATTCAGGGGGGGGCATGGCTATAGAGCTGACAGTCGATTCATCAAGACTCCATTGACTTACCCAAGTGGGGCCAGATCGACCAAATTTGGTTGCAAAGGTAACCGATGCATTTTCAAAATTAAGCTTATCACCAGTTGAAAGCAAGAATTCGAACCAACATTCCCAACATGGAATGAGTGTATCAACGCTACTTTTTTGTTTAATAAGGTCAATAATAGTTTTTTTGGTAACTGGCAGATCACCAGCTGCAAAAGCACTTGCTGCTTCTATTAATGGAGCGGGATAAATAAAGGGGACTAATTTGTCACCTTCCATCACCATGGGGCGATTATTAGATTCTTGAGCAGAATGGTCAAAAAGAACATCACTTGCTCGTGGATTAATGGGTATAGTTGCTATTTCAGAGATGACAGGGTTGGCCAATTTGGGCTTAGCATTTTTATTCGGACTGGGTGTAACTCCGGATGGCAAACCAAAATTAGACCAACTATTAGCCATTCTTGCCTCAATAGAGGCAATTTTTTCCATGGTGGACTGAGGACCAATTGAAGCCACTACATGGGCACTGACATGACTAAAATTTTGCCTTGTGTCAATGTTGGGCTTGTAATTGGTATCAGCTTGCCTAATTTTACGCAACTCAGCTAGTTCTTTGCGTTTGATGATTTCAATGCGAACTTTTCTGGAGGCTCTTTCTTGTGCCAAAAATTCTTCATATTCTGGTCCGCTCACTGACTCATCAGGATTATCTTTTGCACCTGATGTCGAGCGTGATTTGAACCACTGACCAAAACTAGAGAATAATCCGGAAGAATTAGTTGGTTGAGAGTTATCCATGACGCTATTATCAAAAAAATTGACTTAATCACCAAATAATTTTTGTTTAAGTTCTCGTCTTTGTTGTGCTTCTAGTGAAAGTGTAGCAGTAGGTCTTGCTAACAAGCGGGGTGTACCAATTGGTTCGCCTGTCTCATCACAAAAACCGTAATCTCCAGATTCAATTAATTGTATAGATTGTTCAATTTTCTTTAACAATTTGCGTTCACGGTCTCGTGTACGAAGTTCTAAAGCATGCTCTTCTTCAATAGTAGCCCGATCGGTTGGATCAGGAACAACAGAAGATTCATCGCGCAGATGTTCTGATGTTTCATTGGCACTTTTCAAAATATCTTGTTTTAGATTTTGAAGTTTTACTCTAAAGAAAGCCAACTGAACTTCGTTCATGTATTCTGAATCAGGCATTGCAATAATGTCCTCATCAGTTAGCTCTAACAAAGGTTTTGTTTTCCAATGATTAGCTAATTTAGGATCTTTTTTGACAGGCGTCTGTATGAGTACAGGAGCACTGGAATTGGCATTCACTTGTCCAAACATTGCTTTAGCAGCAGTCGAGACAACTACCACAGGGGCGAGATTGTTTTCACCGTTTTTGCCTTTTCCGGTTCTCGGTTTGGTTGCGGCATCTGTCGCTCCAAGTGTTTTAATACTCGAAGTGGTAGATTTAGTAATGGCAGTTTTTTTAATAGTAGACATATAAGTTCGATCTGTCTAGGTTACAAATGAATGCAACAAAAGCGTTGAAAGACAAGCTTCATCAATTTTGATTTTAGAGAAATAAAGTGAGATTACCCAAAATTAAGAATCTAAAAGTACGATTATGAAAGCAGAGAAAGGCGACAGATTTTATGCGCAGTTAAGCCACACATTGTTGTAAACCTTGTAAAAATATTTCCTTTGGTAAATCAATTCCAATAAAAACCATTTTGCTGACTTTTTTCTCATTAGGTAACCATTCAGGACCTAAGTCAGACCCCATTAATTGGTGTACGCCTTGAAAAATCACTTTCTTTTTAGTGCCCTTCATGTGCAAAACGCCTTTATAGCGCAATAATTTGGGGCCATAGATATTAACAATGGCACCTAAAAAGTCTTCAAGTTTTGCTGGGTCAAGTGGTTTATCAGCTTTAAAAACAAAACTTTGCACATCATCATTGTGATGATGACGGTGATGAGAGGGGTGGTTGCAACTTTCACCGTGCTCATGATGATGGTGCTCATGATCATGATCATGATTGCAGTGTTCATCATGAACATGGCCGTGACCGTGATCGTGCTCGTCTTCTTTTAAGAAGTCGGGATCAATTTCCAGTTTAGCATTAAGGTTAAAACCTTTTAAATCAAATACTTGTTTTAAATCGACAGAGCCAAAATTAACAACTGATTGTGGTGCTCTTGGGTTCATATGCTTAAGACGATGTTGTAAATCATCTAACTCTTGAGCAGAAACTAGATCAGCTTTACTGATAAAAATTCGATCTGCAAAGCCGACCTGACGTCTTGCTTGTTGTCTATCATCTAACTGTTGTTGTCCATGCTTAGCATCAACTAGGGTTAAAACGCTATCAAGCAAATAGCTTTCTGCAATTTCATCATCCATAAAAAAAGTTTGTGCCACAGGTCCTGGATCCGCAATTCCAGTGGTTTCAATTACGACACGGTCAAATTGAATTTCGCCTTTTCTTTTACGGGTGGCTAAGTCTTGCAAAGTGGCGCGCAAATCTTCTCGAATGGTGCAGCAAATACAACCATTACTCATTTGAACGATATTTTCATTTTGTTCTGAAACCAAAATTTCATTATCAATATTTTCTTCTCCGAATTCATTCTCAATGACAGCAATTCGTTGTCCATGAGACTCAGATAAAACACGTTTTAAAAGTGTTGTTTTGCCAGAACCTAAAAATCCGGTCAAAATGGTAGTGGGAATTAAACTCATATTGGTTTTTAAAGATAAGAATGAATTAAACCTAATAAAGCTTACAAGAAAACTGTTTCAGTAGTATTGCGGTTTTAAAAGGCAAGAAAAAAGTAGACAAATGAATCGGATTTTATATCGAGCTTTTAGTTGGGGGAGTTTAACCTTTTTTCAAGCCCTTATTTTTTAGCTCTAGGATGACTAGCATCATAAATTGTAGCTAAATGTTGAAAATCAAGTTGTGTGTAAATTTGAGTCGTACTGATATTGGAGTGGCCTAAAAGCTCTTGTACGGCTCTTATATCTCTACTAGATTGCAAAATATGACTTGCAAAACTGTGTCTTAACATGTGAGGATGAATTGCTTGACTCATATCAGACTTTTCAGCTCTTCTTTTGAGTCTTTGCCAAATAGATTGTGGTGTTAACCTACTACCCCTGTTACCAATAAACAAAGCAAAAGGGTCAATTGGCTGAATTTGTGTCCGGTGAGCTAGCCACTTTTCAAGTGCCTTTTGACATATTGATCCCATTGGTACTATCCGCTCTTTGTGTCCTTTACCCTTGACTATTACCAATGCTTGTTGCATATCAATCCAAGATATTGCTTTTGGGTGTTGATGAGTATCAAGTGAGCATAATTCTGCAACACGTAAACCACTTCCATACAACATTTCTACAATTGCTTGGTCACGGAGTTCTAAAAATGGTGTGTCGTCTGAGACTGGGGTTTCAGCTAGTTGTGTCGCCTGCTCTATAGAAATGACTTTAGGTAGGCGATGCTGCTGCTTAAGACTTTTGATGCCAACACTAGGATTAACTGCAAGTCCTTGATAGCGTGTTAACCAATTAAAAAAACCTCGCCATGAACTCAGGATTAAATTAAGCGTACTAGCTTGGTAGCCTTGAAGGCGAAGCTGTCCTAAACAACTTCGAATTTGCTGAGCAGTGATATTTTCAAACCCACAATTTTGTTGCTCGCAAAATTTCACTAATTGATTTAAATCATTTTGGTAAATAGCAAGACTTCTTTGGGCTAGTCTTTTTTCATATTGGCAATATTCTAAATAGTGCTCAAGAAGTTGATTATTTTTAATTTCAAGTGATGGCGTCATCATGTGTTTAAAATCCATTTTTAGCCGTCAAGTTCAGTCGACTTATTCTTTAGTGTCCAGCAAAACAATTTGCGCTTCATCTTGTGGAGCTAGATTGAAATCTTCAATTGTGTCAGTCAATGGCCAAAGGGCGGCTGACGCAATTTCTGCAATCTTGCTTAGAAAATCGGTTCCCATACGAGAAGTAAAACGTTGCGAGTCAGGAGATGCAAAAATAATCATGCCAAAATTTTTGGGTTCTGCTTCTTTGTGAGTGGGAAATAAAGGTAATAAAGCGATAGATGCAGCATATTCAGAGTTGTTTAACCACTTACTAGCCTCAGGTGAGTTGTTAATGCCGACGTATGGTATTTTTATTTGTCCCATGGTGGTCATAAATGAAGTACTCACAGATTGTGAATAGGCTTCATTTACGAATTGGCTTTGAGTGCTCCAAAGGCGAATACCCACTTGAGGAATGAAAAAATTTTCTTGTAAACTCGAGCAACATAAAGACGGCAGCTTAGCCAAGTCTCGACACTGTAGCATCGTTAAAACCCACTTATGCAAACGGTTGGAAGTAGTGTGGTTTTCGTTGCCAAATCGAATCATATCCAACATGCGTTGTTCTTGTTGTTTGATTTTTTCTCTTAATAAAAAAGCTTGTCTTTCTTGCAGACTAATCGTATTTTGGCCATGTTTATCAATCAATTTAATATTGCCTAATAATTCAGCATGACGTTCAAAAAACTCTGGGTGTTCAATTAAATATTGAACTATTTTGGTTTCAGAAAATTCTGGGGAAGACATAATATTAAATGTTATCAGGGATATTAATTTCTGCGTCAAATACAAATGTGGCAGGTCCACTTAAAAACAGCGAATGACCAGGGCCTTGCCATCTAATTCGAAGTTGCCCTCCCAACATATCAACTTGGGTGTCTTGACTTAATAAGCCCATTTGAATGCCAAGTGCAACTGCTGCGCAAGCGCCAGTGCCACACGCTAAAGTTTCCCCTGCACCTCTTTCGCAGACTCGCAATTTTATATGTGAGCTTGAAATAATTTGCATAAAGCTGGCATTCACGCCTTGCTCAAATAAAGCATGAGTAGAAACCCAAGGACCCAAAACGTCAATCAATGGCGAGTTAATGTCCTCTACTATTTGCATGGCATGTGGATTGCCCATTGAAGCACAAGCCAATTGACTTTTTTTATCGGTATTGGGATCTGTAAGAGTCCATGTGTCGATTAAGCCGTATTGTTGTTTGATAAGTTGACCAGTATTGAATCGCACTACCTCAGCACCGAACAATGGTTCTCCCATATCGACTTCTACCGTCCCATCGGCAAGTGCACTCAGTGTTAAAACCCGATTTTGAGTTTGCACCGTAATACTTTGTTTTTGAGTTAACCCCTTGTCAATTGCAAATCTGACAAAACACCTGGCTCCGTTGCCGCAGTGTTCAACTTCACCACCATTTGCATTGTGAATGACATAAGAAAAATCAATGTTAGATTCTGCATTCAATGGAGCAGGACGAATACTTAAAATTTGATCAGCACCAATACCAAAGTTACGATTGGCTAAAAATTGATATTGCGCTTTTGACAGGTGAAATAATCCCTTGGTTTCATCTAGCACGACAAAATCATTGCCCGCACCTTGCATTTTAGAGAAGGGAATTTTCATGAGTTAATAGATTTAAAATAAAAAAGCGTTTTTATTTTAAATTGATTTGTTAAATATTGTTTAGCAATAGGTGGAGATGAAATAAGAAAAAGTGTGAAGTCTGCCGATAAGCCGGATTCTGTGTTCATTATTAAACAAGTTTAACAATGAATGACTGTCATTTATCTTGGCTTAAAATTGCTTTTAAGCTCGGTGCTACCTACCCGCCAACTCTGCGAGTCGCATCAACATTGGCCTACTTGGTATTGCTGCGCGTAGAGATTGCCCGTTTCATCCGGACTTAACCGGCTCGTCTCTGTTGCTCTAATCCTCACCTCACGGTGGACAGCTGTTAGCTGCTACGCCACTCTTTGCAGTCCGGACGTTCCTCCAGTGCGACATTTCTGTCCTTGCACCAGCGACAGTCTGGCAAACTTCACC
>CAZKWC010000005.1:8750-27513 GCA_964556425.1 uncultured Limnohabitans sp. | reverse complement strand
TCCTCCAGTGCGACATTTCTGTCCTTGCACCAGCGACAGTCTGGCAAACTTCACCCCTCTATTATGCCTTGAAGTGCGTTCTAATTTATACAGATGGTCAGTTTCTTATGTCGCCAAATGACCTCAGTTGGTTTAAGCCTAATGGTTAGATAATTTGCTTGGTGCATGCCTTGTGCGTCAAGTTGGTCAATTATGGCGTTTTGCTTTCAAGCTTGAAACTCTTTTTTCTCCTATGCTTTGCCCCTAGCATGGTGTAGTCATTTTTATTTTTATGTTTGCATTGAGAGATGCCACACATAAAGTTGGTCACTATATCTTTAGTTAAAAGGTATGTATCTAGCAGAGCTCAAATATTTTCTAACTAAAAAACTTATAAACTTCAACTTTTATTCGGGTTTTTACTTAATTTCTATGAAATTTTTATATCAATTAGTTGTAAAAATGCCTATAAATACATATTGAGCATAAATATTTGAATAAATACACAAGTAAGTGAGCACAACTATTGTTTTCCCATCATAATCAAACCGTGTACTAGTTTTGGTGCACACTGTTGGTGATGGGTTTGCTTCGCGCTTAGGCGGTGCCTATGGGGTACGAGTTGAATGTGCTATTCGGAGCTTATCGCTTTTATTTGATGTGTTTTGAGGAGTCCCTTAATGGGCAATAAACTGTATGTGGGCAATTTGCCATATTCGGTTCGCGATGGCGATTTGGAGCAAAGTTTTAGTCAATTTGGCACAGTAACATCTGCCAAAGTGATGATGGAACGTGATACCGGCCGATCCAAAGGTTTTGGATTTGTCGAAATGGGCAGCGATGCAGAAGCGCAATCCGCTATTGCAGGCATGAACGGTGCGTCCTTAGGTGGTCGTAGCTGTGTTGTGAACGAAGCTCGTCCAATGGAGCCACGTGCTCCACGCTCTGGCGGCTTTGGCGGCGGCGGTGGTCGTGGTGGCTTTGGCGGCGGTCGTGAAGGCGGCGGCGGCGGTTACGGCGGCGGCGGTGGTGGTTACGGCGGTGGCCGTGGCAACTACTAATTAGCAGCCAGCTAACATAAAAGGTCTCCTGTGAAGGAGGCCTTTTTTTTACCTTCAATTTTGTGGCAATCTTTTAGAAAACTGATTGGTCAATCATTGATGCAAAAAAAGCCATCCGTGAATCACTACGGATGGCTTTTTTAACGAATAACGATTGAGAAAACTGGCTTACTTAGCTTTACTTGCTGTATCTTTAGCCGCTTTGGTTTTTTCTGCTTTACTTGCTGCTTCTTTAGCTGGCTTAGCTTTTTCAGCTTTACTAGCTGTATCTTTAGCTGGCTTCATTTTATCTTCTTTGCTAGCGACTTCTTTAGCTGGCTTCATTTTGTCCTCTTTGCTAGCAGTTTTAGAGGCTGGTTTTGTTGTGGCTGCAGGTGCGCCAGAAAAACTACTGCCATTTACGGTTAAACCAGCAGTTGACAATTTGGCTGCATTGCCATCACCAATGCCTTTCACACGCTCAATAAAATCATTCCAATCTTTAAAATTGCCTTTTTTACGCTCATCTATAATTTTTCCAGAAATTGCAGGTCCAATTCCTTTAATGCTATCTAGGTCAGCAACTGTTGCTTTATTAACATCAACTGCGGCAAATGCAAAAGCAGCACTCATCATCAAGAATATACTGACTAATTTTTTTAACATAATAAACTCCAGGGTGATAAAAAATAAAACAATCAAATTATTGGATTAGACAGTTTTAAATACAAAAAGAAATTGTTAAAGTGTTTATTGCTATTCATTATGTAGCAATAAGTAATCTGCTTGGATTTATTTTTTATATCTAACTTCATTGTGTAAAGATAGACAATCAATCTAACAGGTCACTTCAAGCAATAGCATATAGCTTGGTTTTTTCAAGCCGACGTTTACTAACGATTCAGCTGATACTTAATCAAACTTAATCGTTAATCAGGCATTATCAGTCAATTGATGTTAAAAATGATTTAAAACAATTAACAATGAGTAAAATTACGACAAATTATCGTTATTTTTAAAATTTAAAGATTTTGTAAGTTTGCCATATAAGCACTTACACCATGCTCTACAGAGCTAAAACTGTGTTGGCAGCCTACTGCTCTTAATTGAGTTAAATCGGCCTGAGTAAAACTTTGGTATTTACCTTTTAATGCATCAGGAAAATCTACATAAGTAATTAAACCTTTGTTAACTGCCTCTTCAAGAGATAACTTAGTTTGTGTAAATGCTTGCACCACGCTTAGAGCCACATCGTTAAATGGCTGGGCTTTGCCACTACCAAGGTTAAAAATCCCTTTTGCCAGAGGATTATCATAAAACCATAAGTTAACTGCCACTACATCATCAATAAAGACAAAATCACGTTTTTGTTCGCCTGCCGCATAGTTATCGTAACTACCAAATAACTGTACAGAACCATTCTTTGTAAATTGATGGAACTGATGAAAAGCAACACTAGCCATTCTTCCTTTGTGCTGTTCCCTTGGGCCATAAACATTGAAGTATCTGAAACCAGCGACTTGATGTATTGCTTTACTAAATTGTGTGCCTAAAAGTTGTCTTAGGCGCTGATCAAACAATAGTTTGGAGTAACCATAGACATTCAGTGGTAACTCATTTTTAGGGTCTTCGGTAAAGTTTTGACTAGCGCCGTAGGTAGCAGCTGATGAAGCGTACAAAAGTCTAGTTCCTTGTTTTTGGCAGGCTTCAAACAATTGGCAAGAAACGCCATAATTGTTTTGCATCATGTATTGACCGTTACTTTCCATCGTGTCGCTACAAGCACCTTCATGAAAAACAGCCTCTACAGCACCAAAATAGTTTTTATCAAATAAATCATAAAACTGATTGGCATCTTGATAATCCAAAATTTGTAGGTCAGCAATATTTTTAAATTTATCACCTTGAGTCAAATCATCAACGGCAATAATATTGTTAATGCCCCTAGCATTGAGGCCTTTAATAATATTAGAGCCAATAAAACCTGCTGCGCCTGTTACTACTACTGTTTTCATGCAAATAATTCCTTGTAACTAATAGTGGCAGTACCAAATTTGCCAACTACAATGCCGCCTGCTTTATTGGCTAAAGGGACTGCTTCACGTATGCTAATGCCAGACCCCACTAAACTAGCTAAAGTTGCAATAACGGTATCTCCTGCACCTGTTACGTCAAATACCTCCCGTGCTTGTGCAGCGATATGCATGGTACCTTGCTCATCAAACAAGGTCATACCTTCTTCGCTACGGGTAAGCAATAGATTTTTGAGTTGAAGTGATTGACGTAAATTTTGGGCTTTTTCAGATAATTCTTGTTCGGTTTTCCAATTACCAATAACTGCCATTAATTCACTTTTATTAGGTGTGATTAAATCGGCCCCTGCATATTTAGAATAATCTTTTCCTTTGGGATCAACTAGAACGGTTTTATTAGCCAATTTAGCCAAACTAATCATTTTACTAATATGGGCCAAGCCACCTTTCCCGTAATCAGAAAACAAAATACAGTCTTGCTGTGGTAGAAGCTGTATAAATAAATCAGTTAAAGAAGCCAAGACTTCTTTTTGCGGAGGACTTTCAAAATCAATCCGAATGAGTTGTTGGTGCCTACCAATAACACGTAATTTGACTGTTGTTTTCATTTCTTGGTCGAAATGCAAAAAAGCTTCTATACCAGAGTCGGCAATTAATTGTTGCAATTCACGACCAACAGAATCATCACCAATCACGCTTAATAATGAAGCTTTAGCACCCAATGAAACGATGTTGTAGGCGACGTTTGCAGCTGCTCCAATTCTATCTTCCTCTTTATCAACTTGAACAATGGGTACAGGAGCTTCGGGCGAAATGCGCTCAACAGAGCCATACCAATAACGGTCTAGCATTACGTCACCCACCACTAAAATTTTGGCATTTAAGAGTGCCTCTTGATTGATTCTCATATTAAAATTTTTTAGAAACCTCATCTCTTTTCAGTAGCTTGATTTTACTGGTTGGATGGAGTCTGAATGCTAACTTTTGACTTGCTCGAAAACAAAATAAAGTATGAAAACTTATAACTCTTCTATTCGTTTTGAGGGGTAACTATCCCAAGATTGACAACCAGGGCAATTCCAATAATGATTCTGTGCTTCAAAGCCACATGATGCACAACGATACTTTAGAAGAGGTTTGCTTGCTTTATTAATTGCATTACAAATGGGCTCTAAGATGGGTTTTTCCATTTTATCTTGATGAGTTAAAAGCCAACGACCTGCTGCAATTAGTGAAGGCTCGCGTTGTAGATGAGCCAAGTAATAATCTCGTTTTTCTATGGCATTAGAATTGCTAATTTCTTTTGCTAACCATTCCAAAGCGGCTGCAATATCAATACATTTTTGTTGTTCTTGAATTTTTTCAAGATTACTTTGTGCATGATGGCAAAGTCCTAAATGCTTAGATAGTTGGGCATATTGCATTGCAACCAGCGGCGCGGCTGTCGCATGAGTACTGAGCAATAAATCTAAAATTTCAAATGCTTTGGCATGCTGTTCATTAGTTTGGTATAACTGCGCAATTTCCACTTTAGGGCGCAAATGTTGGGGTGCTAAAGTTTGTGCCAACTCTAATAATTGTTGAGCCTCTGAAAACTGTTTTTTACCAATTAGACCATGAGCTTGTTCGCATAAATAATGAGATTGACGTACTGAAAAATCACCACTGCCTTGTTGTTGCAAACGCTGCGCAACTATCTTTGCTTGTTGCCAGTCGCGAGTTCTCTCAAAGATAGCTAGCAATGCAATATCTGCTTGCATAGACAGTCCCGATTGAGTTAATTTTTTTAATGCGGTTTCAGCTCTATCAAGTAATCCGGCTCTTAAAAAATCAAGGGCAAGTGCATATTGTGCTCTGTCTCTATCAGCTTGCGAAAGATCAGCTCTTGCTATTAAATGCTCATGCACTCGAACAGACTTGTCGAATTCACCACGCCGTCTAAATAAATTACCTAGTGCAAAATGAAGTTCTGCTGTATCGGGATCTAGTTGAACTGCTTCAACAAACGCTTCAATCGCTTTGTCTTGCTCATCATTGAGTAAAAAATTGAGCCCTTTGAAATAGGATTTTGGTGCTTGCCTATTTTCAATTCGAAGTTGTTTTAAATCAATTTTTGAAGAAATCCAACCCAATATAAAAGCGAGAGGAAGGCCGATAAAAATCCAACTGAGATCAATATTCATAGGGGAAAGTAGTGTCTTGCGGTTTTACACTTCCCTCGGTAGAGGGTTTTTGTAAAAGTTGTTGTTGTATTTTTATGGTTGCACGTTGTTTCCACCAATGAACCAACATTCCAAATGTTCCGATGATTAAACCTATTGCAAAGGTAGCAAGTATTAATAAAATCAATGGTAAATCAAGAGAGGTTCCAAAGATAAAATTGACTTGAACGATTTGTTGATTATTCAGAGCAAACGCAAAAAATAAAAAAAATGCAGCTAGCGTTAATAAGCCCTTGATGACTTTAATCAGTGGCTTCATAAATGGACCTAATTAATGGGAGTTGGCTTGCAACGTAAGACTACTAATCAATTGTGCATGGGCATCAACTGCTTCGCGTAATGCTTTGCCTGGTTTAAAGTGAGGCACTTTTTTCTCGGGGATTGAAACAGATTCACCGCTACGTGGATTTCTGCCTTGGCGAGGTGCTCGAATAGATAAATTAAAACTACCAAAACCTCGAATTTCAACTCTATCACCATTTTCAAGTGTATTGCCAACAGCATCAAGGATGGTTTTCACAGCCGACTCCATGTCCGAATGTGAGAGCTGCGGGAAAAGAGTGGTAAGTTCTTCAATCAACTCGGATCGTGTCATATTGGTGTGATAAAAAAAAGTTAATACTACAGACTAAAACACGCCACAAGCTAGTTTATTTTTAGCATGTGGCGTATTGTCCAACTATAAGAAGTGAAAACTAATAACTAAAATACTAATAACGAGAGTTTAAACCAAGTTATTAGTAAATGGTCAATAGATTACTCTTTATCGCTTGGGTTGTCGAGTTTAGCGCGTAATAATGCACCCAAACTTGTTGTTCCTGCGTTTTCACGGCTGGAATTTTGGTTCAATGTTGCCATTGCTTCAGTTTGTTCTGCTGCATCTTTTGCCTTAATAGACAATTGAATAGAGCGTGCTTTACGATCAATGTTAACGATAACGGCAGTTACTTCGTCACCTTCTTTTAACACTTTGCTTGCATCTTCAACGCGGTCACGGCTGATTTCGCTGGCACGTAGGTAGCCAGTGATTTCGTCGCCTAAATCGATTTCAGCGCCTTTAGCGTCAACAGTTTTTACTTTACCAGTAACTGTTTGACCTTTGTCATTCACGTTAGTGAAGTTAGTGAAAGGATCTGAGTCGAGTTGTTTGATACCTAAGGAGATACGTTCACGTTCGATATCAACAGCCAAGACCAATGCCTCAACTTCTTGACCTTTTTTGTAGTTGCGAACAGCAGCTTCACCAGCTTCGTTCCAAGACAAATCAGACAAGTGAACCAAACCGTCAATACCAGCTGCCAAACCAACGAATACACCGAAGTCAGTGATTGATTTGATTGGGCCTTTTACGCGGTCACCACGTTTTGTGTTTTGTGCAAACTCTTGCCATGGGTTGGCTTTGCATTGTTTCATGCCTAAAGAAATACGACGTTTGTCTTCGTCGATCTCGAGAACCATGACTTCAACTTCATCGCCTAATGCAACTAATTTAGAAGGAGCGATGTTTTTGTTAGTCCAGTCCATTTCGGAAACGTGAACTAAACCTTCGATGCCTGGCTCGAGTTCAACGAATGCACCGTAGTCAGCAATGTTAGTTACTTTACCGAACAAACGTGTGTTGGCTGGGTAACGACGGCCAACGCCCATCCAAGGATCATCGCCCATTTGTTTGAGACCCAATGAAACACGGTTTTTCTCGGTATCAAACTTAAGGATTTTTGCAGAGATTTCTTGACCTGCTGTAACCACTTCGCTTGGATGACGAACACGACGCCATGCCATATCAGTGATGTGCAAGAGACCATCGATACCACCGAGGTCAACGAATGCACCGTATTCAGTGATGTTTTTAACCACGCCGTTAACGATAGCACCTTCTTTGAGGGTTTCCATCATTTTTGCGCGTTCTTCACCCATGCTAGCTTCCATAACAGCACGACGGCTCAATACGACGTTGTTGCGTTTACGGTCAAGCTTGATAACTTTGAACTCCATAGTCTTATTTTCATAAGGAGTTAAGTCTTTAATTGGGCGTGATTCGATTAATGAACCCGGTAAGAAAGCACGGATGCCATTGACCAATACAGTCAAGCCACCTTTAACTTTACCACTGGTAGTACCAGTCACAAAATCGCCAGATTCAAGGGCGCGCTCAAGGCTCATCCATGAAGCTAAACGTTTAGCCTTGTCACGTGACAAGATTGTATCGCCATAACCGTTTTCTACGGAATCAATAGCTACAGAGACGAAATCGCCAACCTGTACTTCGACTTCGCCGGTATCGCTTTTAAATTCTTCGATTGGCACATAAGACTCAGATTTGAGTCCCGCATTCACAACTACAAAGCCGTGTTCGATACGAACGACTTCAGCAGTAATAACTTCACCTGTGCGCATTTCAGCATGACGCAACGACTCTTCAAACAGGGCGGCAAATGATTCAGACATTAAGTTTCCTAATACGGCCAAGAAACAACCCAACATCAGTGATGCAAAAGCACCACAAATTGGCAGTTAGTTGACTCGTTTTTGTTTTGGTGACTATCACCAGTTAGTTAAAATTCCTTGGTAACCATGCACTAGCGGTGCGAGAGGAGTTACCAAGACCGATTACAAAGACTCAAAAATAATTCTTTAAAGTTTTAAAAAGCCTGTTTTTGTTGCCACCACGATAACACCAAATCTACACATTGCTGTATATTTAATTCAGAATTATCAAGGGCTTGGGCGTCTAGTGCAGGTTTTAAAGGAGCTGCACTTCGACTAGTGTCTCGGGCGTCTCGCTCTTTAAGGTCATTTTCAAGCTGTTCAAGTATAGCGTAAACACCCCTTGCAATCAACTGTTTGTGGCGTCTTAATGCCCGAGTTTCGGCACTTGCGGTTAAAAAAACCTTTAGCGCAGCATCAGGGAAAATCACTGTGCCCATATCTCTACCATCAGCCACTAAGCCGGGTAGCTTTCTAAAGTTGAGTTGCACTTGTGTGAGTGCCGTTCTAACAGAGCTTAAAGAGGACACTTTAGAGGCATTAATCCCTGCTTGTTCAGAACGAATTAACTCGCTTACATCTTGTCCATTTAACAAAACACGATCTTGTTCAAAATCAAGTTTTAAATCTCCTGCAATCAAAGCAATGGCCGCTTCATTTTCAGGAATTAACTCTAGTCCTGCTTGAACCGCTGCATAACCCAAAACACGATAAATAGAACCTGAGTCCAAATAGTGGTAGCCCAGTTTTTCAGCTACAGCGCTAGCTAAAGTGCCTTTACCAGATGAACTAGGTCCATCTATACAAATCACTGGAATATGAGAAGCTTGGGTTAAAGCCACTGAAAACAAATTTTCAAAATAGTCGGGAAAGGTTTTTGCTACACATTTTGGGTCTTCAATACGAATAGTTTTACCGGCAGGGTTAAAACTAGCTAAAGAAAAACACATGGCCATTCGGTGGTCATCATAGGTGTGAATGCTGGCAGCTTTCCAGTGCTGAGTAGCTGGGGCTGTTACCTCAATAAAATCGTGACCCTCAGTAACGATAGCTCCTAATTTGCGTAACTCGCTTGCCATTGCCGCAATGCGGTCGGTTTCCTTGACTCGCCAACTAGCAATATTATTGAGTCTAGTGGCGCCATCTGCGTACAAAGCCATCATCGCCAAGGTCATGGCGGCATCGGGAATATGATTGCAGTCAAGGGTAATGGCTTTTAAAGGCCAACTACCACGACAAACTTCTAAGTGATTAGGATGGGCCGTCACATTAGCACCCATTAAGCGTGCTGCCTCTACAAAAGCTATATCACCTTGGATAGACTCACTACCCACGCCCTCAATCCTAATAGACTGATGATTAGCTGCACTTGCAATTGCACCTAGGGCAATAAAATAACTCGCTGAAGAAGCATCGGCTTCTACATAGACTTGGCCTGGCGATTGATATTGGCTGCCAGCTGGGATAGTAAATTGACGCCACGTATTGCCATCGCTTGGTCTTTGTACATGAATACCAAAACGGGCTAATAATTTAAGGGTGATTTCTATGTAGGGTTTAGAGATTAATTCACCCACCACTTCAATCACAATATCTTGTGTGGCGACCAAGGGTAGTGCCAACAACAAAGCCGTTAAAAACTGACTAGAAACATCACCGCGTACTTGAATCGCTTGTTTAATTTCGATCGAGGCTGGACTAATTTGAAGCGGAGGGTAGGACTCTTGGCCCAAGCATTTAATTTGGCAGCCAATTTGACGTAGCGCATCGACTAAATCGCCAATGGGTCGCTCATACATTCGGGGGACACCAGTTAAAGTAAAGTGGCCGCCAAGCAAAGACAGCGCCGCTGTTAATGGGCGCATTGCGGTTCCTGCATTACCCAAGAAAATTTCTAGAGCTGGGGTATTGGGTTGGAGTTTTCCGCCTAATCCTTTAATGCTAACGGTATTACCTACTTTGTGGGGTTGGCAACCTAATTGCTCCAAGGCTTTAAGCATGACCTGCGTATCGTCAGAGTCAAGCAAATCATGTACGGTGGTAGTGCCTTGACTTAAAGCGGCTAATAATAAAACCCGGTTAGAAATACTTTTTGAGCCTGGTAACACCACTGTGCCATTTGCACTTTGAAGCCAAGGGAGGTCTAAAAATTGAGTTTGAAACATTTTTAAGTGCTACCAATAAATAAAAAGTCGTAAAAAAAGGGATTTTTTAAGTGAAACTAAATCAAGACTTAAAAAAATTAATGTGAGCGATTAAGTTGCCATTTGCCTCTAGCGGCACTAGCCGTGGCAATCGCTTTACTTAATTGAGCGCCATCATCTGTCGCGACCATTTTTTTGATCTGCTCTAGTTCAGTACTAAAAGCTTCTAGTGAGTGTAAAACTTGCTTTTTATTGGCTAATAAAATATCGCGCCACATGGTGGGGTCAGAGCCCGCAATTCTAGAAAAATCTCTAAAACCAGTACCTGCTAATGAAAAGTTTTTTTCACTTTTTGGTGCGTTGACAATACTATTGATATAGGCAAAAGCTAATAAATGAGGCAGGTGGCTAACCGTTGCATAAATTTCATCATGCTCTTGGGCATGCATAAAAACAATTTGACTACCCAAGGCTTGCCAAATTGCCTGAGCCGCCTGCAGAGTGTTTTCCGAGGTAGAAGAATGCGGGCACAAAATTACTTTGCAGTTTTCATACAAATCAACACAAGAGTGTTCAATGCCAGCGCGCTCTCTGCCTGCAATAGGATGACAAGGTAAGAACTGTGAATATAAATGACCTAAGGCTAGCTCTGCTGCTTCGCATACATCTAATTTGGTTGAACCCACATCCATAATAAAAGCATGGGCCTGTAAACCTGCTTTAACCGCCTCTAATGTTTTTTGTGTTGCAGCCACCGGCACGGCTAATAAAATCAAGTCGGATTGCTGGGCTAAATCCAATAAAGAGGATGCCGCAGAATCAATTGCACCTAACTGAATGGCTTTTTCTACACTAGCAGCAGATTGACTAAAACCTACAATACGATTGGCAAGTTGCGCCTTTTTAACCGCTAAAGCAAATGAGCCTCCCATTAAGCCACAACCTACAATTCCAATGGTTTGAAACGGCTTAGAGGGCGAAAGACTAGAGAGTGGGCTGGAAGTTGAATTGGATGAAGTAGTCATGAGATTAGGGTTAGTCACCTTTTGCATAACTACCTAAAATTTTAAAGAAAGCACAGATTTTTTTAAGATCATCTAGGGCGGCAGCAATGGCAGAATCGGTGATATGACCATCAAGATCAATAAAGAAATAATATTCCCACTGTCCTGATCGGGCTGGGCGTGATTCAAAGCGGGACATTGAAACACCGTGGGTTTTAAGTGGTGCTAACAATTCATAAACTGCACCTGGTTTATTGGGTACAGATACCACTAGACTGACACAATCTTTGCCCGTAGCTACTGGAGTAGGCAAGGTGCTTGGTAAGCACAATACAGCAAAACGAGTGCGATTAAATGCATCGTCTTGAATGGCTCTAGCAATGGAGTATAAACCAAATTCTGTGCCTGCCCTATCGCTGGCAATAGCAGCCCAACTTGGGTTTTCACGCGCTAATTTAGCGCCTTCTGCATTACTGGCAACTGCACGTCTTTCGACATGAGGTAAATTAGCCGTCAACCAATCTTGGCATTGAGCTAAAGCTTGAGGATGCGCCATGACCACCTCAATGTTGTCTAGCGAGTTTTCAGAACGCAATAAATTATGGCGAATTAATAAGCTCGTCTCACCCACTATATGAAGCGGTGCAGTCAGCAACAAATCAAGCGTGCGAGTGACAACACCTTCAGTATTGTTTTCGACTGGAACTACTGCATAATCGGCGCGGCCTGCAGTGGTAGCTTGAAAAATTTCATCAAAGGTTGCGCAAGGAATATGCTCTATGCTAGTGCCAAAAAACTGCAATGCCGCTAGTTCACTAAAAGTACCTTTTGGACCAAGGTAGGCTACGCGGTGTCGTGATTCAAGTGAACGACAAGCCGACATAACTTCACGCCAAATATGCGCAATACTTTCAGATTTGAGAGGGCCTTGATTGGCTTGTTGCAATCCACCAATGACTTGGGCTTCACGATCAGGTCTAAAAACTACAGAGCCTTCGGCCCGTTTGATTTCTCCCACATCACCCGCAAGCGTTGCTCTTGCATTTAATAATTCGAGTAATTGACGATCAAGTGCATCAATTTTTATACGCAGCTCAAGCAAGCTATCAGCCATGGAAAATTCCTCAATAAAAGGCTTTGTGAAAAAACAAGAATGCCTGCAGTTCTTAGCTCCGAGCTTCGAAATGACGCATGAATTCGACTAGGGCTTGTACACCCTCTAACGGCATAGCATTGTAAATGCTAGCTCGTAACCCACCTACTGAAGAGTGTCCCTTTAATTGCAATAAACCAGCCGACTTTGCTAAATAGACAAACTCATTGCAGCGCTCTTGGCCACCAGCCCGTTCATCAATAAAAAATGGTATATTCATTCGAGAGCGCCAAGCAATATCGACTGGGTTGTAAAAAATTTCAGATTGATCAATGAAGTTATAAAGCAATTGTGATTTTGCAATCGCAGCTTGTTCTAGAGCCTCAACACCACCTTGTTTTTTCATCCACTCAAACACTTTGCCCGCCATATAAATGCTATAGGTGGGCGGTGTGTTAAACATAGAGTTGGCTTTTGCCACAGTAGAGTAATTAAATGCGCTAGGGCAAGTTGCCAAAGAACGACCTAATAAATCCTCACGAATAATGACTACGGTAAGGCCTGCAGGACCAATATTTTTTTGTGCACCTGCAAAAGCGCAGCCAACCAAATTCCAATTAATAGAACGAGAGCCAATGTGTGAAGAACAATCAATAACCAGTGGTGACTCATGACCTAAAGCCAATAAATCGGGTAACTCTTGAAACTCCACTCCGTCAATAGTTTCATTGCTGCAAATATGGGTGTAGGCTGCTGTGTCAGATAAATGCCATGTACTCGTATTAGCCCATTCGAGGTTATCTGGATTGCGTTGAGCTGACAAGACTGGTCGACAATATTTAGCTGCTTCTTGATAGGATTTTTGGCTCCAAGAGCCAGTGACCACAAAATTAGCTGAGTCACCACAAGATAAATTAAGCGGAACGATGGCATTTTGTGCAATGCCACCGCCTTGCATCCATAAAATTTTGAAATGCTCAGGCACTTGCAACAGTTCACGTAAATCTTGCAGAGCTTGTTCATTAATGGTGGTGAACTCACGCCCTCTATGACTCATTTCCATAACGCCCATGCCACTACCTTGCCAGTCTAGCATTTCTTGGGCCGCCTCAGTAAGCACTTCTACTGGCATGGTAGCTGGGCCGGCGGAAAAATTATAGGGTCTGTTTAGTGACATAAAACGACTTAAGCCTCGCTAGAATCTGAAGAATCAGTATTATCGTTATTATTGATCGCAGAACCCTTGCCCTCACTATCAAGAGAAGTATCAACTTCAGTCGCATCATTTTCAACAATACGTTGTAAGCCACTTAGTTTAGCACCATCGTCAAGACCAATTAATGTGACACCTTGTGTCGCACGACCTAATTCGCGAATTTCACTGACACGTGTTCTTACCAAAACACCAGTATCGGTAATAAGCATGATTTCATCGTCTGGATGAACTAAAGTGGCAGCGACTACTTTGCCGTTTCGTTCACTCTGCTGAATCGCAATCATACCTTTGGTACCGCGACCATGTCGTGTGTATTCAGTGATATTGGTGCGTTTACCGTAACCGTTTTCTGTGGCAGTTAAGACGCTTTGTTGTTCGTTACCAGCTACTAACATGGCAATCACACTTTGACTCTCATCAAGAGTCATACCACGCACACCACGCGCATTGCGACCCATTGGACGAACATCATTTTCATCAAAACGAACCGCTTTACCGCCGTCGCTGAATAGCATTACATCGTGTTTACCGTCAGTTAATGCAGCGCCAATTAAGAAGTCACCTTCATCAAGGTCTACTGCAATAATGCCAGCTTTACGGGGGTTAGAAAACTCACTCAAAGCAGTTTTTTTAACCGTACCCATACGAGTGGACATAAATACATAATGACTGTCAGGGAAACTGCGCATGTCACCAGTTAATGCCAAAGTAATGGTGATTTTTTCGCCTTCTTGCAAGGGGAACATATTCACCAATGGACGACCGCGAGAGCCACGAGAACCAGCTGGAACTTCCCAAACTTTTAACCAATACAAACGACCACGATTACTAAAACTTAAAATATAGTCGTGAGTGTTGGCAATAAAGAGCTGGTCAATCCAGTCGTCTTCTTTGGTAGCGGTAGCTAGTTTGCCTCTGCCGCCACGGCGTTGTGCACGATATTCAGAAAGAGGCTGACTTTTAATATAACCAGAGTGAGATACCGTCACTACCATATCGGTTGGGGTGATTAAATCTTCGGTACTTAAGTCTTGTGCGCTGTGCTCAATAAAGCTACGACGTGCACCAATTTTAGTTTGACCAAACTCTTGTTTCAGCGCATTTAATTCGTCAGAAATAATGGTGGTGACACGGGCAGGAGTTGCCAAAATATCAAGTAAGTCATCAATTTCAGCCATGACTTGTTTGTATTCGGTAATGATTTTGTCTTGCTCTAGGCCTGTTAAACGTTGCAAACGCATTTGCAAAATTTCTTGAGCCTGAGTTTCGCTTAAACGGTAGAGGCCATCAGCGCCCATTCCATAACCCGCTTCAAGACTATCAGGTTTGTAATCGTCAGCACTAATAATTGAGCCATCAGCACGAGTGCGGGTTAACATTTGGCGCACTGTTTCGCTGTCCCAAGCACGAGTTAATAACTCGGCTTTAGCCACTGGTGGAGTAGGAGCATTGCGAATAATGGCAATGAACTCGTCAATGTTAGCTAAGGCGACAGCAAGGCCCTCTAAAACATGACCACGCTCACGAGCTTTGCGTAAATTAAATACAGTACGGCGAGTTACGACTTCACGGCGATGCTGTAAAAATACATCGATAAGATCTTTTAAATTACACAGTTTTGGTTGACCCTCAATGAGAGCCACCATATTCATACCAAAGGTATCTTGTAATTGAGTTTGTTTGTACAGGTTGTTGAGTACTACTTCAGGTACTTCGCCACGTTTGAGTTCAATTACCAAACGCATACCCGACTTATCGGACTCATCTTGAATATGGCTAATACCTTCGATTTTTTTCTCGTGTACCAGTTCTGCCATACGCTCTTGCAAGGTCTTTTTATTGACTTGATAAGGCAGTTCATCGACCACGATGCACTGGCGTTGGCCTTTATCGATGTCTTCAAAGTGGCATTTTGCGCGCATGACGACCCGGCCCCGACCGGTGCGATAGCCATCTTTAACGCCTTGCATACCATAAATAATACCGCCTGTTGGGAAGTCGGGGGCTGGAATAATAGCCATTAACTCATCAATGTCGGCTTGGGGTTTATTTAATAAAAATAAGCAAGCATCTACCACTTCATTTAAGTTATGCGGCGGAATGTTGGTCGCCATACCCACTGCAATACCACCAGAACCATTGATTAAAAGGTTAGGTAATTTAGTCGGTAAAACCAAAGGTTCTTTTTCGCTACCGTCATAGTTGGGACCAAAATCAACGGTTTCTTTTTCGAGGTCGGCTAATAATTCTTGGGCAATTTTGGCTAAGCGTACCTCGGTGTAACGCATTGCAGCGGCATTGTCGCCATCGACTGAACCGAAGTTACCTTGGCCGTCAACCAACATGTGGCGCATAGAGAAATCTTGCGCCATACGAACAATCGTGTCGTACACCGATTGGTCGCCATGAGGATGATATTTACCAATCACATCGCCCACAATACGAGCCGACTTTTTATAAGGTCTATTCCAATCATTGTTGAGCTCGTGCATAGCGAACAAGACGCGTCTATGTACAGGTTTTAAACCATCTCGGGCATCGGGCAAAGCACGGCCTACGATCACGCTCATGGCGTAGTCGAGGTAACTTCTCCTCATTTCCTCTTCAAGGCTAATGGGTAATGTTTCTTTTGCAAATTGAGTCATCTGAAGGAGGCGCTAGGGCCAAGGGTAATTTAACCCTCCTATTTTATCTTGCTAACTTGTTGTATGCCTACAACATGGGATTTTGTTTTAAAAGAAAAAGTGTGAAATTGAGTAAATGTTCAAAATTTTGGCCTTTTAGACGCTTTTACCAATTTCCATTGACCTTGCAAATGTGGCACAATGAAGCACCGGTGTCCATGTGTTGCATGTATTGCGCCGGTTTCTTAACGGCTTTTTAGTCGCCGCCAATTTTGAGGACAAACAATGAACAAAATGAATAAATTAGCTCTGCTTATCGCTGGTATCGTAGTTGCTGGCTCTGCCATGGCTAACGGCTCTACAACAGCAAGTGATAACTGGCGCTCTGGCCACAGCAATTTGCAATGGAAAATCTCCAATGCGAGCGCTTTATGCTGGCGTACTGCCAACTGGACACCGGCTACAGCCGCTCCAGGTTGTGATGGCGGCGCTCCTATAGTGGCACCTGCACCTGCACCAGTGCAAGAAATGGTGAAAGTAGCTCCTGCACCAACACCGGCTCCAGCTCCTACACCTGTAGCAGCACCAGCAAAAGTAACTTACGCTTCTGACGCATTCTTTGCTCCAGCAAACGCAGTTTTAAAAGCGGCCGGTAAAGCTAAATTAGATGACTTAATTGCTAAGATTCAAGGCATTAACCTTGAAGTAGTAGTAGTGGTAGGTCACGCATCTGCTGGCGAGAAAAAAGCTGATGAAGTTTCTTTACGCCGTGCAGAAGCGGTAAAAGCTTATTTGGTATCTAAAGGTATCGAGAAGAGCCGTGTTTACACCGAAGGTAAAGGCGACAAAGCTCCTATCGCTGATAACAAAACCAAAGAAGGCCAAGCTAAAAACCGCCGCGTAGAAATCGAAGTAGTGGGTTCACGCAAAGCAGGTTAATCAAAAATAAATACAAGAGCTTAAGTTTTTAACTTGAGTCCTTGTTATTGGTTAAAAACCCCAAGACACAACACTCTTGGGGTTTTTTTATGACTTTTACTTTCTATTACAATTAATAGCTTATTCAAATAAACTCCCATAAAAAACATTATGAACGACTCATTTGTCAATGCTGATCCTTTAGAACTTGCAAAATTTTCAGATGTAGCCCATAAGTGGTGGGATTTAGAGGGTGAATTTAAACCTTTGCACCGAATTAATCCATTAAGACTTGACTGGATGAACCAACAAGCTCACTTTAAAAATAAAAAAATATTAGATGTGGGTTGCGGTGGTGGGATTTTGTCTGACTCGATGGCCCGTTTGGGTGCGCAGGTTACTGGTATTGATCTAGCTAGCAAAGCGTTAAAAGTGGCTAAATTACATGCCTTAGAGGCAGCCACTCCCAACGTAACTTATGAAGAGATTAGTGCAGAAGCCAAAGCAGAGCAAGCACCAAGTTCTTTTGATGTGGTAACTTGTATGGAAATGTTGGAGCATGTGCCAGACCCTGCATCAGTAGTAAAAGCCTGCGCACAATTAGTCAAACCAGGTGGTTGGGTATTTTTCTCTACCATTAACCGTAATCCTAAGGCCTATGTGTCAGCTATTTTAGGTGCAGAATATTTACTCAAAATTGTGCCTCAAGGCACGCACGATTTTCAAAAGTTCATTAAGCCTAGCGAGTTAGCCAATTTTATTAGAGCAGCCGGCCTTGATTTAAAAACCAGCAAAGGTCTGCAATACAACCCCATTACCGATAGGTTTTGGTTGAATGAAGATACCAGTGTGAACTATATGTTGGCTACACAACGCCCTATTCTTGAATAAGTTCATCTTTGAATTTGTTATTGTCCTCTTTCAATAAACTACAGGCTACTCATGAAATTCAAAGCGATATTATTTGATTTAGACGGTACATTAATTGATAGTGCCTCTGACCTTGGTTTAGCCGCAGATCAAATGCGCATTGAAAGGCATTTACCTTCATTACCTATAGAGCTTTATCGTCCTATGGCGGGTGCAGGCGCTAGAGGCATGTTAAAAGTGGCTTTTGACATGAGCCCCGAGCATCCTGAATTTTTAGCCTACCGTGAAGAATTTTTCAGTAATTACGAAGCACGTATGACGCTAATGACCTATGCCTTTGAAGGCGTCGATCATTTATTGGACAGTATAAAAAATATGGGTTTAAAGTGGGGCATAGTCACCAATAAATCCAAACGCTTTACCGACCCACTAGTTATGCAAATGCCACTATTAAATGCTAGTAGCGTCAACATTAGTGGCGATACCACCGCATTTTCAAAACCCCATCCAGAACCCTTGTTTGAAGCGGCAAGGCGTTTGCAATTAGCCCCACATGAATGTGTTTATGTAGGCGATGATAAGCGTGACATAGAGGCTGCATTGGCAGCGGGAATGCCGGCTTTGGCTGCTTGCTGGGGTTATATGGGAGAGCATGCGGTGCAAACCTGGGGTGCTCATGCTTTATTAGAACAACCGCTCGATTTATTGACCTGGTTAGACGATGCCAAATAAGTGGCTTAGCTATTTAAAGTGGGCCCATTGGCCCATTTTTTTGATGCTGCTTAGTAGAATAATTTTATTGCCAGCTTTTGCAGATACCGCTATTGAGGATTCGTTTCAATACGCAACTCAAAGCCCAAGTACAAGCCCACTTTTTAATCCAAGCAATATTAATACTTCGTGCTTTTCAGACCAAGACTTGCTCAACACCCACCAAGCTTTGGTTTATGTTTGGTCTCCAAGAATGGTCTTGTCTGCATTAGAAGCCAAAAATGCAGCAGAGCAAGCAAAACAACTGTCTTATACCTTTATACCGGTAGTTGATGGGCGTATACCTGTTGAAGAGTGGCAGGCCGCCTTAAGCCGCTTGCAAAACTTATCACCAATTAGTGCGCAGGTATTGGCGTCTAGCC
>CAZKWC010000005.1:0-8650 GCA_964556425.1 uncultured Limnohabitans sp. | reverse complement strand
TTAAGCCGCTTGCAAAACTTATCACCAATTAGTGCGCAGGTATTGGCGTCTAGCCAAACTTTATGCGCTGCTGGTTTAATTAATAATTTAGCTTATAGGCATTTTCCAACTGCCTATTTAATTTGGCAAGGTAAAACCGCTGGCCACCCAATAGTAGGTGCAATGCCCAGTGAGTTTTGGCATATGGCCATAGAGCAAAGACAAATGCAAATAGCTTCACCAGCGCCATTAGCCCAAACCTATTAGGCTAATTCAATCCCGTATTTATTGCTATTGATGGCTTTTAACTCTTAAAATAAAAATGAAAAATTGTGCCAACCTATCACCATTAAAAAACAGTTTTTTCGTCACTTTATTTGCGATGTTATTGACAACATTTTGCCCTTTAGCAAAGGCACAAAACAGCACTTGTATTGCTCAAAACCAATTCATCGCCCTAGACCCAGAATTAGTGGGTTTAGATGATTTACAAAACCCAGCCCTAGGTGCTTATGAAAGAGTAAGCCCCGATGGCCGCTTTGTATTAAGGTCTTTTTCTGGGAAAAAATTAAGCACAGTCAGTTTAATAGAGCTTCCTGCACCAGGCAGTTCACAAGGCCATTTGGTGTATTCAACACCACTAAGTAACGAAGCTTTTCCAGTGCAAGGCAGTTGGCGTTATTTAGTGGAAGTAAGTGGTGCGCATTACACATTTCAATCCATTTTAGAGCAGGGCCACAAAGCCCAAGCATTATTGAATGCCGGTATGACAGGTTTTTATGCAGCCGCTGCCGAACTTAATACTAGTTACCCACAACGCACTAGCGCCCCCATACAAATTAGATCACTTAGTTGGCCCAATGCCGCCGCTCGTGGTGAATTGCAAGGGGTAGGCACTTTAAACTCAAAAACCGTTAGCATTGACCCTGTTGCCCATAAAGTAATAGAAGAGGGGGCTACACAAAACCTTTGTTTAGATCGTTTAAATACTGACGGCAATATGTATGCATTGCCAATGATTTCAGTAAGCGGAAAAGAGTTTGCCGCTATGCCGCAAAATCCTAAACAAGGCGGTGCATGGATGCGGGTATTTGGTTTTGGAGAAAATGGCAAACAATGTCAAAGCCTAGACCAATTACAAGGCCCATCGGGCAAAGTTACCTTTGGTTTTTCAGAGCAAAACAATGGTCAAAATGCCGATTTGGTATATGAATATTTAGGCCAAATTTGGTGGTATTCGAGGCAGTTCAAAACCAGTTTTAATATTGCCCCTTGGGAGGCCAACGGCCAAGCAGAAAACACTTCAATTATTGCCAGTGCCTTTCCGGGCATGACCCGAGATGGCCGTATTATTTATGCCGCCAGTTGGAAAAATTGCCAAGCCTCAAAATGTAAAAATCAAGCGGGTTATATTGTTGCAGACCCATGGCAAAGCAATGCTTGGCAACATTTTAAAAATCAATATGCAGCTAAAACGGGTCAAGCTTTACCCGCTTTTATTGCCAATAAAAATTGTATTAGCCAAGAACAAGTGTTGCAAGAGCGAAAGTTATTTGCCCAGTTTCATAGCATTAGCCAATAAAACATAAATAAATCCTAAAAAGCACTTGAAAAGCCATTAATCGGCATAAAATAGTAGGCTCAGGGGCTGCACTGGTTTCGACGTGGGTTCGGACGTGTGGTAGGGCATGTCGAGCATGATTGAGGCTCGTTAATCTTCATTCAAAAAACTAACTGCAAACGACGAACGTTTCGCACTCGCAGCTTAATCGCTAGCGAGCCTCACAACAGTTGGCCGATGGGCTGGGCAAGGGGTAGTTAACGCAAGTTAATTATTCCAGGCTGTGGGGTCATTTACATGGGCTGGTTCTGCTTTGCGCCTCTTAAGGCAGAACAAGACAATAGGGGGCTGGCGAGTTCAATAGCGTGTCGCTGCGCGATTGGGCAAGTAAGATTTAAATCAGACGACTAAACATGTAGAACTATACAAAAAAGGCTTGCGGACGCGGGTTCAAATCCCGCCAGCTCCACCAAACGCTTATAAAAATCCTAACCCTTTTGGGTTGGGATTTTTTTTGCCTATTTTCCCAATATTGGCATGTTTTGGGCCATAAAATGCTTGATGATTTCGTTGCCGAGTGAATAAAATCAATGAATTTGATCATTAGATGGGCGAAGAAGTTGTTGTTCGTCGGTAAAAACCACTTCTGTGCAGTCCATCCTAATTAGATGTCACACAATACCTAAAAAACAAATATTGTTCGCATTCAAATACGCTACCAACCCTGTTACTGGACCAAGCTTTGATGGCGTTCAATCGCTTCATGGAGCCTTGAAGACAAACCTTTTTACTTAACTAAAATTGAGAGCAATACGGTAAGATTGACTTGGATTGATATTGAAAAAGTACAAACAGAGTGTTAAATAACAGATGATGTAGGCCATTTAAATATGCTGTTGATGCAGGCAACTTCTGTAATGGAGATGTATGCACAATCATCACAAAGAAAAAGCATGCCTTAACGGATGTGGATCATGAAGTTCGACATTGTTTTCAATACCAGTGGCACAAATAATTTTAATAAAAGATAAATATGCAGAAACATGATTTTCAAGTTCTTTATTCAGCCTCTGATGTTGTTGCTTTTTTAGGCTGCAAACATCGGACAACACTCGATCTTAAAAAACTCAACGGCTGGGATGTCAAAAAGGCACCTGTCGACGCTGCAACAGCGCTGGTGCAATCCTACGGCGATCGTCATGAGCGGGCATACCTTCAAACCCTCAAGAACCAAGGTCTTCAAATTGTCGAAATCGACAAGAGCGCAACACTTGATGAGCAAGTCAATGCGACGCGCACTGCCATGCAGAATGGAGCTGAAGTAATTTTTCAAGCCACCCTGTTGCAACCGCCTTTTCTTGGTTATGCGGACTTTTTATTCAAGGTTGAAGGCCCATCAAAGCTGGGAAGTTACCATTACGAAGTGGCCGATACCAAGTTAGCCAAGTCAAACCGAGCCAAGTTTATGGTTCAACTGTGCTTTTACGCAGATCTGCTTGAAAAGGAACAAGGTGTTTTGTCGCGGCATCTCCGTGTGGTGCTCGGCACACTGGATGAGTCAGACAAATTGAAGCGCGGCATGGCCCCCCAAGATGAAAACACTGCCCGACTTCTGACCAGTGAATATATCCATCATGTTCGCTTGATCATGACCGATTTTTTAAAGTTTGCATCAAATCCAACCCAGACCGAGCCACTTCCTAATGCCGCTTGTGCCCAGTGTGGCTGGCGTGAACACTGTCAACAAAGTTGGGAAGATCAAGACCATGTTTGCCTGGTCGCAAACATTCGGAACGACCAGATTGCCAAAATGAAGAAGAGTGATATTACCACCATGAGAGGCTTAGCAGACTACACGGGCGAGGTCACGGGCGTAGGAGTGATGAACAAACTCAAGGCCCAAGCTCGATTGCAGAGTAATCAAAAGGATTCTGACGGCGAGCTTCGCATTGAACTACAGCCACAGCCGACCACAGTTGGCAATTCGGTCAAAGCGGCTGGTTTTGGCTTGCTTCCAGAACCCGATCCAGGTGACTTGTATTTTGACATGGAAGGTTTTCCCCATGAAACCGGTGGACTGGAATATCTGTTTGGTGTTGGTTATGTGTTACCAAGTGCTAGCCCAGGTACACAAGCACAGTTGAAATTCATTCCCTTCTGGGCTCACAACCGCCAAGAAGAAAAAGTAGCCTTCGAGGGGTTCATGGATTTCATCGAAGATCATCTGCGAAAACATCCAAAGGCTCACATTTACCACTATGCTGCCTACGAAAAAACCGCAATTCAGAGGCTTTCAAGCTTGCACGACACTCGCACTGAACTGCGTGACCGTCTGCTTCGCGAGGGCCGACTGGTAGACCTTTACCGAGTAGTCAGCAGCGGTTTGGTGCTGGCTGTGCCAAGTTATTCCATCAAAAAAGTGGAGGCTTACTACCGGGGAGCTCGTCAAGGCGCTGTGGCCAACGCAGGTCAAAGCATCGTCATGTATGAGGCCTTTCGCGAAACAATAGATGGCGTAGAAAAAGCCCAACTGCTCTCTGACATCGAGTCATATAACAAAGACGACGTCGAATCCACATGGCAGCTGCACCGATGGCTGGAAAGCCTACGTCCTGAGAATATTCCCCGCTTTACGCCAGCAACGCAAGAGACAGCGGACCAAGCTAAGACGGATGCACAAGTCAAGCGAGAAGAGGCCGAGGCCAAAAGTCGCGCCGCCTTGATCGCTTGGCTAAGCCAACAACCATCACAACAGAAAGATAATGCTAATAAAGTTGCCGAACTGTTGGGTCAATTGCTGGGCTTTTACTGGCGCTGCGCCCTACCTGGAGTCTGGCGACATTATCAGCGTCAGTCCTGCGACGAATCCGAATTACTTGACGACATGGAATGCCTGGCCAATCTAGCCAGAATGGAAAACGTGACCACCGAAAACAAAAGCAGACGGTACTACTATCGCGTACCCTATCAGGACACCAAACTGGCCACAGGCTCCAGCGTTACTTGCCTAAACGATGATCAACCTGTATCCAACTTCGAGTACGTCCCCGAACAGCACAAAGTCTCCTTCACACGTGGTGTCAATAGACCTGCACCACCGGACATCATTACGGTATGTTTGGCAGAGAGGATTTCGGACGCGCCAAAGCTCGCAGCTGTTCATGGTTTCATTCAACGTCTGAGTCAGGGAGACGAAGCCGATGGGCCTATTTTGCGCATGCTAAGCCAACAAGCACCTCAACTTGAAGGTCTAGCAGCAGGACAATCAATTTTGTGCGAAGCCCCGACGCCACAAGCCGTCCTGACCGCTGTACGCAGACTGAAAGGCAGTCATTTAGTAATACAAGGACCTCCAGGAACCGGAAAAACAAGCACCGCAGCGCAAGTGATTGCTGCACTAATTGCCGATGGCAAAACGGTGGCTATCACTGCCAACAGCCACGCAGCGATTAACAACTTATTGACTTCAGCCTATAAATGTTCGCAACAAACCAACACCCAAGTTACGACAGTAGTGGTAAAGGCAGACGAAGCTCTGCCCCAGGGCATAAAAGTGATCCAAAGCAACGAACTGAACCCAGAACAGCACAGATTGGCAGGAGGAACTACCTGGCTTTTCTGCAGACCTGAACAAACCAGAAAGTGGGACTACCTTTTTATTGATGAAGCCAGTCAACTGTCACTGGCAGATGCAGTGGCAGCGGGCAGTTGTGCGCAAAATATCGTGCTGCTGGGTGATCAGATGCAGTTGCCACAACCAACCGAGGGCGTACACCCTGGCGACAGTGGACTCTCAGTGCTTGACTATTTGATGCAGGGCCACGCCACTGTACCAGCTCACCAAGGCATCTTCTTGGGCACTACCCATCGAATGCATCCCGAAGTGTGCAAACATATCTCCGAGGGCGTGTACGAAGGTCGTCTCATGTCGGCATCAGCGTGTGCAGTACAAGGACTTGTGCTGAAGGCTACAGCGGATCCTGTTTTGAGGAAACATGGCGTAGTTTACGTGCCGGTGCCACATGAAAATTGCAACCAATCATCCAAAGAGGAAGTTAGCCGTATTAAGGAACTGTTTATCAACCTACAACAGCAAAGTTGGACGGATCGAAATGGTGAAACGCGGCCCGTTACATTAGACGACATTCTGGTAGTTGCACCCTACAACGCACAGGTGCGGGCATTGCGCTACGCGCTGGGCAATGGCACACGGATTGGCACAGTAGATAAGTTTCAAGGACAAGAAGCTGCTGTGGTAATCGTGTCAATGACAACATCAGATGGCAACAACCTGCCTCGCAGTCTGGATTTCCTATTCAGCAAAAACCGACTCAATGTCGCCATATCAAGAGCTAAGTGTCTTGCATTGTTGGTAGCGTCACCTGGCTTGAAGGAAATTGAATGCAAGACGGTTGAAGAAATGGCCTTAATGAGTTTTTATGCTCGATTGATGAATAATTAACATTGGATGTAAAGATAACTTTTTGGACAAATCAAATGATTAAATATTTTTTAAGTACATGGATGAAAAGTGTGAGTGAGCGTATTCAGTCTAAACACGGACGTGAATTTACAACCAGTCGCGCTTAATTTTTTGTATTTATTTTTACAACCCACACCAAAATTGAATACGCCATGACTTCAACTTTAAAAAATCACGAATCCTCATTTAACTACACTGCAAGAGAATATGATCAACTAAGTGTTACAGGGCTTTCCTCTAGTTACGGAGGTTGGATAGGTCGAAGGCCATTCTTAAACGATGACAAGGTATATCCTGGAGCTTTTAGTAATTCACGTACTCAACTTCGACAAACACTCACCGAGTTGCATGCTGCGGGCCACTTGAGTATGAGCTCACTGCCTGGCGACTATGTCAGCCCAAGATCAGGGCAGCTTGAAAAAGGCCCACTTGCTGCGAGCCGTGTTAAGGCAATATTGTGGGGAACTGCTATTGGTGATGCGCTTGGCAATACATCCGAAGGCATGACTGCGTCTGATCGACTCCATTTGCATGGCGAAGTACGCCATTACTTGCCCAATCAGTATGCTAACAACCAGCCTATTGGGTTGCCAAGTGATGATACCCAACTCACTCTTTGGACCTTGGAAAGTCTCCTCGATAACGGCGGTCCCGATCTGGTGTCTTTGGCCAAGGCATATAGTGAACAGCAGATCTTCGGCATCGGTAAAACAATGAGGGATTTTCTGCGCACCCTTGATCGGGTAGGCGTACACTCGGATACGGTTTGGCAAGCCAGGCAAAATAGTGCCGGAAATGGTGCGCTAATGAGAGTGGCAGGCGCATTTCTTCCTCATGCCTGGACTCTTGATGCCGGTCTCCTCGATACTGTTGCGCTGACCAGTGCCTTCACGCACGATCATTCCTCTTCTACTGCAGCATGTGTCGCCTTCGCCCGTATCCTTGCCGATCTACTCTGCCTAGAGAAGCCTGTTCCCGATGGCTGGTTCTGTAAAACTTTTATTGAGACTGCTGAGCCCATCGAGGGTCACATGCGTCTACAAAGTCGGATTGCCGGTGACGATTTCCAGGGATCTATCTGCGATATGGTCCGGCAACGGGTCATCCCAGCACTCAATGAGCCCAACCTTACCGTGAATTCTGCCTGCGCACGTTGGTATTCTGGAGCATTTTTGCTTGAGACAGTACCTTCCGTCCTTTACATTCTTGAGCGCTACAAGTCCGATCCCGAAGAGGCTATTTGCAGGGCAGTCATGGATACCTGGGACAACGATACGATCGCGGCCATCGTTGGCGCAGTGATGGGTGCTATGCATGGTATGGATGCCTTTCCAGAACGCTGGATTGCTTCATTGGCAGGAAGAGCAGGTAGTGACGACGACGGTAAACTGGACCTTGTTTACCAACAGCTAAGAAATTTTGGCGGATTTGGCCTACATGACTGAATGTCTTTCAATCCAAGCCCGAATCATCGTCTCAACCTCAAGTCTTGAAGGGTAACGATTAAACGCCGACAAGCGTCTGCGGACAGTGTATGCCCGAGCCATCTTAAAAAATGCGCAAAGGCGCAATTATATTTAAGGCTTTGCGGTTGATTTCATAATCTACATCCTTTTGAGGGCAAGATTTTCCAGTAGGGGGCTTTTACAATAGTTCGTGAATGGGAAAGTGGACTTTATGCATCAAATCGCAGAATCGCTATCAAGCCTTATCACTTATCTCAGCAAAGTTAGTGCAACCCAAAGTAGTAGGAGGTCGGAAATGAAAGTGTCAGTTGCAACAAACTCACCAGACTCAACGCCAATTTCACTCATTACAGACGATGAATACTGTATTGGCGCAAAGCTCTTTAAGTGTCATGCAGCACCACGGGCGCGAATTATTGTTGCGGGCGCTACTGGTGTGCCTCAAACTTTTTACCAAGCGTTTGCCCAATTCTCTGCATCGCAAGGCTATGAGACACTAACCTTAGACTACCGTGGCATCGGCTTATCCAAACCCAAAACCCTCAGAGGTTTTAAGATGAACTATTTGGACTGGGCTAATTTGGATTTGGCAAGCGCTGTCGAGTTCATGCACTCAGAATCAACTCCGCTTTATATGGTGGGTCACTCGTTTGGCGGACATGCATTTGGCCTTTTGCCCAATCATCATAAAGTGGCTAAGTTTTATACCTTTGCCACTGGCGCAGGATGGCACGGATGGATGCCCAAATCAGAGCAAATTAAGGTGCTATTGATGTGGAAATTTATTGGCCCATTGTTGGTAAGCTGGAAGGGATATCTTGCTTGGTCCAAGCTGGGTATGGGCGAGGATTTACCTAAAGGAGTGTTTCGAGATTGGAAGCACTGGTGCCAGTTTCCGCATTATTTTTTTGATGACCCCGCAATGCCTGCAGTAAAAGATAAGTTTGGATCTGTAAAAACACCGATTATGGCAGCAAACGCTATAGATGACCTTTGGGCAATGCCCCGCTCACGCGACGCCTTTATGTCGGGCTATCCAAAGGGCACTTGGCAAGGAGTTGATATTAATCCTGCCGATTTTGGCCTAAAAAGCATTGGCCATATGGGGTATTTTCGGCGTCAGGCATTACCTTTATGGCGAAATGTATTGGATTGGTTGGA
>CAZKWC010000004.1:89069-91230 GCA_964556425.1 uncultured Limnohabitans sp. | reverse complement strand
CACAAAGCAAAACACCGTTAATATTACTATTAACGGTGCTTACTATTATGGTGCGGCTGGCAGGAATCGAACCCACGACCCCTTGGTTCGTAGCCAAGTACTCTATCCAGCTGAGCTACAGCCGCTCAATACAGATATTGTATAACAGTTTTAAGCGTTTTTTAATTTGCTCTAAAAAATTATGCAATTGAAATTAAAATTTCTAAATTTAAAGATTTTGGGTTTTGTATTTAACTAGAAAACCTAGAGAAGATTTAAATTACCTTGGCGCATAGTATAACCGTAAAAGCCATCAGTGGCATTACAATCAACCTATCATTTGAATTGCAATCTATTTTGGAACCCAAAAGTTATGACTATTGTTTCAGTTGTTCTCTCTGGTGGCGCTGGTACACGTTTATGGCCTGTTTCTCGTCAAGCCTTACCTAAGCCGTTTTTGCAATTGGGCGGTAGTCCTTTATTAGCCCAAGCTATAGAGCGCGGTCAGGCCTGTGGTTCGGCTAAAACATTATTGGTTACCAATCAAGATTATCTATTTTTATCTAAAGAGTTGGTACGTAATTTAAGTACACCACCCACTACTCAATATTTACTTGAGCCTAAAGGGCGCAATACCGCCCCTGCAATTGCCTTGGCTGCTTTAAGCTGTTTGCAAGACCATGGCCCAGACACCGTGATGATGGTGTTGCCTGCCGATCATTTAATCCCTGACACTGAAAGTTTTGTGGCCTGTGCACTCGACGCTGCTCGTTATGCAAGGCAAGGTCAATTGGTCGTTTTTGGTATTACACCAACAGCCCCAGAAACAGGCTTTGGTTATGTAGAAGTCAATGCAATTTCTCGTGATGCACAAAAGGTGTTACGCTTTGTAGAAAAACCAGATGCTAAAACGGCCGCCCAATATTTAGCGACCGGTAGGTATTACTGGAACAGTGGTATGTTCTGTTTTACCGCCGGCACTATTTTAGATGCCTTTCAAAAATATGCCCCACAAGTCCTAGAGTCTGCACAAGCGGTGATGGATCAAGCACAGCATAAAAATGAAGGTTCTGAATCTGATGGTGCAGACATCAAAGTTTCTCGTTTTGATGCTCACACTTTTGGTATGCAACCTGATATTTCTATTGACTATGCAGTAATGGAAAGAGCTGACAACGTAATGCTCATTCCAGCCCGTTTTTCTTGGAGTGATGTGGGTACTTGGCCTGCGGTGGCAACTGCTCATGTTGCCGACCCAAGTGGCAATACTTTTGAGGCAGATGTGGTGGCAGTTAATACCACTAATACCCATGTTCAAGTCGATAGCTTTACGCCAAAATTGGTCGCAACCGTAGGTGTTAATAATTTAATTATTGTAGATACCCCAGATGCCTTGTTGATTGCAGATCGCTCTTGTGCACAAGACGTTAAAAAAGTAGTGGACGTATTAAAAGAGCGAGGCCATGAAAGTACCGCTTTACCTGCTGTAGTGCATAGACCATGGGGAACTTATGCCACTTTAAAAGAAGAGACCGGTTATAAGGTCAAGCGTATTACAGTAAAACCAGGTCAAGCTCTTAGTTTGCAATACCATCACCAACGCTCCGAGCATTGGGTGGTGGTGCAAGGTATTGCCATGGTGCAAATTGGCGAGAACAAATATGAAACCCAACCGGGCCAATATCACTATATTGGAGTGGCCCAAACCCATAGGTTAACCAATGTTGGTAAAGATGAGTTAGTACTAATTGAAGTGCAATGCGGCTCTTATTTAGGCGAAGATGATATTGTTCGCCTAGCTGATGTATATGGTAGAAGTTAATTGGGCAATCATGCAATAAACACTGGCCTCCCATAAAACCATTTAATAAGGTTTAATAAAAAAAGCACACGACAGATTTTGTCATGTGCTTTTTTGTTATGTGGCGTGAATAAAAAATTACTGCCAGTTAGCCTGTAAATTTTCTATGGCTTTAATATACATTTCAGCTACGTTAAAACCTTTTTGCTGGGTGATTTCTTGAAAACCAGTGGGGCTGGTCACGTTAATTTCAGTGATGCAGTCGCCAATAATATCAAGGCCTACCAACATGAGTCCACGTTTTAATAAAATGGGTGCTAAAGTTTGGGCAATTTCTAAATCGCGCGGGCTTAGTTCTTGCGCAACACCTTTACCGCCAGC
>CAZKWC010000004.1:63834-88969 GCA_964556425.1 uncultured Limnohabitans sp. | reverse complement strand
TGCTCTTGATGAAAGTCTTTAATGTCTTGCGCATTGCGAGTGACCAAAGTAGGGCTAATAAATTGGGGGAACTCAAGAATGGCTAGTTTTTCTGGATGTTCACGCAGTGCCTGTGCATTATTAAAAACCTTGGCACCCTCGCGAGTGGCTTGGCTTAATAAATGAGTGGCATAAAAAAATTCGGAATCAAAGGGCGGGTCTTTACGCATTAACACGGCATCAAATTGATGGAGTGCCTGAATCCTGCCTGTGGGTTCGCCTTTAATTTTGTACCAGTGCGGGCCTTGAGGTGTGAGCTCAAGAGCCACCACCTGTGCACTCACTTTTTCGCCTTGTTTCCAATGCAGCGTATTAACTTCGCAGGCAAACACTTGATGACCTCTCGCTTGGGCTTGGGTCATCATGGCAAAAGTGCTGTCTTTATAGGTTTTAAAACTGTCTAAAGGATCGGCAATAAATAATAAATTCATAAAGATGGTGCTAGGTAGGTGGATGCTTTAAATTTCAACTTTACTACCCATTTCTACCACAGAGTTGCTAGGTAGTTTTAAGAAGTCAGCAGCAGCACTGGCGTTAAGGTGCATTTGAGCAAATAGCTTTTCGCGCCATTGTGCCATGCCACCACCAATGGTAGGAATCACAGAGTCGCGGGAGAGGAAATAGCTGGTGCTCATTTCGTCAATTTCAAATCCTAATTCGCGTAACTGTCTTATTGCACTGGGCACATCGGGGTCATTTTTAAAACCGTAATGCAACTCGACTTGCCAGCAATGGTTGCCAAGGGTTTCGGTTTTGATACGTTTCTCTAGATTAATCCAGGGCGTTTCATGGCTGACCACCGTCACAAAAAGATTTTTTTCGTGTAGCACTTTATTGTGCTTTAAGTTGTGCAATAGGGCGCTAGGAACAGTGCCTTTTTCAGAGCTTAAAAATATGGCGGTTCCATCGACACGGGTAGGCGGATGTACAAACACCATATCTAGGAAGTCTTTTAAGTTCATGGAGTGATCTCTTTGCGATTGAGCCAATAAGGCTCTGCCATCGCGCCATGTCATCATCATGATAAATATGAGACCACCAATTGCTAATGGAAACCAACCACCTGCAAAAAACTTGAGTAAGTTAGAGGCAAAAAAGGCTAGATCAATAATGAAGAAAATAGAAGTGGAGGCAATACATAGCCATAAGGGGTATTTCCAGGCATAACGAATCACAAAGAAAGTTAATATGGTGGTAATTAACATGTCAGTACACACTGCAATACCATAAGCGGCTGCTAAAGCACTTGAAGAGCGGAACAAGGCCACTGCTAAAACAATGGCAACAAATAAGCCCCAATTGACTACCGGAATATAAATTTGACCAGTTTCTTTGATGCTGGTGTGAATGATATTGAGGCGTGGTAAAAAGCCCAGTTGTATGACCTGTTTAGTGACGCTAAAAGCACCGGTAATGAGGGCTTGTGAGGCAATAACAGTGGCACAAGTGGCAAGCACCACAAGTGGTATTAAAGCCCAGCTAGGAGCCATTAAAAAGAAGGGGTTTTTAACCGCAGCAGGGTTAGCTAATAACAAAGCACCTTGACCAAAGTAGTTGATGACTAAAGCCGGCATCACCACAAAAAACCAAGCAAATCGAATAGGTTTTTTACCAAAATGTCCTAAGTCGGCATATAAAGCTTCAGCTCCTGTTACGCACAATACTACTGCTCCTAAAATAATAAAAGTAGTAGAGGGGTTGTCCCAAATAAAACGCGCCGCATAGATAGGGTTGAGGGCCCACAAAATGACTGGATTTTGCACAATATGAGACAAACCC
Source organism: uncultured Limnohabitans sp. (assembly GCA_964556425.1). GTDB lineage: Bacteria > Pseudomonadota > Gammaproteobacteria > Burkholderiales > Burkholderiaceae_C > JALQUL01. The sequence continues at coordinate 87,151 of CAZKWC010000004.1, read as the reverse complement.
AAAACAGTGAGTACTAAAAACCAAACCAAGGTGATGGGACCAAATAATTTACCAATACCACCAGTACCTCGTTTTTGACTGGCAAATAACACCAGCAAAATAGTCAGTGTTAATGGCATGACCCAAGCTTTAAAGTTGGGTGAAACTACCTCAAGGCCTTCTACTGCTGATAAAACAGAAATAGCAGGGGTAATCACACCATCACCGTAAAATAAACAGGTACCAAAAATACCAATTACCAGCAACCATTGTCGAAGTTGTGGTTTATCTTTGACTGCCTGAGAGGCCAGTGCCAGCATGGCTACTAAACCACCCTCACCTTTGTTGTCGGCACGTAAAACCAAGACAACATATTTAACTGAAACAATGGCGGTTATGGTCCAAAAAAACAAAGACAAAATGCCGTAGATATTGTCTTGGGTAAATTGCACATGACCTGAGTTAAATACCTCTTTAAGAGCATATAAAACACTGGTTCCGATGTCGCCATAGACAACACCAACGGCTGCCACCACAAGGGCTAGGGATGAGCTTTTAGATTGAGACACGTGTGTAGCGTAAAGTGATTAACTAAGTAAAAATTTTATTTCAAAATTAAATGGGTGAAATCGAATTATTGAAACAAAAAATAAGGCATATTGGGTTAATCAATTGAGGCGCAGTTATTAAACAGAGTTAAATTGTGCACCCGCAATGCCTAGCTTGTATAGGTATTGCAAAATATATTTGCTTAAACTAAATATGTTGCAGTGCAACAACTATTAAATTTTACAATATTAAGAGCAATAAACCCTTATAAAGCAAGAAAATTGTTTTATTCAAAATCTTCCCCTTGTGGGTCAGAGTCTTCAAGTTCATAGCTACCTGCTAGCATAGCTAAGCGTGCTATTACCCCATACATATAAAATCGATTAGGGGAGTGTTCACCAGGAGCCTCACCTAAGCGTGGTAAGTGAGCTTGGGGTGCAAAAGCCAGTGGTACAAAATGTGAGCCTGGTGCGGCTAGGCCCTCATCGTCTCGCAGCTGTGCATGAACACGGTAGTAGCCGCCCACTACATATCGGTCAATCATATGTACGACAGGTTCAGCCACCACATCGTTAATTCGCTCGTGGGTACGTATGCCTTCTTGCAAAATCAGCTCCCCTTTAAATGGAGTGGCTTGATTGCTATTGGGAATTAAATGTAGATTTTTTAAATCTTTAGTGTCTCTAAGGGTTAAAAAGCCTCTTGCCTCGGGGCCTTGATTTGCCTTGACTACAATAAATGGTTTGTCATCTATGCTGTATTCACGGTATTTACGGCGAATTTTTTGCAATAGGGCATCGACATGACCTTCTAGGGTGTCGCAGTCGGTATTTTTACTTAAATCGAGTTCCCCACAAAAACTGTACAGGGGATTAATTAACCATGGGTCAATATTGAGTAATTTGGCTAAACGTTTGCTTAACTCATCGTACGCTTCATAGTGCTTGTTACGGCGTCTTAAGGCCCAGCTAGCATGTAAAGGAGGCAATAGGTATTGCTCGTGCAAATCTTCTAAAATACCTGGAATACCGTGACTTAAGTCGTGATTCAATAAAATAGTGCAAGGATCGAAGTCTTTGAGTAATAAACGGTGCTTGGTTCTTTGTACCGGTTCAATGGTGAGTTGCCTGCCATTTTGCAGGGTAAAGTGCTGAATTTTTTCAATGGCAGGGTCAATTGAACCCAATTTGATATTCAATCCGGCCATATTAAAAATTCGCATGAGTTGATCAAGGCCATTTAAATAAAATGAATTATTTAAACGATGGTCAGGAATCAATAACAAATTACGAGCTTCAGGGCAAATTTTCTCGATGGCAGCCATCGCACTTTGTACTGCTAAAGGCATCATGTCAGGCGCTAGGCATGACCAAGCCCCCGGAAAAAAATCAAGATCCACTGGAGACAATTTAAAACCAGAGTTGCGAATGTCAACCGCGCTATAGAAGGGCGGAGTGTGCTCCATCCATTCCAATCTAAACCAACGCTCAATGGCTGGCATAGAATCTAGAACACGCTGTTCAAGGTCGTCAATTGGCCCACTTAAGGCAGTAACAAGATGAGGAACCATAAGAATGAGTCTGGTTGAGTCGCCTTATCTTAAAGACAAGGCGTGAATTCAAAAAAAAATGGTCTTAAGGCTGGTATTGACTTTGCTATGGCAAGATCAAATTTGAGCACTTAAGTTCGGATTTCGCCTTGTCCCATGACGATGTATTTTAATGAGGTGAGTCCCTCTATACCCACAGGGCCACGGGCATGGAATTTATCGGTGCTAATACCGATTTCGGCACCAAGACCATATTCAAAACCATCAGCAAAGCGAGTGCTGGTATTGACCATCACGCTAGCCGAATCGACCTCTGTTAAGAAGCGTTGTGCATGACTGTGGTTTTGCGTAATGATGGCATCGGTGTGATGACTCGAATAATGGTTGATGTGATGAATAGCCTCGTCTAAACTTTGCACCACTTTAATACTAATAATGGGTGCTAGATATTCTTCAAACCAATCTTGTTCTTGGGCATTGATGAGTTTGATATAAGGAATTTGTGACAACACCGCCTTGGCTTTTGGACAGACTCTCATTTCGACTTCTTTGGCCATGAATATTTTGCCAATAAGAGGTAAAAATTGGGCTGCTACGCTTTGGTTCACCAATAGACTTTCGGTGGCATTACAAGGGCTATATTTTTGAGTTTTTGCGTTATCGACTACTTTCACTGCCATGGTTAAATCGGCGGTGTCATCGACATACACGTGGCAGTTTCCATCTAAGTGCTTAATTACTGGCACTTTAGCTTCTGCGCTAATACGCTCTATTAAACCTTTGCCACCCCTAGGAATAATCACATCGACAAATTGAGGCATGGTAATGAGTGCACCAACAGCTGCTCTATCGGTGGTAGGAATCAGTTGGACGGCGTTGCTAGGTAAGCCCACATCTTTTAAGGCTTGTTGCACCAATAAGGCAAGGGCTTGATTGGAGTGAATGGCTTCAGAGCCGCCTCTTAATATACAAGCATTGGCACTTTTAATGGACAGACTAGCCGCCTCTATGGTCACATTAGGACGTGACTCGTAAATCATGCCAAACACACCAATGGGCACACGCATTTGACCTACTCTAATACCACTGGGGACTTGGCGCATGCCTTTAATTTCACCAATAATATCGGGCATGTGAGCGAGTTGCTCACAACCTTGAGCTACGGTTTCAAGGGCGCTGGCGCTTAACTTTAAGCGATCTAACATAGGGCCAGTTAAACCTGCCGCTTGTGCTTTAGCTAAATCTTTGTTGTTTTCATTGCTTAAGGAGCCTAAGTTTTCGCGCAGCAGGTGAGCTAAGCGGAGTAGGGCTTGTGAGCGCAGGTTAGCAGAGGATTTGGCCATTAAAGCCGAAGCCTGACGTGCTTGTTGACCCATTTGGGTCATTAATTCGGCAACTGCAGAAGTAGTCATGGGTAATACGTAAAAAGATTAATCAAAAAACGAAATACATTATTTGGCAAGACTTCTCACCCAGTGCAATAAAGCGGACCAAGGGTCAACTGGCCACTCGGGGTGAGGAAGTCCTTTGATAATGCCATCTAAAATATGGGCGGCTTGTAAGCTATGCCGTAGTTGTTCAAGGCTCCATTTGGGAATTGCTTGTTGAAATAGGCGTTCTTTGGGACCCCAAATGCGCTCTTCTTTTAATACAACAGGCAAAGCTTTCCCTTTTTGCACACCTAGTTGAACACGATATAAAGCTCTTAAGTCTTCGCTTAAAGTATAGTGCACTAAGACCGCCGCTACACCTTCTGAATGTAAACCTTCTAACATTCTATGTGCTTTTTCGAGCTGTCCTGACCAAACGGATTGACCTAATTTGAATACATCATAGCGAGCTACGTCGGTGACGGCGCGCTCTAGGTTTTCAAGGTTAATAATCCCTTTTGGATAGAGTAAACTGAGTTTTTGTACTTCTTGGTAGGCCGCTAATAAATTACCTTCTACTCTTTGAGTGAGTAATTGCAGGGCTTGTTTACCTTCATCACCCTGGGGTAGTTGTTGTTGATTGACGGCAAGTCGGTCGATGATCCACTTTCCCATTTGAGCTGCTTCAATATTTTGTACGGTTAAAACTACTCCAGTTTGCTCAAGTGCAGAAAACCAACTCGATTGTTGACTGGTTCGGTCAAGACTAGGCAGTACGACAATAAATAAGGTGCTGTCTTGTCCAAAAGCTAAATGCGCTATATTTTGTAAATGAGCCGAGCCATCTTTGCCTGGTTTACCGCTTGGGATATGGATTTCTACTATTTGTTTATCTGCAAATAAACTTAATGAACCCGCTGCCTGTAAAACAGGTGACCAATCAAAATGTGCACCTAAAGCAGTAAATGAATGACGCTCTGCATAGTCTTTTTGGCGTGCTGCTTGCCTTAGTTCATCTAAGGCTTCTTGCACTAAAAGAATTTCGTCACCAGTAATGACATAAAGAGGTGCAAGTGGCTTTTGAAGATGAACTGTCCATTGGGATAAAGACAACTGCATAATGTAAAGAAAAATTTAAAAACCAATATTCAATTGGAAACTGAATAAAGGCGGTAATGAGTGAGGTCAAAGCTAATTCAACAAAATAGCTTGAGACAATAAAAATAGGGGCTTGCGCCCCTGTATATGATGATTAAACCGCTGAGTTGAGGGATTTAATAGAAGAGAGTCTGCGCAATAATTGTTGCACCACATCTTCCTCAAGGTCGCGGTAAAGTAAGGCTTCTTCGTCTTGTTTACCCAGTGCTTGTGTTTCGCTGTAACTAAAATCACGCTGGGCAACAATTTGAGTTTCAGGAACTACGATTTTACCAGCGGCATTTTTCACATCATAAACCACTCTAAAACGCAATTGGAATTCGCTGATTTGACCAGATGAGTTTAAGGCCGTGATGGATTTTTCACGACGTTCTGAAGCAATAGACAAAACTGCCTCATTGTTACTAGAGCCTTCTACAAAGGGCTGATTGACCAAAATCCTTACCTTATTGTCCGCCTCAAGGTTTGCTTTTAAGTTGCGCGATACAACTGAACCTTGTTCGGACAATATTAAAAGACTTTTAAATGCAAAATCAAAAGAACCCCGTAGTTTAAAGCCACAAGAGCTGACTGCTAAACTACCTAAGGCAAGTGCCATTAAAGAAAAACTACGTCTTTTCATGCTATTACCACATTGACCAAGCGTCCAGGGACGACAATTACTTTTTTAACAGAAGCGCCAGAAAGCAATTTTTGCACTGCTTCCGAGGCAACTGCCACCTTTTCGATTTCGTCTTTTGGCATAGTGCTAGGTACTAAAATGGAACCTCTTAATTTGCCATTGACTTGAAGCATGAGTTCGAGCTCATCTCGAACTAAAGCAGACTCATCCACTTTAGGCCATGCAGTGTCTAATATATCACCATGCAATGCACTATAGCCAACTTCTTGCCATAAAGTATGCGCCAAATGTGGAGCTACAGGATAAACACAGCGAATTAAAATACTCACACCCTCCGCCAAGCTGGCTTCATCGCCTACGCTACCATCTGAATTAAAGGATTCGAGGGTATTAAGCATTTTCATGGTGCCAGACACCACCGTGTTGTATTGCATACGTTGGAAATCGTAATCGACTTGACGTAACAAATTATGCATCTCTAAACGAAGGGTTTTGGCTGCTTTGCTTAAATTTTGATCCGCCACTGTAAGTTGTAAGCCACGACTTAATACTTCTTGCCTTTGCGCTGCAAACACCCAAATACGGCGTAAAAAGCGATAAGAGCCTTCTACTGCAGCATCATTCCATTCAAGGGTAGCTTCGGGAGGGGCGGTAAACATGGTGTAAAGCCTTGCGGTATCGGCACCATATTTTTCAATGAGGTCTTGGGGGTCAACACCATTATTTTTGCTTTTACTCATGGTACCAACGCCTTGGTAATCGACTAAAGAGCCATCTACCAATCGTTTAGCACCCACCACTTTACCGGCTTCATCTTGAATATTTTCTACTTCGTGAGGCCAGAAATATTCGATCGCACCTTTGTCTGTTTTACGTGAATAGATATGGTTAAGCACCATGCCTTGAGTGAGTAATTTAGAAAACGGCTCATCTACTTTAATAAGGTCAAGGTCACGCATGACCTTAGTCCAGAAACGGGCATATAACAAATGCAAAATAGCATGTTCAATACCACCAATGTATTGATCCATTGGCATCCAATAGTTGGCACCATCGGCTACCATTGCATCGTTGTTGTGGGGGTCACAATAACGCATGAAATACCAAGATGAATCGACAAAGGTATCCATGGTGTCTGTCTCACGGCGAGCTGCTTTGCCACAAATTGGGCAGGTAACGCCATGATGAAAAGCTTCTGACTTGATGAGCGGGTTAGCCGCACCATCAGGGACCAAATCTTGTGGCAATACCACTGGCAAATCTTTTTCGGGCACAGGAACTGCACCATGCTCTTCGCAATGAATAATTGGAATAGGTGTACCCCAATAACGTTGGCGACTCACACCCCAGTCACGCAAACGCCAAGTGGTTTTTTTCTCGCCAATTTGTTGGTCTTGCAAGGTTTTGGCGACGGCTTCAAAACACTCTTTAAAAGCAAGGCCGTCATAAACACCAGAATTAACCGCAAAACCATTGCCTTTTTCAGCATACCAGTCTTGCCATTGTTGGTCGTTAAAGACCAAATCTTGGCCTTTATTATCTTTAACCCCCACTACCTGTTTACGCTCAATTTGGTATTTGGTGGCAAATTCCCAATCACGGGCATCGTGAGCAGGTACACCCATAACAGCACCATCGCCGTAAGACATCAAGACATAATTACCAATCCAAACTGGAATAGCCAAGCCAGTAATAGGGTGGGTAACAGAAAGGCCAGTAAACATACCGACTTTTTCTTTGACTGCCATTTCGGCTTCGGTGGTGCCGCCTTTTTGGCATTCTTGAATAAAGGCCACTAATTCTGGATTGTTTTGTGCTGCAGCTGTAGCAATTGGATGCTCGGGGGCTACTGCACAGAAGGTAACGCCCATAATAGTGTCGGGGCGAGTGGTAAACACATACATTTTGCCTTGGTCAATTAACTCACCATTGCTGCTCTTAATGTCGTGTGAAAAAGCAAAACGTACCCCTTCGCTTTTACCAATCCAGTTTTCTTGCATGAGGCGAACGCGCTCTGGCCAACCTGGCAATTGATCTTGCACATGGCCTAATAATTCTTCTGCGTAATCAGTGATTTTGAGGTAATAACCTGGAATTTCACGCTTTTCGACTACCGCACCCGTACGCCAACCTTTGCCATCAATGACTTGTTCATTGGCCAAAACGGTTTGATCGACTGGGTCCCAATTCACTACCTGCGTTTTACGATAAGCCACGCCTTTTTCAAGCATTTTTAAGAACAACCATTGATTCCACTTGTAATAAGTGGGGTCGCAGGTAGCCACTTCACGGCTCCAGTCAATAGCAAGGCCCATGGCTTGCATTTGTTTTTTCATGTAGGCGATGTTGTCGTAAGTCCATTTAGCTGGAGGTACGCCATTTTTAATCGCTGCATTTTCGGCTGGTAAACCAAAGGCATCCCAGCCCATAGGCATGAGCACGTTATAACCCTTCATGCGTAAACTACGAGTTAACATGTCGTTAATGGTGTAGTTACGTACATGACCCATATGTAATTTACCGCTTGGGTAAGGCAACATAGAACAAGCGTAAAATTTTTCACGACTGGTGTCTTCGGTCACGCGGTAAGCGTCTTTAGAGTTCCAGTATTGTTGCGCTGCGCGCTCGATTTCGGTGTGTTGGTAATTTTCTTGCATGACGAATTAAAGATGCGGTCAGGGCGCCGCTTGATAGGTTGATTTTAAGAGGCTTTTAACTAGATCGAAAAAAAGTTCTAGTTTTAAGCTAATTTTATGGTTTCGCAGGCAGTTTAAGCGGGCTTGTGATAGATTGAGTCACAAAACCAATTCGGCTTAGTTTGGTTTTTTGCGCTAGAGCCAATAGTTCTGCTACTTTGCCATATGGCACAGTTTGATCGGCAGCGATTTGCACTTCAGTTTGAGCATTTTTTAAATAAGCTTCATTAAACTTGGTTTCAAGGGCGGTAAGGCCAATGGGTTGGTCGTTGAGATAAACAATACCACTGGCTTGAATAGCCACTTTTAAAGGCTCGAAGGCAGGAATAGCTTTGCTTGTTTCTACTTTTGGGAGGTCCATTTTGAGCCGGCTCGCCATTAACGGGGCAGTCACAATTAAGATAACCACCAGCACTAACATCACATCTACTAAAGGTGTGACATTAATATCATTAAAGGGTGTTTTACCCGATTGGCTTGGAAACTGACCGAAGCTCATAAATAAATTAATTGAAGGTTAATGAGTAAATAACAGAGTGGTTAAATATTTTTTTCAAGGAAAGAACGTAAGTCGTATGTAAAACCTTGTAGTGCCTCAGAAATTTGACCAATTTGCCTACCAAAAATATTATAGGCCAGTACCGCTGGCAGTGCTACTGCCAAACCCGCCGCAGTCATAATGAGTGCTTCACCCACTGGGCCAGATACTTGGTCAAGGGTTAAAGAGCCCACACCTGCCATGCCAACTAAAGCGTGATAAATACCCCAGACCGTACCCAATAAGCCAACAAATGGTGAAATAGAGCCTACAGTTGCCAATGCCACTTGACCCCACTCAAAAGGTTTTAAACAGGATTGCAAACTATCACGTAAAACTCGGGTGACTCTTGCTGCTATAGGTAGTTCAAGGCTAAGACGATCGGGGGCGGTATTTTTTACTGTGTCAAGTAAAGGATTTAAAAAGCCTTTTTTGTCAAAGGCAGCACTTGCCTGACAAGCTGATTCTAGGTGAGGCGCTTGCCAAAAAGCAGCGATTGCCTGAGGGATTTGTTTTTTGGCTTGTATTAATAACCAAGATTTAACAATAATAACCACCCAAGAAGTAATTGACATTAGTAATAAAACTAAAGCAACTGTGATACTAACAAAGTCAGCATTTTCAATAAAGTGGTTCATAGGAATGAAAGTTAAAACAAATTGGCATTAAAAAATGAATTCACCATTATTACAAATTTGGTGAAAAAAAGAAACTAGCTTTCAATCAATGAGTAAATGGTTTTAACTCAAAAATAAATTAGCGTAGCTCTAAAACATCAAACATATCAAATAAGCCACTAGGATGTTGATTTAAAAATCGACAAGCTTTTAAACTTCCTTGAGCGTAAGATTCACGACTTGAAGCTTTGTGAGTAATTTCAATACGTTCGCCCGTACCAGCAAACAAAACAGTGTGGTCACCTACAATATCACCACCCCTAATAGTAGCAAAACCAATAGAGGAAGGGTCGCGTTCGCCAGTGACACCGTAGCGCTCGAAAACACCACATTCTTTGAGGTCTCGGCCTAAGGCCTCAGCTAGTACCTCACCCATTTTCAGAGCAGTACCACTTGGTGCATCTATTTTATGACGATGATGAGCTTCAATGACCTCAATATCGTAACCAGTTGATAATGCTTTTGCAGCCATAGACAACAGCTTGAGCATGACGTTAACGCCTACACCCATATTAGGGGCCATTACAATGGCAGTAGAGGCTGCGTATTGTTCGATTAGTTTTTTTTCTGTTTCAGAAAAACCAGTAGTGCCAATTACACACTTCACATCTAGTTGTTGGCACACTTGTAAATGATGCAAGGTGCCTTCTGGCCTAGTGAAGTCGATTAAAAACTCTGCATCTTTAAGTCCAATCGCCACATCGGATTGAATTAACACTCCGCTCATATGACCCAAAAAACCAGTGGCATCATGGCCAATAAAGGGTGAGCTCGCTAAATCAAGGGCCCCTACTAATTGGCAGTCTGGGGCTTTGTGAATAGCTTCAATTAACATGCGACCCATGCGGCCAGAAGCACCTGCTACTGCAATTTTAAGAGGCGCATTAGAGATGTGGAGTGTCATAAGATTACAATTTTATAAAAACAAAATGCCAACCCAAGAAAATGCCAAATTCAAGGGAAGGCTTTAGAGTTTGGCAAACAAAAACGAATTTATTGTTTGACTGGATATTTTTGAATTTCTGAATCGGTGAGTTCCAGCTTAGGAACAGAGCCAAAACGCAATTTTTTGCTGATGTTATCCACAAACTCGGCTTCGCTAGGCATGGTGTCGCCCTCTACCTTGCTGAGTTTGTCGTTTTCAAAGAAAACGGTTAGCTTTCGAGATTGAACTTCAACACCAGGACGGCGCATTAAAAAACCATATTCCCAGCGGTCTGCATGAAAAAGACTCACCAACAATGGAGTGCCTAAAATATCACCCACTTGATCGCGGCTCATACCGTTTTTTAGTTGTGATACTTGTTCACGGGAAACCGAGTTACCTTGAACCACTTCGACCTTATAAGGTGCGAGTGAGGACATAAAGCTACTGGTACTACAACCAGACAAGCTTAAAGAGCCAACAGCAATAAGGCTATAAACCAAGGCCGAAGCCAAAGAAGATGTACGTAATAATTTGCGCATAGTGAAAACCTTCGCCAAGCGATGAGATGATGTGATTGTAGCGCCTACAAAGCCATTGACAATTTTGATTGACAATACTTATAAGGGTTATTTTTCTTTTTTTACTTTTAAGAGATTAAAATATCTTAATTAGACACAATTTTATATGAATACGCACGAAGACCTCAAAAATACTGGCTTAAAAATTACTTTGCCACGCATTAAAATCTTGGAGGTTTTTCAAAAAAGCCAAGAGCGACATATGAGTGCAGAAGACATTTATCGCTTTTTATCTCAAGATCGTGTTGATATTGGCTTGGCGACTGTTTATCGTGTTTTGACTCAATTTGAGCAAGCTGGCATTTTAAGTCGCAGTAGCTTTGAAAATGGCAAAGCTGTATATGAACTTGATTTAGGCGAGCACCATGACCATTTAGTGTGCCTAGACTGTGGTCGAGTTGAAGAGTTTTTTGATCCCGAAATTGAAAAAAGACAACATCAAATAGCAGAAGCAAAGGGTTTTAAGCTAAACGAACATGCTTTAAGCCTCTATGCCAACTGTACTAAAAAAGATTGTCAGTATCGTAAAACCACAACAGAGTCGGTCTAAATTATTTTTTAATCAGCTGAAGTTATCGGTATTCATCGCCACTCTTTGACGCTCGGCAAATTCGGCATAACTGTCAATGCCACGCAATTGTAAAATAGTGTTACGAACGGCAGCTTCTACTAAAACTGCTGCATTACGACCTGCCACCATCTGAATAACCACTTTACGAATAGGAATGCCTAATATTTCTTGGGTAATAGGTTCAGCGGGCATACGCTCATAGTCACGCTCTAGCGTTTGTTTTCGCACTAAATGCACAATAAGTTTTAATCGCATATGGCGGCGAACTGCGGTCTCGCCAAAAATGGCTCTAATATCTAAAAGTCCAATTCCTCGCACTTCCAGCATATTTTGTAATAGCTCGGGGCACCTACCCTCTAGGGTGGTTTGATTAATTCGGTGTAAATCGACTACATCGTCAGCTACCAAACCGTTACCCCTTGATATCAACTCAAGGCCTAACTCACTTTTACCAAGGCCAGATTCTCCGGTAATGAGTACACCTAAACCTAAAATATCCATAAACACACCGTGTGTAGTGGTGCGATCTGCAAAATATTTAGATAAAAAGGCGCGAATCACGTCAATGACAAAAGCCGCGGATTCTTCAGTGGAAAACAGAGGAATTTGTTGCGCTTCACACATTTCTGTGAGTCCTACAGGAGCTGCTTGAGCGTCTGCTAATACCAGTACAGGCGGTAGCAAGGTCACAATGCGTTTGATTCTGCGTTGGCAGTCAGCAGGGGCTGCATTGCTAAGATAGGCGCATTCTCGATGTCCTAAAACTTGCACTCGATAAGGATGAATATAGTTAAGATAGCCCACAAGGTCAGCACCCGATTGAGCTTGCTTCACTGCTACCTCATCAAAGCGTCTTTCAGTAGCTCCTAGCCCCGATAACCAAGCCCACTTTAATGATTTTTTACAAGCATTAAAAAGAGTGTCTGCACTAACGACTCCTGGTTTCATGAGGCGTCCTTTATGGAAGAGAAATTAGGCATTAGCAAGATGACTTTGCCATTGGAAAACATCAGCAAAAAGTTGACCAGCATCGGTGCTATTCATGAGGCGATCACGCAGGGCAGAATCGCTTAACATTTCTGCAATTTGTGAAAGTAATTCTAAATGTTTTTGGGTAGCCGCTTCTGGTACTAATAAAAAGACCAAAAGACTAACTGGAATTTCATCTGGCGCATCAAAGCTTATAGGGGTGGCCAATTGAAAAATTGCCGCCATAGGCGTTTTGAGTCCTTTAATTCGACCATGCGGGATGGCCACGCCATGACCTAAACCAGTAGAGCCCAAACGCTCGCGTGCAAACAGGCTATCGGTGACAACGGTACGACTTAAATTGTGTAAACTTTCAAACAAAAGCCCAGCTTCCTCAAAGACACGTTTTTTACTAGTGACTTCAAGTTGTACCAGCACTTGCTGGGGTTTCAATATTTCGGAGATTCGATTCATGATGTGGATACTTTTGTCCTCAACCCGATATTTCTTGAGATGAAATATCGACAGGCATTGTTGATAACTACTATTCTTGGTCCGATTATCTTCTTATAAGTGAAGATGGGTTGATGGCTCTCTTCATAAATAAAAATAGCAAAGACACCTTGAATCATAAAACAAGTTGACTTTACAAGTGTAATTATTTACTTGCCTCCAGCACACAACATCTATTTGTCGGATTGGCGATTATGCAAGAAATGCACCGCTGTGCAATACCCAAAACAACCCTTTCAAAAATTAATTTGTTAATTAAAGCCTTTAAAGCTTAATTCATAATAAAAATATTATCATATTAGAAAAAATGATGCGGATATGCCACACACAATGAACATAAAAAAAGCCATCACTTGATGGCTCTTAAAATAAATAATTGTAAAAATTTATTGAATCATTCGTTTAGCAGAAGTGTGATGGTGCTCTTGTATTTTTTCTTTATGTTTAGACACTTGTCTATCTAGTTTATCGACCAATTCATCTACTGCTGCATATAAATCTTGATGTGCACTTTCTGCAAATAAATCGTTTCCTTTTACGTGAATATTGCATTCAGCTCTTTGTCTGCCTTCTTTTTCCTTTTGTTTTTCAACTGTCAATAAAACTTTAATATCGACTACGCTATCAAAATGTTTGGTGATTCGATCCAATTTTGAGGTAACGTAACTGCGCAAGGCGGGGGTAACTTCCAAATGATGACCACTAATTGTTAAATTCATAGAGTGCCTCCAAGTGCCTATTCAATCAAGTGGCTAGCAGGCCAGTAGCCGCGTAGCCACACATATACCAACTGCATGACAAATACGTGAAGTATTTGCTATGTTTTTTTGTTGATGACTTCACTATGCACTGAAAAAAAAATTATTGCAAGAAATTCTCATATTGCATTGCACCATCTATGGCTTATTTACCTAAATAGTGGTTTTGGTGCAGAAGTGCAATGTTGCTTTCCTATCAAATTTGATGAAAAAACTAAAAGAATTAGACAGTTAGCTAAAGAGTTCATCAATTTGTAATAGCTTATGGCGATAATAGTCATTAATGCTAAACTTAGCACTTCATCAAAACTGCTTAAAGCGTTTTACATTTATTTCAAATAGCCATTTGGAGCGAATTCTTGGAAACTTATCCCAGTCTTTCGCTTTCAGCTCTTTTTTAAGACACTGCCCCTTCATTCCTTGTTGGTGTAACAGTGCACAGAGCTGAAAGCGACCTTTTACGTCACTAGCAACTTGTTGCCTGCACCAATCATCTAAGGAGTGAGCTATGCTCAATATTTTCTCTTTGGTTAATGGTCGTCTGTTTCAAGAAGAAATAGAGTCCTTAGCCGACCTTGCCAATTACAACCCAATTTGGGTCGATTTAGAATCACCAACCTTAGAAGAAAAACGTTGGGTGAAACAGCACTACGGTTTAGCCATTCCAGAAGATGCAATGGACGAAGACATCGAGGAGTCTGCGCGCTTTTACGAAGAAGACGATGGTAATTTGCATATTCGTTCTGATTTTTTAATTGCCGACGCCGATGAACCTAGAGCCGTGAGGGTGGCATTTATCTTGCATCATGTGGGTGCTATTGAACATGGCCCAGGTATTTTGTTTTCGATTCATGATGAAGACCTACCTGTGTTTAGATTACTGCGTTTAAGAGCGCGTAGGGTGCCCGGTTTATTAGAAGACGCCAAAGAGGTTTTGCTTAAATTATTTGACGCCGATGCCGAATACTGCGCCGATACCCTAGAGAGTATTTATGACCACCTCGAAAAGGTAAGTAGTAAAGTGTTGGCTGCCAATGTAACCGATGACACCGCCGGTGAAGTACTGAGCGCAATCGCCAGACATGAAGATTTAAACGGCAGGATACGTCGCAACATGATGGATACCCGAAGGGCGGTTAGCTTTTTAATGCGTAGGCGTTTGTTAAATGCTGATCAGTTTGAAGATGCGAGGCAAATTTTGCGCGATATTGACTCGCTCGACTCTCACACTGCATTCTTGTTTGACAAGATTAACTTCTTGATGGATGCCACCGTTGGTTTTATTAACATCAACCAAAATAAAATTATTAAATTGTTCTCGGTGGCCAGTGTGGCTTTGCTGCCACCTACCTTGGTGGCGAGCAGCTACGGTATGAACTTTAAATTTATGCCTGAAACCAACTGGGTAATGGGCTACCCTTGGGCGCTCAGTTTAATGGTGTTAAGTGCCGCCGTGCCTATGGTCTATTTTAGGCGTCGTGGCTGGTTAAAATAAACCGCATTAATGCGCTAGGATTTATCTTTGGTTTGTAGATGTCGCTCTAGTCGTCTAAGCACCAAAGATAAGCCGATGGTAAGTATCAAATACAAAACCGCAACTACGTTATAGGTTTCTACCGTTAAAAATGAAGCCGAGGCATAAAGTTTGCCTAATTGGGTAATGTCATTGACACCCAACACAGAAACCAAAGAAGAGTCTTTGACCATAGCAATAAAATCATTGCCTAAAACTGGCAAAACACGTTTGAAGGCTTGTGGCCAAATCACCAGTCTAAATGTTAACCATCTCGATAAACCCAAGGCTTGTGCGGCCTCAACTTGAGATTTCTCGATGCTTTGCAAGCCGGCTCTAAATACCTCCGCCAAGAAAGCACTGTAGGCGACTGCAAGTGCGATTACCGCCCTCACTAAATTAGAGACATCGCGAATTTGAATGTCAGGTAAAAAACCTTGTTCGATTAAACTAGCAAAAATAGTTTGATAAAGTTCTACCAAAGCGGGAGTGGCTGCAAAGGTAATATAAAGCAAAATAACCAGTGCTGGTATACCTCTTATGAGTTCAATATAAAAGCGAGCCGATTGCCTTAACCATTGGTGTTTAGATAAACTAGCAAGAGCCAACAACAAACCCACACTACAAGATAAAAAAAAGCTAATAATAGCCACTTGTAAAGTCACACCAATACCAGCAATTAAGGTGTAAAAAATAAGCTCATAACGTCCATCAGCAATGGCTAAACCCATAAACAACACACCCAATAACATCATGGCATAGAGCCAATAAGGTTTATCTTGCTTGTCGTTGTTGGTGTTGCTAATTATCATAAAAGTTAAAAAACAAAAGAGTAAATAATGGCAAAAGAAAAAGAGGTGTAAACACCTCTTTAAAAACTTGAAAATGAACGACTCAACTCTATTTTTAAGAGCTAGAACCTCACTCTTAAAACACTAAAAATTAGGGCTTTAATTTGTAGTCCACAAACCATTTTTGATCTAATTTTTTAAGTGTGCCATCGGCCTTCATTTGCGCTAATGCGGCATTAATAGGTTTTACCAAATCTGATTTGGGTTTCATAATAAAACCAAATTCTTCACGGCCCATTGGTTTACCCACAGTTTTAAAGTCTTTTGGAAAAGCCTTGATATAACCTTGAGCAGAAACGCCATCGGTTAACACCATATCAACATCGCCTACTTTAAGCGCCTGCATCGATAAACCAAAAGTGTCGTATAACTTAATACGCGGATTTTTTTCACTACCGTCTAGTACTTCATAAACTGCAGTGTAAAAATTAGTCGTACCGCCTTGTGCACCAATTAATAATTGGGTGTTAGTTTTAAAAACTTTGGCATCGATAATACGTTTTTCATTGGCTCTTACCATCATAAATTGCTCAGAGACCATATAAGGCTCAGAGAAAGCAACTTGTTTTTTTCTATCTTCTTTGATGGTAATGCCGTCCATGCCTACATCGTATTGGCCTTTCCGAACCGCTTCAATCATGGTGTCCCAGCTAGTGAGTTTCCATTCGACTTTAGCATTAAGGCGTTTAGCAATTTCATTGAATGCGTCATATTCCCAGCCTACGCCTTGGCCTGTTTTGGCATCTTTCATATTAAGAGGCGGGTAAGCATTTTCAGTCACTGCAATAATAGTTCTACCTTTTAAATCTGGCAGGGCTTGAGCAGAGCTTAAATTACTACTAAATAAGCTAACAGTGGCAAGCAAGCTTGCAAAAAAGAGTTGAGAGGTTTTTTTCATAAATATAAGTTTTAGGTTATTGAGAAACCGGTGCGGCGCTTGGCGCATCGCGTAATTCACGGCGCAAAATCTTACCAACTGGAGTTTTAGGTAATTCCGTTTTAAACACAATGAATTTAGGTTGTTTATAGGCGGTCATATTGGTTTTGCAATAAGTCCGGATTTGTTCTTCGGTTAAAGACTCGGACTTTTTAACGACAAACAATTTAACAGCTTCGCCTGTTTTATCGTCTGGCACACCCACACAAGCACATTCTAAAACACCCTCTAGGCCGCTTACTACATCTTCAACTTCGGTAGGGTAAACATTAAAACCACTTACTAAAATCATGTCTTTTTTACGATCCACAATTTTAAAATAACCGTTTTCATCCATCACGCCCACGTCACCAGTTTTAAAATAGCGATCGTGTGTTATGACCTTAGCCGTTTCATCGGGGCGCTGCCAATAACCGGCCATTACTTGAGGGCCTAGAATTGCAATCTCACCTGATTGTCCAACTGCGACTTCTTTGCCATCATCATCAATAATTTTCATTTCCGTGCCAGGAATAGGCACACCAATAGTGCCTGTAAAGGACTTGTTGGTGGGTGGGTTGCAACTAGCTGATGGTGAGGTTTCTGACAAGCCATAACCTTCACAAATAGGGCATCCCGTTTTTTCTAACCATAATTTGGCCACCGCACTTTGTACCGCTGTACCACCACCCAAAGACACTTTTAAATGGCTCCAATCGACAGTCTTAAAATCGGGGTGATTAGCTAATGCATTAAACAAAGTATTGACAGCAGGGAAGCTGTGAATTTTGTGTGGTGCTAAAGCTTTTAACACGGCAGGTATATCGCGCGGGTTAGGAATTAAAATTAATTTTCCGCCCGTACGCATGCTCAGCATCATACCCACGGTAAAAGCAAAAATATGATAAAGGGGTAGTGCACAAACAGTGGTAACCTGCTCATCGGCAGGAATAGTTGCCATTGCAGGTTGATTCCACGCTTCAGATTGCAATAAGTTGGCAATAATATTTCTATGCAATAAAACAGCCCCTTTACTCACTCCTGTAGTGCCGCCTGTATATTGCAAAACGGCCACATCATCAGCGACAATAGCGGGCTTTTGAAATGGCAGACTTTTGCCTGCGCTTAATGCATCATTAAAACGAACGGCATTAGCTAGATCAAAAGCGGGCACCATTTTTTTCACATTACGAATCACGTAATTAACCAAGCTGCCTTTTAATAAGCCAAGGCGGTCACCAATGGCACAAAGTACCACATGCTTGATAGGTGTTTTTGCAATACATTGTTGCAGTGTGGCGGCAAAGTTTTCAATAATGATAATGGCTTTTGAGCCAGAGTCATTGAGCTGATGCTCTAGTTCGCGGGCGGTGTATAAAGGGTTCACATTGACCACCACATAACCCGCTCTAAGAATAGCGGCTACTGCAATTGGATATTGCGGTAGGTTGGGCATCATAATGGCAACACGGTCACCTTTATTTAAACCCAAGCTTTGTAAATAAGAGGCAAAAGACAAACTTAATTTGTCAGTTTGTCCAAAACTAAAGTCTTTGCCCATAAAGTTGTAGGCGGTTTGTTGACTATATTTTTGAAAACTTTCCTCCATCAATTCGACTAATGAACCATATTGATTCAATTGAAGATCTGCGGGAACACCTGCAGGGTATGCGGTTAACCAAGGACGGTTGCTAGAAGTGCTCATAAATGTTTAGGCTCCATAAAGCGTAAGAAAAGAGTCAGTTGTTCTATTGTTACCGTGTATTTGCTATTTTTACTAAAGAATACCTCGGTAATAACCCTTAATTTGGTAAAAATCAAAGGATTTTTACCAAAAGATAATATTTGAAAACCTATTCACCCTTAAATTGTGCAGGTCTTTTTTCTAAAAAGGCTTTTACACCTTCAATGTAGTCATGAGTTTTACCTAAAGTGGCTTGTGCATCTCGTTCTGCATCGAGTTGCTGGTCTAGTGTTCTTTGGCCACTATCGCGTAGTAAGGCTCGTGTAGAGATCAGCGCTTTGGTAGGCATGGTAGCCAAGCGCTGGGCCATTTCTAGGGCTGCAGCTACACAGTCATCGGCGACGTCCCAAATCATGCCCCATTCTTTGGCTTTTTCTGCTGTTAATTTATCACCTAACATGGCAAGCGCCATGGCTCTGGGCAGGCCTAAACGCTCAGCTAAAAACCAAGTGCCACCTGCATCTGGAATTAAACCAATTTTGCTAAAGGCCTGAATAAAGCTGGCATTGGGACTGGCAATTGCAATATCGCAGGCCATGGCGATAGAAGCACCTGCACCGGCGGCAACACCATTAATGGCAGCCACAATTGGCATACGCAAACTTTGAATTTTACGAGTGGTGGGGTTAAAAGCTTTTTCAATAATCGGGCCAGGGTTGGCTCTTTCAATTAAGTTAGGGCCTTCAGAAAAGTCAAAATCGGCTAGGTCGGCACCTGCACAAAAACCTCTGCCAGCACCTGTTAAAACCATGGCTCTGATATTAGAATTTTGCGTAGCTAAATCAAGGGCAGCCCATAAATCTTGATGCATTTGCAAATTAAAACTATTTAAATTTTGTGGGCGATTAAGCGTAACTAAGGCAACGGCTCCGCGTTCTTCATAGGTAACTGTGCTATTGGCTGAAAGTGTCATGTGATGGCCTTGTAGAAAAAAAGAAAAAAAATGCTTAAAAACAATTAAATGAGAAGTCGCCGCCCACGCCGTCGACTTCATGACCATACATCATAGCAATTTAGCGTCTTAAATTCTCGAAAACCTCAAATTCCCAGCTTCTCATGGCTAATAACAAGGTGTAACCTTCTCGGTTATTTTCTGGTAACTTTTGGTCGGCCAAGTGTTGCTGGGCAAAGTCTTTAGCCACTTTTTGCATGCGCTCTACAAAAGAATTAGCCAAGCCTTTGGCAATGGTGCCGTGAACAAGTAACAAACTTTCGCCTTCTTTATCGAAGCCACCCGAAAAATAATCACGTAGAGCGTGTTCTCTAAAATAATGCATGACAGGGCCGTGTGGCAACCATTTAAAAGCCTTAGATAATTTAAGCCTATACCGGTTAAGTGGCTTGAGTTCAATAATACCGATGCGGTCGAGCTTGACCATTTGCCCAATACATTCGGCCTCTGTAATACGGTATCTAGAAATAATTTGATCAAGTGTCCAATGGCTTAAAACACATATAGCCACTAACATGAGTTTTTTATCGGCAATCACCGCTACTTCTTGTTCATGGCTTAAACAATCTAATAAAGGTTGATCATCTGCCACCCGTTTAGCCAACTCGGCAAAATCCATTTTTAAAGCACGGCAAATTTCATCAATTTTAGACAAAGACATATCACCTTTTGCCAGCATACGCTTCACACTCGACTCGGCCATACCTAAATCTTCAGCTAAATCGGCATAGGTTTTTTGTGCGGCTTTTAATTCTTTTTTAATAACTTCGATAAGGTCGGCGGTAGTGCTCATAGTGAAAATTCCTTAAAAAATTAAATAGAGCGATTGCTTTAGTTTTTGAGCGTCAACTCTAGAATTAGTATCAAATAATGCAACTTTTAGGCCTTATATTAGCTTCAAATGCAAAAATTTGAATTGTCCAAGTTTTAATTTGCGCAAAAATAGGGGCAGCACTAGCAAAATATTTTAAAACATGGACAATCCTTGCATTATGAGTCAAACCCCACACCCTTCAGAACATCCCAATCAGTTCGCCTTATTAGGTCAAAAGCGCTTTGCGCCTTTTTTTTGGACCCAGTTTTCAGGTGCAGCAAATGACAATTTGTTTAAATTTGCGCTCACCGTACTTATTACCTATCAACTGCAAATTAGTTGGTTGCCGCCTGCAATGGCGGGTCTGGTAATTGGCGGATTATTTATTTTGCCCTTTGTTTTATTAAGTGCAACCAGTGGGCAACTAACCGATAAATTTGAAAAAACCCAAATGATTAAATGGGTTAAAAACCTTGAAATTTTAATTATGTTATTGGCGGCCTGGGGCTTTGCTAGGGCTAATGTGCCCATATTGTTATTGTGTGTGCTGTTAATGGGGGTGCACTCTACATTGTTTGGCCCGGTTAAATTTGCCTATATGCCGCAAGTGCTTTCAGAGCAAGAACTAACAGGTGGTACCGGCATGGTAGAAATGGGCACTTTTGTCGCTATTTTATTAGGTCAGGTGGCGGGTGGTTTATTAATTGCTACCTCTAGTAATGGTGCGGTGTATGTAGCTATTGCATGTGTGGTGTTGGCCTTTATTGGGCGCTTCACTAGCCACTATATTCCGGTGGCGCCAAGCTCAGATCCTCATCTTCAAATTAACTGGAATCCTATTTCCGAGACCTGGCACAATTTAAAAATTGCCTATCAAAATATTGTGGTGTTTAGGTCTTTATTAGGCATTAGTTGGATGTGGTTTTTTGGTGCGGTATTTTTAAATCAGTTTCCAAGTTTTGCCAAAGAAGTTTTGCACGGAGACGCCAAAGTAGCCTCTTTATTGTTGGTGGTTTTTTCGGTAGGTATTGGTGCGGGTTCTTTGTTGTGCGAAGTATTAAGTCGCAGGCATGTAGAGATTGGCCTTGTCCCCTTAGGCACTTTGGGAATGAGTGTATTTGCCATTGATTTGTATTTTGCTTCTTCACACTTACCAAGTGTTCAAATCCCATACGACTTAAGCAGTTTTATAACTCAGCCAGCCCATTGGCGGGTTATGGCAGATTTGGCTTTATTAAGTTTGTTTGCTGGTTTGTATAGTGTGCCCATGTATGCCTTAATTCAGTTACGTAGTCCTGTCACCCATAGGGCTAGAATTATTGCCGCCAATAATATTTTAAATGCCTTGTTTATGATTGTGAGCTCCTTGTTATGTGGTTATTTATTGTCATTAGGGGCTACGGTTTCAGAGATATTTTTAATAACAGGCTTGCTTAATTTATTGGTGGGAGCTTACATCTTTTTATTAGTGCCCGAATATTTGTTGCGCTTTATTGCTTGGTTGTTGTCGCATTTTATTTATCGATTTAAAATTTTTAACGGGCAGCATATTCCCACCAATGGTGCTGCAATTTTGGCATGCAATCATGTAAGTTATATAGATGCCATTTTATTAATGGCCGCTAGTCCTAGGCCGATTATTTTTGTGATGGATCACAGAATTTTTAAAACACCAGTCTTGGGTACTTTATTTAGGTTGGCCAAAGCAATTCCAATTGCACCAAAATCTGAAGATCCAGTCGCCTATGAAAAGGCTATTCAAGCCGCAGCACAAGTATTGGAACAAGGCGATTTATTAGGCATTTTTCCAGAAGGTGCAATTACCCGTGATGGCCAATTGCAAGAGTTTAAAGGTGGCATTATGAAAATATTAGCCCTTTATGCCGCCCCTGTTATTCCTATGTCACTTAATCAGTTATGGGGTTCTTATTTTAGCCGCATCGAAAAAGGTCATGCCATGGTCAAACCGTTTAGACGAGGTTTATTGAGTCGTGTTTCATTGGTAGTAGGAAGCCCCATTGAAGCAGCACAAGTGCAACCAGAATCTTTAAGGCAAGCCGTTTTGAACTTGGCGAGTAGCAGTGACTCCTAAAGGCAAGTCCTATCGTTGGGCGTTCTATCTTTCAATTGGCTTTAAAAGGCAAAGTTTGCAAGTTGATTTTTACTTTAGGTCGTAGTAGGCTTCTATAATGAAACTGATTTCATCATTTAATAGGAATAAAAAATGTCAATTTGGAAGCGCCCTATGTCGGTCGAGTTGCTTAATTTAGTAGGTCACAATACCGCAGTTCAACATTTAGGTATAGAGCTCACCGAGATTGGTGATGACTATATTAAAGGGCGAGTACCGGTTGATAAAAGAACCTGTCAGCCTTATGGCTTAATTCATGGTGGTGTGAATGTAGTGTTAGCCGAGACCTTGGGCTCTATAGCGGCCAATTGGGCCTCAGACAATGACACCCAGTGGGTGGGTCTTGATATTAACGCCAACCATTTAAGAGGCGTTCGTGAGGGCTGGGTAACAGGTACTTGCAAACCAGTGCATATTGGAAAATCAACACAAGTATGGCAAATTGATTTACATAACGATCAAGGGCAACTCACCTGTGTTTCAAGAATCACCATGAGTGCCCTCAGAAAAGAAACCAACTGGTAAAACTGAAACAAGCAAAAAATAGTACTTGTTCAGTTTTAGTTTTAGTTTCAGTTGTAGTAGAAGCAAATAATTTTGCTTTTTTATAAGCCTCTGGCTCTATCGGCATGAAATTGTTGAACATAGGCTTCAAATCTATTTTCCTCTAGAGCCAATCTTACTTCGCTCATGAGGTTTAAGAAATAATGCAGATTATGAATACTAGTCAGCATAGGGCCTAACATTTCGCCGCAGCGGTCGAGGTGATGTAAATAAGCGCGGCTAAAGCCATCACGTCCACCCTCATCCCAAGACACACCACTTTTACCGGCACAAGCGTAACAAGTGCAAGTGGTATCTATGGGTTGTGGGTCTGTTTTATGACGTGCATTACGTAGTTTTAAATCGCCAAAACGGGTAAACAAGCTGCCATTGCGGGC
>CAZKWC010000004.1:57419-63734 GCA_964556425.1 uncultured Limnohabitans sp. | reverse complement strand
TCTAAAGACTCTTGACGCAGGTTT
This sequence comes from uncultured Limnohabitans sp., assembly GCA_964556425.1. GTDB lineage: Bacteria > Pseudomonadota > Gammaproteobacteria > Burkholderiales > Burkholderiaceae_C > JALQUL01. The sequence goes on along the minus strand of CAZKWC010000004.1, from coordinate 63,710 downwards.
TCAAACATACCGCCTTGTACAATGCCAAACAAGGCATTGGGGTTTTCTAGCTTGGCAAATTCTGTTTTGCAACGTTGAGCCCAACGCAAACTTAACTCCATTGATTTTCTAGCATCACGTTCACTAGTTAATACGCCTTTGGTTTCGTAGGGGGTACATTCATCAAACTGCATCACAATATCAGAATTCAAAACGGTTTGAATTTGCATGGATACTTCTGGGGTTAAAAATAATTTGTCGCCATTCACAGGGCTAGAAAACTTCACACCTTCTTCGCTAATTTTGCGCATGGCGCCTAAGCTCCAAACCTGAAAACCACCTGAGTCGGTGAGAATAGGTTTATTCCATTTTTCAAATTCATGTAGGCCGCCAAACTGCTTCATAATATCTAAGCCTGGCCTCATCCATAAATGGAAAGTATTGCCTAAAATAATTTGTGCGCCCATGTCTTCAAGGCTTTGTGGCGAGACACCTTTTACTGTGCCATAAGTGCCTACAGGCATAAAAATAGGAGTTTGTACCACGCCATGATTAAGCGTGAGTTGGCCTCTGCGGGCTTTGCCACTGGTGGCTAAAATATCAAATTTCAACATGGTTTTATAAAAATCTTTTGAATAGAAAAATGCGCTTGCAAGGTGAATGCTGGTTTTATAAGTTGGGTTTTTATTCCAAAGGCTGGCGCTTTAAAATCATGGCATCTCCATAACTAAAAAAGCGATATTGCTGGCTAATCGCATGACGGTATAAAGCCATCATTTTTTCATAGCCGGTAAAAGCACTGACCAACATTAATAAAGTGCTTTTGGGTAAATGAAAATTAGTAATTAAAACATCCACGATTTTGAAATCAAAACCAGGGGTAATAAAAATTTGTGTATCGCCCGAGTCTTGCCCCGATTGTGCCCAAGATTCTAGGGTTCGTACAGTGGTAGTGCCTACCGCCACCACACGTCCGCCTTTGGCTTTGCAGTCAGCTATGGCTTGCTGGGTTTCAAGGGGCACCCAATAACGTTCGGCATGCATGGTGTGCTGGGCAATTAACTCTGATTTTACCGGCATAAAAGTGCCAGCACCTACGTGCAGGGTAACGGTGGCGGTTTTAACGCCTTTGGCTTTAATGGTTGCTAGCAAGGCTTCATCAAAGTGTAGGGCAGCAGTGGGGGCGGCTACAGCACCTGGGTTTTTGGCAAACACGGTTTGGTAGCGTTGTAAATCGGCTTCGTTGTCCGAGCGCTCAATGTAAGGGGGTAGCGGTATATGGCCATGAGCAGCCATTAAGGCATAGGGGTTGGATTGCTGCTGATCAAATAATTTAAATCGAAACAAGCCGCCTGTTTCAAGACTTTCTCTGCCTAAAAATTCAGCAAAATAACCACCGTCCATATTCATGACGCTACCAATGGCGGGTTTTTTACTGACTCTTAAATGACCCACTACATGATTGTTTTCTAAAACGCGCTCGACTAATAGTTCGAGTCGGCCACCGCTGGGTTTATTTCCAAATAAACGTGCCTTTACCACCTCAGTATCGTTCATAATGAGTAGGTCATTGGCTTGCAATAAATCGGGTAGTTCTTTGAAGATTCTGTCGTTTGGATTTTCTTGTGTACCATCAAGTAGTCTAGAATCAGTTCTAGAGCTTAAAGGTTGCTGGGCAATTAAGGCCTCTGGCAGATGAAAATCAAAATCACTTAATACAAATTGACGCACGCTGAATTGTCCGTTTCTAAAATAAAATGAGCAAGCAGCGTGATCACTGCCAATAGGCTAAGGGTTAAAGGCTATGCCATTAAAAGTGATGTTGCCGCTTCATTAACGCAAAATAGGCCTAATTGTCTATGCAAAAGCCACTTAATTCTGAAAATACACCGCTAAAAGTGGCAAAAACTCCAACTAAAGCCACAACCGTTGCCAGTCCGGCAGGTGCTGCTGCTACGCCTAAACGAAAAACGCCGACTCAAGCCCTCAAGGAAATGGGTTTGAGGCGGCCTATTGACCTGGCTTTGCATTTACCTATGCGGTATGAAGATGAGACCCAATTAGGTAGTTTAGCCAATGCCCTAGACGGCTCTAGCTTGCAATTTGAAGCCACCGTATTAAGCAGTGAGGTGCAGTACCAAGGCCGTAAGCAACTCATTGCCAGAGTGCAGCAAGACGGCCATACCTGTCAATTGCGATTTTTTAATTTTTATCCAAGTTTGCAAAAAGCCTTGAGTGCCGGCAATAGGGTCAGAATTAGGGGCGAGTTAAAAACTGGTTTTGGTGGTGCTTCTATGGTGCACCCGAATGTGAAATTAGCGGGTGGGCAATTGGCCAGCACCTTAACACCGGTCTATCATAGCGTCGCTGGTTTAACCCAAAATTATTTACGTAAAGCCATTGATATTGCTTTAAAAGATGCCGATTTAAGCGATACGATTTTAGTTAAAAAAGTAGCTTCACAGGCTTCTCAAGTTTTTATTGAGCAAGCCCTGAGTTGGTCTTTAAGGCACAGCCTAGATTTTTTACATCATCCTACGCCAGGCATACCTTTACAAACCCTTGAAGACCAAACACATCCGGCTTGGCAACGTTTAAAAATTGAAGAGTTATTGGCTCAGCAATTGTCTCAAACACAAGCTAGGTTAGAGCGGGAGGCCTTAAAAGCGGCGGTGTTAAATCCAAAAAAAGGGGATTTAGCCAAGCGTTTATTAGCACAATTGCCATTTGCCTTAACCCGTGCACAAGCTAGAGCGGTTGCCGAAATTACCCAAGACTTGGCCAAGCCTAGCCCCATGCATAGATTATTACAAGGCGATGTTGGTTCAGGTAAAACAGTGGTAGCAGCCATGGCCGCCGCCATTTGTATGGACAGTGGTTATCAGTGTGTATTAATGGCCCCTACTGAAATTTTGGCACAACAACATTTTGATAAATTATGGTCTTGGTTGTCGCCGCTTGGTATTACGGTGGCTTGGTTAACGGGTAGCCAAAAAGTCAAAGAAAAAAGAGAAATGATGGCGCTTGCTCAATCGGGCCAAGCTCAACTGATTGTAGGCACACATGCGGTCATTCAGGAAAAAGTGGTGCTACCTAAATTGGGTTTAGCGATTATTGATGAGCAACATCGTTTTGGTGTGGCCCAGCGTTTGGCTCTTAGGCATAAAACGCCAAATGATGAAAATGCAGTCGCTAATCCTGATGCAGTTCCATCAGAAAATTTGCCAGCAACTGCATTAGAGCCGCATATGCTAATGATGAGTGCAACGCCTATTCCGCGCACTTTGGCGATGAGCTATTACGCCGATTTAAATGTTTCTACCCTTGATGAATTGCCTCCTGGTCGCACTCCAATTGTGACCCGTTTATTGCATGAGTCTAGGCGTGATGATGTGATCTCTAGAATTCAAGGACAACTCAATCAGGGGCGGCAGGTGTATTGGGTATGTCCCTTAATTGAAGAAAGCGAAGCCATTGATTTACGCAATGCCACCGAGACTTGGGAAGAGCTAAGTGCGGTATTGGCTCAGCCCACAATAGAGGGGCAAGAGCCACCAGCTAACCGAGTGGGTTTGCTCCATTCTAAAATGGCGACCCAAGATAAAAAAGCCATTATGGAAGCTTTCTCTATGGGTTTGTTATCGGTGTTGGTTAGCACCACGGTTATTGAGGTGGGGGTCGACGTGCCTAATGCCTCTTTAATGGTCATAGAGCATTCAGAGCGATTTGGCTTAAGTCAATTGCATCAGCTCAGGGGGCGTGTAGGCCGAGGCACAGCTGCTTCGGCTTGTGTATTGTTGTACTCTACCGGTGACGCACCAAAATTAGGTGAAAAAGCCAAAGCCCGTTTGTCGGCCATGATTGAAACTCAAGATGGTTTTGAAATTGCCCGTCGAGATCTACAAATTCGCGGCCCTGGTGAAATTTTAGGTGAACGCCAATCGGGGGCTGCCATGCTGCGTTTTGCCAACCTTGAAACCGACGAAGAATTATTAGAGTGGGCTAGGCAATATGCCCCTCAAATGCTGCAAAAAGACCCTGCTTTAGCCGCCAAACACATAGAGCGTTGGATGGGTGGCAAGATTGACTTTTTAAAGGCTTAAAAGCATAAAGGCATTAGCTTCAACAGCTGAATTTGCCAGTAATGCCCTTTTTTTACGTTAAAAGTAGTTGAGTAAGACTTACTTGTTTGGCTGGGGCTTATTCATTAGCTTCTCAAAATTTGAATTTTATATTTTTTTATGTTCTATTATTTGGCGTATAAAAAAATAAAAAGATGGATAAATTAATTATTAAAATAATCTTACAAATGGCTAGCAAAAATTGATTTAAATCAAAAATTTACTCAAAAAATGTGACTTTTTTCCGAAATTTTAAAATAAATTTAAAAGCAATTTAAACCAAAAAATATAGCTATAAAAAACGATAGTACGGCATTTTTTACTATTATTAATGACTATAATTCCCGAATATTCAATAAAGATATTAAAGTTTTTGAAGTATTAAAACTAAAATTCTTTTATTAATTAAGTAGTCAAAATTGTAGAAGTTATTATTTTTTTATTATTCCAATGAGATTTTCCTTATTGCCATGCAAGCGTTATTTTTTTCAAAATAAGCAGGCATCAAGCCCATTTGCATTGATGTTGGCATTTCAAAAATGGTTTTTCATCAGTTTAATTTTGAGTGCTGTTCAATTGGCCTCTGCTCAAGATCAAAAAGTGAGTTTGGCTGGTTTGGCTTATTCTGGCGACTTTCAATCCATTGATTCTCGTTTTCCTTATTCGGTACTCTGGAATCAGCAAAAGCTGCAAAATGGCCCCTCTAGTTTGGCCACTATTACAGGTTTTTTAAAACAAAACCCACCTAAAAATTTTCAAATTAGCACGGCTGCTTTAGACAGCTTAAAAGGCTCTGATCAGGTTTTGGCAAGCGCTCTTATTATTAACTCCGAAACTATTTCTGTAGAGGAGTTTGGTAGCTTAATAAAACTGTTTGTTTTAATACGTGGGCAAAGCGTATTTTTTGATTTTAAAACAATGACCATGATCAGGTCATATCCTATTAGCTTTGCTTTAATTGATGCCCTAGATCATGCACCTAGCAAGGAAGAAATTGTAGAGCGAGTAGGTAGAGTTTATGAGGGAACAGCTAACTCACCTGGTATTTACAAAAGATACGCCGACAGCCTAGCTAGTGCCAGTATTCCTAATGCGGTTCCTCGGTTTTTACAAGTTTCAGAGGCGCAGTTGAGTGCGGAAATGATGGCCGCTTTGCCTGACTATTTAAAAAAGTCTCCTGTTGTTGCACAAACTTGGGCAGCTGATTTAGTAGCCGAAGCCATTTCAACCCAACTACAAGTGCCTATTATTCCTTATGCCAAAGGTTATGCAGTGGGTAACGTCATGTCAATGAAAGTGGCAGATGGCACGGTGTTTGCACTTAAGTTACCACAACCCGATTACCAAATTAAGCTGCAGTTAACCGGTGTTAAAAAAGTCAAATATGGCGAGTCCACCTCTGGTGCTAGTTATATATATGGCACCTATTCCAAGATTCTTATTGAAGAGCCCTTGTCTGGCTCGCGCTATCTTGATACGCAATTAAAAAATGGTGAGATTAAATTAGTACCCGCCTCTCAGACCTATGTAGATGACTTCCCAGCGTATTACGACTCATTAAATGGGATGTTTAAAAAATTAGCGCTTGCGGTTGTAGGCGGAGATACCGAATGGGTCAAGGCCGCAGCCAGCAACCCAGAAATAGAACTTCAACTTAAAAAAACTCGTGAATTGATTCAACTATGCAAATAATTCGTTTATTCTTTTTAGTACTTTTAGCCATAACTGCTAATGCTTCTTGGGCTCAAGTTGCTCAATCAAAAGGGAAAGCCACTATTACCTATTCTGGTTTTTCTATTGGTGCAGAAGACAAACTCAAAGCTCAGCAAAATGCACAACTTAAAGCTATTGAGTTTTATTATGCAGAAGAGGGCCAAACCGAGGCACAAAATTTTGAGACTATTCGTGAAAAGTTTTTAGCCGACCCTGAAAAATTTATTTTAGACAGCACTATTTTGTCTGAAGAACTTAAAAAAGATACCAAACAATATTCGGTAGTATTAAGAGTGTCTTTGAATGTGGCTAATTTGCGTAATGCAGTGAAAACTAATTCTGCGGCAGGTAAAGTAGCTCCTGCACAAAAATCTATTTTGGCATTGTTAATGATTGCCCGTGAAGTGGATTCTGTGAAGACTTATGATGCACGTGAAGTAAAGCGGGTTGAGGTGACTGAAAATATAAGTGCAAATGC
>CAZKWC010000004.1:38586-57319 GCA_964556425.1 uncultured Limnohabitans sp. | reverse complement strand
CCAACTTAAAAGCCAATCTTACTATCGAAACCGGTGGCTCATCGACTCAAAAATCAGCTGAATCGACATGGCGTTTATTTCCAAGTTCTAACCTAAGCCAAGTGTTTACAGCTAACTTCACTCGCTCCGGCTTTAAGGTCAGTGAGGCCGCTTTAATAGAGCCCTATACCGGTGGTTTGTTCTCGTTAGCAAGTGTAGAAAATGACTACAAAAGTGGCCAAGATTTAAAGCCCGCTACTTTGCAATCCATGATTGCCGGTATGCGTAAAGCACAAATACCTTATGTGGCATTAGGCACCCTAGATGCTGGGCAAGCCACTGACAGCGCAGAAACTGGCTTGAAGCGTGTGAGTATTACAGTGAATGCAAAAATCCTTGATATTACCGCTCTTATTCCAGACACGATTGCATCGGTAGGCCCAGTGATTTTTGCAGGTGAAGGTCCAACTGAAGATGAGGCCAGAACCAATGCTTTAAAACTAGCTGCCACCAATGCCTCTAGAGAGTTAGCAAGTCAAATTACTAGCTTGCAAATTCGCTAATTCATATTTTAGTTGGGTGCTTACTGTTTATTTTTTGAATCAGCAGTAAGTCCTATTTTTGTTTTTCCTTTGTCTCGTTCCTTAACTTAACTTTAAGAGTTTCTTCATGAAAAAATTAGCTTTAATCGCAAGCATTAGTGCATCTTTATTGGCATCTGTTCCTGCAACATCTTTTGCACAAATTGCAATGCCTTCTATTCCTGGTATGAGCAAATCAGATAGTTCTGCTAAGGCAGCAGATGTCGGTCCTTTGCAAACCAAAGTAACCAAACTTTATTTAGCCGCTAACAAAGACGTGTTAACCGCTAACTCATTAATGGCAGGTGCCTTAGGTTTAAAAGAGGCTGCTGGTGTGGCTAAGTCAACTGCTGGCGCTTTAACTTCTGGTTCTACTCAAGATAATTTAGAAAAGGCCAATAAAGAAGTGACTGCTTCTTCAGAAGCTATTGCAGCTGAATTAGCCAAAGGTCCAAAATTAGATGCGAAAGCTAAAACTGCTTATAGTAAAGGTTTATCTGCTTTAGCAGCAGGTACCCTAAAGTATGTAGCCGTTGGCGTAGATGTGAAATCTTTAGGCGATAACATTAGCAAAGCCCCAGTCGCAGACTTACCGGCATTAGCTAGCGGTGCTTATATTGTTTCTAAATTTCCAGGCTCTATGGCTAATGTAGTTTCTAGCTTAAAAAATGCCATTGAGTTTGCTAAAACCAACGATATTCCAGTGCCAAAAAATGCAACCGCTGCATTAGGTAGCCTTTAATATTGAATGTACAAACTTCGTGATTGAATAGTGTATTTTTTATTCAATCACGAATTGAAATATCACCTACTTTAAAGATCAAGCATCAATAAGTGGGTTTCTTTTTATCTTCATGAAATCAATGTTTATGCGTTACTCTTTATTGTGCTTGAGTTTAATTACTAGCGTTTTTTTTCTATCAGCTTGTCAAAAAGAATCCAATCTAGCTGATGCACAAAAAGTGGCCTCGGCCAGTGTAACGCAGGCCTTTAGCACGGCTAGTACGGCTAGTTCGGCTACTATTGTCGCCAACATTCAAAAAATGCCAGATATTGGCCAATTAAAAACAGTTTCCATTAGCTCTGAAGGCTTTGGCCCTAGTGCCAGCAAAGCAGTAAATGAGGCCATTAAATTAGCTCTTTTACAAGTCAATGGTACGACTTTACTGAACACCGGAGTCGAGTTAGATATTGGTGCGGAAATCAGTAGCAATCATCAACAAGCGGTGTTGGAAGGTCAGGCGTATGCAAGTGCGGTGTTGCAAAAGTCGGGCGGTACGATTAAAAATTTTAAAATAATAAAAATAGAAGAAAACACGACTCAAAAATCAAAATCATATAAAGCCTCTATACAAGCTGAAGTCGTGCAGTTTCAAGCCCCCGAATCTTTAAAAAAATTAAAATTATTAGTGGGTCAAATTTATTTTCCAAATAAAAAAGTCCAAATTGGCGATCAGTCTTATGACAGTGAAAAGTTAGCCCTAGAGTTAAGGCAAAGTTTAATGGATGCCTTGAACCAAACGGGGCGCTTTGTAATTCTTGATAGACAAACCAATAAAGATTTAGAAAATGAACTGAATTTGATTAGTTCAGGACAAGCTCCAAGTGCAGAAATGGCAAAGTTAGCTCAAGCAGTAAGTGCTGACTTAATTTGGACTGCTCAAGTAGAGCAACTAGGCTATAACCAACATGCTCAACAATTAAGAGTGTCTGAACGACAATTGGTGTCGTACTCTGGTTCTTGGTCTGTTCGTCAAAAATTAATTAATGTTGCAACAAGGCAAATTTATAACTCTGACACTATTGGTGCAAGTTTTCCCTCTACTGCACCTACTACGCTTAGTCGTGGTGTTAATTCGGCACAATTGCTCAATTCAATGAAAACGGCCTGGTTAGAGCAGGCGTTGGCCTCGGTTATTAAAAGCACATTTCCAATTAGTGTGGTCTCGTTAACAGGTGAGCAAGTCATATTAAGCCAAGGAGGTAAGGCGGTTAAAACAGGGCAAAAATATGCTTTGGTCTTATTAGGTAGCGATTTAAAAGATCCTCAAACTGGGGCTAGCTTAGGTCCTGTTAAGTCTCCTTGTTGTGATGTAGTGATTGATCAAGTAATGCCCAATATTTCATATGGACATTTAGAAAACATTTCTATTAGTTTAGACAAAATTAACCCACAATCTTTGCAATTGGGCTCTCCTATTAAAAGCACTGTAGTTAGTAGCAACTCGCTTTCGTCCGGTACTTCATCACAAGCGCAAAAAGCCGTTAAAAAGTCAACTCCATCAGGACATAAAAACCAAGAGTCCATCTCAAGCCAAGAACTAGGGCATAAGCCGGCTAGTTCAGTCGATTTAAAAGAAGATGGCAAATGGTAAGACTAATTTTGTGCCATTGATGCAACTGAAAACGGAAGTTTTATTTGTTACTGATTAAAAATACAGTGCCAACTCTATTAAGGTGTTGATACTTTATTTATCTTTACCAAAAAAGACATGTCTATCGGTATAAACTATTAGTATGTGTCAATTATTAGGAATGAATAGCTTTTTGCCAGCCAGTCTGACATTAAGTTTTACAGGTTTCGCTCAAAGAGGCGGTTGTACCGACCATCACTCGGATGGTTGGGGTATGGCTTTTTTTGAAAGCGAAGGTGATCAACCCGGCAAAGGTATTCGCTGCTTTGTCGATAAAGAGTCTGCGTCCACTTCGCAAATGGCTCAAATGTTACGCTCTTGGCCAATTAAAAGCCATAATGTAATCGCTCACGTGCGTAAAGCCACGGTAGGGGCAGTTAACTTGCAAAACTGCCATCCGTTTGTGCGCGAGTTATGGGGCCGCTATTGGGTTTTTGCCCATAATGGCGATTTAAAAAATTATGCACCTAAGTTGCATGGTAGTTTTAAACCAGTTGGTAGCACCGATAGCGAATTAGCATTTTGTTGGTTAATGCAAGAATTAGCTAAAAGTCATGCCTGCGCACCTAGCGTAGAAGAGTTATCTAGAACCCTTGAAGAGTTGGTTCCCACCATTCGACAGCACGGGACATTTAATTTTTTACTTAGTAATGGCGAAGCTTTGTGGGCACATGCCACCACTAAGTTGCATTACCTCACCCGGTCTTACCCCTTTGGTGAGGTGCAGTTAAAAGATGAAGACGTGAAAGTAGATTTATCACAACTTAATTGTGTGCATGATAAACTTACCGTTGTGGTCACAGAGCCTTTAACCACCAACGAGCAATGGACTGCTTTTGAGCCTAATCAATTAATGGTTTTTGTAGGTGGAGAATTACTCAATAGGTAAAGCATGACATTAACTGAACTTAAATACGTAGTGGCATTGGCCCGCGAAAAACATTTTGGTAAAGCAGCCGCAGCATGTGCGGTTTCCCAGCCTACATTAAGTTTAGGAATTAAAAAATTAGAAGATGAGCTCGATATAAAAATATTTGAGCGCAACGCCAATGATGTGAATCCCACCAATATTGGCTTAGAAATTGTGCGCCAAGCACAAGCCGTACTAGAGCAATCGCAACAAATCAAAGAAATCGCCAAGTTGGGTAAAGATCCTTTAAATGGCGCTTTACGGCTTGGTGTGATTTACACCATTGCCCCCTATTTATTACCTGACTTAGTGAAGTCGGTAATTCAAAACACACCACAAATGAAGCTGGTGTTACAAGAAAATTTTACCGTTCGTTTATTAGAAATGCTGCGCAGTGGCGATATAGATTGTGCTATTTTGGCGGAACCTTTTTCTGAGGCGGGCCTTGCCATTGCCCCCTTATACGATGAGCCATTTGTAGCGGCTTTGCCAGCTAGCCACGAATTGGCAGGGCAAAACTCTATTACCACCGAGCAACTCAAAAACGAAAGTATTTTATTGTTGGGTACTGGGCATTGCTTTAGAGATCATGTGCTTGATGTATGCCCAGAGTTTGCCCGCTTTTCTAATGCCTCCGATGGGATTCATAAAAATTTTGAGGGCTCATCACTAGAGACCATTAAATACATGGTGGCTGCCGGCCTAGGAGTGACCCTGGTGCCACGTCTGAGTGTGCCCAAAAATGCTTTGATAAGTAAGAGCGCAGATAGTGATGTTCAAAATGAAGCGTTAAACCCGCATCAGGAAGGTGCAGATGGCTACATTAAATATTTAGATTTTAATAAAGACGCTCCGAGTCGCCGAGTTGTATTGGTTTGGCGTAGAAGCTTTACGCGATATGAGGCAATTGCGGCATTAAGAAATGCTATTTATAAATGTGAGTTGCCTGGGGTGACTCGTTTGTCATAACAATGGCGATTTAATCTATTCGTCTGCTTGGCAGTAGAATAAAAATAGGGCACTACATAAGCAATAAGTTTACTCAGTTGTGCCCCATTTTTAGTATGCAAAAAGCAAAGCTTAAACTGGTAAGCTTACTGTGCGTTCACAAGCCCAGCCTTCTTCATTAAATAAGTGCAGACGTTCGGGGTGAGCTGCAATACCTACTAAATCACCTTTTACAAATTGCGTAGTACCTTCAGTTTTGGCGGTAATAACAGGTAGATTTCCACCCATATCGACATATAACAAAGAAGACTCACCAAGGCGCTCGATGTGGCTAATGACACCATTCACATTAGCGCTAGGGCTGTTGCTAGTTACCACCTGAATGTCTTCAGGGCGCAGACCAATTTGTACTTTGGAGCCTTCTTTTAGATGGCTAGCATTGACCGCCACAGAGAGTGCCGAGCCAGCCAATACGACTTGACTAGAAATACTACCTGCAGTTTGTAATACGGCTGGCAAAATATTCATTTTAGGCGAGCCAATAAACTCTGCCACAAACAAACTATTCGGTCTGTGGTAAAGCTCCATTGGAGAGCCCACTTGTGCCACGCTACCAAGTTGCGCAATTCGATCACCGGTGTTGAGCAAAACAATTTTGTCAGCCAGTGTCATGGCCTCTACCTGATCATGAGTAACATAAATCATGCTAGATTGGTCTAGGCGCTCATGCAACTTCGCAATTTCTAACCTAGTTTGAGCTCTTAAAGCCGCATCTAAATTAGACAGGGGCTCATCGAATAAAAAGCAACCTGGCTCTTTGACGATGGCGCGGCCAATGGCTACCCTTTGGCGTTGTCCACCCGACAAAGCTTTAGGTAATCTATCCATTAATGGGCCTAGTTGTAAAGCCTCTGCGGCGGCTTGCACTTTGCGCTCAATGGCCGCTTTGTCGGCACCTAACACCTGCAAACCAAAGGCCATATTTTGCCTCACCGTCATATGCGGGTAAAGCGCATAACTTTGGAAAACCATGGCTAAACCACGCTTAGCTGGCGCAATGTCGTTGGCTCGTTTTCCATCGATTAACAAGTCGCCAGAAGTAATATCTTCAAGGCCTGCGGTCATGCGTAACAGAGTTGATTTTCCGCAACCTGATGGGCCAACAAAGACACAAAACTCACCTTGCTCAATTTTAATATTGGCATTATTAATAGTTAAATTTTGACTGCCATCGTAGCGCTTGCAGATGTTTTTAAATTCAATTGTGGACATAAAAAAAGCCTTTAAACAGTCGTAACTTCTGCAATGAGGGAGCCCCATGCAGCTAATTCAATTTGTGATGTTTGCACAACAGCGCCCGATAAGCCAGTTGTATTGATAGCTGAGCATTGTGTAATGGAGGAGGGTAAAGTCCATGTAACCGCTTGATCGCTAAAGTTAAAAACACATAATAAAGTTTGGCCTTGGTATTGCCTTGTAAAGGCCACTACTTGTTGATGATGAGGCAACAATTGCATATCACCTTTTTGCAAAGTAGCTTGTCCTTTGCGCCAGTTTAAAAACTGTTGGTAAAAATGAAGTAATGAACCAGGCGTTTGTTGTTGTGTCAGGACTGATTTATTCAAGTGTTCGGTTGCCACCGGTAACCACGGTTGCACATTGGAAAAGCCCGCATGGTATTGGTCTTCTTGCCAAGGCATGGGGGTGCGGCAACCATCACGGCCTTTAAACTCTGGCCACATCGTAATGCCGTAGGGGTCTTGTAAATCTTCAAAGGCAATATTGGCTTCAGTGAGGCCTAATTCATCGCCTTGATAAACACAGGGTGATCCACGCAAACTTAATTGAAATGCAGCAAAGGTTTTGAGTTGATGAAGATTGTTGCTGTCTTGACCCCATCTAGAAGCCAAGCGTTTGCAATCATGATTGGATAAAGCCCATGAAGGCCAGCTGTCTTGGGCAATCTCATTAAAGCGAGATAATACCCCGTGAATAAATGTGGCGTCGTGGGCATCGCCTAATAAATCAAAACAATAGGCCATGTGCAATAAGTCATCGCCTTTGGTGTATTCAGCCATACGAGCTAAACCATCATCATCTCCAATCTCGCCCACCATAGTGGTGTCAGGATATTCATCTACCAAAGCTCTTAAACGACGCATAAAGTCGAGGTTTTCTGGTTGGCTTTTATCGTATTTATGCCATTGCCAGGAATAAGGATTGGTAGTGGGTACTGCAGGATCAAAACCGGTAGGCTCACCACGCGGTGGGTTATCACGTAATTGTGCATCATGCACATAAAAGTTGGCCGTGTCTAAACGGAAACCATCAATACCTAAATCAAGCCAAAACCTGACGCTGTCGAGCAAAGCTTGCTGAACTTGTGGATTATGAAAGTTAAGGTCGGGTTGGCTAGTTAAAAAGTTATGCATATAGTATTGGCGACGACGTGTGTCCCATTGCCAAGCACTGCCACCAAAAATAGACAACCAATTATTAGGCGGATTACCGTCTTGTTTAGCATTAGCCCAAACATACCAATCAGCTTTGTCGTTGCTACGACTAGAGCGGCTTTCAATAAACCAAGGATGCTGATCGGAAGAGTGAGAGAGCACTTGATCGATGATGACTTTAATGCCTAAATCGTGAGCTGTTTTGATCATGATTTTGGCATCTTCTAGGGTGCCAAACATGGGGTCGATATCGCAGTAATCGCTTACATCATAGCCAAAGTCTTTCATTGGGCTTTTAAAGAAGGGTGAGAGCCAGATAGCATCGACACCTAAGGCCGCAATATAAGGCAGGCGCTGAGTAATACCGACTAAATCGCCAATGCCGTCATTATTACTATCTTGGTAACTACGTGGATAAATTTGATACACCACACCACCACGCCACCACTGTGAATTTTTTGCTTTCATATTTAATTATTCCTGTTGAGATTGGAGTTATTAGTTTGAATTTCCAATTTATCCTTTAACACCACCGGCAGTTAAACCCGAGACAATTTTCTTTTGGAATGCCAGTACTAGTGCAATTAAAGGTAAGGTGACTAATACCGAAGCTGCCATGATTTTTCCCCATGGAATATCGTATTTACTGTTACCACTTAAAAGAGAAATGGAGACAGGAACCGTACGTTCTTGGTTGTCAATTACAAAGGTAAGGGCAAATAAAAATTCATTCCAAGCGGCAATAAATGCTAATAATCCGGTCGATACTAAAGCTGGCCATAACAAAGGCATAAACACTTGCACCACTACACGAGCGGGTGAGCAGCCATCCATAATGGCGGCATCTTCTAGCTCTTGTGGTAAGTCACGCATAAAGGTGGTGAGTACCCAAACGGTAAACGGTAAGGTAAAAATAAGATAGGGTAAAACTAATCCAATTGCCCGGTTATACAAACCTAAAAAACGAATCAGTTCAAACATACCCGACAAAACAGCTACTTGCGGAAACATTGAAACGCCAAGTATTGTCGCAAGTAAAAGACCTCTGCCCTTAAAATTAATACGACCTAATGCATAAGCAGCACTCACACCTAAAAACAATGAAACGGCCACTACTAATGAAGAAACCATAATAGAGTTCAAGACATGAGTGCCAAACGGATGCTCGGCTACTCTAAATAAACTAATATAGTTTTCAAAGCTAGGGTTGCTCACAATAATTTCGGTCGAAAATAATGCAGAGCCTGTTTTAAGTGAGGTTCCAATCGCATAAATGAATGGAAAAACCGAAACAGCTGAAATTAAAAAAGCTGCAAAATAAAGGGCAATAGTGCCTAAAAGTGGACGCTTCATTAGTTGCTCTCCTTGCGAGGACCGTTTGCTATTTTCATGTACACAATGGTGCAGGCGCTAATAATTAAAAATAGTGCCGTAGATGCGGCAGAACCAAAACCCACATAACCGTTATCAACCATTTCGCGGCGCACAAAACCCGACATACTAATAGTGCTATTGCTGCTCGAAGTTAAAACAAAAATGAGGTCGAATACACGCAATGCATCGAGTAACCTAAAAATAACTGCCACCATTAGGGCCGGTTTAATAAGGGGTAGGGTAATTTTCCAAAACGCACGTAATGGATGCACACCATCTACTTTGGCGGCTTCATAACAATCTTTTGGCAAGGTTTGTAGAGCCGCTAAAATTAATAAGGCCATAAAGGGGGTAGTCTTCCAAACATCAACTACCACCACAGTCCAAAGTGCATAATCTGACTCTGCCGTCCATGCAATGTTTTGACTAATAATGCCCAGTTTTAACAACCAGTGGTTAATCACACCAAATTGGTCATGTAGCATCCAGCCCCACATTTTGGCTGAGACAATAGTGGGTATAGCCCAAGGCACTAATACTGCCGCTCTGACCCATGAGCGCCCTTTAAACTCTTGATGTAATAACAATGCGACTGCTAAACCTAAGATGGTTTCAATAGTCACAGAGACCACAGAAAATCGCAAGGTGTTGAGTATAGAAACACCCCAATCGCTTTTCCAAAATCCAGTTAGATAATTGGGGTTGCCAAAAAGGCCAAATTCCCCATAATAGTTCTCGAAGCCCACCCATTTGGCCGCTTCAAGGTCATTAATATTGGCATCGGTAAAACTAAACCAAATAGTTCTACACAAGGGCCAAAGTGCAATTAACACCAAGACAATAATCATTGGTGCCACAAATAGCCAAGCGGTTTTGGTTTTTTCTTTCATCGCAAAGGCTCCGAAGCAGTGATTAAATACATTATGAATAATAAGGCGCAGTTCAAACTACAAAGCTCGGGTTGATCTTCTATAGTTGGACTGCGCAAAAAATGCGAATTAGCAAGCTCACATTAGACTTTTAAAACAAAGCCTAATGTGAGTAGTTGGCTTACCAGCCTGTACGTTTGATTTGTTTGAGTTTAGCCTCTAAGCCTTTTAAGCTGTCTTCAGCAGTTGCTTTGCCAGACAATACTTCGTGAGTTGCATTCCAGAATGCTTGGCTTACTTCAGGATACTTTAAGCCAGTTACAGTAGATGGGCGTGGTGATGCGTTAGTGAACACATCATACAAGTCACCAAAGAATGGGCTAGCGGCTAAGACTTCTTTGTCTTTATACAAGCTCATGATGGTGGGGTTGTAAGAGCCTTTAATGGCGCGCTCTTTTTGGATTTCTGGGCTAGTCATGAACATGACTAAATCGGCAGAAGCAGCAACGTTTTTAGAGTATTTAGATACCGCTAATTGCCAGCCACCTAAAGCAGCACCACCTTTACCACCGGCTGTGCCAGATGGGAGAGCTGAAACTGCAATTTTGCCTTTAACAGGGCTATCTGCACTGTTACCTAAAGACCAAGCATAAGGCCAGTTACGCATAAAGGCCGCTTTACCGTTTTGGAACACACCACGTGAGTCTTCTTCAGCATAGTTTAAAACACCAGTTGGGGAGATAGTACCTACCCATGAAGCTGCTGTTTTAAGTGCTTTTACTGCGTTTGGATTGTTAACAGTAATATTACCTTTGGCGTCCACAATAGAGCCACCGTTGTAAGCGGCTAACCACTCAACTGCATCACATGTTAAACCTTCGTAGGCTTTAGCTTGGAATACATAACCTTGGAAGTCGGCGGCACCAGCAGCGCGTTCACCGTCTTGAATTTTTTTAGCAGCAGCGGCTAATTCGTCCCAAGTTTTTGGAGCAGATAATTTGTATTTTTCGAGCAAATCTTTGCGGTAATACATTAAGCCTGCATCAGTGAAGCTAGGCATTGCCAATAATTTACCATTAATGGTATTGTTAGCCACAATAGCTGGGAAATGGGCTTTTTCAGCACCTTTTGAATAAGGTTTTAAGTCAACTAAGTGATCTTTAATAACGCCAGGCCAAACCACGTCCACCATAATAACGTCGAGGTCGGTAGATTTTGCAGCAAACATTTGACGGAACAAGCCGAGGATGTCAGTAGTAGAAGCAGGTGCAGTAAATAACTTGACTGTGTGGCCTGTTTTTTTCGCCCACTCGTCAGTGTGGCGTTTGCAAAATTCATAATCTTGACCAACTGAGCCACAGGCGATAGTGACAGTTGCTGCCTGAGCGCTAATGCCAGCGCCTAACAAACCGGTGGCTAACAAAACAGCCTGCATGCTGCGTTTGATACTTGTTTTCATACTTAAAATCCCCTTTAGTTGAAATAAGCTGTTTATGGACTGGAAGAAACAGCATTGAGTTTGGAACTATTGTTACCAGAAACGTTTTTGATTATGCCAAAAACGTTTTTGATGTCGATTAGGGCTTTCCCTATATAGATGAATCGGTCATTTTTGATGGTTAATTAGCTATTTATTTAATAGTTATTTATTTTATTTGAAAATTTGGTAATAAAGTTACATGCTATTTTTTGAGTTTTTCTTAGTTTTTTTGTCTAATGTGGTCGAATTTGGATTGAGCTAGGGCGTATTTAGTTGAGTAGTAGCAAAAAAAAATTTGTAAACTTTGTAACTCAAAGCAATGAAATAGAAATTCGAGTTGAATTTCAAATCCATTTTATTTTTAGACTAACAAACTTCATGGTATTGTTAGGCATCAATATTTTTTGTTCATAAATGCCAGTGGCTTTATGGAGAGTTACTAATTACCATTCCATTTATTTTAAAGTGCCGTCATGAATCATTCTGCCGAATCAAGGTCTACAGCGCCAGTGGTATTAACAACAAGCCCAGAGCAGATGCGGGCTCAAATTAGAAAATCTGCTAAGTTAAAAGGCCGTCAAGCAGATGAGGTTTCTATTCAAGAGGTGAAAGCTTTAATTGGTGAAAAGCCAGAAAATGGTCATCCGGCTCATTTATTAATTGAATATTTACATTTATTGCAAGATCAATATTTGGCCTTACTTGAAAGGCACTTATGCGCCTTAGCCAAAGAAATGAATTTACCCATGGCACACGTGTTTGAGGTGGCTTCTTTCTATCATCATTTCGAAATTGTCAAAGATGAAGCCAGTCCAAAACCAGTGGTAAGGGTCTGTGCTGGTTTGTCTTGCGAAATTGCAGGTGCAAAAGAGTTAATGGCAACTCTTGCACAACAGTTAGATTTGGCCGGCTGGCAATTACAAGCAGCCCCCTGTAT
Source organism: uncultured Limnohabitans sp. (assembly GCA_964556425.1). Lineage (GTDB taxonomy): Bacteria > Pseudomonadota > Gammaproteobacteria > Burkholderiales > Burkholderiaceae_C > JALQUL01. Next base: position 45,374 of record CAZKWC010000004.1, on the reverse strand, counting down.
AGGCCGATGTGAGCAAGCGCCTGCCGCAGTAGTGCATCAACATGCAATTGGTTGGGCAAGTGCGCAAGCGGTGTTAGAAGCGGCGCAAGCACAACTGCCACAGCATCCCGAGCCAGCATTAGCTCAGTCGGCTTTTGATCCGGCACAAATGGCAGAACAATCGGTTACTGCAACTGTTTTAAAGGCGCAGCCCGATACAGTAGCCTACGATTCTTATGTTCAAAATGGTGGGTATTTATTAGCAAACGAATTGGCCCAGCAAAACTCAAGCAAGGTAGAAGCTATTATTAGTACGCTTGAACAATCGGGTTTAAGAGGTTTGGGCGGTGCGGGTTTTCCTGCTGGTAGAAAATGGCGTATTGTGCGTGACCAAGTAGCGCCTAAGCTAATGGCCATTAATATTGATGAAGGTGAGCCCGGCACATTTAAAGACAGAACTTATTTAGAGCGTGATCCGCATCGCTTTTTAGAGGGTGCTTTAATTGCCGCTTATTGTGTAGGCATTGAAAAAATTTATATTTATTTGCGTGATGAATACCATGGTGCAAGAGCTATTTTGCAAAAGGCAATTCACGATTTAAATCAAAATGCAGCACAAGGTTTAAAAGCGAACTTACCTAGTATTGAACTAAGGCGTGGGGCTGGAGCCTATATTTGTGGCGAAGAGTCGGCCATGATTGAAAGCTTGGAAGGCAAGCGCGGTGAGCCCCGTATGCGTCCTCCTTATATAGCACAAGTGGGCTTGTTTGGTAGGCCAACCCTAGAGCATAATTTTGAAACCTTGTATTGGGTTAGAACCTTGGTTGAAAAAGGTGCCGATTGGTTTACCAGCTTTGGTCGTAATGGTCGTAAAGGCTTACGCTCTTATAGTTTAAGCGGTAGGGTGAAAAACCCTGGTGTTAAATTAGCTCCAGCTGGTATTACAGTGCAAGAGTTAATTAATGAATATGGCGGCGGAATGCTAGAGGGGCACGAGTTGTATGCCTATTTGCCAGGAGGTGCATCGGGCGGTATTTTGCCTGCCAGTATGAACAATATTCCACTCGATTTTGACACCCTTCAACCCTATGGTTGTTTTATTGGTTCGGCCGCGGTTATTGTGTTGAGTCAGCACGATACCGCCAAAGATGCCGCACGCAATATGATGCAGTTTTTTGCCGATGAGAGCTGTGGTCAGTGTACACCTTGCCGAGTAGGAACTGAAAAAGTTCACCAATTGGTCAAGCAAGATCAGTGGGATCAAGACACCTTACATGATTTATCAACTGTCATGATAGATGCCTCTATTTGTGGTTTAGGACAAGCAGCACCTAATCCTGTTTTATCGGTTATGAAATATTTCCCTGCAGAAGTAGGAGCAAAATAATGAGTACATCCTCATCTATAGAATTCGAATTAAATGGCCAAAAGGTCAATGCCCTAGCCGGCGAAACGATTTTGCAAGTGGCCAAGCGCCATGGCGAAGAAATTCCACATCTTTGTTATAAAGAGGGTTATAGGCCAGACGGTAATTGCCGTGCTTGTGTGGTAGAAATTAAAGGCGAGCGTACCCTAGCCCCAAGTTGCTGCCGAGTCGCTAGCGCTGGAATGCAGGTGTTTAGTAATAATGAAAGAGCACGTAAAAGCCAAAAAATGGTGCTTGAAATGTTGCTCTCTGATATGCCAGAAGACGGTTTTAAATGGAGTGATGAAGCAGGAGATTTACCCCACGGTGAACTAAGTGACTGGGCTCACCGATTAGAAGTAAAACCAAGGCCTGCTTTGCAACAAATTGCCAGAGCGCCAAGCCAAGTCACAGATGCAAGCCACTCGGCTATGGTGGTAAATTTAGATGCCTGTATTCAATGTAATCGTTGCGTCAGAGCATGTCGTGAAGAGCAGGTCAATGGTGTGATTGGTTATTCAGGTAGGGGCAGTCACAGCAAAATTACCTTTGACCTTAACAGCGACATGGGCGCGAGTACTTGTGTGGCTTGCGGTGAATGTGTACAAGCTTGCCCCACCGGCGCCCTCATGCCTAAAACCTTGGTGGGTTCACAAAAGGTCGATAGTCAAGTCGATTCAGTTTGCCCATTTTGCGGCGTAGGTTGTTTATTAACCTACAAAGTAAAAGATCAAAAAATTGTGGCAGTGGAGGGGCGCGATGGTCCTGCTAACCATAATCGTTTATGTGTGAAGGGACGCTTTGGATTTGATTATATTCACCATCCGCAGCGTTTATTAAAACCATTAATTCGCAAACCAGGTGTACCTAAAGACCCAGCACTAATGAGTCAAGCGGGCGACTGGAGTGAGGTATTCCGCGAGGCCACATGGGAAGAGGCTTTAAGTTTAGCGGCTGGCGGTTTGGCACAAATCAAACAAGAAAAAGGTCGTTTTGCATTAGCTGGTTTTGGCTCTGCTAAAGGCAGTAACGAAGAAGCCTATTTATTCCAAAAATTAGTGAGAACTGGTTTTGGCAGTAATAATGTGGACCATTGCACCCGTTTATGCCATGCCTCTAGTGTGGCAGCTTTATTAGAGGGTGTTGGCTCTGCGGCAGTGAGTAATCAGGTTAACGATGTGGCCAACGCAGGTTTAATTTTTGTGATTGGATCCAATCCAACGGTGAATCATCCGGTGGCTGCTACTTGGATGAAAAATGCCGCACAAAAAGGCGTGAAAATTGTTCACGCCGACCCCCGTCGCACTGAAATTAGTCAACACGCATGGCGTACTTTGCAATTCAAGCCAGACACCGATGTGGCTATGTTAAATGCCTTAATTTATACCGTGATAGAAGAGGGCCTCGCAGATCAAGCCTTTATTAATAGCCGCACCAATAATTTTGAAGCCCTTAAAGAACAGGTCAAAGGTTTTAGTCCTGAAGCCATGGAGTCGGTTTGTGGTGTGCCTGCCCAAACCCTGCGTGAAGTGGCAAGAGCATTTGCCAATCCTGGTTTGGCAGAAGACGGCACTATTTTAGGCTCTATGATTTTATGGGGCATGGGTGTGAGCCAACATGTACACGGCACAGACAATGCACGCTGTTTGATTGCTTTGTCTTCAGTGACGGGGCAAATTGGCAAGCCAGGCTCTGGCTTGCATCCACTGCGTGGTCAAAACAATGTACAAGGCGCCTCCGATGCTGGTTTAATTCCAATGATGTTCCCTAACTACCAAAGGGTGACCAATACCGGTGCGCACGAGTGGTTTGAGAAGTTTTGGAATACCCCCCTTGATGACAAACCAGGTTTAACGGTAGTAGAGGTCATGAATCAAGCACTCGCAGCTGATGACGACCCACGCAAAATTTGGGGTATGTACATCATGGGTGAAAATCCAGCCATGAGTGACCCCGATTTAAATCATGCTCGCCATGCTTTAGCTAGTTTGCAGCATTTAGTCGTGCAAGATATTTTTATGACCGAGACTGCGTATTTAGCCGATGTGGTTTTACCCGCAAGCGCTTGGCCAGAAAAATCAGGTACCGTTACCAATACCGATAGAATGGTGCAAATGGGGCGCGCGGCGTTAAACCCACCAGGCCAGGCTAGGCAAGACCTCTGGATTATTCAAGACATTGCAAAACGCATGGGTTTGAATTGGAATTACGAGGGCGATAACGCGGGTGTGGCACAAGTCTATGAAGAAATGCGTCAAGCCATGCATGCTGCCATTTCAGGAATTAGCTGGCAACGCCTAGAGCAAGAGGGCAGCGTGACTTACCCTTGTTTAGACGAAAATGCAGCAGGGCAAAATATTGTCTTTACCGATCATTTTGACACCCCAGATGGCAGGGTTAATTTAGTACCTACTAAACTAATTCATGCCAATGAATTACCCGACCCAGAGTACCCTATGGTGCTAATTACCGGTCGTCAACTAGAACATTGGCATACCGGTAGTATGACTCGTAGAGCCACTGTGTTAGATGCCATAGAGCCACAAGCGAGTATGAGTATTAATGGCAAAGAGTTGGCGAGATTAGGCTTAATAGCGGGTGAGGCAGTAACTGTTAGCTCTAGACGTGGTTCAGTGACAATTTTGATTAGGCAAGATGATGGCACTCCTGATGGCTCGGTGTTTATACCTTTTGCCTATCATGAGGCAGCGGCCAACTTAATGACCAATGCAGCCCTCGATCCGTTTGGTAAAATTCCTGAGTTTAAATATTGTGCGGTTAAATTAGAAAAAGCCAACACCGAGGTTTCAAGCGTAGGTTATGGTACGGTTTTGACGGTTTAACTCAAGCAGTTTTAAATGCACCAAGTGAAGGGGCTTCATGAGTATGATAAAAAGCCCCTCACTTGAATGCTTGACTCCATTTTCTCAATCAGAAAGTTAAGATTTCCCATGCTGCATTACCAAACTATTCCCGTTACTGCATTCGAACAAAATTGTTCGGTCTTATGGTGTGATCAAACTCAAGAGGCTGCAGTAGTGGACCCTGGTGGTGATTTAGACCGAATTACTGGGTTTATTCAACGCAAGGGTTTACAACTCAAGCAAATTTTATTAACTCATGCGCATATTGATCATGCGGGTGGCACTGCAACATTGGCTAAAGAGCAAGCAATTCCTATTATTGGCCCGCATGAAGGCGACCAATTTTGGATTGATGGTCTGCCAGAGCAAAGCCAACGATTTGGTTTTCCGCCTGCAGGCCACTTTACGCCTAACCGCTGGTTACATGATGGAGATACGGTGCAGGTAGGTAATTGTGTTTTAAGTGTGCGCCATTGCCCTGGTCACACGCCTGGCCATGTGGTGTTTTACAGCCCAGAAATTCAACGGGCTTTTGTCGGTGATGTATTATTTGCTGGCAGTATTGGCAGAACTGATTTTCCTAAAGGCGATCATCAAACCCTTATTAATTCTATTACCCAGCGTTTATGGCCCATGGGCAATGAGACTATTTTTATTCCAGGTCATGGCCCCGAAGGTAGTTTTGGAGAAGAACGCCAAACCAATCCTTTTGTGGGTGGTACCTAAAACAATTTTTTAAAATAAGCGCTTTTTTTCATACCCTAAACTGATTAGGGTTTTTAGTCTCAAACGGCTCTTGTTTGGCTCATAATCCTAATGCACTCCATCCTTCATGATGGGTTTTATCGATTTATTATTAAAGACTCGTATGACTGCTCAAAATTTAACAACTGAAGCTGTACAAGCTGCCCTACAAACAGTGCTAGATCCCAATACAGGCAAAAGCTTGTTGGTGAGTAAAGCATTAAAAAATTTAGTCGTGAGTGGTTCTGAAGTGTCTTTTGATGTGGAGCTTGCTTATCCTGCTAAAAGCCAAATTCCAGCTATAAGAGCAAGCTTGATTGCGGCTGCAAAAACAGTGGCCGGAGTAGAGAATGTTTCTGCCAATGTTATTAGTAAAGTAACTGCTCATGCGGTGCAACGTGGTGTGCAATTATTGCCAGGCGTTAAAAACATTGTGGCTGTAGCCTCTGGTAAAGGTGGTGTGGGAAAAAGTACCACAGCCATTAACTTGGCCTTGGCCTTGTCGGCTGAAGGTGCATCTGTGGGTTTGCTTGACGCCGATATTTACGGCCCAAGTGTTCCAATGATGGCTGGTATTGATGGTCGCCCTGACACTCAAGATGGCAAAACCATGGAACCAATGCATAGCCACGGTTTACAAATTATGTCGATTGGTTTTTTAGTCGATGCCGATCAAGCTATGATTTGGCGTGGTCCTATGGCGACCCAAGCCTTAGAACAATTATTAAGACAAACCAACTGGAAAGACTTAGATTATTTAATTGTCGATATGCCTCCCGGCACTGGTGATATTGCCTTAACTCTTTCACAAAAAGTGCCTATGACGGGGGCTGTTATTGTGACTACACCACAAGACATTGCTTTAATTGATGCCAAAAAAGGCATTAAGATGTTTGAAAAAGTGGGTGTGCCTATTTTAGGCTTGGTGGAAAACATGGCAGTTCATGTATGTAGCCAATGTGGTCATGCCGAGCATATTTTTGGTGTAGATGGTGGCAAAGCTATGGCCAAAGAATACAACATTGATTATTTAGGTGCTTTGCCTTTATCTCGTACGATTCGTGAACAAGCTGACGCAGGTAACCCGACTGTAGTGTCTAACCCAGATGGTGAGATTGCTGGTTTGTATAAAGCCGTAGCGCGTCAAGTGGCCTTGGCAATTGCTCAGAAAAACAAAGATTTTTCTAGTAAATTTCCGTCTATTAAAATTTCTAAAGAAACCTAATTAATGGCCACCGCACTACTCGACAATACAAGGCCTGAGTTGCTTGATTCTATTGAGGTAGTGCGGCCTTGCTTCCCTTATACCGCTGACTTATTAGGTCCGCTTGCCGATAAGGTGAAGCAATCGGGACAACTGTACTTAAGTAATGCACATGCCACTTTAAGTCGAAAAATAAAAGTGACCGATGAAAACGGCTTGGTGCGTGAAATAGGTATTCCCAATGAACGCTCTTTAACGGTGTACCTCGACAAAAAAGAAATTATTACCCTTATGACTTTGGGGCAGGCACCAGAGTTATTAGTTTTGGGGTATTTGCGTAATCAAGAATTGGTATCTAGTTTAGATCAGGTGAAAAGTATTACCGTTGATTGGGAGGTAGGTGCGGTTGCAGTACTTAGCCATAATCGAGTAAAGCCTTCACAAAAGCATAGCCAACAAAATCAAAGCACGATTCATAAGATCAATGAGATAGCTGAGTTACCTTCTTCAAAGTTGGCAAGTGGTAACAATAACAAGAATAACAAGAATAACAAGAATAACAAGAATAACAAGAATAACAAGAATAACAAGA
>CAZKWC010000004.1:0-38486 GCA_964556425.1 uncultured Limnohabitans sp. | reverse complement strand
AATAACAAGAATAACAAGAATAACAAGAATAACAAGAATAACAAGAATAACAAGAATAGTAATCGACGCACCGTCACTTCGGGTTGTGGGCAAGGCAGTATGTTTTCGCACTTAATGGAAAATATCCAACATTTATCGCTTCCCTCTACCAAGGTCAAGCAAGCTCAAATATTTTCTGTGATTGATGCTATTCGTGAATATCCTAGTGTTTATAAATTATCGGGCTCTGTTCATGCTTGTGCATTGTTTTTAATTAATGCACAACAGACAGAAAGCCAAATGCAGTTATTGGTTGAAGATGTGGGCCGGCATAATGCGCTTGACACTATTGCAGGCTGGATGTGGATTCAAGAAAACTATGCCCATAGCCTCGATACCAAGCCATCTTATTTACTTTATACCACTGGCCGCCTTACCAGTGAAATGATGATTAAATCGGCTCAAATGCAAGTGCCTATTGTGATGTCTAGAAGTGGCACTACCGAAATGGGTTTACAAGTGGCTGAGCAATTGGGTATTTGTGCGATTGGTAGAGCAGCCCATAGACGGTATTTATGTTTTACTGGCGCAGAGAGAATTACGGCATAAAAAAAGCCACCTGAGGAATTCATGGTGGCTTTTTACATGATAAGTTTTTTTAAAGCAATATTAAAGCCTAGTAGCAGGTAGTTCTAGGGCTTTTAATAATTGTTCGGCACTTTGTTGCCAATTTAAAAACGGCATTCCTTGAGAGGACGGATGTTGATTTAGCTTAGCAAGTTCTAACCATTGTTGCATGGCAGTAGCTAGACTTTGTGCATCTAGGCCATCAAAATACATGGCATGTTTTCCAGCTACTTCATTAAAGACGGCTAGGTTACGAGCCAATATTGGAATTTGATGTTGTGCAGCTTCAATTAAGGGCAGGCCAAAACCTTCACCCTCGGAGGCGGCTAATAAGCAGTGTGAGTGGGCATAAAGTAAATCAAGGTACTCATCGCTTACCCCTCTGGCCCAAATTAAACGCTTATTAAGTTCTGGATGTTGAAGCAAGGCTTTTTCAAAGTCCTTCATTTTCCAGCCTAATTTACCAACAAATACTAAATTGATGTTTATGTTTTGGGCCCATAAAATTTCCGCAGCAGCCAACATTTGTTTGTGGCCTTTACGGGGTTCTATGGTCGCAACACTAATAAAACTAGTGCGTTGTTTTAAGTGATTTAAAACATCGGATGAGTTAGCAGGTAAGCCGGTGCTAGGTTGGCTCGCTTGCAAGTCGGCTCCTAAATGAAAACTAGACACTGCAGGTAGGCCGGTTCTTTGCGGTGGGTGTTTGACTATCCAGTCTTTCACTTCTAGGGCTACAGAGTCAGAAATACAAATCATTTTATCGGCTACTTGAATGACATTCTCAAGCCAGACATTCAGTTGCTCACCTAATTTTTTCACTCCCCACTCAGGGTGTTGTTGCAATAATAAATCATAAATGACAAAATTTAATTGAGTACCACGCCGCTTCCAAGTTTGTAACTTGGCTTTTAAACTAGCTGAAAAAATATGATTCAAATCGAGTGCAAAATAAATATCCCCCTGATGCACTTGTGCAATAGGGTCAGTGGTTTTGTCGATAGCTAGCTCAATTTGATATTGTAAATTAGGTGTATGGCTATAAGCCTGTGGATTTTGAAATCGTTTTAAAAATGCTCTAGCTTCTCTAAACTCACCTTTTTCAAAATAAATAGGCGTAATAGTTTGAGGTAAGTTGAATTGATACAGTTGTAGCAAAATGCTTCTTACCACTCGCTGAATGCCACTTTTTGCATCAGAGAAAACCAATTGTGTAATATCAATTAATAACTGAGGTGCATTGGCTTGAATTTGGTTATAAGCTAAAGCATGGCTGATTTCGGTGAGCTCGGCATTATTGAGTTGATGTTTATCAGCAAAATTGGCTAAAGCTTGAATACCTGCATCTAAAGCTGAGTTATTTTTTAGGGTACTTGCTAATCGGTCTGGGTTTTGTGCAACTAAAGTCTCTAGAGCAAAAAGGGCTTTTTTGGCACTTTCATCCCAGTTAAAGTGTTGAATATGTTTTTGTCCACGCTCTTTGAGTTGATTTAAAAAATCAAGTTGCTCTAAGGCTTGGCTTATTTTATTACTTATGCTATGGACATTGTGCGGGTCAAACAAGGCATCTGGATGGCCAACCACCTCAGGAATACTGGTTAAGTTTGAGCCAATAACAGGAGCACCACAAGCCATCGCTTCTAGTGGAGGCAGACCAAAACCTTCATGAATCGAGGGAAATACAAATAGCTTAGCCATACCGTAAAGGGTAACTAAATCGTCTTGTGGCACATAGTCGGTTAAAACTAACTCATCTAGGCCTAAGCCAGCTTCTTGTCGCCACTGGTGCAATTCTTGACGCGAATCGTCTGTGGGTACTGCACTTAAACGACTCGCAATAACGAGTTGGTGTGTGGCTCTAATGGCAGGTGAAAGTTGAGCATATGCCAACATGAGTTGACGCAAATTTTTTCTGGAGTCAAAACCACCTGGTGCGCATAAAATAATTTCACGGCTAATATCATAGTGACGGCGCAATTGTTGTTGGCGTTGTGCTGAATACTCTAGTGGTACAAAACACTCATCAACGGCACAAGGTGCTACTGCAATTTTTTCTAATGGATAATTAAAAACTTGATTCATTTCTGTTTTTGAATATTCAGAAATAGAGAGCAAGCAGTCGGCTTGTTTTAATTGTTCGAGTTTGCGTAAATAAAAAGTTTTATAACGAGCATCTTTTAAATACTGCTCGGGCAGAATATATGGGATAAGGTCATACAAAATAACCGCTACTAATGGGCTGGGCTGCAAGCTTTTAACGGAGGCCACTGCGTTATCACCATAACCTTCAAATAAACTGGTAATAAGTACTACATCGGGTTGCAGTTGAAGTATGAATTGTTCACGAAGAATTTCAGCTGCTTCAGTGCGCCAAGCCGATTGAGCCGATACAGCTGCTACTGGCTCGGGTATGGCAAAATTTAGCATACGGCTAGTAGGCACAAACGGTGCAAAAGCGCTTCTTAATTCCTGATGGTTATCGGTGAGTGCAGTATTAAAAATAATCCACACTTCATGTTGAGTGGCTAATTTTGCAATGGCCAGCGACAAAGAAAATGAGTGTCTGCCAATGCCTCGATGCCGACTGTCCGCTAGGGCTCCTTGAATATCAATAACTAAACGCATATTTAACTGACCTTTTTAGATGCAATATTGTTTTGTTTTGCTTTTATTTTTTCGTGTAATAACAAAGACAATTCAGACTGAGTTTGAGGAGCTGGGAGTTCATCATAATAATGAGCTGGAAGCGGACTATTTCGATTTTTAAACCGTTGTAAACGCTTACCAATAGAAGTTGATTTTGCTTTACGTTTGACTATTCTTAATGCCGTTTGAATCACTCGTTCTTCTTCAATAACAATTTGAATATCTTTGGCGACTTGAATAAGCCTAGGAGACTGGAGACGCGACTTTATTTTTGGGACTAACCAAGACTTTAAAGAAAACTGAAATTTGGTTTGACTATCTAAATGGTTAATATTTGCATCTTTTAAAGACAAAACAGCTTGTAAAAGTTGGCTTTGTGTTTTGGCAATATACATCACTAAATTAGCGTTACTGAGTACGCTTTGATAGTGCTGTTCAATTGTCTTTTGAAGTGGATTGGATTCTGGCCAATTTTCTAAAATAATAAGCCAAGGTTGAATACTTGAAAAATCAAGAGAAAAGGTTTCAGGTTGATAAATAGCTCTGCTGTCTATGTGTAAAACTTCAAATGATAGCATTTGATTTTGTAGAAGCAACTCTTGTATAGACCAGTTGCCTATTGGTTTGATGAGTGCCGATGAATCGGTATTCAAAGCAAAAGTATCTTGGCTATACACCCTATAACCTAATGGCCCTTGGTCTTGAATAAACAATTGCTTTTGGTTGTTAGAGACTACTCCTTGCAAGTGAATGCCATTGGAGCGAACTTTTTTTAAATAATCAAGATAAGACTTTACCGGTTCAATGCTAATACCTTGCCAACCCATTTCAAACAGTGGGGTAGTAATAGACTGCCCACCAGGGTGAACAGGGCCAATATCTAAAAATCTAGCCTTAGGCTTGGTAGCGGCCCACCTTATAAAAGCTTTATATTGAGGTGATTTTAAATAGCTATAGGAATAAGACATATTAGCGAAACAAAGTTGGAGTTAATTGGAGTTGGTTTTAGGTTGTAAAACCCAATATCTTAAGTTTTGCTTCACTTGAGATGCTAACTCGCCTGCTTGAAAACCGGAACCCATATAATAATCGGCTCTCACTGCTCCTGTAATAGCGCTGCCTGTATCTTGAGCAATCATGAGGCGGCTTTCGTTTAAAGTAGGGCCTTTGGTGCTTAACCAAACTGGTGTACCGTAGGGCATGCTTGCAGGGTCAATGGCAATAGACCTTCTGGCGGTTAATGGCACACCTTGAGCACCTTTAGGCCCTAAAGTAGGGTCTGTCTCAGATAAAGCTTCTTCTTTAAAAAAAACATAACGAGGGTTGGTCCAGAGCATTTCTTGGACTTTATTTGGGTTACGATTTGCCCATTCTTTAATACTACGCCAAGAGGCATCTTTGACGGCTCCTTGGTCAATTAACCATCTTCCTACACTTTTATAACTTTGCTCATTGGTGCCGGCAAATGCAACGCGGGTCCAACTTTGTCTGCCATCTGGCTCCATTACCCTGACTTTACCAGAGCCTTGAATATGTAAAATTAGGGCATCTATGGGGTCTGCTAGGTAAACAATTTCTTTGCCCCTTAGTTGTGATTTGGCTTCTGCTAAAGTGTCGATTTCTTTGCGTGTAAACCAAGGTTTTTGCTTTTGCAAGGTAGCAGGGGTACGATAAAGTGGAACTTCATAACCATTTTTTGCGGTACGACTGGCATTAAATTCGGGTTCATAATAAGATGTTAATAAACCGTCAGGATTACCGTTGGTATTGCTAACCGCATAAACTTGAAAGTTATTTTGTAGCCAAATTTGTTTGTCTATTTCTGTGCTATTACTGAGTTTATTCATTTCAGCACAGGTATTGATCCAAGCTTGGATAGGTTTTTGACATGACCTCATCCAAGCTGTCCAGGCTTGTTGAAATGAGTCATCGGGCCAGCCGGGTAAATCTGAAAAACTAGCGGGTGTCCAGACCGATTTGGGATGGTTGATATTACCAATAGCCGGTGTTGTGCTTGGTGGTGTTGCACAAGAAGCAAGAAGACCTACAATCCCAAGCAAGATAAAAAGTTTAATATTTAGCAAAGGATGGTAGAAAATGTTGTTATTAATAGTTGAAGCACTAGCTGCATTGCTTATTTTGGTATTCATTGTCTGGTGGACTATGTTTTCAGGTCGTCCTAATGGCGAAATTAGCCAACCCGAGGATGAAAAAAATGAGGATTCTCAGCACAAATCATAAAAGCTTTTGCAACTATTACTTGTGTAGCCTGTGATTTTATAGAAGTTTGAAGAGCTCAAAGAACCCGGTGCTCAAGTGCCGGTAATTGAGCTCTTTTGGCTTGAATCATAGCAAAATCAAGGTCAGCGGTGCACACGGTAACTCCCAATTCAACACTGGCTAAAACTTCGCCCCAAGGGTTAATCAGCATACTATGGCCAAATGTTTTTCTGCCGTTGGGATGTTCACCGCCTTGTGCACTTGCTACCACATACGCCAGGTTTTCTATGGCCCTTGCTTTTAAAAGTGTTTCCCAATGCGCTTTGCCGGTGGTAAAAGTAAAAGCGGCGGGAACCAATAACAAGTCAGCCTGAAGTTGTTGATAAAGTTCTGCAAAACGTAGGTCATAACAAACACTTAAACCAATTTTCCAAGTGTTGCCATCTTTTGACTCCAACTCAAAACTTTGTGTGTTTTGACCAGGTTCTAACACCACTGACTCATCATAAGCTTCTTTACCATTGTCAAATTTAAACAAATGGATTTTGTCATATCGACAAATGTTGACGCCCTCTGGGTTATAAACCAAAACACTGTTGCGAGCTTTATTGCTTTGTGTGCCTTTTAACGGAATAGTACCTGCCACTAAATAAATCTTATGTTGTTTGGCAATTTCAGACAAAAAACTTTGGATGGGCCCGCTACCTTGAGTTTCTGCTATTGCTAATTTTTCTTGGTCGGTATTGCCGATTAAGCAAAAATATTCTGGGAGAACCACTAGCTCTGCGCCATTATTTGACGCTTGTTCTATTAAATTTTTAGCTTGAATTAAATTAAGTGTGACATCTGGGCCAGAAATCATTTGAATGGTAGAGACGCGCATATAAAAGCCAATCTAAATAAAAATGGTGGGCATTACTTGTGTTAGTTATTTGGAAATAAATAAACCAATTTCTGAAGTCTAAATTAATTTTTAAAACTTAGTGATTTGTTTTTTTGAATCATTTCAAATATGTTGTATTCGTCTAATTAGAAAGGGTACCGCTAGCACTTGAACTGGTGCTGTTGGGGGTACTTGGTTTGAGTTTGCTGCCACGTTTGACTTCAGTTACTGTAGGTGCACTCCAAGAACCTTGAATAAAATATTCTCGCGTGGCCGCTTCCATAAGGGGTTTAGAGATGAGCCATTGGGCTAATAAACTACTTAAACCAATCGCAGGGTTAATGGCGACGATGGCAAGTGCAGCACCTCCCGCACTAATTTCAGGGATCACTACAATATGCAGATTTTGACTCTCTTTGACTATATCGGCACTGCCGTCCATGAGTACTAAGGCATTCATTCCACTCATTTGTAGGTTTTGTGTACTGGCTACGCCTTTTGCAATAGTGACATCGCCCTTGATCGTATCAAAGGCAAAACCTTCGCTAAACACATCTCTAAAGTCTAGAACCAAACGCCTAGGGAGAGCTTGTAAACTGAGCACACTTAAAAGTTTAGCCGCTCCCATGTCAATTTTTAAGAACTGACCGCTTTGCACTGCCAAGTTCATTTGACCTCTTAGGGTGGGGAAATTTACCTGAAAGGGTGAACCCTGCCAGCCAATGTTTCCTTCTAGTTTTCCTTTGCCATTACGCAGCGCTTTCTCCTTGCCAATCCAAGTGATGAGGTCTCCGGCATTTTCAATGTCGAGTTTAAAATCTAAATCCATACGTCTGCGTTCTAGTAGGCTTCGTTTTGCAAAAGAGCCCACCTTAGCTACTTCTGCCCAGCTTCCAGTTGCATTGAGCTTGGCAAAAGGTTGTGTCACCACTAATTTATTGATTTTCCATTCACGCGAACCGTTGCTTAATATTCGGTTATTGGCATCAAGTTGAATTTTGCCAAAACTTCTGCCTGCTAAGCGTAAATTATCAATTTCAATATCCACTGAGGGAGGAGGCCCCGATGGTTGATCTAGTACTTGCTCTACATCTTCTTGGTTGGCTGACGCTAAATAGGCTTTGGATAGTCGAGCAAATAGTTTGGCATCGTTGGCGGTCGTGCGATATTCAATTAAACCCGCAAGCTCTTTGGAATCAATAGTGGCTCGCCACAAGTTTCCATCTCGGTTAAGGTTGGCTGTTACTTGCTCAAAGTTATAGATATCCCAATTAATGAGAGCGCTTTTAACAGAGACAATTCTAGGAAGATAGTTATCGGCACTTGCATCAGTTGCTGCATTGATTTTTGCAACAGGGTTTTTGTTATTGGTTAGATTTTTGAATACCTCTAACCATTTATCTAAGTTAATTTGACTGCTCACAATATTGGCGGCTACACCCCCTGTGGTGGGGGCAATTATTTCGCTTTTCCCAGATCCTATCGCTATGCCGCCCCTTACGACTTCAGGTGGGTTATTGAGTGCAAGGTTGCGTAAATAATAAAGACTTAATAAATTACCCACTTCTAGTTTTAAAGTGTCTTGTAGGACTTGATTCGGATTATTGATGGCCAAGGTAGCCGAATTAGTCGTCAATAAGTTTTCATAATTTAAGGCAAGACTGGTTTCGGCAGTCTTGTTAAATGGAGCTGGTAATGCTGAGGCAATGCCTATTAAGTTGCTATTGATAATTAGCTCGGGTTGCCCTTTATTAATGTGCAGTGAAAGTTGATAAGGAGTCGAGCCGCTCAAATATTTTGCCACCTGAGCAACTACTCCCAATTCAGGAGTAGTTGCTAAGGCTTGAGCATTAATCGTACCCTTGCCTTTAATCATCACTTCGGGTGAGCTATTTTTTGTCGTATTAATAGCTGGCTTTGCTGATTTTAGGTTGCGATTAATGAGTGCACTTGAACCACCGCTGAACTCTACTTCGCCGCCCAATAAATTAGCTTTAGCAGTTTGAATTAAAAAGCCATACTCATTAAAAATAACTTGGCCTGTGACTTTTTTAAGTACTGGCGTGTCGGGTGTAATTTGAATTTCATTGCCTATTAATTTTACTTGCCCATCTACGCTAGCTTTGTCCATTTGGGCAATAGGCAAATTCATATTAAAAATATAGTCACTATTGCCACTTGCTTTAGTGTGTAAAAGAGCTTTTTCGGTAATATCTCTTAAAGGTGAGTTATTAGTAAAACTAAGCATTGCTGCTAATGGTCCAGTGGCCTGTGCTTTTACCTGCACCACGGTTTTGCTAAGGTCGGTAATTTTGACGTTGGCATCGGTAATTTTGAGGCTTTGATTATTCGTGATAACTGCTTTTGCCTGTCTCACCTCCATGCCAGCTCCATCAAAAATTAAATCTCCTGAGAGATTAGAAAATGATGGCCAAACTAAATCTTTAGGGTCTTGTAGTTGCTTAGGCACATAGGCCATAACGGCATTTTCTACCTTGGTTTCAATTTTAAAAGTACCATTTTTAGTTTTGTCGTAGGGTAGATCAAACAAGTCTCCTTTAATAACAAACCGCGCATTTTTAGCCGTACCCGATAAAATAGAATATTTGACGTAATCAATAGCATCTTTTCCGACGCTTAAAGGTAAATAACGCCAGACTCTTGCACCGTTGGCCTGATCTAATTGAGCATCAAGTTGCAAATTACCTGGAAAGCGAGATTGGCTATTTGATTTCTTGGGGTCAGTGGTTTGCCAGCTGCCATTGAATCGCCCTGATGCATCGGCATTTTTTAATAGGCCATTTGCAAAATCAATTTTAATTTGTTGCCCGCTGGGTGAATCGGTTAGTTGCCATTTGAGTTCAGTGCTTAAGTTTTCCACCTCAACAGTGGGGTCTTCCCATACACCTGGAAAATGGAGTTTGCCATTTTTAATTTGAATGACTGCGCTACCTGCATTTAAATCAAAGTCAAATCCGATAGATGCGCCCTCTAGGCCTGGTCTTGCAATTTCATTAATATTTTGTGTGGCTTGTGGTAGAAAACTTAAATTATCTAATTGTCCCTTGGCATTCAATTGACTTGGTTTTTCAATCGAGCCTTCATAACTAGCATTGAGCGATTTAATGATTCCATGGGGCTGCAAACTGAGTAGTTGAGCTCTTGCTGCATCACCTAATGGCAGGCGGCTAGCAATCTGGCTCACTATGGCTAAATCGATTTGGTCCGCTTCAATACGTCCCGTTTCAATTTGCTGGCCACTAGCCTTGATTTTTGACACTTTTATATTGCCTTGTGGCCACTTTAAACCATCGGCGGTTTGGAAGCGAAGGTTTTTTGTGCTGATGGTAAGCCCGCCTTCAATGGTTGCCAATTCAACTCGGCCATTGATAGATTGCAGAGCAAGCGGGTCGGGTGTACCTTTAAATTGAATGGTAATAGCCTGAGTTGCTATGTCTGCCGTCATGCTTTGGACTTGTTGATTCTCAATATTTAACCATGCCCGAGCAGAACCCTTTCCTTGTTTAATATTGGCGGTAAGTGGTAAGTAGGGGCTGATGAATTCGGCATTGATGTAGGGTAAGTCAGCATAAATTTGCCCCTTCCAATGTTTAAAGTTGGCTCTATCGGTATAAATTAACGATTGAGTAAATGAGCCAATAAAAGTAATTTTTTCGCCCCATTTGTCAGGAGGTACGGCGGAAAATGAAAACTCATGTTTATAAAGTGGGTTACGGCTACTAAATTGAACTTCTTTGAACTCAAAACTACGAGCTTCAGGCGCATTACTCAAGCTAAACGAAGTATTTTTGGCGACAGTAGCAGATGTTAAATCTGACGATGGAGAATTTAATGAATTGAAAGCGCTTGCGCTTGAAGTAGAACTTGACTTAGAGGCAAGAACTGGCGTGTTCAACTGGGTTGCAGAAATACTTGGAAGAGTTTCATCAATATATCTCACTTGACCTTGACGAATTTCAAAATTGTTTTGCGAAAAGAACCAATCTAATAAAGGGCTACTGTTTTGAATTTCAGTACTGGGCTTGACCTCAATTCCGGCAATCCAAAAATGCCCATTTTGTGCCCTTCGGATTTCTAATTCTGGGCTGTCGACTATTAAGCGTTCAAAGTCTAAACTAAATACACTACGTGGTGATAAGCTTGCAATTATTAGACCAAGCTTTAGCCCAGTTTGTCCGGAGTTGTCCCTTAGTTCTACATTTTCTAACTTAAAAGTAGGCAATAGGCCTTCAGATTGGGCACTAATTCGGCCAATTTTAATCGGGACACCAATAGAGTTACTCGCCGTTTCTTCTAAAAGTGTTTTATAGTCACCAATTCGGGGCACAATCCAAGTATGTAAGACCACACCGCTTATCAAAACGGCTAGCCACGCAGAAGCTGCACCCCAAAATAAAAATAGGGAGCTCAGGTGAAACAAGTAGAGGCCGAGCGGGCGGCGTGGATTTTTTTTAGTCATGGCAATATAGGCAAGAATTATGACTGTTGATCAAGCCCAAAATTCAAATCCAAATCAAACATTAGCAAATAATTCCGCAGAAATTTGTTTTCATAGTCGGTTTTTTCAAAGGTTGGAACGTAGGTATCAAGCGGATTTAACTTTGTTGCCACCAGGAGTTCCCCAAAAAGAACAGATGCTAGAGTGCTGGCAAGCATTATTAAAAAAGGCGTATGAACCCTCTCAAGCCGTAAGAGTCTTGCGTCAGTTGGTCATGCATAGGCTCATTAGGCTAGAGTGTGAGCTTCAAGTCAATTTAGACATAGTTACTAAAACAGTAACTCAATTAGCTGAGTTTACCCTTTGTAGGGCGCTTGAACAGGCATATTTACAATTAGATGCACGTCATGGTGCCCCTATTAAGCCCGACGGTGAAAGATCTCAATTATGGGTTATTGGAATGGGCAAGTTAGGTGCTCGAGAATTAAACGTATCGAGCGATATTGACTTAATTTATGTCTATGATCAAGACGGCGAAACCCAAGGATTGGTAAATGGTCGTGGTAGAACTTCATTTCATGAATATTTTTGCAAGGTCGTGAAGTTAGTTTATGCCATGATTGGGGAGGTCACCGATCATGGATTTGTCTTTAGAGTGGATTTGGCCTTAAGACCCAATGGTAACTCAGGACCCGCTTGTACTTCTTTAGCCGCCCTTGAAGATTATTTTCAGGTACAAGGCCGAGAATGGGAGCGTTTTGCATGGCTAAAAAGTCGGATTGTGGCTCCTAAACAAGAGCGCAAAGATGGGGCGAATCATCCGCTTAGAAGCGTTGTTTTACCTTTTGTTTTTAGGCGTTATCTTGACTATAACGTGTTTGAGTCTTTGCGCACTCTGCACAGACAAATTCGTGAGCAAGCGATATTAAAAGCGGCCAATCAACCGCACAGGGCGAATGATGTAAAGTTAGGTCGTGGCGGTATTCGTGAAATTGAGTTCACCGTGCAGTTGTTGCAAGTGGTGCGTGGCGGGCAGTTTCCTGAATTACGCACCAGGCCCACCTTGCAGGCCCTTGAGTTGGTAAGCAAGGCCGGTCTAATGCCACATGAAACTGCCCAGTTATTAGCAAAAGCGTATATATTTTTAAGGCAAGTCGAGCATAGAATCCAATACCTTGATGACCAACAAACACAGGTCATGCCGACACAGGAAGATGATCTATTGTGGGTAGCAAAAACAATGGGTTTTGCCAATTTTGCTGATTTTAAGCTAGAGTTAGAGAAACACCGAGACTTAGTTGCCAAAGAGTTTGATACCTTATTGGGTCAAAATAGACAAGATGATAATAATGGGGCTGAGCAAATAAGTCGTACTAAATCGGAGTCAGGCTTTATACCCGGAGCTTCTTTTGAGGGACGCGATATTGATGCCTTGATTGTCGAGTTGCCCGAGGCGTTAAAAGAACGTGTGGCTGCTTGGAAAGACAATACCAAGGTGATGACTTTAAGAGATGATGCTAGAGCAAGGTTGCTTCGTATTGTGCAAAGAACTGGCCAGTGGGTAGAGGATGGAAAAGTCTCTGTAACGGCTGCAATTCGTTCATTCGATTGGGTAGAAACACTGATTCGCCGCGAGAGTTATTTGGCCATGTTACTCGAACGTCCATCGGTACATGCGAGGGTACTACGTCTATTAGATGCCGCCAAATGGCCTGCCCGCTATTTGCAAAAGCACCCTGGCGTGATTGATGAGTTAGCCAGTCAAACCATGCTGACGCAAAGGTTTGACAAAGCTGAGTTTGAGAGTGAATTGCAAAGACGAGCTAACGCGTTAAAAACCACTGGCGAAGACGATGAGGAGGCCTTGCTTAATTTATTGCGACGTGCTCTGCATGCCGAAGTGTTTAGAACTTTAGCTCGTGATGTGGAGGGTTATATAACGGTAGAGCAAGTGGCCGATGATCTAAGTGCTTTGGCTGAATCGATTTTAAAAATTACGACTCGTTGGTGCTGGAAATATGTGCGTAACAAGCATCATCCCGAGTCCGATTTTGAGCCCCAGTTTGGCATTATTGCCTACGGAAAATTGGGCGGTAAAGAGTTGGGTTATGGCAGTGATTTAGATATTGTGTTTGTGTATGAAGATGAGCATGAACAAGCAGGTCAGTCCTATGCTGCCTTGGTGCGTAAGTTAATTACTTGGTTAACGGTTAAAACTAGTGAAGGTGATTTATTTGAAATTGATACCGCCTTAAGACCCAATGGCAATTCGGGTTTATTAATTACCACTTTTGAAGCCTATGCTGACTATCAATTGCAAAGGGGTTCCAATACGGCTTGGACATGGGAGCATCAAGCGATGACTAGGGCTCGTTTTGTGTTGGGCAGTGAGGCCTTACAAGAGCGCTTTGAAAAAGTCAGGCAACAAGTGATTACGGCTCCCCGTGATAAAGTTTTATTGCGTCAAGAAGTAAGTAGCATGAGGCAAAGAGTGAGCCAAGCACATCCAATAAGAGCAGGGCAATTTGATGTTAAACATAGTCCTGGAGGTATGGTGGATGCTGAATTTGCAATTCAAACCATGGTGCTTAGTTATGCTGCCGAGCATCCTAATTTAATTGACAATGTAGGTAATATTGCTTTATGCCAAAGAGCCGAAATGGTGGGCTTATTAAGCCCTGGAGTGGGAGAAGCCGCGGCTGATGCTTATCGTGAACTGCGAAAAATTCAGCATAAAGCGAGGTTGGACGAAGTACCTACACAGGTGGATCCTTTAACGACTGAAAAACAAAGCCAAGCTATAAAGGCATTGTGGTTGGAGTTAATGGAAAAACCACTTCAATAAGTATTAAAGTTTTCAAGGCTCACCTTTTAGAAGCGAGCCTTGAAATTTGGAGGGGCGGGAGTAATTAGACTTTTACTTTAAGGACGTTTAGCTGTTTCTGAAAACGTTTGATTCATCCAAGCAGTAAGGTCGGTCCACATTTTAGTGATTTCTAAAGGTGGTGGAATATCGAGTGAGTTTGGTAATTCAACTGTGACGACCGGAATACCTCTGTGTACCCCACTGTAATTACCTAAAGAACCTGGAAAAATACCGACTTGGTCTAAATATAAAAAGCCTAACCTTTTGGGAGGGGCTTTAGGACCATCAAAATCAAGAACGCCATAGGGCGCATGAATACTTACTATTAGAGTAGGTTTGAAAGTGTTAATTTGCTCGACTATAAATTTGCTTTCTGGCTCGCTTAAAGATTGATTACCTGGAAAGCGCCTAGGATCTTTGCGAGTACGAATCTCCCAGTGTTTTTTTGCCTCTTGATCCCAGTTAGGCGTTGGAAAATTACGGTTTAAATCAACACCGTTGGCATTGGTTCGGCGCGATGGCTTACTCATTAATGAGTCTGGGTTGACTATAGGAATAAAACGCCAATGGGTGTTGAGATTATTTTTTTGTGCATAATTGAGCCAATGAAAGGCCAATGAAGCAGAGGATTGCTCATCGCCATGAATGGTGCCAATGACTAATACCCTAGAGCTGGCATTAACTGGTCCAGTATCTTGAAAATAAATAGTGCGCCCACGAACAGTTCTACCATTGCTAGGTTGAACATTAGCGCTTTGACAAATTGCGACTGGAAAGCTTTTTACTCTGGCACCCCAATCAGGGCATGGGTCTTTGACTTTGGCTTGAGTCGCTAAAGACAATAAAAGTAATGAACTTAGGCAAAAATAGCGAAGGGACTTAAAGGTTTTTTGAATCGGCATAGCTTGGATTTTACCCATTCTAGACAGTTTTTAAATATCAAAAGTGCATAAATATTGTAGGGTCAAACGTTTGATTTAAACAATTGTTTGAAATATGTGATTTAATTCACGATTATGAGAAACATTGAACCCAATTTGACTTACCTGCCATCTAAGCAAGAATTTGTGGCTAGTGCGGCTCAACAAAGATTATTAATCGCTGCCCTAAGGTTATTTGCCGAAAAAGGTTTTGCGAACACTTCAATTCGAGACTTGGCACAAGATGCAAAAGTCAATATTTCGGCTATTAGTTATTATTTTGGAGACAAAAAAGGACTTTATAAGGCCGCTTTTACGCATACTCACCAGTGTGGGGGGGCCGACGAACTATGGTTAGCAGATTTTTCTGCACCAGAGTCGCTCAACTTATCTGATTTTTTACGAAAACTGTTGCAAGGTTTTACTGAACCTTTAAAATTGGGTGAGTTAGCCGCTTGGCGTGTTCGTTTACAAATGCGTGAAATGATTGAACCAACAGGTTTATGGGAGCATGAAATTCAATTCAAAATTGCCCCTATGTTAGCTGCTTTACAAGCTCGATTAATCAAGGAGCTTCAATTAAAAGCGGTAGATGACTCCATTCGGCGATTGGCATTTTCTATTGTCGGTTTAGGAGTACATGTAATGGTTTCCAGAGACGTAGTCACGCAATTAATGCCTAATTTGACAGGTTCTACAGAAGCAATTGACTCTTATACCGAGCAACTCGTCATTTATGCCCAAGCCATGGTGGAGTCAGAAAGACTGGTTCGTTCCAAAAAATTGTAAGTTCTCCGTATTTGTATTTATTTAAAACACTTTAGCAATGAAAAAAATCAACCTGAATCATCAAGCGCAGAAAGTTTTGATACTCAATCCAAGAATTTTGGTGTATGTGACTATCCCAGTATTATTAGGTGCTTGTACGCTATTTACACAGCCTAGTAGCCCCGATAGTATGGTCTTACCTAAATGGTTGAGTTCATTGACGGCACCACCAAACGATATTAAGCCAATTTCCAATTCGACTAGTGCTACACCTACCTTGATTCCTCATAAAGGTTCTTTAGCCGATCTCAATCAATGGTGGGCAAGCTTAAAAGACCCAGTTTTGCTGGAGCTGATTGCAGATGCCCAAAAATTAAGTCCTACTTTAGCACTTGCTAAAACAAGAATTGAGCAAGCCAGGGCCCAGCAAACCATTAGCCAAGCAACGGGAGTGCCCAATTTATCAGCAAGCCTTGGCATTAGTCGAGGCCGCACAGACCCCACTTATCCTGTGGCTAATATGCTTAGTGGTAGTTTACAAGCGAGCTGGGAGTTAGATTTATGGGGCAGTTTGTCTTTGGGTAAAGACGCGGCCAATAAAAGAGTACAAGGTAGTCAAGCTGCTTGGCATGAGGCTAGAGTAAGTGTGGCAGCTGAAGTAGCCACCCTGTATTACAACTTGCTTAATTGTGAGCGCATGGCCAGTAGCAATGCACAACAAGTTCAATCTTTAAAAGAAACACAAAGGCTGAATGACTTATTGGTAAAAAATGGTTTTATGTCGGCTGTGCAGTCGTCCTATTCGGTTTTGGCGCTATCACAAAGCGAGACTAACTTAGCACAAGTTAATGCACAGTGCCGATCGCTTCAATCTGCTTTGTATGCCTTAACCGGCCTTGATGAAGCTAAGTTAAAAAAATTGAGCTCTGTAGCTAATACCACTGAATTTTTTCCGGCTAGTGTCATGATGCCTGTTGTGCCAACAGTACCAGCCCAATTATTAAGCCAACGACCCGATGTCTGGGCAGCAGAAAATGAAGTGGCCGCAGCCAGTGCAGAAGTAGGGCAAGCCCAAAGGCAATTTTTACCGCGACTTGGTCTTAGTGGTTCTGTTACTGCAATTAGGGCCAACTCTGCTGATATAACGACTAATTTAAAAACATGGTCAATTGGTCCTTTGGCATTTACCTTACCCATTTTTGAGGGTGGAAAAATTGCGGCTCAAGAAAAAATTGCTAATGCGCAATATGACCAAGCGGTAGTGGTTTATCAGGCTAAAGTGCGTCAAGCGGTGCAAGAAACACAAGACGCATTAAGCTTATTACAAGCCACCGATGAGCAGTCGCAATCTGCCCAAGCGGCTTTCAAAGCAGCAAGCCAAATATTACGTTCTTCTGAGTTACAACTTAAACAAGGCATGTTAAGTGGTTTACAAATGGAAGAAGCCAAACGTCAAATGTTGTCAGCAAAAATGGGTCTTCATGTAGCCGAACTTAATCGTATGAATGCCTGGATTAGTTTGTACAGAGTATTGGGTGGTGGTTGGGAAAGTAAATCCAATAGTTAATATCAATGCAATCACCTCTCCCATTTGAATTCGAAAAAATAGTTTAGTAGTCCGTCATTTTGTATGACATCCACTCCATCAAGATAAGGTATTTAAAGTTTAAAATGAAAGTCAATCAGATGAACTCTCAACCCGCCTCTCTCTTTATTCCACTTGGTTTGTCCTTGATGCTTGCATTAGGTTTAACCGCTTGTGGCGATGATGCTAAAAATAGCCCTAGTATGGCAGCCTCACAAGAGGCAAAAGCTTCTCTAGCTGAAGCGAAACCAGGTAAGGCAGCCCTCACTGTTACTACTATTAAAACCGTTCAAAATCAGTTACCCATGACTTTTTCTGCCAACGGCAATATTACCGCTTGGCAAGAGGCAAGTGTGGGCTCTTTAAGCAATGGTTTACGCATTAACCAAGTATTGGTCAATGTGGGTGATGTAGTAAAAAAAGGTCAAGTTTTAGCCACTTTTGCCGCTGAGTCAGTGCAGGCAGAAGTCGCACAAACTCAAGCCAATTTATTAGAAGCTAAAGCCAATCTTTTAGATGCCAATGCTAATGCTGAAAGAGCCAATGCTTTAAAAGGTACAGGTGCTTTAAGTGCGCAACAAATTGAACAATATTTAACAGCTGCCAAGTCAGCTCAGGCAAGAGTTCAAGCGGCACAAGCCATGTTAGATGCTCAAACTATTCGTCTTAAGCAAGCCCAAGTGGTCGCTCCAGATGACGGCATTATTTCAGCTCGCAATGCAGCCGTAGGAACAGTCGCTGGCACAGGAGCTGAGCTGTTTAAATTAATTCGTCAAAGTCGTCTAGAGTGGCGAGGTGAACTCACTTCAGACGAATTAGCCCGCGTAAAAGTCGGCTCCGAGGTGAAGGTAAAAGGTTTAGCTGGCGCTATGCTCAGTGGTAAAGTTAGATCCATTGCACCAAGCCTAGACCCGCAAACCCGCGCGGCTTTGGTATATGTTGATTTGCCAGCAGGCACCAATGCGATTAAAGCAGGTATGTTCGCTCGTGGCGAGTTTAATTTAGGGATGAGTCAGGCACAAACTCTAGAGCAAACTGCTTTAGTGGTACGTGATGGATTCTCTTATGTCTTTAAGGTCAATCCGGATTTACGTGTGACTCGACTCAAAGTACAAACCGGGCGCATTGTAGGTACACAAGTTGAACTATTAACTCCCTTACCTCCAGAGACATTACTTGTCGCAAATGGAGCCGGATTTTTAAATGATGGAGACATGGTAAAGGTAGTTGCCACTGCATTACAAAATGCCAAGCCCTCTGCTTCTGCCGCTCAATAAGGATTGCATCATATTATGAATATTTCATCTTGGTCGATTAAAAATCCAGTACCAGCTATTATGCTGTTTGTACTGCTTACTTTTGCGGGCATGATTTCTTTTAATAGCATGAAGGTACAAAACTTTCCTGATATTGATTTGCCCACTATTACGGTGGTGGCTGGTTTGCCAGGGGCCGCACCGGCTCAACTCGAAACCGATGTTGCTAGAAAAATTGAAGACTCAGTAGCTTCACTGCAAGGTATTAAACATATTTATACCAAGGTGCAAGACGGCTCGGTCACCATTACCGCTGAATTTAGAATTGAAAAACCAGTTCAAGAAGCGCTAGATGAAGTGCGTTCTGCGGTTAGTCGAGTAAGAGGCGATTTACCTAGCGATATAACTGAGCCAATGGTGAGTAAGTTAGATATGGCGGCGCAGCCTATTTTAGCCTTTACCATTCGTTCCGTGCCAGTCAAAGGTGCTAGCCAACCGAGCATGGACAATGAAGCTTTAAGTTGGTTTGTAGATAACGACATCACTAAAAAATTATTATCAGTGAGAGGTGTTGGTGCCGTAAACCGTGTGGGCGGAGTGACCAGGCAAATCAATGTTGAACTAGACCCTGTAAAACTACAATCTTTTGGTGCCACTGCAACGGATGTCTCTAGACAATTGCGTATGATGCAAACCGAGAGTGCAGGTGGTCGCGTCGATTTAGGTGGCGCTGAACAACCTTTGCGCACTATTGCCACTAGTAAAAGCGCACAAGATATTGGCGAGTTACCCATTACTTTAAGTACCGGTCAAAAAATCTCTTTGAACCAGATTGCCAGTGTGCAAGATGGCATTGCTGAGCCACGTGCAGCGGCTTATTTAAATGGTTTGCCGGTAGTGGGTTTTGAGGTTTCCAGAAGCCGTGGTGAGAGTGAAGTAGCGGTGGGTAATGCCGTATTAGCAAAGCTTGAAGAGTTAAAACAAGCACACCCTGATATTGAAATTACCGAAGCCTTTAACTTTGTGCAACCAGTCGAAGACGAGTATAACAATTCACTTTATACACTTTATGAAGGTGCTATTTTAGCAGTTTTGGTGGTTTGGTTATTTCTGCGCGATTTTAGAGCTACTTTTGTGGCCGCAGTGGCTTTGCCTTTATCGGTTATTCCGGCGTTTATTGGCATGGCCTATTTAGGCTTTTCAGTCAATACCGTGAGTTTATTGGCCCTGTCCTTGGTGATAGGTATTTTGGTGGATGATGCGATTGTGGAGGTTGAAAATATTGTTCGGCATTTGCGTATGGGTAAATCGCCTTATCAAGCCGCAATGGAAGCGGCCGATGAAATTGGTATGGCCGTGATTGCCACCACTTTTACACTCATTGCTGTATTTTTGCCAACCGCCTTTATGAGTGGTATTGCGGGGAAATTTTTTAAACAATTTGGTTGGACTGCTGCTTTAGCCATTGGTGCTTCTTTATTAGTGGCAAGGGTATTAACTCCCATGATGGCCGCCTATTTATTAAAACCTTTGGTAGGTGCAGAAAAAGAACCTTTTTGGATGGCGTTTTATTTAAAAATCGCAAAATGGTGTACGGTGCATCGTTGGATTACGATGGTGGGCGCAGCCGTATTTTTTGTAGGTTCACTTATGTTAATTCCACTATTACCTACCGGTTTTATTCCGCCTGATGATAATTCTCAAACACAGGTTTATATTGAGTTACCACCTGGTTCGACTTTAAAAGAAACCGTAACGGCTGCCGAACAAGCCCGTTTGGTGGTAGCTCAAGTAAAGAATGTTAAAAGTGTTTACACCACAGTAGGTGGAGGCTCTGCAGGGGCTGATCCGTTTTCGCCAAAAGGTGCATCGGAAACACGAAAAGCAACCCTTACTATTATTTTGAATGAGCGTGGAGACAGGCCTGTTAAGCAAGTGATTGAGGCCGATATTCGTAAAGCTTTAGAGGTACTTCCAGGAGTTAGAAGTAAAGTTGGCTTGGGTGGTTCGGGCGAAAAATATGTATTGGTGTTAACCGGTGAAGATCCGCAAGCTTTGCAAACTGCTGCCTTAGCGGTAGAGAAAGATTTACGGACCATTCCTGGTTTAGGCAGTATTGCCTCTACCGCCAGTTTAATTCGCCCTGAGTTAGCAGTAAGACCAGATCTCGCTAAAGCCGCTGATTTAGGGGTGACGAGTGTGGCGATTGCCGACACTTTGCGAGTCGCAACGGTAGGCGATTATGATGCCGCCCTACCTAAACTCAACTTATCACAAAGGCAAGTACCTATTGTGGTCAAACTTGAAGATCAATCAAGACAAGACCTAAGCGTTTTAGAGCGCCTAGCCGTACCAGGCAGTAAAGGACCGGTCATGTTGGGTCAAGTTGCTACCTTATCTTTAACCGGTGGTCCTGCGGTGATTGATCGTTACGACCGTGCTAGAAATATTAATTTTGAAATTGAACTCTCTGGCGTCCCGCTTGGTGAAGTCACAAAACAAGTAGATGAATTAGCGGCAATTAGGCAGTTACCGCCAGGCGTTAAAAAACTGGAAATTGGCGATGCAGAAGTGATGGGTGAGTTATTTGCCAGCTTTGGACTGGCCATGCTAACGGGTATTTTATGTATTTATTTAGTATTGGTTTTGTTGTTTAAAGATGTGCTTCATCCGATTACTATTTTATGCGCCTTGCCTTTGTCTTTAGGAGGTGCTTTTATTGGACTCTTAATAGCTCAAAAAAGTTTTTCTATGCCATCGCTCATTGGCCTCATTATGCTGATGGGTATTGCCACTAAAAACTCGATTTTATTGGTGGAGTATGCCATTGTGGCAAGGCGAGGCAACGACGGAAGTGATGGCCATCCTGCGTTTGCTGCTATGAGTCGATTTGACGCCTTAATGGATGCTTGTCATAAGCGTGCACGGCCGATTATTATGACCACTATTGCGATGGGTGCGGGCATGATGCCAATTGCATTAGGTTTAGGATCGGCTGACTCTAGCTTTAGATCACCTATGGCAGTAGCGGTAATTGGAGGTTTAATTACCTCGACTATTTTAAGCTTGGTGGTAATTCCGCCAGTGTTTACCATTATGGATGACTTCGAGCACTTGATGGGTCGGTTTTGGCGGTTTATAACTGGCAATAAAAAGTCTTAAAACGCTGGGTTGTGACACAAAAAAAAGGCTGCTGATTGAATTCAATCAGCAGCCTTTTTAATTGATCAAAACGAAATTAATCCATTCGCTCTATTGTTGGAGTGCTTATTTTTTTAAGAAAATTTGTTGGTAAGCAAGATAAACTGCAATGTAGTAGATTGGAATTAAAATTAACAAGCCTAAGCCCAAAGGGATAATTGCTAAGATTGTTAAAAAGAACATCAAAACTAGAAAGACAAAACCAGGCAAAATATTACGTAAGCAACCTTTAAAACTGATTTTAATGGATTCAATAGCGCTGACATTATTTAATAAAATAAGTATTGGTGCAAAAACGAAAGCCATAATAGTGGCCAAAATACCTAGTATAAAAAACAAAGCTAATACTAAAATATAAGCAATTGAGCCAAGAATAAATCCGAGTGGGTTTGCTTCTATTTGTGCAAAATCAGAAAAACTTACAAAACCTGCAAAACCAAATATGACTAATAAGATAATTATAAAAGTGGTAAGTGCTATATAGGCGCCTATTTGAATCAAAGCTAAAAGTAATAAAGATGCAAAATTCTTTTTGAAGCCTTGAAAATAATCACCAAATTGAAGTTTATTACCCCTGTGAACTTGGCGAGCTGCATAAGCAGTTCCAGCCAGCATAACCGGGGTTAGAAATACAGTAATAAGTTGTCCAATAATTGGAATAAAAGCTAAAACTAGCATCACTACAAAAGATAAAATAGCGAAGGCAATCCAGATAAGGAAATCTTTTTTAAATAAGCCCCAAGACTGACCTATCCAACCAAGCGCAGTCCCCGCTGACACACTGTTGTATTGGGATAACAATTGCTCGTCAGGAGCATATGTTTGATGATGATTGCCTGTGGGTGTGATGCTTGACATAAAACGGCCTTTGGTTAAATAAAAGCCATATTATTACCAAATTTCCATAATTAAGATGGATCCCCAAAAAATAATCTTGGAGTTTTATAGTGCGTTCCTAAAGTCTTGCAAGGCAGCGCCAATTAATTTGACTTGTAATTTAAGGTTGTAGTCAAACTCGGCGAATTGCTCATCCACAATTTCTTCTACATGTGAGCTAATACTGGCTGGTGGTATATAAAGATAGGCCTCAGATTCACCTCCATCACGCTCTACCTTAGCGCCAGCATTGGTGGCAATTTTGAGCATAGCAGTATTTTCGCTAAGGGCGTGAATCACCATTTGTGTAGCGCCCTTATTACGTGCATGAGTTAAAGCTCTATCGAACATTAAAGCGCCGTAACCCCTGCCTCTGGCATTTTTCACCACTGAAACACCAAACTCTACTTGATTGGCAGAGCGGCTTTCTTTTTCACCAAATGCGAGGTGAGCCATTGCAATTAATTGTAGGCGGCGGTTAAAAATACCGTAAATATCGTCGCGTTCAAAATTGAGTGAACGAACATAGGATTTGATTTGATCATCGCTGGCATGGTAGCCAAAACGCAAAAATCTATCGTCGTTATCTAAATCAAGTAAATGCTTTTCAATCCGAGGTTTTTGCGATTTTTTAAGTGATCGAATTGGAATAGGAACGAGTAGGTTTTTTAAATTTTTCATGGCGATGTCATGTTTCTTTTTTACCAATGCTGTTTGACTCGTCCATATTTGAATGAAACGAGTTGAAGATTGTGGGAAAATTCGACTGAACCAAGAAGTAAACATAACGCTACTTTAAGGGTTTTCCCTAGGTTTTACGCTATTCTTACAGATAATATTTATGAATACTAGGTATTATTGCTATCAATGATGAAAAATAGCCAATAGTCGAAGATCAATTTACATCAAAATCAAACTTTTAGTGCATCGTTTAGATGCTTAATAGAAAAACAGCAACAATATGATTAAAACCACTCATTCAATTAGTGCATTTCCACAACATATGAGTGTTAGTAAAACAACAGGAATAATTCCCAAATGAGCAAAATCAATTCTGAATTAACAAAATGGATGCGTGATAACTTAGCGAATGGGGTGACGGTCGATCAATTATTAACCGGTGCAGTAAAGGCGGGTTGGGCCGATGATGTGATTGCCGCTAGCATGCAAGCGGCGGTTGTGGTGCTAAAAATAAGTCCACCCATTAAAAGCGTTCAATCAACTGGGGCTCAAAAGCATAGTAAACACCACAAGCCACATTCAAAAATAAGTCAGTCGCAGCAGACCAAGCAAGAGCAAAACCGGGTACCTGAACCTAATTTAGAAAACAGTCCCACTTATATTGATACCTTTGATCGCAGGGTTTATATTGGTGCCGTAATGACTCTGCCAAGAGTGGTGGTTTTTAGTAATTTATTATCAGAGCAAGAATGTGACGAGTTAATTGCTTTGTCACAACCAAAATTAACCCGTTCTACTACAGTCAATAGTACGACCGGTGCATTTGAAGTTCATGGTGCAAGAACAAGTGATGGCACTTATTTTATGTTGGGTGAGAATCCATTGTGCCAACGTATTGAGCGCAGAATTGCGGAGTTGGTGCGTTGGCCGATTGAAAATGGCGAAGGCTTGCAAATTTTGCGTTATTCCAATGGCGCCAATTACACTCCTCATTATGATTATTTTGACCCAGCCGCGCCTGGCTCTGCCACTATATTAAAAACAGGTGGGAATAGAGTGGGAACCATAGTGATGTATTTGCAGTCACCTGAAAAAGGTGGAGCAACCACCTTTCCAGACGTAGGATTAGAAGTGGCACCTGTAAAAGGCTCGGCGGTATTTTTTAGTTATGCTCAGCCCCATCCCGATAGTAAAAGTTTGCACAGTGGAGCACCCGTTACGGAGGGTGAAAAATATGTGGCCACTAAATGGCTACGAGAAAGAGCTTATCGATAAAAACCAAGTGTTGCATTAAACTGGCATGGCGGTGGTGGATTTAAATTGATTCATGACAAAACTGGTTTTGCAATCTTGCACACTAGGATGGACTAACAAAGTGTGAACCATAAAATCTGAATAAGCTTTCATGTCAGAGATGACGAGTTTGAGTAAAAAATCCATCTCACCAGTCAATGCCGAGCATTCGATGACTTCAGGCCATAGGCCCACACTTACCTTAAATAACTCCAGTGGGCTGTGCGTTTGGCTTTTACTGTCAAAGCGTTTTTCTAACCTTACGTTGACATATGCAGTAAGGCCTAAGCCAATATTTTCTGGATTGACCAAAGCCACATATCGACTAATAATTCCGGTGCTTTCTAGTCTTTTGACGCGCCTTAAAACAGCACTAGCAGACAAGCTTACGGTTTCTGCAATTTGTTCAAAGCTGGCTCTACCATCTGCTTGAAGTATGCGTAAAATTTGTCTATCAATCTTATCTATTGCTTCCATATTTGTTTTTTTGCATGATTATTGATAATTATTGAAGATTATCACAAAAATTTGCATGAAAACTGATGTGCTTTAGGATTAAAGTATGAAGCAACCTTCACAAAGGTTTGTTATAACTTTATCTTTCACGGAGACACCGATATGAGCCAGTCCAATACCGCCGCTTGGGATAACCCTATGGGAACCGATGGTTTCGAGTTTATTGAATACGCCGCACCCGATCCAAAAGCCATGGGCGAGCTGTTTGAGCGTATGGGTTTTGTGGCAGTGGCAAAACATAGACGTAAAAACGTGGTGTTGTATCGCCAAGGTGAAATCAATTTTTTAATTAATGCAGAGCCTGACTCTTTTGCACAACGTTTTGCTAAATTACATGGCCCTAGTATTTGTGCAATTGCCTTTAGAGTGGCAGACGCACATCAGGCCTACCATAGAGCCCTTGATTTAGGTGCTTTTGGTTATGCCGGTACGGCAGGCGCAGGCGAGCTCAATATTCCAGCTATTAAAGGTATTGGCGATAGCCTGATTTATTTTATTGACCGTTGGCGCGGTAAAAATGGTGCTGCCGAAGGTGAGATTGGCAATATTAGTTTTTTTGATGTAGATTTTGAGGCTTTACCTGGTGTATCGGCAGCCAGCAGTATTAGTCCAGAAGGCTATGGTTTATGGAATATTGATCATTTAACTCACAATGTACACCGTGGTCGGATGGGTGAGTGGGCTTCTTTTTATGAGCGTTTATTTAACTTCCGCGAGGTTCGTTATTTTGATATTGAAGGTCAAGTAACGGGTGTTAAAAGTAAAGCAATGACCAGTCCGTGCGGTAAAATTCGTATTCCAATTAACGAAGAAGGCAATGAAACCAAAGGCCAAATTCAAGAATATTTGGATTTATACCAAGGCGAGGGCATCCAGCATATTGCATTAGCGGCTAAAGATTTATTATCGTCTGTTGATTTATTGCGTACCAATGGTGTTAACTTATTAGATACACCAGACACTTACTATGAGTTGATTGATAAGCGTATTCCTGGTCATGGCCAAGATGTGTCTGCTTTGCATCAACGCAAGGTTTTATTAGATGGCAAAGCTGGCGCTCTACTTTTACAAATTTTTAGTGAAAATCAGTTGGGGCCGATCTTTTTTGAGTTTATTCAGCGTAAAGGCGATGAGGGCTTTGGTGAGGGTAATTTTAAAGCCTTATTTGAGAGTCTAGAATTAGATCAAATGCGCCGTGGAGTATTGGCTAGCCAATAAGGTGGTCGTGCTGCTTCATTGGGTTTTTACGATTGGGGTTTAGCTATTTGCGACCTCAATGGTTCTATCGTTGTTAGAAGCCGCTAGCTTTGTTTTCATAAGTTGGTTTGATACACTTTAAGCCTAAGAATAAAAGATTTAAGTCTTATACTTATAGTCTGTGTAAGAGAGCTATATCGTGAATATCAAGCAGCTGGCTAAAACCCTTAATTTATCAACCTCCACCGTTAGTCGAGCCTTAAACGGATACACCGATGTGAATCCTGATACTCGTTTGCGTGTACAACAGGCGGCCCAGTCTTTGGGTTATAGACCTGATGCAAGCGCACGTCGCTTGGTAAGAGGAGATGCTGAGGCGGTAGGAATTGTTTATAGCGCCGCCGCAGAGGTATTAGGCAATCCACAATTTTTAGATATGGCTGGTGGCTTATCCGATCGCTTAGAACAAGATCAGTTTGATTTGTTATTAGCTCTTTCTAAACATGACCATGAGCTTAAAATTTATGAGCGTCTGTTTAGAGGGGGGCGAGTAGATTCAGTGATTGTGGCCAACACCCAAGTCCATGACGATAGGATCAATTTTTTGCTTAGCAAAAACTATCCATTTGTTGCTTATGGCAGAACTGCCAACTGCGAAAATTATTCGTGGCTTGATTTTGATAATGAACAAAGTAGTGCTTTAGCGGTAGAACATTTATTAGCTTTGGGTCATACGCGTATTGCCTATGTTCATTCCCCTCTAGATCTTAATTATGCCAAACAACGCCATGCCGGTTTCCTAGATGCCTTGCAAAAAAATGGCCTGAACTGCCCGCAAGTTTATCAATCGAGTGCGGTGAATAATAGGCGTCAAGCGATTGAAGTCATACAAGGTTTTATGCTGCTAGACCCTGCCCCCACTGCTATCATCGCCGATAGCAATATTATTGGTATGGCAATTTTTAGGGGCTTAAATGATTTGGGCGTTAAAATTGGTCAAGACATCTCGTTGATTATTAATGGTGAAGTCTCAAGTGAATATGTTTTACTGAACCAGCCTATTACCACCGTGATTCAACCAACTGCCCATGACACCGGGGTGACTTTAGCTGAAATGACTTTTAGTTTATTGCGAAATCGTAAATTATCGCAATCTAATAAACAAGAACCTATGCCGCCATGGCAGTTGCTTAAATCCTGCGAATTAGTGACAGGTAGCACCACAGGTCCACCACCCCAACTTCACCATAAAAAATAATGCATCCCTATTGCAGGCTTTGTACTGAATGAGTAAAAGGCTATTGGCGCAATTAATTGTGGCTCAAATTGCAGTCCATGCTTGCATGGCCGGCATGAGAATGGCTGCTCCTTTATGGGCCTTGCAACATGGTTATAGCGCATTTGCGGTTGGTAGCTTAATTGCTTTGTTTGCTTTAACCCAGGTTTTTTTGTCCATTCCTGCGGGTCGTTATATTGACAAAAATGGCCTTAAAAAACCTGTTTTGATTTGTGTAGGTTTTGCAATAAGCGGTGCTTTATTGGCGGCTATGAGTAGTGCTTACGCGGCACTGTGCCTATCGGCTTTATTGGCAGGTGGTGCTACTGGCACATTAATTATTGCCTTGCAGCGTTATGTGGGTAAAAGCGCCACCACAGGCACCGAATTAAAAACCGTATTTAGTTGGTTGGCTTTGGGGCCAGCATTATCCAATTTTGTGGGGCCTTTTACGGCTGGCCTTATCATCGATACATGGGGTTTTAGTGCCGCATTTTTTTGTTTAGCTTGTTTTCCATTGCTATCTTGGTTAATGGTAAAAAATGCACCCGAGCATCCGATTGAACGCATCACATCCAATTCACACAGTTCTGCAGCTCAGCCTAAAATAATGGATTTGTTATCGAATCCTATGTTGCGCCGCTTGCTACTGGTCAATTGGTTTTTATCGGCTTGCTGGGATGTGCACACTTTTGTTGTGCCTTTAATAGGTCATGAGCGTGCCTATAGTGCAACCGCTATTGGCACTATTTTGGGAGCATTTGCTATTTCAGCTGCAGTGGTTAGATTATTAATTCCCTTGTTGGCCTCAAAATTGAAGGAATGGAAAGTCATTTTTGGCGCTATGCTGTTAACCGCTTTTTTCTTAAGCTGTTACCCTTTTATGCCAAATGCAATTAGCATGGGTTTATGTTCAGTTGCTTTGGGTTTTGTGTTGGGGTCTGTGCAACCCATGATCATGAGTACCTTGCATCAAATCACTCCTCAAGAAAGGCATGGGGAGGCATTAGGTTTGCGCATGATGATGGTCAATGCGAGTAGCGTGGCAATGCCTACATTTTTTGGTTTTGCTGGTGCTTTTATTGGAGCGAGTGCCTTATTTGGTTTGACTGCCGCATGGGTGTTAATTGGTTCTAGTCAGGCATGGGCTTTAAGGCGTATTAAAAACAAGCCTCACCTTTAATTTTTGTTGAATAGCAGGCCAGTTTTGCAGTGAGAATATTTGTGAATTATTGAAAATGAATAAATGAGTGCTTCTTAGCCTATGTTGCAGTGGGCGCAAGCCTGCAAAATGCTTGGCTTTTGCTTCCCTATTGGGTATTAATTTTTGATTAAAAATAGCAATAACACGACAAATGCATTTAAAACTGATAAAAACCCTTGCTTAGGCTCTAAAATCAAAGACCCTGAAGATTTTATCTTTGTAGGGCCTGCGGCGCCATTTTCTTGCAGGCTTTTTACACCCATTAATTGGCATTAGCCCTACAAGTCACATAACTTGTTTTTTTGAATTAATTGACTCCCACCATGACCCAAAGACGACTATTTGTAACAACAGCACTTCCTTATGCCAATGGTAATTTTCATATTGGCCATATCATGGAATATATCCAAGCCGATATTTGGGTGCGTTTTCAAAGAATGATGGGGCATGAGGTTAATTTTGTAGGTGCCGATGATGCCCATGGCGCTCCAATTATGATTGCGGCACAAAAAGCCGGCATTACGCCACAACAATTTGTTGCCAATATTGCCGCAGGTCGTAAGCCTTATTTAGATGGATTTAATATTGCCTTTGACAACTGGCACAGCACCGATGGTCCAGAAAATCATGAATTAGCGCAAGCCATTTACAAAGATTTAAAAGCCGCTGGTTTAATTTCGACTAAAGTAATTGAGCAGTTTTTTGATCCTGAAAAAGGCATGTTTTTGCCCGACCGTTTTATTAAAGGCGAGTGCCCTAAGTGTGGTGCTAAAGATCAATATGGCGACAGCTGCGAAGCTTGCGGCGCAGTGTATAGCCCGACCGAATTAAAAAACCCCTATTCTGCATTAAGCGGTGCAACACCCGTATTAAAAAATTCAGAGCATTATTTCTTTAGTTTATCTGACCCTCGCTGTGCACAATTCTTAGAGGCATGGACTCATCAAGAAGGTCGTTTGCAACCCGAAGTCTTAAACAAAATCAAAGAATGGTTTGCCAAAGATGAAGAGGGCAAAGGTGGTCTTGGCGATTGGGATATTTCTCGTGATGCACCTTATTTTGGTATTGAAATTCCAGACGCTCCAGGTAAATATTTTTATGTTTGGTTAGATGCGCCAATTGGTTATTTAGCCTCATTAAAAAACTATCTTGGTAAAAAAGGTCTTGATTATGAAAAATACATCAATGACCCAGTGGTAGAGCAGTATCATTTTATTGGTAAAGATATTACTTATTTCCATACCTTATTTTGGCCAGCTATGTTGCATTTTTCAGGTCGCAAAACACCTGACGCTATTTTTGTACACGGATTTTTAACTGTTAATAACGGCGAAAAAATGAGTAAGAGCCGTGGCACTGGTTTAGACCCATTAAAGTATTTAAGTTTGGGCATGAATCCTGAGTGGCTACGTTATTATTTAGCCGCCAAGCTCAATGGCCGTAACGAAGATATCGACTTTAATTCAGAAGATTTTATGCTTCGTGTGAATAGCGATTTAGTCGGTAAATTTATTAATATTGCCTCACGTGCCGCTGGTTTTATTCATAAACGTTTTGCGGGTCAATTAAGCGCGGTTAGTACCGATGGGCAAACCTTATTAGATCAATTAAAAGCTTCTTCAAGCCTTGTTTCAGGTTTGTACGATAGCCGTGATTATGCAAAAGCACTGCGTGAAGTCATGCGTTTAGCCGATCGAGTTAACGAATATGTCGATCAAAACAAACCTTGGGAATTGGCTAAAAAAGAAGGTATGGATGCCCGTTTGCAAGATGTATGTACTACTTGTATTGAAGCCTTCCGCTTATTAAGTATTTATTTAAAACCGGTCTTGCCGCATTTAGCTAGTCAAGTCGAAAACTTTTTAAAAGTCGGCAGTTTGAACTGGCAAAGTGCCG
The DNA here is from genome assembly GCA_964556425.1 of uncultured Limnohabitans sp. Lineage (GTDB taxonomy): Bacteria > Pseudomonadota > Gammaproteobacteria > Burkholderiales > Burkholderiaceae_C > JALQUL01. Next base: position 8,137 of record CAZKWC010000004.1, on the reverse strand, counting down.
AGCAGGTATTAGGGGCTGGACATGAAATTGGTCAATATCAGCATTTAATGCAACGTGTCGAGGAAAAACAACTTGATGCTTTATTAACGCCACCCGAGCCAGTGGTAGAAGCATTGGTGCCAGGCGGTGAAGCCATTGCCCCCACTATTACCATCGATGACTTTGCTAAAATTGATTTGCGTATTGCCAAAATTGTCGATTGCAAAGCGGTAGAGGGTTCTACCAAGTTATTGCAACTTAGCTTAGACGCTGGTGAGGGTCGTCTGCGTAATGTGTTTAGTGGCATTGCTAGCTGTTATAAGCCTGAAGATTTGGTGGGCAAGCTCACTGTATTGGTGGCTAATTTGGCACCGCGTAAAATGAAGTTTGGTATTAGTGAAGGCATGGTTTTAGCGGCTAGTCATGCCGATGAAAAAGCCCAACCTGGTATTTATATTTTAGAGCCAGTTGCTGGCGCTACCCCTGGTATGCGAATCCATTAAGTGAGTGGCAGTCGTTTTAGTTGTTTTGAATTGTTTTATCTTGGTAAGTTTGGCCTCTACTTTCGACGAGTAAAATACTTACCAAGCCTATTTTTATAATTGATTGAGTTTATATTATGAGTTTTTTTCAACGTGACCATTACCGTTCAGAAGCTACCCAATTTATTGATAAATTAAAGTCAGATAAACCTGAACTTGAAAAATCACAATTGGCCGGTCGTGCTTTGTTATGGGATAAGCAAGTAGATTTGCAATTGCAAACCGAACTTAAAAAAGGCAAAGTAGCTCAAAAACCTTATGTCTATTCAACCAACCCATAAGTTGTAAATGAGTTCTAAAGTAGTTCCCACAGAGCTACCTCCACCGCCAGTGCAACTTGAGGACAGCAGTCCTCAAGTGGTGGATAATATTGCCTTGGCACGTCTTTATGGCGAGCCACTTTTTTCTATGCCCCGAGATCTGTATATACCTCCCGATGCTTTAGAGGTATTTTTAGATGCTTTTGAGGGGCCACTTGATCTTTTATTGTATTTAATTCGAAAACAAAATTTTAATATTCTAGATATTCCAATGGCTGGTTTGACTCGGCAATATTTGGTTTATGTAGAAGAAATTCGAAGCCGTAATTTAGAGTTGGCGGCTGAATATTTGTTAATGGCAGCCATGCTGATTGAAATCAAATCTCGCATGCTTTTGCCAGTCAAGCCAAGTGCAGAAGGCGAAGAGGCTGAAGATCCAAGAGCTGAATTAGTACGCCGTTTAATGGAGTACGAGCGCATTAAATTAGCGGCTGCAGAAATTAATGCCTTGCCACAATTAGGGCGTGAGTTTGTGAAAGCTCAAATATACATAGAGCAATCGCTTGAGCCACGTTTTCCTGATGTGGAGGTCTCTGAGTTGCAGCAAGCATGGGCCGATATTGTGCGAAGAGCCAAACTAGTACAGCATCACAAAATTAGCCGCGAAGAGTTGTCGGTGCGCGAGCACATGAGTTTGCTACTCAAAAAATTGCAGGGTCGTCGCTTTATCGAGTTTCAGGAGTTATTTGATCCAAGCAAAGGCCTTCCCACTGTCGTAGTGACCTTTATTGCAATGTTAGAGTTAGCAAAAGAAGTGTTAATTGAAATCACCCAACCTGAAGCTTTTGCGCCAATATATGTTCGCTTGGCCTTCACGCCATCCAAGCCAAGTAGTGTCGTGGATGAGTTGATTTTTGAGCCAGAAACTGGGCCCGATTAAAATTAATTACTCTCACCCGATGGGTCTCTGCCCATTAACATCGCCACTGCCTTTTCAGCACTCACCTGACCTTGTAACACTGCCACCACCGCTTTAGTAATGGGCATTTCTATACCTAAGTGCTGCGAGCGTTGTAATACTTGATGCGCGCAGGCCACGCCTTCGGCTACATGGCCTAAAGAGCTGACAGCCTGTTCTAGGCTTTGGCCCTGCGCCAATAACAAACCTACCTGACGGTTACGACTTAAATGGCCAGTGGCGGTTAAGACTAAATCTCCTAAACCACTTAAACCCATAAAGGTGTCGCGGTCTGCACCTAAAGCCACACCCAATCGGGTCATTTCTGCAAGGCCTCGGGTGATAAGAGCGGCTCTCGCATTGAGCCCTAAATCAAGTCCGTCACACAATCCTGTGGCAATTGCCAAGACGTTTTTGACTGCACCACCCACCTCTACACCAATCATATCGGGGTTGGCATAAACTCTTAAGCTGTGATTATGAAATGCTTGGACTAATAAATCAGTCACATGCTTGTGCGGGCTGGCGGCAACTAAAGCAGTAGGTTGAGATAATGCCACTTCTTTGGCAAAACTAGGCCCACTTAAAACACCATACTTCATATCCGAGGACTGTGCATGCACTTGTTCAAACACCTCATGACCTAATAAACCAGGGGCCACTGATTGCTCATGGGCTGGGGTATTTTCAAAACCCTTGCATAGCCACACAATAGGTGCTTTTTGTTCACCAATGGCCACCAGCATAGAGCGTAAAGCAGCCATTGGGGTGGCTAAAATAATTAAGTCGCTTTGCAGTGCTAATGGTTGTGGGTTTTCACTAGAAAAATGCAATTGAGGCGATAAGGCAATGCCCGCTAAATAACGCGAGTTACAAGACTCAAGGCGAATTTTTTCAATCAATTCTGCATCTCTGGCCCAAAGTGTCACTTGATGAGTTAAATGGTGGGCTGCATTTTGAGCTAATGCCGTGCCCCAAGCCCCGGCTCCAAAAACTGCAATTTTCATAATGATGTAAAAATAAGCAAAAATAGTAGAAGAATCAATAAAAAAGCCACTGTGCCGAATGGGGCATACAGTGGCTACGCTGATTTTAAACCCTAAAGGGTGATATTGAAAATCGCTTAAAAATTAAGCAGATTTGCCTTCGCTATCGGCTGCGAGTTGTTGTTCGTACATAGCTTGGAAATTGATCTCAGCCATGTGTACAGGTGGAAAACCTGCACGTTGAGTAATATCAGCTACGTTAGAACGTAAATAAGGATAAACGATTTGTGGGCAAGCAATACCCATAATCATGCCCATTTGATCTTCTGGAAAACCGTCTAATTCAAAAATACCAGCTTGTTTGGCTTCTACTAAAAAAACTGTTTTTTCTTTGATTTTAGTTTGAACAGTTGCTCTAACAGTGACTTCGTATAAAGTGCCACCTAAAGGCTCGGCTTCAACGCCTAATTGAATATCAACCGCCGGTTGCTCTTCTTCTAATAGAATGGCCGGTGAATTTGGCTGTTCAAGGGAGGCTTCCTTCAAATACACACGTCTAATTTGAAATACGGTTTCTTGTGCTTGTGTTTCTTGCTCAGCCATAATGTGTTTTTATATCCATAAAAAACTACCCAAAAGAAAAAGAGTAGCAGTCAAAAAATACCTGTACAAGTCTAAAAAGACCCATTACAGAACAAGCTGTAATTATCACCTAAGCGGAGCCTAATTTAAGGGCTAGAGCGTTTTTTCTTCGTCTTAAATGCGACCAATTGAACTTCCTCATCTTTTACCGCGTATTCAATTAAAGCGTCTAAGGCCGGCCTTGCCATAGAGGCATTATCATGATTAATCATGCCCACCACAATATACCGTTTGCCACTACTGGCAATAGCATAACCAGCAATAGCAATCACATCTCTTAGCGTTCCTGTTTTCACAAACACCTTACCAATGGCCGGACTATTTCCCAAGCGAGTGCCCATTATTTTGGCTGTACCATCTACTCCTACTATGGGTAGAGATTGTAAAAAGATATTACCCTGAGGATGTAGGCTAGCCACTTTGAGCAATTGCGCTGCTGAACTAGCCGTGATTTTTTCGATTCGGCTAAGGCCAGAGCCATTTTCTAAAACGGGAGCAACAAACTGACTACCTATTTTTTCTCGCCACCAACGATTGAGGTTTTGCCTGGCATTTATAAAATTAGTATTGGAATTATTTTCTAGGCCTAAGGTTAAAAAAACCTGTTGAGCCATCACATTATTGCTATATTTATTAACATCTTGAATGATGCTAGATAAAGGCAGTGAGGGACCCTGATACAAAATTTGAGCCGTTTTTGGCGCGCTGTCAAATCGCACTTTGCCTAACAACTCAATTTGCGAATTTTGTAGCATGGCTTTTAACACATGGGTGGCAAAGGCATCAGGATTAGGATAAGCGATGGACCAAGTACGTTCACCACAGGCGGCTGCATAACTACCACCGAAGTGAATATCGCCATTGCTTAAAAAGAGCGGGGCTAACTGCGTTTTCCAATCGCCACATGCACCACTACTTAACGGTACCGTGTTATCTACTTGCACGTCGGCTAAAGGAGGAAGCGACGTTATATTCGCTTTTGGGATGAGGTCAGAGTTATGAATATTAGGGTCGGGTGGACTAAAGGTAAAAGTGATAGATTTGAAGTTAACCAATAATCCATCTGGCGTAGCGTTGTAGGGTTTAAGGGGGTCACCATCAAATTGATTGGGGTCACTGGCAGGCATTTGAAATGAAGAACGGTCAAGGACTAAATCGCCTTTAATTTGATGCAGGCCTGCTTGTTTTAAAATAGAGAAGTCTTTTTCTATGCGCTCGACCACCCATTTGGGGTCACCGCTGCCTTTTATGACGAGGTTGCCATTTAACACGCCAGAGTCAATTTTACCGTCGGCTAAAAATTGGGTTTTCCAGGTGTAATCTGCACCTAAATGCTCAAGGGCTGCAAAGGTGGTCACAATCTTCATGACTGATGCAGGTTGCATCATTTCATTTTCCCGAAATAGCAAGCGTGGTACTTCGGTGTTAGAAAGCTCTGCCACGTAAGCACTCATGGCTTGAGTAGGCACGTTGGCGTTACGTAGTGCTTTTTGTACACTAATAGGCAAATTTTGTGCGTGAGCAAGTGCACACCAACTGGTCAATAAAGCAAGCAATGGTAATTTTAAAAGTTGCATAGCAGACCAATCAAAAGCAGGAATTAAAATGTCAAAAATCTATTTATTTATATTAGCCTGCTATTGCAGATAAATGTTGATTTAAATCGCTTAAAAGTCATAATTTAGCTTATTTTTTGTATATTGTTAAAAAACCATGACACAAATTATCACTTAACACTTTAAAACCTTGAGTAAGCTCGTAATAAGCAGAAAAGAAGGGTTTGAATCTAGGATAATTAAGGCAGTTTTAACTTTTTCTTGTATTATGAATATTTTGGCCTTTGATACCAGTACAGAGACTTTATCGATTGCTTTGTCTGCCAATGGCCAACGCTATGCCCATCATTCAGAGGGTGGGGCAAAAGCCTCTAAAAGCTTATTAGGGCATATCCATGTGTTGTTAACACAAGCTCAATTAAGGGTGGCAGATTTAAATCTTATTGTGTTTGGTGCTGGTCCTGGTTCGTTTACTGGTTTACGCACCGCTTGTGCGGCCGCGCAAGGTTTAGCCTACGCCTATCAAATTCCGGTTTTACCCATTAGTTGTTTGTTAGCCACTGCACAACAAGCATTAAACCAAACCCAAGCTAGCCACATTCAAGTGGTATTAGATGCTCGTATGTCAGAGGTCTATAGCGGTCAATATGAGTTCAAAAATAATCTATGGCATTGTTTGCAACAACCCCATACGGTAGCTCCTCAAGAGTTGCTACCTGTGGCGCAAGCTTTAATAGCGGGTAATGCTTATGCTGTTTATCAAGAGGCTTGGCAAAATACTACCGAGCATTTTTATGCATTACCATCTGCGTCCGCTATGTTAGATTTAGCTCCTGCCCTGTATGCCCAGGGTCAAGCTATTGCAGCTCATTTGGCAGTGCCGCATTATGTGCGAGATAAAGTGGCTTTATCAACTGCCGAACGAATGGCTAAGGCATTATTATGAGTGGTCTCGCCCCTAACACCGTTGGGCAGACTAATTGGCCTGTTCTTAGTTTGCAACCCGTACAAGCACCCGATTTATTCGCTTTGCATGACATAGAAAAAACCGCTTATTCTTTTCCCTGGAGTTTGCCTGCTTTTCAAGATTGTCTCGACTCTTGCTACTGGGTGCAAAAATTGTGTAGTCACTCATTGTCAGAAGAAAACCTTGAGGGCTATGTAGTGGCAATGTTGGTATTAGATGAGGTGCATTTATTAAATGTCACAGTGAGGCCTAGTTCACAGGGGCAGGGCTGGGGTCGCTATATGCTGCAGCAATTACAACAATGGGCGCACTCACAAAAAGCTCAAGCCATTTGGCTAGAAGTACGTGCTAGCAATCAAAAAGCGATTGCACTTTATCAGGCATTTGGTTTTATTCAAAAAGGTCGGCGTAAAGCCTATTACCCTGATGCCGCGGGGCAGCGTGAGGACGCACTGGTAATGTCTTTGGTCTTACAGGAGGGTGTATGCATTTAGCTCTAGACGCTAGGCAAAAGGCGATGCTTCGTGAAATGGGAGTCAAGGTTTGGCAAAGTCCTGCCACGCCTATACCTCAAGCCCTTGAAGTGAGTTTTACCGCTAGCACCGAAAACCCAACGCTTTCGCCTGACTCTTGGCAAAATAAAACAGCCAATCCTGTAAAGGGCTATTCACCTACAACACTAGCGCCGCAAGCTAATAATGTGAATCAGGCCAAGCCGATTGCCATTAGCTCATTGCCCAATATCGTGCCTCAAGCGACACCTCATGATGCGAATTTAGTTGCTCCAGAGGCATTAGGTGCTTTATTGCCCACAGATCAACTAGATGCTTTAACATGGCCAGAACTCATTACCAAAGCCAATGATTGTGACTCTTGTCGATTAGGTCACAACAGGCAAAAAATGGTTTGGGGTAGATTTGCCCACGAATTACATCAGCAGCAAAATATAGCGCTAAAAACTTCAGTTTTAGTGGTGTTAGACCCACCCTCTGAATATGAGGAAGATGCAGCCAGTCCAGCAGTTATGCAAGTAGGTAAATTAGTTCACGCCATGCTAAAGGCCGCTGGTCTTGACTCTCAAGAGCAGCCTGTTTTTATAAGTAATGTGAGTAAGTGCCGTATTCCTACTGGTTTGCGCAACCCTCAACCCGATATTACGATTTGTTTAGCTTACCTTAACCAACAAATTAAACGTTTGCAGCCCACTACTATTTTGGTCTTGGGCTGGGGTGCTGCACAAGTGTTAACGCCTAAAATGGAGCCTCGCCCCAGTGGTACTGCTTTAGGTCATTTAAGAGGTGTAGTGCAGCATTATTTGGGCATACCTACCATTGTGAGTTTTGCTCCCGCTTATTTAATTCGCAACCCCCAAGATAAAGCTAAAACTTGGGATGACTTATGTTTGTTAATGCAGTGCCTTGAAGATAAAAAAGAAATTTAATTTTGATTTTTTCATCTTTTATTGAGCTCTTGTTTGTTTTTTCTGATGTGAATTTTTATGAAATTTTTAGACCAATTACAAAATGCACAAAGCCGCCATCAATCTATGTTGTGTGTCGGCCTTGACCCAGACCTAGCCAAATTACCGGGCAATATGCAAGGTAAACCAGAGGCGATTTTTGATTTTTGTGCAGCTATAGTAGATGCCACTCATGATTTGGTCATGGCATTTAAGCCGCAAATTGCTTATTTTGCAGGTTGCGGTGCAGAGCCACAATTAGAGCGATTAATGCAGCATATGAAAAAAGTGGCGCCTCATGTGCCGATTATTTTAGATGCCAAACGAGGAGATATTGGTGCAACTGCTCAGCAATATGCCAAAGAAGCCTTTGACCGTTATGGCGCAGATGCCGTCACGCTTTCGCCATTTATGGGCTTTGACACCATAGAGCCGTATTTAGCCTACCCCGATAAAGGCGTGTTTTTATTGTGCCGTACCTCTAACGCTGGTGGTAGCGATTTACAAGCCAGACGCTTAGCCGATATTGAAGGCCAGCCTATGCTTTATGAGCACCTCGCACAATTAGCCAATGGCCCATGGAATACCAATGGACAATTAGGCTTGGTGGTAGGAGCCACTTTCCCGCAAGAAATTGAGAGAGTACGACAATTGGCGCCGCACCTACCCTTGTTAATTCCAGGCGTTGGAGCGCAAGGTGGCGATGCCAAAGCCACAGTCAAAGCAGGCTGGGGTCCTAATAGCCCGATTATTGTGAATTCTTCCAGGGCAATTTTATATGCTTCAAG
>CAZKWC010000003.1:28400-93336 GCA_964556425.1 uncultured Limnohabitans sp. | reverse complement strand
ATCAGTTGTAAGAGCCAGCCTTCTGGATTAACTCCATACCGATACCAATTGACCAACAAGGAAAGTATCCAAATGCAGTAATGCATAGACGGTGGAATACTATCTAAAACTTTTTTACCCAGTGTATCGGCATGTCGGGTAAGGCCCACCATGTATGCCAAAAAACTTAAACCAATAGCAAGTGCAATAAATAGCCAATAAGGGAAAAACAACTGGTAATAAAAGGCCTGTTGCACATCGCCATCTAATAAAGCTTTAGTTGCTCGAGTAATACCACAAGTGGGGCAGGCACAACCCGCACTCCATATAGGGCAAGATAACTTACTATTGGCAACAGCAAAACCAGTAAAACTCAGTAGCGAGAGTGTTAAAAATCTTTTTTTTGGCTGATAGCTGGAGTTGGCTTTTATATGAACCCAACCCAGCTTCACAAAGCCCGACCAATTAGTAACGTGGGAAAAATTCGAACTCACCTAGTTGCCCTACTTTATTGGCTTTTGCGTTACACATAAAATAATCAATTGCCATGGGAATTATGGCAATTGAAAAGGTCAACAATACAATCGCAATCCAGATTAAAGCTTTGAGTCCTTGGTTGAGTTTGACAAAGCCAATTGGAATGCAGCATATAAACCAAAAAATAGCCTCACCCGTACTCATGCCGTTTACCTTATTTACATCACCAGAATTGATTAAAAATCTATTGTGATTACGCAGCTGAACGCCACAATTGGTACACATAATTTGTAAAGGCTTGGTGGCTGCCCCGCAGTCTTGACAATGGTTATCACCTTGTAAGGGTGCCATTCCACAAGCAGGGCAAGCAATGGCTTTGTTATTGACTTCTTTTGAACAAGTACGGCAATACATAAGAGCAACCCTTCTTTATAAACAATAAGTTTTATCCTAGCATGTTCATCTTATGAAATCCTAGCATAGGCATACAAGCTTTGTATTGGTTTACAAGCCCGCCATTACCTTCTTAGCCACTTCAATACTAATTGCAATATCTTCATCGGTGTGGGCAGCACTTACAAAACCCGCTTCGTATAAAGCTGGCGCAATATAAACACCGTTGTCTAATAAGCCATGAAATAATTGGTTAAATACTTGGCTATTGGTCGTCATGACTTTTGCATAGTTTTGCGGCAGTTCATCAAACATAAAAAAGCCAAACATGCCACCCTCGCTATCGACACTAAAGGGTAGGCCATTGGCTTTAGCGGCGGCTAACCAACCTTGGGTAAGGGTTTGTGTTTTTTGCGAAAGCTGGTCAAAGAAACCTGGTTTTTGAATTTCTTTTAATGTGGCTAAACCACAAGCGGTAGCCACAGGATTGCCCGATAAAGTGCCAGCTTGATAGACCGAACCAATAGGGGCCATGTGTTCCATAATGGCTTTAGAACCACCAAAAGCAGCTAAAGGCATGCCTCCACCAATTACTTTGCCCATTACGGTGATATCAGGTTTAATTTTTAGCACACTTTGGGCACCGCCTAAAGCTACCCTAAAACCACACATTACCTCATCAAAAACCAATAAAGCACCGTATTGTGTACATAACTCACGGCAACGGTTGGCAAAAGCTTGGCTAGCACGCACAAAATTCATATTGCCAGCAATTGGTTCAATCATTAAACAGGCTAAATCTTTGCCATGCAATTCAAAAGCTTGTTCGAGTTGTTCAATATCGTTAAAAGGTAATACTAAAGTGTGTTGTACCACTTCAGCGGGAACACCAGCACTAGTAGATTGACCAAAAGTGGCAAGGCCAGAACCTGCTTTTACTAATAAAGCATCGGCGTGACCATGATAACAACCTTCAAACTTTAAAATTTTATTGCGACCTGTTACGCCTCTGGCCAAACGAATCGCACTCATAGCCGCTTCTGTGCCCGAGCTGACCAAACGTACCATTTCAATTGAAGGAACTATTTTGATGATTTCTTCGGCGAGTTCGACTTCACGTTCGGTAGGTGCGCCAAAAGAAAAGCCTTCTAAAACTGCTTTTTGCACGGCCTCTACTACCGCTGGATGGCCATGGCCTAAAATCATGGGGCCCCATGAACCAATGTAGTCAATATAGCGTTGGTCGTTAGCATCCCAAAAATAAGCACCCTGGGCTTTTTTAATAAATCGGGGTGTTCCTCCTACTGCTTTAAAGGCCCTAACAGGTGAATTAACGCCGCCAGGAATACATTGTTTGGCACGTTCAAATAAAGATAAGTTGAGATCGGTTGTCATGATTGTGTAGAGGTTATGAGTTGGCTTGCCAAGCTAAAATTTTGGGGTGGGAACTATTTACCATGCCCTAATAGCATGAGTCTACCAGCCAATAGAGTCTTGAAAGTGTGTTTTATATCAAGAAAAATACTGGGAATGGTTAGTTTTCAAGTTCTGTATTTAGAAATTCTTTACCTCGGGGTAAAATAAGCCCATTACAGACTCTAATTTCATCATGCTAGATATTAACTTACTCCGCAAAGACCTTAACAGCGTTTTAGAACGTTTGTTAGCACGTAAAAACCCACAGCCCTATTTGGACGTTGATGCTTTTACCAGCCTAGAAGCCGAGCGTAAAGCGATTCAGACTCGAACAGAAGAATTACAAAGTGGTCGCAATAGCCTATCCAAAAAAATTGGTCAATTAAAAGGTCAAGGAGCTGCAGGTCAAGCCGAACTCGATAGCGTTATGGCGCAAGTAGCGGAAATCAAAATTGAACTCGATGTATCAGCGGCCCGTCTTGAAGTGATTCAAGCACAAATGCAACAAGTGCTCACTGCCTTGCCTAATTTACCCCACGCTTCTGTTCCTGTAGGCTCCGACGAGCACGGCAATATTGAAGTGCGTCGTTGGGCACCAAATGGTAGCCCAGACAATCAAGCTGCTAATTTAGGCTTTACGCCCAAAGACCACGTCGAATTAGCCGAGCCACTAGGTTTAGATTTTGAATCAGCCACTAAATTAACGGGTTCACGTTTTTCAGTGATGAAAGGCCCAATTGCCCGTTTGCACCGTGCTCTAGCTCAGTTTATGTTGGATGTACACACCACCGAACACGGCTATACCGAATGTTATGTCCCTTATATGGTCAACGGTGAAAGTTTGTACGGAACTGGTCAATTGCCTAAATTTGAAGGTGATTTGTTTGCGGCTAAAAAAGGTGGTCAAGACGGTGAAGAGCAACCCGATCATACCGCTTTGTATTTAATTCCGACCAGCGAAGTACCACTAACTAATTTGGTTCGTGACGAGATTTTGTCAGAAGACCAATTGCCTATGCGTTTAACCGCACACACTCCATGCTTCCGCTCTGAAGCTGGTAGTGCTGGCCGAGATACTCGTGGTTTAATTCGTCAACATCAATTCGACAAAGTAGAGATGGTGCAAATTGTGCATCCAGACACCAGCTATCAAGCCTTGGATGAAATGGTGCAACACGCAGAAATTATTTTGCAACGCCTTGGTTTGCCTTATCGCGTAATGAGTTTGTGTACTGGTGATATGGGTTTTGGCGCTGCTAAGACATATGATCTTGAAGTCTGGGTACCAGCACAAAACACCTATCGTGAAATCAGTTCTGTGTCTAATTGCGAAGCATTCCAAGCTCGTCGTATGCAAGCTCGCTTTAAAAATGCACAAGGTAAAAACGAGTTAGTACATACCTTAAACGGCTCTGGTGTGGCGGTGGGCCGAGCTATGGTGGCAGTCCTTGAAAACTACCAAAACCAAGACGGTTCTATTACAGTCCCTGATGTTTTAAGGCCTTATATGGGCGGTGTTGAAGTCTTAAAAGCATAATAAGCTTAACCAATTATTTTCATTTATCTCCAACTAAAAAAGCCTTTTGTATTTTGCAAAAGGCTTTTTTGTTTTGAGTCATCTATTCTTCTGTGCAAAAATTTGCTCTCTCACGAGTGGCTAATATTTTGATGGCATTGGGTTCATCGGTATTTTCAATCCAAGCCATCGCGTCTTCTTTATTGCGTCCAAACTGAATATGGCGCTTGAGCAATCGATATAAGCGAATCTTTGGGTCCACATCCAAATACCATACTTCATCTAAAGCAGAGCTAGCCCCTGCCCATCCATCTTGTTCCATCAATAAATAATTACCCTCGGTAATGATTAATTCGGTCGATGCAAAAAGGGCAATAGCGCCTGCAATTGGTTCTTCAATTTCACGTTGAAAGTCGGGTGCGTAAACCACTTCATCCGTTTCTTGCTGACGTAGCCTTTTTAATAAATGGCAATATCCCGCTGCATCAAAAGTATCGGGTGCGCCTTTGCGATCGGCTCTACCCAATCGCTCTAGCTCTTTTTGTGCCAAGTGATATCCATCCATGGGCAAATACTGGGCTTGTATAGCTAATTCTTGATTGCAAAATCGTACTAAATTTTGTGCCAAGGTGGATTTTCCGGCTCCAGGAGGGCCCACTATTCCGAGAATTTTTCTTCCTGGTTTGGCTAATAATTGATGTAAACGTTCAAGACTTTTGGCACTAAAAGTGTTCATATAGACCTTTATTTGATATTTTGATGAGTTTTTTGCACTAACTTAGGGTTTTCGATAACTAAAGTAACTTGATTTATTTAATCAAGGGCGGTTATAGTCTAGCCACTCGCACAACAAAGAGTATCAGTTTTGGGATTAAACCCCAAATTTAGTTAGCCACTTCAACCCAAGAGGATTGTGATGAAATTTTCTACTATTTTGAGCCTTAGCACATTGGCACTCGCTGTAACCGCTGCAACTTCTGCAGTGGCTGCTGACCAACCTATCATTGGTTTGATCACCAAAACTGAAACCAACCCTTTCTTTGTCAAAATGAAAGAAGGCGCCCAAGCCGAAGCGACTAAATTAGGCGCTAAATTGTTAACAGCGGCAGGCAAACAAGATGGCGACACCGCCAGCCAAATCGCTGCCTTAGAAAATATGACTTCAGCTGGCGCAAAAACAATTTTGATTACTGCTTCAGGCGATGCCGTAGTGCCAGCCATCAAAAAGGTACAAGCTAAAGGCGTTCAAGTGATTGCACTTGATTCACCAGTAGATGCTGCAGACGCATTATTTGCTACAGATAACTACAAAGCAGGTGTTTTAATTGGTCAATATGCAAAAGCTGCTTTAGGCGGCAAAACAGCCAAAATTGCAACTCTTGATTTATTCCCTGGCCATCCAGTAGGCGCACAACGCCACAATGGTTTTATGAAGGGTTTTGGCTTGCCAGCAGCCGATGCTAAATCAAATGAATTGTCTAAAGATGCCGCCGTTGTTTGTATGGCCGATAGCTTTGGTGATGCAGCCAAAGGTCAGACTGCAATGGAAAACTGCTTGCAAAAAAATCCAGATATCAACTTGGTTTACACCATTAACGAGCCAGCAGCAGCAGGTGCCTACAATGCCTTGAAAAAAGCAGGTAAAGAAAAAGGTGTGACGATTGTTTCTGTTGACGGTGGTTGCCAGGGTATCAAAGATACCGCATCTGGCATTATTGCTGCGACATCACAACAATATCCATTAAAAATGGCGGCAATGGGTGTAGCCGCTGGTGTTGATTATGCAAAAGGTGGCAAAAAATCATCAGGCTATACCGACACAGGTGTTACTTTAATTGCTGGTAAAGCAGTTGCTGGCGTTGACAGCAAAGACACTAAAGTGGGTTTAGATTTATGCTGGGGTAAAAAATAATCTCTTCTACTTTTTAAGTTGATAAGGGGTAGGGACACCTGTTTGAAGTAAGTGGCAGTTCAGGCGTTACGGGACTTTTTCGTAATGATTTTTGCAACCGCCCATCTTTAAGATAGGGGTCCCTTATTATTTTGGTTTTCTTTTTCTTTTTTGATTTTTTGATTCACAACAAGGTGAACACACCATGACTAAAAATTCCACACCCATTCCTTGGAATGCACTAGGACCTTGGATAGCACTAGCTGCCGCCTGCCTATTTTTTGCAAGCCAATCAGACCGATTTTTAACGGGTGATAATTTATCTTTGGTATTGCAACAAGTCATGGTAGTGGGTTTGTTAGCCATTGGACAAACGCTTATTATTTTGACCGCAGGTATTGATTTATCCTGTGGTATGGTCATGGCGCTAGGGTCTATGGTCATTACTAAACTAGCAGTAGAAAATGGTGTGCACCCAGCGCTGGCAGTAAGTGCGGGTATTGCAGTCACCGCATCCTTTGGTATGTTAAACGGCTTATTAGTCACAAGGGCAAAACTACCATCATTTATTGTGACCTTAGGCACTATGAATATTGCCTTTGCGGTTACTCAACTTTATTCTCAGTCTCAAACGGTTACCAATTTACCTGAATCGCTCACCTTTATTGGCAATACCTTTGCAGTGGGCGGCACGCAAATAAGTTATGGCACTTTATTAATGGTGGGTATTTATATTCTGGTTTGGCGAGCTCTTAACGACACTGCCCCTGGTCGTCATTTATATGCAGTTGGCAATCATCCTGAAACGGCTCGATTAACCGGTATTAATGTCGATCGTGTATTGTTATCGGTGTATGTGTTGGCAGGCTTCTTTTATGGCATTGCAGCCTTGTTATCAATTGCCAGAACTGGTGTGGGTGATCCACAAGCTGGCCAAACAGAAAACTTAGATACCATTACAGCAGTGGTATTAGGCGGTACTAGTTTATTTGGTGGACGCGGAATTATTTTAGGTTCTATGGTAGGGGCAGTTATTGTGGGAGTGTTTCGTAACGGCCTTACCCTAATGGGGGTTGCTTCGGTAGTCCAAACTTTAATCACTGGTATTTTGGTTATTTTGGCGGTAGCCCTCGATCAAATGTCTCGCAAAGGAGCACGTTAATATGTCAAGCGCCACTCAAAACACTTCATCTCACACCATTGTGATGCAGGCCAAAGGACTGGTCAAACGTTATGGTCAAGTGACCGCCTTAGATGGTACCGACTTTGAACTTCGTGCAGGCGAAATTTTGGCGGTAATTGGTGATAACGGTGCAGGTAAATCATCTTTAATTAAAGCTTTATCAGGTGCCACCATCCCCGATTCTGGCGAGTTATATTTAGATGGCAAAGCCGTTCACTTTAAATCACCTATTCACGCACGCCGCGCAGGAATTGAAACGGTATATCAAGATTTAGCAGTTGCTCCAGCCATGACAATTGCCGAGAACTTATTTTTAGGACGTGAGATTATCAAGGGAAATCCAGTGGGCAAACTACTGCGATTAATTGATAAGAAAGAAATGCTCACTCAAGCCGTTCAACGTATGGAAGAGCTTAAAGTGGGTATTCGCTCTATGACTCAGGCAGTTGAAACTTTATCGGGTGGTCAGCGTCAGTGCGTAGCAGTTGCCAGAGCGGCTGCATTTGCTAGGCATGTGGTGATTATGGATGAGCCAACTGCGGCATTAGGCGTCAAAGAGGGTAATATGGTGCTTGAGTTAATAAGACGAGTCAGAGACAAAGGCTTGCCAGTTATATTAATTAGTCACAATATGCCCCATGTATTTGAAATTGCCGATCGTATTCATATTCAACGACTCGGCAAGCGTGCTACAGTTGTTAATCCAAAAGCAATTAGTATGAGTGATACGGTCGCTGTGATGACAGGTGCAAAACGCCCTGAAGAGTTACCGGAGTCAGTACTGGCTTAAGGAAAGTTCAAAATGTGAGTGATAATGTTGTTATGAAAGATTCTGCAAATAACAACATTAAAGCTCCTGCTGTACTTCGCCCTCGTGGCTCCAACCATGTGGGCATGAGGCAATTTAACGAACGAGTGGTATTGCATGCCATCCGGTTACATGGCCAAGTCCCTAAAGCCGAGTTGGCAAGGCTTACTGGTTTAACAGCGCAAACCATTGGTTTAATTACGACCCGTTTGGCCGAAGACGATTTATTAATTCATCATGCCCCAGTACGCGGGAAAATTGGTCAGCCCTCTATACCGCTATCGCTTAATCCCGATGGTGCTTATGCTTTAGGCGTAAAAATAGGCCGCCGCAGTATGGATTTGTTATTGGTCGATTTTACTGGTGCTGTCAGGCATAGGAAAAATCTGCAATATGATTTTCCAAAAATTGATGATCTGTTGCCTGCCATTGCTAGCCATTTAGCTTTTATAACTGACTATCTTGGCGCATCTGCTAGTCGATTAATTGGGATTGGTGTGGCAGCTCCTTTTAATATGGGAGGCTGGCATAAGATGTTAGGGGTTTCTCAAACCACAGCTAACCAATGGAATGAAATCGATCTTTGTGCTCAAGTGCAACAACTTACCGATATTCCCGTTTCTTTTGTAAAAGATACCCAAGCTGCCTGCGTCGCTGAATTAGTCGCCGGTAGAGGCCGTGATTTAAAAAGTTTTTTATATATTTTTGTCGACACCTTTGTGGGGGGGGGCCTGGTACTCAATTCGCATTTACATGCAGGTGTTCATGGCAACGCTGGAGCAGTGGCTTCATTGCCAATTCACATCGCAAGTGATGACATTTCCCTCACAGAAAATATCGCTCCTGCACAACTAGTGGGTTTAGCCTCACTTTGGGAGTTAGAACAACGCTACATTAAAGCGAATTTATTGGCCGCCGCAGCCTATGATGAAAGATCACTTGCCGAGCCTTATTGGGAACACACTCAAGCATGGCTAAATAAGGCAGCCTTGGGTTTGGCACAAAGTATAGTGAGTGGTACGGCCTTCTTAGATGTAAAAACAGTAGTCATAGACAGCTCCTCTTCAAAGCCCTTATTAGAGCGACTCATAGAGCAAACTAATTTGGCCCTAACACGTTATAACTGGGAAGGTTTATGGCCCGCACAAATTGTGGCTGGTGATATTGGTTATGATGCTGGCGCATTGGGCGGGGCTTTATTGCCACTCCATGAAAACTTTGCTCCCGATCGAGATTTGTTTTTAAAAGCCCTCGACTAAAACGAAAAAAGCCATTTAAAAAATGGCTTTTTTAACGTTTTTAAATCACTGTTTTTGCATCCTGGCCAAACAAAATACTTTTTGCTTGTTCATTTACAGTGGGAGCTGTGTTGATGCTTTTACCAGCATCATAAGCCTTGATAGTGGCTTCTCGATTCGCAATTCTTTCGAACCATTTTGCAAGGGCCGGAAAATCTTGCAGATTTTGCCTTTGTCTTTCATGCGGCACAATCCATGGGTAACAAGCCATATCGGCAATTGAATAATCACCACAAATATAATCGCGACCATCGGCTAATTGTTTATTGAGTACACCGTACAACCTAGAGGTTTCTTTTACATAACGTTCTATGGCATAGGGAAGTTTTTCTGGGGCATATTGGCAAAAATGATGATTTTGTCCTGCCATGGGCCCAAGTCCGCCCATTTGCCAAAACAACCACTGTAAACACTCGTTTCTGCCTCGTACATCTTGCGGTATAAATTGCTTTGTTTTATCGGCTAAATATAACAAGATAGCGCCTGACTCAAAAATAGCAATAGGTGCTTGGCCATCAAGTGGGGCATTATCAACAATGGCTGGAATTCTGTTGTTAGGTGCAATTTTTAAGAATTCGGGTTTGAATTGATCACCTTGGCTAATGTTAACTGCATGCAATTGGTAGGGCAACAAAGCCTCTTCAAGAAACATAGTAATTTTGTGACCATTAGGTGTGGTCCAGTAATACAAATCAATCATTATTTATACCCATCAAATAAAAAATACTTTTGCAAAGTGTAGCTCAATTTAATTTTATTTGTGGAGGCTAGCTTCAAAAGGCAGGACAAGTAAGTGACAGCCTTTGCCAACTGATGTCACAGAGCTTACTTGCAGTTGAGCTAAAACAGCTTGAACTTGTTCTTTAGATTGAGTGACTTGCCGCATTAATTGTGCTGGTTGATGAGTAGATGGATTAACTAATAAGGCTACTTGGCTAGAGCACTGTAATACCTGCGCATTAAATTGGGCACTTTTGTCTCCACCTGTTTTATTACTTGCGGTGGGATAGTGAGCTTCAGAAATAGCATAGGTTTTACCATCTGGGCCCTGTACCCAAAAATGTTGAAAAGCAACTACTAAAGTAGTGGAGCCATCAAAATCAGCCACTTGATACTCTGCTGTTTGCCAAGCTTGAAATAAAACACTTGCACTTATAGCGGGCTTGATAGGCCAATGTCGCTTGAGCAAGGGCTCAGTATGGCCACATGCCGTTAAAAAACTTATCCCAATTGTTAATAAAATCCCGTTTTTTAACCATTTCATGATTTTTATTTATTCCTATTATTTGTGGATAAAGATGTGGGTAAGCTTGGTATAACTTGTAGAAAGTACCTATTTTAAAGGCTTCCATTAGCGTGACTGCTTTTTAAGCAATTGATCAAAGTAATTGATAAATAAGAAAATTAATAAAAAAAGCTTGACAAATAGGGTATTAAAAAAAACACATCTAGCTATGCAAATTGAGCATTGTTTAAATTAGATAAATAAGTGTCGCTTTTGCGAATATTTGTGTATCCTTTAGCTTCCTTGATGTACTTGTTCGTTCCAACTTTTTACAAGCTGGCCTTTTATTTTTAAGAATTGTTTTATGAGCACCCACCTTTCCGCCGCTGAACAAGCACTACGTGACGCTGCCCGTGACTATCATCGTTTCCCAACGCGTGGAAAAATTTCAGTCATGCCTACCAAGCCACTGTCTAATCAAAGAGATTTATCACTGGCCTATTCCCCTGGAGTGGCATATCCATGCCTAGATATACAGGCAGACCCCTCAAAAGCCCATGAATACACCTCAAGAGGTAATTTGGTGGGTGTGATTACCAACGGCACGGCAGTGTTAGGTTTAGGCGATATTGGCCCCTTAGCTGGCAAACCAGTGATGGAGGGAAAGGGTTGTTTATTTAAAAAATTTGCTGGCATCGATGTATTTGATATTGAGTTAGCCGAGCGTGACCCCGATAAATTAGTAGAAATTATTGCCGCCATGGAGCCCACCCTAGGCGGCATTAACCTAGAAGATATCAAAGCCCCTGAATGTTTTTACATCGAGAAAAAATTGCGTGAGCGCATGAATATTCCGGTCTTTCACGATGACCAACACGGAACCGCCATTATTTCGGCTGCCGCTATGCTCAATGGCCTAGAGCTAGTAGGCAAAAAAATTGATCAAATTAAATTGGCTGTATCGGGTGCAGGTGCTGCTGCATTGGCCTGTTTAGATGTAATGGTGGGCTTAGGCGTTAAGGTGCAAAATATTTTTGTTTGTGATTCTAAAGGGGTGATATACCAAGGCCGCCCTGGTGGCTACGACGAATCCAAAGCCCGTTATGCACAAAATACAGACGCTAGAACCTTAGCCGATGCTCTGAATGGTGCTGATGTGTTTTTAGGTTGTTCTGCTCCTGGTGTGGTCAGCTCTGAAATGTTAATGACTATGGCAACCCAGCCTATTATTTTAGCCTTGGCCAATCCAGAGCCAGAAATACGCCCTGAAATCGCTAAAGCCGCTAGGCCCGATTGTATTATTGCCACTGGCCGCTCCGACTATCCTAACCAAGTCAATAACGTCTTGTGTTTCCCTTATATATTTAGAGGGGCACTCGATTGCGGCGCCACTAAAATTACCGAAGAAATGAAGCTGGCCTGCGTGCGAGAAATTGCCGATTTAGCCAAGGCCGATATTAGCGAAGAAGTAGCCAGTGCGTATGCAGGTCAAGAGTTGTCTTTTGGTACAGAGTATATTATTCCAAAGCCCTTTGACTCCAGACTTATTTTACGAATTGCACCAGCAGTTGCAAAGGCTGCTGCGGCCTCAGGTGTTGCCACTAGGCCGATCCAAGACCTAGAAGCCTACCGACAAGATTTGTCGCAGTTTGTTTATGCTACTGGCATGTTAATGCAACCCGTATTTGCGGCTGCTCGTAATGCACCAAAATTGCAAAGAGTGGCATTTGCTGAAGGTGAAGACGAGCGTGTGTTAAGGGCTGCACAATTAGCTATTGAAGAAGGCTTAATCGAGCCCATTTTAATTGGCCGTCCTGCAGTAATTCAAGCGCGAATTACCAAGGCGGGTTTACGAATGGTGCTAGGCAAAGATATTAGTTGTGTAAACCCAGAAGACGACCCACGTTTTAGACAATACTGGGAAACTTATCACCAGTTAATGGGCCGGCAAGGCGTAACGCCAGAGGCCGCCAAAGCAGCTGTCAGGCGCTCTACCACCACCATAGCATCACTCATGGTGAAGTTAGGCGATGCAGACGCAATGCTGTGCGGTTTGCATGGTAAATTTGATATTCATCTCTCGCATATAAAAGACATTATTGGTATGGCGCCTGGTGCTCCAACAATGGCGGCTTTAAATGGTTTAATGCTTGAAAAGCATACCTTATTTATTGCCGACACCTATGTGAATGAAGACCCCGATGCCGAGCAATTAGCGCATATAGCTATGATGGCAGTTGAAGAAGTAAGGCGGTTTGGACTACCACCAAAAGTAGCCTTTTTATCGCATTCCAATTTTGGATCTTCTTCTAGGGCATCGGCAAAAAAAATGCGTCTTGCCCGAGACATTTTTGCCAAAATGTGCCCCGATGTAGAAAGCGATGGCGAGATGCATGGTGATAGTGCCTTGTCTGAAGAAATTAGAAATCATTCATTAATGCAAAGCCAATTAACCGGCTCAGCTAATATTTTGATTTGTCCTAATTTAGACTCAGCCAATATTTTGTTTAATGTGCTCAAAATTACTGGTGGTCAAGGCATGACAGTGGGCCCTATTTTATTAGGTGCGAATGCCCCTGTTAATGTGTTAACACCCTCGGCAAGTGTGCGCCGAATTTTAAATATGTCGGCCTTGGCGGCTGCTAGGGCAAGGTCTTAACTTTAACTAGTTGAGCCAATAAAAAAGCCCTTTTGATTTTTTCAAAAGGGCTTTTTGTGATGAGTATGAATAAGAAAAAACTAATTATTTTTTAGCTTTTAATTTCACAATGCCCAACATATCCATGACCATTTTTTCATAGAATGGCTCGGAAGTACCTTTTTCCATTTTACGCATAAAGTATTTTTCAAAACCTACTTTAGCCAAATGCACCCATTTGCCCTCGCCATACCAACTAACATTACGAGGCGGGATTTGTGGCAAGGCCACAAAGGCAGCACCGGTGTCGCCAAAGTCAGCTAAACAAACCGTATTCCAAGTCGCATGATGACTTGGCTCTTTACCGTCAATTAACTCTTTAATATTGTGCGCAGTAGCAGTCACCATAGACTCAATCATATAACCAGTTTTTGGTGTGCCACATGGTATAGGAGTAGCTTCTACCGGAGGAATAGCTACACATACACCTACGCTAAAAATATTTTTAAATTTTGGATTACGTTGGTGCTCATCAATCGTAATAAAACCACGTGGATTGGTTAATCCGTCAATTCCGTAAACTGCATCTACCCCCTTAAAGGCGGGTAACATCATAGAATGTTTAAATGGTAAAACATGTTCACGTTTGGGTTTGCCTTCATCGTCATGCTCGGTCACATACATCATGCCGTCTTCGATTTTGGTGGTTTTGGCATTGCAAATCCATTTAATATGACGTTCGCGAAGAGCCGATTCTAATAAGCCTTTAGAGTCACCCACACCGCCTAAACCCAAGTGTCCAATATAAGGCTCGGGAGAAACATAAGTCATAGGGACTTGATCACGAATTTTACGTTTGCGTAAATCGGTGTCCATAATCATGGCATATTCATAAGCAGGACCAAAACAAGAGGCTCCTTGTACGGCTCCTACCACAATAGGGCCCGGTGCTTTCACAAACTCTTCCCATGCCAATGAAGATTTTTCTGCATGGCTCACATGACATACCGATTGTGTGTGACCTTCAGGTCCAAAACCAGGAATTTCATCAAAAGCTAATTTAGGGCCAGTTGCAATCACTAAATAATCGTAAGCAAGCATAGTGCCATCACGTAATTCAATTTGATTGTTTTCTGGATGAACACGTGCCGCACCTGTAGTAATGGCTTTAATCCCTTTACGACCGAGCGCTGGCACAATATCAATTTCAATGTCTTTACGTTTGCGCCAATTCACTGCCACCCAAGGGTTAGATGGAACAAAATGAAATTTGTCTGATTCACTAATCACAGTGACTTCATGTGAAGCCCCCACTAAAGCTTTCATTTCATAAGCCATTGGCATGCCACCAATACCTGCACCTAAAATCACGATATGAGCCATTTGTATCCCCCTAATTATTTAATATTATCTATTTTTCAAATTGTGCATTTGAAGCTTTTATGAGATTGTGCGTATTGGCTTTAACTCGCACAATCGACATTCTTAATGAGAGGCAATAATTGAAATAATCGCCTCAGAGATTTGCCCTGTCAAATTCAATAATTGAATTTGATTACTTAAATTTTCTGTTCTAGATTGTGCTAATGCTAATTCGCTTTGAGCGGTGTCATTTTGTGCATTCAGTAAATCAAGGGTGGTACGGTGGCCCACTTGTCTGCCCAATTGTGTCGCTTGCAGTCGCTCTTGATTGGCTTTTAAAGCTTGCTCAAGCGCTTGCATGTGTAGCTTGTTATTTTCTAGGTTACGCCAAGCTTGTTCAACTTGATCGGTAGTTTGTTGCTCAAGCAAAGCAGTTTGTAAACTAGCTTGCTCTACGGCAGCTAAATTTTCTTTGTGCTTGGCCTGTGTGTAACCACCTGTCCAAAGTGGAATACTAGCTTGTACGCCAATAGAGTATTGATTGGCTTTTTGCGAGGCAGAGCCGTAATCGCCGTTGCCACTGTTTTTCTCTTGTGAGGCCATACCCACTAAGTTCACTTGCAAACCAGAAATAGCATCTGTTTTACGTAATTCTTGTTCGGCAATTCTTAAACTTAAACGTTGCTGTTGCAAGGCAAGATTTTTTTCTAAGGCCAATTGTGCCCAATCATTTAAACTTTTGGCACTTAATAATTCTTTTTGTGAGGCATTAACTGTGGCAATTAATTGTTCTGGTTTTAACTTTGTGTTTCTTGCAATTTGATTTTGCAAAGATTGCAAAGCATTTTTGGCTTGTAGCAATTGCGCTTGCACTTGACTGCTGCGAGCTTGTGCTTCAAGGCTATCGGTAATAGGGGAGGCACCTAATTGAAAGCGATCTTTGGCTTCAGTTAGGCTTGCTTGACTTGACTTGGCAAGTTGTTCTAAAACACGAACACGTTGAATAGCCAAGCTCAATTGAAAATATTGTTCAATGGTTTTAACTAGGACACCATTTAATCCTGCTTGAGTAGCAGTATGACTTAATTGAGATGCCAAATCTAATTGTTTAGCTTGTGCCGATCTTTCGGGTGAAAACAAAGGCTGTTGAACTGCAATACTGAGTTGAGTTGCATTACCTTGGTTAATAGAGGTATTGAAGTCAGCACCATCCATTGTGCCAAATGCAGGAGCCGCAAATTGTGCACCTTTTACTTGGCTTTCATAAGTGCTTTTGCCCACTAATGCTTTTGCAAAAACACTGGGTTTCCACAAGGCTTTAGATTGCTCAAGCTTGCTTTTACTCACCTCAATGTTGGCCTTTAAACTTTTAATTTCTAGGCTTTCATTTTGCGTAGCTTGCCAAACATCGGTTAAAGAAATAGCGCTGGCAGAAGTACTTAGGCCACTTAAGAATAAGCCGCTAATAGCAACTGTAAAAATGGACTGTTTGAATGAGTGAATAAAGGATGCTGACTTCATAATATTAAATCAAAACTAAAAAATTATTGACCAACTGGCAAACCAATTTTGCGAAGAATTCGCTCCATTAGGCACCAACGTGTTAAACCACTTTGTAATAAATTTACACCTACAAAAGCAGTAAATGCTAACCACCAGCTACTTAAAAATAATGGGCTTTGCTCTACACCAAAAGCCAATGACAATAAAATAAAAGCACCTGCAATAACGCGAACGGTTTGCCATGTATTCATAATAAAACTCCTTTAAAAAATAAAAACAAACTACACAAACTCATCTACTTATTCATTAGCGCCAGCGGGTGACAAAATGGCATCTAAGCGATTTTTATAAGCGCTGTAATACAAAATTGGAATCACCACCAAAGTTAATAAAGTAGAAACTAAAATTCCGAAAATCAAAGATAAAGCTAAGCCATTAAAA
Organism: uncultured Limnohabitans sp.; assembly: GCA_964556425.1. Lineage (GTDB taxonomy): Bacteria > Pseudomonadota > Gammaproteobacteria > Burkholderiales > Burkholderiaceae_C > JALQUL01. The sequence continues at coordinate 77,206 of CAZKWC010000003.1, read as the reverse complement.
ATGGGGTCATCTAAAATAAACAGTGCACCTAACATAGCAGCCAAGCCAGTTAATAAGATAGGCTGAGCCCTTGCAATCGCAGCACTTTTTACCGCTTCTTCTAAAGCCATACCAGTGCGCACTTGTAAGTTAATAAAGTCCACTAATAAAATCGAGTTACGCACAATAATGCCGGCTAATGCAATCATGCCAATCATGCTGGTAGCAGTAAATTGCGCACCAAATAGCGCATGACCTGGCATGACACCAATAATGGTGAGTGGAATAGGCGCCATAATAATTAGCGGGGTAAGGTAAGAGCCAAACTGTGCGACTACCAATAAATAGATCAAGATTAAACCCACGCCATAGGCCAAGCCCATATCACGGAAAGTTTCGTAGGTAATTTGCCATTCGCCATCCCATTTCACTGCATAGTCACGTAGCGTATCGGTGGGTTGTTGAACAAAATATTCTTGTACTGTTCCGCCATTAGGAGAGACAATTTTGGCTAAATCAGAGCGCATACCAAACATGGCATACAGTGGGCTATCTACTTTGCCGGCCATGTCCGCTACTACAAAATTAACCGGTAATAAATCTTTGTGGTAAATGGTTTGTTCACGCTCGGTATCACTAATCGTGACTAACTCACGAATAGGAATACTTTGGCCCATATTGTTTTTCACTCTTAAAGACAACAAAGTGTCAAGATCACCACGCTCAGAGTCAGGTAAACGGATATGAGCTGCTACTGCGTATTTACTTTCGTTGTGCAAATAGGTTGCATCTGTACCGCTTAAACCCGCATACAAAGTTTGCACAATATGCTGCTGTGATACGCCCGCAATAGCGGCTTTTCGTTTGTCAACAATTAATAGTTTTTTAGGTGCAGGACTAGTAGCAGACTCATCAATATCAACTACACCAGAAGTTTTTGCATACATAGCTTTTACCGCCTTTGCAACCTCTTGACGACCTTTTGCATCTGGGCCATAAATTTCAGCCACAATTGGAGCTAAAACTGGAGGGCCTGGTGGTACTTCAACTACTTTAGCATTAGCGCCAAATTGTTTGGCAATGGCTTGTAATTGTGGACGTAAACGGGTGGCAATTTCGTGGCTTTTTTCAGAGCGATCGTGTTTGTCGACCAAGTTCACCTGAATATCACCTACCTCTGCACCACTTCTTAAAAAGTATTGCCTTACCAAACCATTAAAGTTAATGGGGGCGGCAGTACCAGCATAAGTTTGGTAGTGAGTAACTGTTTTTTCTTTGGCTAAAAAACGTCCCATTTCAGTGAGGGCTGCTTGTGTTTGCTCTAAGGGGGTACCTGCTGGCATATCCACAATCACTTGAAACTCTGCTTTATTATCAAAAGGCAGCATTTTTAACAATACCAAGCCGGTAGCTGGTAAAACTAATGATAATGCAATTAAACCCGCCACACCTAAACCTAATAAACGACGATTTTTTGCACCGTTTTTAGTATCTAACAAAGGAGTGAATAATTTTTCAAAAATGGTGTTGAGTTTTCTAATCAACCATGATTGTGGTTCTTGGTGAGCATGGCCATCTTTATCGGCTGCATGTTCTTTCATCCAAATGCGTGCTAACCAAGGGGTTACTACAAACGCAATAGCTAATGATAAAACCATACCCATACTGGCATTGATTGGAATAGGGCTCATATAAGGGCCCATTAAGCCAGAGACAAATGCCATAGGTAACAAAGCAGCAATCACAGTAAAGGTCGCTAAAATGGTCGGGCCACCTACCTCATCAACCGCTGCTGGAATAATGCTGGCTAAACTTTTACCAGGATAGAGTTGTTGATGTCTATGAATATTCTCCACTACCACAATGGCGTCATCCACCAAAATACCAATCGAGAAAATTAAGGCAAATAAAGAAACTCGGTTAAGGGTAAAGCCCCAAGCCCATGATGCAAATAAAGTAACCGTAAGTGTTAATACAACGGCTGTACCCACAATCGCAGCTTCTCTTTTACCAAGAGCAAAAAATACCAAAGCCACTACAAATGCGGTTGCAAATAATAATTTTTGGATGAGTTTGACTGCTTTATCGTTGGCAGTTGCACCGTAATTGCGAGTTTCAATAACTTCAAAATTGGCAGGAATAATGGTGTTTTTAAGTGCCTGAACTTTATCGGTCACAGCTGCAGCCACATCAATAGCATTTTGACCAGGTTTCTTGGTAATTGAAATAGTCAAAGCCGGATATTGTTGGGCTTTGTCACCCGCTTCACCATGCCAAACATATTTGCTTGCAGGTAGTGGGCCGTCTTTAACGGTGGCTACATCTTGTAAATAAAGTGGTTTGCCATTTCTAACTGCTAAAACTAAGTTGGCAATATCATCGGCATTTTGAAAATATTCACCTGCCTCAATTGAAATACTTTTGTTGGCACTAAGTGTCTCACCCAAAGCCAAGCCAGCGTTTGCTGATTGCAAAGTTTGTTGAATTTCACCAATGGTTAAATTGCTATTGGCTAGTTTTGCCGCATCCACTTCAATTAATACCGCACGACCAGGGCCACCAATAGAGGTAACTTCACGAGTGCCAGGTACACGTTTTAATTCTACTTCTAGGCTATGTGCTACTCGCTCTAAATCATAAGGAGTAGTGGCATTGTCTTTACTGAATAAAGTGAGGGCCACAATAGGTACATCATCAATACCTTTTGGTTTAATAATAGGGGGCATTACTCCCATACCTTGAGGCAACCAGTCCGCATTAGAGTTAACAGTGTCGTACAGTCTCACTAAAGCTTCTGTGCGGGGCACACCTACCTTGAACTGAACCGTAATAATGGCAAGACCTGGCCTAGATACAGACATGACATGCTCAACATCGGCAATTTGTGAAAGTACTTGTTCTGCAGGGGTAGCTACCGTTTGCTCTACATCAGAAACACTCGCTCCAGGAAATGGAATGAGCACATTGGCCATGGTCACATTAATTTGTGGCTCTTCTTCGCGAGGCGTAACCATCACCGCAAAAATGCCAAGTAACATAGCTAGCAATGCCAGCAATGGAGTGAGTTGAGAGAACTGAAAAAACGCTGCTATTCGGCCAGAAATGCCAAGTGCAGGTGTATTTTTTGGGTTGGAGCTCATTGTTTTAAATCCTAATCTTCAGTGCCACAAGGGTTTAACGAACACGACTAGCAGTTTGCGCATCTTGTGCAATGCGTTCACCCATAGCGACACCAGATAAAATTTCGGTTTGTGCACCGTTGGTTTTTCCAAGGCGTACTTGTCTTAATAAAGGTTTACCCGCTTTATCTAAAACATAAACGGCAGTGAGTTCGGAGCGTTGCAAAATGGCGCTGGTTGGCACCATTATTTTTGCACTGGTAGAGGTGGTGTTATTGTTTTCAGTGCTACTGTTAAACCAAATACGAGCTGACATTCCAGGCGTAGCATTGCTAACGCCATTGGGTAAGTTGGCCCTAATCACAGAAGTATGCGTTTGTGGGTCAATGGTAGGCAACACTTGCAAACTAGCGCTTGTTATCCATTCTTGTGCCTGTGCTTGAGCCAATTGAATTTTGATGTTTTGTGCTGTTTTTACTTGGGCTAATTGACTTTGAGAAACTGAGGCTGTTACTCTTAACTCGCTAGGATCATAAAAACTAAGCAATGGTTTACCTGGCATAGCGATATCGCCTTGTAATACATTAAGGTCTGCTACCACGCCGTTATAGGGTGCTTTAATGACTAACAAATCTGACTGAGTACCAGCAATTCCAGATTGTGCTTTTTGTGCATTGAGCTGAGCCAAAGCTGCTTTAAATTGGGCTTCTGATTGTTCAAAAGCAGCTCTGCTGATATAGTTTTTTTGCAAAAGTTGTTGTTGACGTTCATAGTCTTTTTTAACCGCTTCATATTGCGCTTGAGCTGCACCCACTTGTGCTTGGCTTGCTAAAAGGTTTTGACCTGCGCTACGACCGTCAATACGCATTAAAACTTGGCCTGCTTTAACAGAGTCACCTGCTTTGACGTAAAGGCCAGTAATTGAACCCGCCAATGGGGTAGAAATACTAGACTGTTTAACAGCTTCAACCAAACCTTCTAAGCTGTTTTGTTGTGCATTTTGATTGGCTTGTATTGCAAAGCTGCTTAGAGCTACCTTGCTATTATTTGATTGAGCCCATGCAGCAGGGGCTTGAATGGCTAAAAGAGGGAAGCACAGGCTGACTGTTGCAATAACAAATGAATTTTTAGTTTTCATAAATGGGCTAGCAAATAAGTTCAATTGATCAGAATTGAGTTTTTTTTTCAAACATCAATTCATACGTGTTTTTATAAGTATATATCTATTTGCGTATTTATGCAAATAGATAATTTCGTATTTGCGCAAATAGTTTTATGTGGTAAGCTTGGGGCTATAAAACTAAAAAAATTAAACTTAAAGGAATTCAAAATGGAGGGTTTAAGTCCCGACAACTTGACACAAGTTGCTACGTATTTCAAAGCGCTATCCGAGCCAAATAGGCTACAAATTCTTAATTGTTTGCGCCAAGATGAGCATAATTTAACTGAATTGGTGCAATTAACCACATCTAGCCCTGCCAATGTTTCAAGGCACTTAGCTCAATTGTGTAGCTTAGGAATTGTGGAGCGGCAGTCGCGTGGAAACAACGCATTTTTTAAAATAGCCGATCCCGCTATTTATGAGCTGTGCGATTTTGTGTGTGATTGCATTGCCCGCAATATAGAAAATCAAAACAAAAAGCAGCAGGCTTTTTTGAAATAAAGCCGGCTGCTGTTAAAAAATGAATTGAAATGGGTGGTGAATGCACACCTACCTAAGTAAAATTTATTCTTGCGATTGCTTTAATGCATCAAAAGCATCACTTAATTGCTCTTGACTCGCTTGTGGGTTTAACTTTACTAAGTCGGCTAATTCTGTCAATGCCGCATAGCCATTTTGCTGCAAATTTTTAATTGCTAAACCCGCTTCTTTAGCCGAGATAAAGCCCACACTTTGTAGTAACAAGTCACCTTGTGCACTTAAAAGTTTAAACTGAAACCAGCCCGTGTTTTCACGGTATTGTTTAAAACTAGGTAAGGCAATTTTTTCGGCTTTGGTTTTCTTTTGGCTCACTGCCTGCATGGCCCTTAAACCCACTGCATGCCTAATTTGTTGCATAAATGGGGTCGCCAATTTTCTGGCTTTTATTGCGCCTGCCAATAAAATCTTTTCGATTTCTTCTGGATTCTGAATAAGCGCTTCATAACGTTGGCGCAGTGGGCTTAATTCTAAATTAAGCCTATCAAACACCTTTTGTTTGGCTTGGCCCCAAGCAATACCTTGAGCATATTCATTGGCAAACTCTTTGGTTTCGGCTTCATTCGCAAATGCTTTAAAAATTTCAAATAAAGCAGAGCCTTGAGTGTCTTTAGCTTGACCTGGTTCTTTAGAGTCAGTCAAAATACTAAAAATTAATTTTTTGAGTTGCTCTTCAGAGGCAAACAAGGGAATGGTGTTGTCATAACTTTTACTCATTTTACGGCCGTCTAAGCCTGGCAAAGTAGCTACATTATCATCAATCACTTCTTGCGGTGGAAAAAACAAATTACCGTATCTATGATTAAACGCATTGGCCATATCGCGGGCCATTTCCAAATGCTGCACTTGGTCACGACCCACAGGTACCTTATGAGCGTTAAACATTAAAATGTCGGCACCCATTAAAACGGGATACATGAATAAACCGGCATTAATGTCTGCATCGGGATCATTACCTGTTTGATTGTTTTTATCAACCGAAGCTTTGTAGGCGTGTGCTCTATTTAAAATTCCTTTACCAGTTACGCAGGTTAACATCCAGCACAACTCTGGAATTTCTGGAATATCGGATTGGCGATAAAACACCACTTTTTCAGGGTCTAATCCACAAGCCAACCAGCTGGCCGCTATTTCTAGGGTAGAGCGCTGAATCCGAACTGGGTCATCGACTTTAATTAAAGCATGGTAGTCGGCTAAAAAATAAAAATTCTCTACATTGTCGCCTAGGCTAGCTTGTACAGAGGGTCTAATTGAACCTACATAGTTACCAAGATGAGGGGTTCCTGAGGTCGTAATACCAGTTAAAAATCGAGTAGTGGCCATAACAAAAAGGGCTTTTAAAGCTTAATAATTAAAAAAATAAACTGTACAAAAAGAGTGACACGATACATATTGAACGGAATATTGATAAAGCCAGTTTGACTAGCCGGACTCAGTCAAAAGTGGACTGCATGCTAAAAGTGCCAAAGTAGCTATTCAATAGGCGGACACAAATAATTTGTTATATTGCTTGAATTTGCTAAAAGATAACTTGTAGTGGAGTTGTTATCAGTCGAAGGAATTCCCAACTTAATTTAATCACTGGCGTCATCCAAATAGTATTGACAACATTCAAGTAAATAAGAGCAATAATAATAAAAAATCCCCATGGCTCTATTCTTGACAAGGGCAGAGCTAACTTATAAGGTAAAAGCCCTACTAATATTCTGCCCCCATCTAAAGGAGGTAATGGAAATAAATTAAGTGCAAACATGACTAAGTTTACTAAAACTCCTGCACCCGCCATACTTAAGAAAAAATCTTCTTCTAGACCAATTCCTTTTAAAACAATAGATAAACACAACCATAAAAATGCTTGAACTAAATTGCTTAAAGGGCCTGCAAAAGCCACCCAAACCATATCTCGTTTTGGGTTGTTTAATGCATTAAAATTAACGGGTACGGGTTTTGCATAACCAAAAACAAAAGCACCATTAGTGGCAAAATATAAGATTAAAGGCATGGCAATAGTGCCAATGGGGTCTATGTGTTTAAGCGGGTTAAGAGTAATTCGTCCCAACATTTGGGCAGTGTTGTCGCCAAAATGCTTAGCGGCATAACCGTGTGCTGCTTCATGCAAAGTAATTGAAAAAATAACCGGCAGGGCATAAATTAAGACGGTTTGTAATAATTGATTAAAGTCCATTGTTGTTCACTTTGCAAAAAATATTTATAGACCTAGGCCTTTTGTGGAGCCTCTGCCTTGCCTAATTAAGGAGGGTTCGCCGTTTGATAAATCAATTACGGTAGTGGGCTGATTATGGCATGCACCACAATCTAATACAGCCGCTAATTGATGTTCAAAACGCTCACGAATTTCTTGCGGGTCGTTAAGCGCTTCAGACTCTTGTGGTGGTATGAGTGTAGTGGCTAATAAAGGTTTTCCGTGCAAGGCCAATAATTCTTGTAGGGCATGATGGTCTGGTACACGCAGGCCAATAGTTTTGCGCTGCGGATGACTCACACGGCGAGGCACTTCTTTGCTGGCTTCTAGAATAAAAGTATAGGCCCCAGGCGTGAGTGATTTAATAAATCTAAATTGTTGGTTATCTACCCTTGCGTAGTTGGCTAGTTCGCTTAAATCTTTACACAAAAGAGTCAGGTGATGCTTTTCATCGACTTGCCTAATTTTACGTAATTGGTCAATGGCTGCTTTATCATCTAAATGGCAAACTAGGGCATAACTAGAGTCGGTGGGGACTGCTAAAACTTGGCCTTTATCGAGTAAAGCGACTGCTTGTTTTAATAAACGAAGCTGAGGATTTTCAGGGTGAAGTTCAAAATACTGAGCCATAGTGAGGACCCTTAAAAATCAAGGTTGCATGACTTTATGTTCAAGCGCTTGCCAAACGGGAGTTAAAGACTTGGGCAGAGGTGGTAGGTCGCCTAGGTCGAGGCGACTTTCGCCAGGACCGTGAAAATCACTGCCACGTGAGGCCACCAAATCAAATTCTAGTGCTAATTCGGCATATTTATCGTATTGGTTAATCGTATGACTACCCGTTACTACTTCAACCCCTTGACCACCGTGTGTTTTAAATTCAGAAAATAAAGCGAACTCTTCGTTGGCGGTGAATTTATAACGGCCTGGATGCGCTATAACAGCAATACCACCAGCATTGTTAATCCAGTTGACTGCCTCACCTAAACTAGCCCAACGATGCGGTACATAACCAGGTTTGCCTTCGGTTAAAAAACGTCTAAAGACTTCATGGGTGTCCGAGCAAACCTTGGTTTCTACCAAAAAGCGGGCAAAATGAGTGCGAGATATGAGGCGTGGATTACCCACATATTGCAATGCCCCTTGATAAGCGCCTTTAATGCCTACCGCAGCCAGGCTGTCAGACATTTCTTGGGCTCTAAGGTCTCGTCCACTGCGGGTTTTTTCAAGGCCATTTAAAATGTCAGAATTGAGATGGTCAAAACCCAGTCCCACAATATGGACTGTTTCTTGAGCAAAAGTGACCGAAATTTCGACACCTGTCAAATATTGCAAACCTTTAGATAGGGCGGCATCCATGGCCCTTATTTGGCCGGAGATTTCATCATGATCGGTGAGAGCCCAAACTTGAACACCGTTCTTTTTGGCACGCTCGGCCAGTTGCTCTGGCGTTAAAGTACCGTCAGAAAAAATCGAATGACTGTGTAAGTCAGCATTGAGGGGGGTATGAGATATATTTTGCACCTTACTATTTTATGCTTTTCCCCGAGGCTTAACAGAAAGCCCTCAAGTTTTGTCATGAAATCGCCTCAAAAACTAACATTGAAGTCGCAAAAACAATGGTTTTAGGTTAGATAATTGCAGTAACAACATCGTTCAATATGCAGCAAGCAAAATGGACAGCGAGAATTATTTAAAAACAATGTTTTGAGGGTTGATGAATGAGTTCAGCAAACACACAAGTTACCGCCCATCAGGGGTCCACTTTACCAGCAGTTGATGTAGTCATTATGGCCGCAGGCAAGGGTACCCGCATGAAAAGCCAAATCCCAAAAGTGTTACAACAGTTGGGGGGTAAAGCCTTATTGGGTCATGTCATTAACACGGCTAAAGATTTAGGCGCTAGGTCTTGTGTGGTCATTACCGGCCATCAAGCTGAACAGGTGCAGTCCTATGTGAAACAACAAGCTCATCAAATTGATTTAAGCTGTGTATTACAAATGCCACAGTTAGGAACCGGTCATGCGGTGCAACAAGCAGCGCCTGTTTTGCCAGATGATGGTATGACACTGATTTTAAGCGGTGATGTGCCACTTACCCACGTAAATACATTAAAAGCCTTAATTGCCCTGTCTGCAGGCCAGCACATGACCTTGCTCACACTTAAAATGGCTAACCCTACAGGTTATGGCAGGGTAGTGAGGCAGGCCACTTCAGGCGCATCGGCTAATCAAAACACCAACAGTGTTTTGGCCATTGTCGAGCAAAAAGATGCTTCTCCAGAACAACTCGCCATTCAAGAAATTTATAGTGGCATTATGGTTTTGCCCACTCGTTTATTAAAACAATGTTTGGCCAAATTAGATAATAAAAATGCGCAATCAGAATATTATTTAACTGACATTGTGAAGTTTGCAGTTGCCGATGGCTTAACTGTTTTAGCCCACGAATTAGCAGATGCCGATCAGGTGGCAGGGGTCAACAGCCCCTTGCAGTTGGCGCAACTAGAACGGGCTTATCAAATGCATCAGGCACAAATTTTATTAGAGCAGGGTGTGCGCCTGCGCGACCCTGCTCGCTTTGATTTAAGGGGCAGTTTAACGTGTGGTCAAGATGTAGAGATTGATGTGAACTGTGTATTTGATGGTCAAGTAGTGCTTGCTGATGGTGTCAAAATAGGTGCCAATTGTGTTATTGCCAATGCCACAATTGCTGCTGGCGCAGTGATTCATCCCTTTACCCATATTGACGGCGAAAAACTAGGTGTTGAAGTGGGTAGTGGCGCTTTAATTGGCCCCTTTGCTCGTTTACGCCCTGGCGCTAAATTAGGCAAAGAAGTGCATATTGGTAATTTTGTAGAAGTAAAAAATTCTACTATGGCAGATGGTGCAAAAGCCAATCATTTAGCCTACCTAGGAGATGCAGAAGTAGGCGAGCGAGTCAACTACGGTGCTGGTAGCATTACTGCTAATTACGATGGTGCGAACAAACATAAAACAATTATTCAGGCCGATGTACACATTGGTAGCAATTGTGTGTTGGTGGCTCCTGTTACGATTGGTGCAGGCGGTACAGTGGGTGGTGGTTCTACCATTACCAAAGACACCCCTGCTGGCGCCTTAAGCGTAGCTAGAGGTAAACAACTAAGTGTGGCCAACTGGAGTAGGCCAAAAAAACAAGCTAAATAAAATTATTTAAACCAAAGATTGCCCCACTCTGGGGCTAAACTTGATTTGCTCTATACAAAAATAGCTTTTAACATTGCGCACATTGGCGTCTTGGGTAAACAAGTTTTGGCTTAAAGCTAAAAAATGCGGCATGTCTGATGCATGCATAATTAAAACAAAATCTGGGCCAGTTGAAACTCGCATACACATGCTAATACAACTGGCCTGCTTCATTTTTTCTGCAAACGCTTGGTTATGTTCTGTGCCTTGTTTGTCTAAGGTAATTTCTATAACGGCAGATAAGCCATGGCCCAACTCTTGCGCTAATAAGGGCTCGTTCAACAAAGCCACAATCGATTGAATAAATCCTAAATCTTTAAGCCTTTTCACTCGCCTTAAACAAGTAGGCGGAGATACAAACACCTTCTCGGCTAACTCTTGGTTGCTTAAACTGGCGTCTTTTTGCAACCAATCTAAAATTTTTAAATCGGTAATATCTAAAGTTGTGGAATTTTGTTTCATTAAATTCATTATTTTGTAATTAAATTACGTAAAATTTAGTTAATGAAATTATATTTCAAATTTTGCATTTAATTGATTACTTATTTTTTGCATAAAGACCTAAGATTTCAATCATTGCAAAAAACAGCCTTTTTATAGAGGCTGTAATTAACACCCGAAAGGCTTTTTATGTGCGGTATTGTGGCGGCAGTTTCTAATCGAAATATTGTGGATGTATTGGTTCAGGGTTTACAACGCCTTGAATACCGTGGTTATGACTCTTGTGGTGTTGCAGTGCATGATGGCGGTTTAAAACGTGCACGCAGTACGGCTAGGGTGGCAGAACTAGCCAGTCAAGTACAACAAGATCATATTCAAGGTCAAACGGGTATTGCGCATACTCGCTGGGCAACTCATGGTGTGCCAGCCGTGCATAATGCTCATCCTCATTTTAGCCATGGCCCTGGTACTAACGCTTCAGAAAAACCAGGCCGTATTGCTTTGGTACACAATGGCATCATCGAAAACCATGAAGAGCTACGACAATCTTTGTCGGCAAAGGGTTATGTATTTTTAAGCCAAACCGACACCGAAGTCATTACCCATTTAGTTGATAGCCATTACAACGGTGATTTATTCGAAGCAGTAAAAGCCACCTTGCCACAATTGCATGGTGCATATGCCATTGCAGTTTTTGCCCGAGATGAACCCAACCGTGTGGTGGGTGCAAGAGCAGGTTCGCCAATGGTGTTAGGTGTGGGTAATGGCGGACAAGAACATTTTGTAGCCAGTGACGCCATGGCCCTAGCGGGAGTAACCGATCAAATCGTTTACCTAGAAGAAGGCGATATGGTGGATTTGCAATTGGGCAAATATTGGGTGTTTGATAAAAACGCCAAAGCCCTTAGCAAAACCGAAAGACCCGTTAAAACAGTTCATGCGCATAGTGGTGCTGCCGAGTTAGGCCCTTATCGTCACTATATGCAAAAAGAAATATTTGAGCAACCCAGGGCTATTGCCGACACCCTTGAAGGTGTGGAAGCCATTGTGCCAGAGTTGTTTGAAGCCGTTAATTTGCCTGCCCCAGGGCAAAATGCACACGCAGTGTTTAATCAAACTGATAAGATTTTAATTTTGGCTTGTGGCACTAGTTATTACAGTGGTTGTGCAGCTAAATATTGGTTAGAAAGCATTGCCAAAATACCTACACAAGTTGAAGTAGCGAGCGAATACCGTTACCGAGATTCTGTTCCCGATCCTAAAACATTAGTCGTGACAATTACCCAATCGGGCGAAACGGCCGACACTTTGGCTGCTTTGCGCCATGCCCAAAGCCTAGGTATGAAGCACACCCTAACGATATGTAATGTCGCCACAAGTGCGATGGTGCGTGAATGTGCATTGGCCTACGTAACCCGTGCAGGCGTAGAAATTGGTGTGGCTTCAACCAAAGCATTTACTACCCAATTGGCCGGTTTATTTTTATTAACATTAGCCATTGCTCAAAGCAAAGGCCGTTTAAGCCCAGAGCAAGAACAAAATTATTTAAAAGAAATGCGCCATTTGCCAGTGGCAATACAGGCGGTTTTAGCACTAGAGCCACAGGTCATGAAGTGGGCCGAAGATTTTGGCAAAATGGACAACGCCTTATTTTTAGGTCGTGGTTTGCATTACCCCATTGCACTAGAGGGCGCATTAAAGCTAAAAGAGATTAGTTATATTCATGCCGAGGCTTACCCCGCTGGCGAGTTAAAACATGGCCCATTGGCTTTGGTCACTAGTGCAATGCCAGTGGTAACCGTAGCACCTAACGATGCTTTATTAGAAAAGCTCAAAAGCAATATGCAAGAAGTACGCGCCCGTGGTGGAGTGCTGTATGTATTAGCCGATGCCGACACTAAAATCCAAAGTGCAGAAGGTATTCACGTGATTAGAATGCCAGAGCATTATGGTGCCCTAAGCCCCTTGTTACATGTAGTGCCCTTGCAGTTATTAGCCTACCACACCGCACTTGCCAAAGGCACCGATGTAGATAAGCCTAGAAACTTGGCTAAGTCGGTGACGGTGGAGTAAAAAGCATGGCTGCATTTTTGGGGAGCTAGATTTTTAGCTCTATACAAAATAACAGTCAAAAATAAAAAATCTGGTGATAGGGCCTAGCTCCTATCACCAGAGCTGCTTATTTAGTTTAAAAACATTCACATTACCAGCTGATCAAATAATTTTTGATGAGCTGAATTTACTTTGATGCCTACACCAATTAATGCTGGTATCTGAATTCCTGAGTCTTCCCGCCGTACCCGTAAGAAGTGGCTCTTACATCTTGAATATAGATGTAACTTTCTTCATGAAGATTTCCAAGAATTCGATTAAAACCTTCAAATGCTTCCTTAATATACTGTGCTTTTTCATCTTTGGTGTTAGTTTCATCGGTAATCTTGATGTCGAAATAGAAACTATTCATACCCACTTCACTCAGTAACTTACCCCCAACAAACCAAGAGTCATGATCAACATACTCAATGGCTATTGCAGTAAGCTCATGCTTTTTTTTAAGAATTCGGTTGGTAATGTCCATTAACAAGCTGCCGATTTGCATTGTTAGATATTGGTTCTTTTTCCCACTTACTTTTACAGTCAAAATTGGCATTTTTATGCTCCATTTAGTTAGCTATACAACTATTAAATCAAAAAAAACTATTTTATAGAGGAACTGATTTCACGCAGATTCTTTACGGTAGTTTCAAACTCTTTAGATCCAATGATTCGTTTAATCTTCTTAGTTACCTCACTGCTTGCTTTGTTAATCTCAACACTAATATTATTAGCTTTAGGCGTAGGATGGAGTTCATGACTTCGACCATCAGTGTCTCCTTGAATTTTGGTGACAAAACCAAGCGCAATAAGTCCCTCAACGGTTCTAGAACATGTTGCCTTAGAAATATTGAGTTCGAGAGATAAGTCGGTGCTAATAATAGCGCCTTTGCTGAGTATGACCCGAAGCATAAATGCTTGAGAAGGAGTAAGACCATAAGGCTTGAAAGCACGAGTCCATTCACGCTCTAATTGACGAGCAAGGGATGTGGTATTGAAGTAAAGACATTGTTCGAACATAGTAACATTTTAATATAATTTAGTTAGCTATGCAACTGTTTAATTAACAATTAATTTTTAACCTTCCTTTTGAAAACTTTTGAATTTGCAGGTATTGAATTTTGAAAATTGAGAGGCTGAATTTTTAAATTTTAAGTACTAACTAAAGTTCTATTTGAACTAGATGATAAGTTGAAGCTAATTCGACTTAAGCAATTTCCCTCCAGAAATTACAGGACTTCGCAAATAAAACCTATTTATTATAAATTTTGCGCCTTAATTCATATACCAAACTACTCAATGCATCTAGCTTTTGTGTTTGCAAATTAGGATTTTCGCAATTAGGGCAACAATGGTAAAACTCGCCAGGCAGTAGTGCGTCGCTTGTTGGGCTCACGGTTTTTTTCCAGCCACAGACAGAACATGAGTAGCTTAGGGCAATAGCTTGAATGGCCATATTGAAGAGTTCCTTTTTAGTGCTTGTGCTAATGTTATATTATTCATGTGCATACTTCCCATTTTAATCAAATTAAGTAAAGTTCAACTCTACAATCGTCTAAGCTCACTGTTGACCTTGGTCTTTTGCATTGAGTCATAGACCTTTATTCAAATTTACTTACAGTATTGTTGCTTTTGTATATTCTTTAACGTACTTTCGGCCCCACCTCATTTTATGAACTCTTATGATTTTTTAGCTTTAGCAGCTGCTTTGTGTTGGGCGATTGGTTCGATTATTTCGGTGGTGCCCTCTAGGCATTTAGGGGCGTTTTCATTTATTCGTTGGCGCATGATGGCGGTGGCCTTAATGCTTTGGCCTGTGGTGTTTTTAATGGGTGGCTGGAACGGGCTTACAGGCTCTGTACTAATAGCAATGGCCATAAGTGGCCTCATTGGCATCTTTGTAGGCGATACTGCTTTATTTGCAGCTAGCAATCGCTTGGGGCCACGTAGGGCTGGAGTGCTTTATTCTACTAATGCGGTGTTTAGTGCTTTATTTGGATTTATTTTATTTGCCGAAAAAATGAATCTACTTACTTTTATCGGCACTGTTTTAGTCATGGTAGGTGTGTCTGTGGCCATTTTTATGGGGCGCGATAAAGAAGATAATCATGCTTGGGAAGCAGATGCAGGATCACTCAAGTGGGGTATTGTATTGGGTGTCATCGCTGCTATTTGTCAGTCCATAGGCTCACTTATTGCAAAGCCAGTAATGTCTCAAGGAGTCGACCCTATTGCGGCATCTGCTTTACGTGTCAGTTTTGCAGGAGCGGCTCATTGGGTTTTATTGTGGTCGGGGTTTAAAGCGGCTCAGTCACAAAAACCTTTAAATGCTAAAATTTTATGGCAAACTGCTTTAAACGGTTGGATTGCAATGGGCATAGGCATGACCTGTATTTTATTAGCCCTAAAAAATGGTAACGTAGGTGTGGTGGCAGTGCTGTCATCGGTATCACCGGTTTTGTTACTGCCTATGTTGTGGTGGTATTTAGGTAGAAGGCCCGCTATTGGGGCTTGGATTGGTGCCGTGTTAACTGTTATAGGAACGGTCATGATTTTATTAAGGTAGGCGCCTACTTGGACGATATTTTCTGTAGCCCTTTTTTGTATTCACTCTTTATCGTTATTCAAATTAAGTCAAAGAAATAGTATATGAATGATTCAAATCAAAATTCGCATCAACAGAAAGAGGGTTGGGCACTGAATGTTTTATTGTTATTGGTTTCTATTGGTTTTTTAGCCATTTTGTGGCCTTTCTGGGGCACTATTATGTGGGGCATTATTATTGCCATGTCCTTTAAACCGATGTATTTAAAATTTCTCCCAAAATTTAAAAATAATCATAACAGGGCAGCAGTAGCAACATTATTAATAGTGCTAATTATTGTGATTTTACCTTTGGGAATTATTGCAGGAATACTGACCAAACAAATTGCGGGTATTGTTTTGCAGTTTCAAAATGGCAATATCAATTTAGGAATGTATTTGCATCAAATGTTTGACGCATTACCTAGTTTTGTGACTAATTTTTTAAAGCATTTAGGCCTAGATGACTTTAATGCTTTCCAAGCCAAGCTAGTGAGTTTATTAGCTCAAGGTAGCCAAGCGATTGCTTCTCAAACCATAAGCATAGGGCAAAACACTTTTGATTTTGTAATGAATGTTTGTGTGTCTTTGTATTTGGCATTTTTCTTAATTCGTGATGGCGACCCTATTAGAGTGGCAATTAAGCGTGCCTTGCCTCTAAATGCGGTTCATAAAAAAGAATTAGCAGATAAATTTACCACCGTCATTAGAGCTACCGTTAGGGGCAATTTAATTGTAGCTATTGTGCAAGGTGCCTTAGGCGGTTTGGCATTTTGGTTTTTAGGAATAAGTGCAGCTTTAGTCTGGGCGGTGCTAATGGCTTTTGCCTCTTTGTTACCTGCAGTTGGGGCTGCATTAATTTGGATTCCAGTTGCTATTTATTTAACAGCCGTAGGACTGACTTGGCAGGCAGTTGCTTTAACCTTGTTTGGTGTATTTGTTATTGGCTTGGTAGATAATTTATTACGTCCACAATTGGTAGGCAGAGATACCGGTATGCCAGATTATTTGATCTTAATTACCACCCTAGGAGGCATGGGTTTATTTGGTATTAATGGTTTTGTTATTGGGCCATCAATAGCCGCCATGTTTATTGCAGTTTGGCATATTCATATTCAAAAAAATATTGCCTTATTTGGTGACTCTCAAAGTTCTACTCGTCTTTAGCCCATACGAGCTAGAGGGAATTTTTACCTATAAAAAGACCCGTACTTCAAACGAAGTGACGGGCGCTAAGTTGAGGGCTAATTTTTTTAGTTAAGAAAAGGCGTTTTGAATCTTGACAGTTCTGTCTTCAACCTTCCAATGAATAGGATGCAATGCAATTAAATTGGCTTGATGAGTAATCGAAACAAATGCTCCGTTTTGTGAGTGAGCTAGTTGTATTAATTGTTGGTATAAAAATTGTTGTGAATTTTTATCTAAAGCACTAGTTGCCTCATCAGCAAAAATCCATGCAGGTTTTTTCAAGAACACCCTCGCAATTGCCAAGCGTTGTTGTTCGCCCCCAGAAAGTTGTTGCGACCAGTTGTTTTCTTCATCTAACTTGGTTTTTAAACCATCTAACTTTACCAGTTGCAAGGCATTTAAAAGTGCCTCATCTGAATATTGATGACTGGAAGCAGGATAACTTAAGGCCGCTCTTAATGTACCATTGGGTAGATAGGGGTTTTGTGGAATAAACATGGCGTTTTGAGGCATAGAAACCGTACCTTGGCTAAAAGGCCAAATGCCTGCGAGTGCTCTAAGCAGACTTGATTTTCCAGATCCAGATGCACCAATTAATGCCACGCTATCGCCTGGTTGAAGTTGCAAGTGTGGACTACTTAATAAAGTTTGGCCATTGGGTAATTGAATCTCTAATTGAGACGCTAGCATAATGGGCTTGGCACTTGTTTCATGTTGAGTAATTTGTGCATGAGCCCTCTCTATATTGTTATTAAAATCAATTAAACGATTGGTAGTGGCTCGCCAAGAGGCCAAGCTGTTGTAGTTGTCAATAAACCAGCTAAGTGAGTCTTGTACTTTGCCAAAAGCCGAGCTAATTTGTATGACCTGACCGAGCTGAATAGCCCCACTAAAATAGCGAGGTGCAGCCACTAAAAAAGGAAAAATAACAGCTGCTTGACCAAAAAATGAAGTGAACCAAATAAGTCTTTTTTGCGCTTTAATATAGGCAAAATAATTGGCAATTACGTTTGAAAATTGTAAATTACTCAAGTTATTTTCTGTGCTTTCGCCTTTATCAAGTGCAATCGCTTCTGAGTATTCACGTACCCGCATAAGATGATGCCTAAAATTGGCTTCTACTTTTTGTTGCGCTACACTTAGTCCAGTTAAAGGGTAGCCTATATAGTGAGTTAACACACTGCCCACTAAGCAATAAACCAGTGCTGCCCACACCATAAAGCCAGGAATATTGAGGTGGTAACCTGCAATATCAAAAGAAAAAGCGCCCGATAAACCCCATAAAATACCAACAAAACTCACCAAGGTAACTACCGAGTTAAGTAGTCCCATGGTGAGGCCTACACTTTGGCTGGTAAAACCACTTATATCTTCTGTAATACGTTGATCGGGGTTGTCGTAGCTGGTGTTTTGGCTAGGATCTACTTGATTTTTATAAAGCTCCCATTTGTAGAAAGCTTGATGGCTCAACCAGCGCTTTAGTTGCTGCTTAGTCATCCATTCGCGCCAACGAATTTCAAAAACCTGTGTTAAGTAAAATCGAAACACTGCCACTAATATGGCAATAAAAGCAAGATAACTAAAGTTAATCATTTGCTGCCAAAAAATAGTGGCATTTTTTTCTTGGAGTGCGTTATAAAACACACCGTACCACTCATTAAAAAGCACTGCCAAATAAACCGAGCCTAAATTGAGCGAAACAATGGCAAATAATAATCCCCAGGCCTTGTACTTTTGTTCAGATTGAAAATAGGGTTTGGCAATTTGATGAACTTGTTTTAAAAAAGTCCAAAAAGAAATTTTATTTGTCATTTGTCATTCATTTCACAATAGAGATGAGATAATTTTTAAAGGTTTAGTGGTTAGAAATGCCGCTTGCGACATGTCCTGCCGGAACATGCTCTGCAGCTGCATCCACATGCCGAGTTTGGTCATCAAAAAAGAAGTCGGGTTGGAACTCTCTTAAAAAAGCGCCTTTACCTAGGCCACCTAAAAACATCGCTTCGTCAATTTCAATATTCCAACTCATAAGCGTGCGAATGGCTCTTTCATGGGCAGGAGCACTACGTGCAGTCACTAAGGCAGTGCGTATGCGCATGGCAGGTGTGCCTGCACTTTGCAAGAGGTTTAAAGCCTCTAGTAGGCCTTTAAACGGGCCTGGTGGCAGGGGCAGTGAAGCATTGAGCTTCTCATGTGCTTGGAAAGCCTCTAGGCCATTCGATTGGAAAATACGTTCAGATTCATCAGAGAACAAAACTGCATCTCCGTCAAAGGCTATTCTTACTTCATTGGGGTAATTCAACCCTGCTTTTACAGAATGAGTGGCTACGGTAGCCGCCGCAAAACCAGCATTTAAGGCTTCTTTTACATCAGTTGAGTTGGCCGATAAAAATAAATTGGCTTGTAGCGGTTTAAGGTAGTGATAAGGGGGTCTGCCTTTGGTAAAAACGCCGCGCTCTAAAGATAAACCATTGCTAATGGCAGAGCGAAAAACCCTTAAACCCGATACTGGGTCGTTGCGCGATAGGATTACCACTTCCACCAGTTTTTTACCTAGTTGGTTAAATGTAAGTAGTTTGTTGACCAAAGAAAAGGCAACCCCAGGGTTGGCAGCTACTTCTAGTCTTTCTAGTTGTAGTTTTTTATAACTGTTGTCGCCAAGACCTTGCGTGAGGTCTTTTTCGAAAAGTAGGTTTTCTTGTTCAAAATCAAATAATGCCCTAGAGGAAATGGCTACTACCAAAGGTGCTACTTTAGATTTTTCCTCGGTGCTTTGTTTGGTTTCAAGTAATGTAGAGGGTGCTTGCTTCATTTTATTTCCCAAATTGATACAATTGTAATGTTTTGACGGAATTGCTTCTTGTACACTTAAGCCAGTTCAAGCATAGCTTGTTATGATTTTGCTTCTTCAAGTCTATATTGTGCTTACCTATATGTTTTACTTTTTAGTCTCTTAATTGAAATTAATTCTTTTACTGCAGCCTCTATTTTTGCATTTTGAAACAAATAGCACTTTAATAAAATCTAATGTGTTGTTTTTATTTTAAAATCAAAATAAATAAAAGTTAGCTTACTAGCTTGTTTTAATCTGTTGTTGTTTTGCTTTTATTAATGAAATCAAGACACTCTTAATATTAAGTTTGATTGTTTGAGTTCATATGAATGTAATACCAACTGCCATCCCAGAAGTCCTTATTTTAGAACCTAAAGTTTTTGGGGATGAGCGTGGATTTTTTTATGAAAGTTTTAATGAAAAAACATTCCAGCAAGTTACTGGTGTTAAGGCATCATTTTTGCAAGATAATCACTCCCGCTCGGCCAAGGGCGTCCTAAGAGGTTTGCATTACCAAATCGAACAAGCTCAAGGTAAATTAGTGAGAGTTGTAAAGGGTGCTGTATTTGATGTGGCAGTAGATATCAGAAAAAATTCAAGCACTTTTGGGAAGTGGGTAGGTGTAGAGTTAACTGCAGAAAATTTTAAACAACTCTGGATTCCACCAGGTTTTGCACATGGATTTTTGGTGTTAGAAAATAATACCGAATTCTTATATAAAACCACAGATTACTACGCCCCTGCACATGAGCGTTGTATTGCTTGGAATGACCAGCAACTTAATATTCAATGGCCTTTAAATGGCGAGTTACCTAATTTATCGGCAAAAGATCAGCAAGGTGCTTTATTGTCTCAAACTGAACTCTTTGAGGTGCTTTAAAAAATATTTTATACGCTGCCAACTAAAGATTCGTACACTTTTAAAGTGCCCTGCTTCATAGCTTCTAAACTAAACTCTTGCCTTACCCATGCATTGGCGGCTCTACCCATTTTTTGCCTTAAACCATCATCTTCAATTAATGTGTCAATGGCCTTGGCAAGTTGATTTTCATTTTTTGCTTGGGTAGTTAAACTCGTAATTCCGTCCTGATTTAAATAATTGACGCCATTTTGTAATTGGCAAACAATGGTGGGTTTACCGCAAGCCATGGCTTCGGCGCTTGCAATGCCAAAAGCCTCAGAGGGCTCGATAGATGGTAAACAAAATACATCACAGCGATGTAATGCTGCCACTAATTGTGGGTGTGAAACTTCCCCTAGAAACAAAACCCTTTTTTCTAGTTTTAAGGCTTTGGTCTGATTTTGTAATGATTCTGTGAGTGGCCCTTTGCCAATCATAATGAGTACTGCATCTGAGTTACTTTTTGCAAGTGCAGAAATTAAATGACTATAACCTTTGTAATAAACATGCCTGCCTACCGTTAATAAAACAGGTCTGCCCACTGCAAAGCGGTTAATGGTTTGCAAAATGCTGGGGTCTGCAAGACTGGGCTCTAAGCTAGAAAAATCAATTCCCATAGGAACAGCTTGTATTTTTGATTCAACATCAATTTGATGCAATTGTTTGGAAATAGGGTAGTGCATGGGGGTAAAAACAATAATTTTATCTACCCTTTTGAGCACTTGTTTTTGCACCATTTGATAGGCCAGCATGAGTTTTTTTTGTTTTACTATATCGCTGTGCCAACTCATCACTACTGGAATATTTTTAGGTGTTCTTAGAGCTAAAAAATCACCCCAAGGATTAGGTGCATGAATATGTAAAAGATTGGAGCGCTGGCTTTGTAATTCTTCTCGAGCCACATTCATGACTCCAGGACTTAAAAATACCGAAGCAAACTTGCCATAACAAGGAACTGTTTTAACTTCAAACGGGAAAGTAGGCGGATTGGCCTTGTTTTTGACAGGTGACTCGGCTGCCAACAATGTGCACTTTACCTCTGGTAATAAGGCCCTTGCTAGTGAGTCAATATGCGCTTCTACCCCGCCAAATGGGGGCGGAATATATTTACCAATTATTAAGGGTCTAATTTGCGCTAAAGAAGTCATAAAGGCCTAGGATGAGAGGTCACGGTTTGGTATATTTGGGCAGTTTTTTCTGCTGTAGCTAACCAAGAAAATTGCTTAGCTAGTTTTAAACCTGCTTGAATTTTTGCTGCATTATTTTGCCTTAACGATTCCGTCATGGCTTGACTTATTTCATCAGAGCTTAATGGATTAACTAAAAATGCGGCATCTTGCGCAACCTCTGGAATAGAGGTGGTATTGGATGCAATCACTGGAATTTGACTGGCAAATCCTTCTAATACGGGTAATCCAAATCCTTCGTAAAGTGATGGAAATAACAATGCTTGGGCAGATTGTAATAAAGCAAATAAATTGGTTCTGGGCACATATTGCAACCATCGACCAAAACCTAAAGCCTCATGTTGTAACAATGCTTTTTTGAGTTCTTCGGTGCGACTACCCTCTTGGCCAATAACGACTAAAGGATGTTTTCTCTTTATCATTTCAGGTAATAAATGATGGGCCTCAATTGCCTTAATAATATTTTTACGAGGCTGTAAAGTGCCCACCATCACAAAAAAACCACTTTCTAAATTATATTTTTGAAGGATTAATTCTTTTTGTTCTGGAGCAACTAGATTAAAAAATTCTGGATTAACACCTTGCGCCACCACACTAATTTTGTCGGCTGGAATATTTAAAACTTCAGTAATGTCTTTTTTAGAAAACTCAGAAATCGTAATAATATGATCGGCCCAGAGTGCTGTTTTTTTAAACAAAGCATTTTTGGCAGTGCGTAATTGTGGGTTTACCCATTCAGGATGTTTTTGCCCAATCACATCATGAATAGTAGCAATTACGGGTGTATTTTTTAACTTAGGAATATAGTGATCAGTCGAATGAAATAAATCGATTTGCTGCTCTAAAAGTTGGCTGCCTTTAAAAGGTAGGTCAGATACAGCGGCTAACAAACTTGCCAACTCATAAGAGTGTGAGAGTGAAAGGGATGTGGGCAAAAAGGCTTGGAGGTTTTGTCCACACACCACTTTTTCGAGCTGCAAATTGTTGGGTGTTTGCGGCAAAAATTTTAATAATTCATCAGTGTAAATGGCAATACCATCTGCATATTGACTACGTTTGCTTTTGGCAAGTGCAGTACAACCAATGCCCACACGTAATGGTAAATGAGTATGGGTCATAAACAAAGCTCTGAAAAAATATATAAATTAATTGGCCGCAATGGCCTCTTTTAACATCCAACTTAAAGTGTCAGATAAAGTGTATTGTTCAAGGGCTGAACTAGCGGTTAATAATTTGGAAGGGTCGCCACATAAACGGTGAACCTCGTTGGCTCTTACAAAAGCGGGGTTCACCACTACCTCTATGGTTTGTCCAGAGAGTTGTTCTAATTGTGAAATGACGGTTTGTAAGGAGTAGGCTTGGCCCGTGCAAATATTGTAGGCCTCGTTGGCTATGCCATTTTGGATTAAATCCAAATAACATTGCGCCACCATTCTGACATCATTGAACTCACGCATAACATGCAAATTGCCCAATGAAACTTGGTTGGCTTGAGTCACAAAATGATGAACCAATTTAGGTATTAAAAACGCTTTATCATGGCCTGGCCCAGTGTAATTAAAGGGACGTGCCACCACTATGGGTAATTTATCAGAATAAGTTTTAGCCATGTATTCCATGGCTAATTTACTCACTGCGTAATGATTAACTGGTGCAGGTAGTTGCTTCTCGGTGATGGGAGAGGCATCACAGTTGCCATAAATATTAGCACTGCTGGCTAATAAAATTTTACTGGCATGCCCTGTTGCCAACACTGCCTCTAAAAGGTGTGCAGAACCCGCTACATTGACCTTGTAATAGGCGCTTAAATCGTTGTGAACCACGTGGCTAATAGCGGCCAAATGAACTACTGCATCAAAAACACCGTTTTCACCGTGTTTTTGAAATTCAGCTGTAAGGGCCGTCGGGTCTTGCAAGTCAGACTCAATTGCTACTACTTCATGCTCGAATTTGCGAGCTAAAGAAGCAAAATGCTGACCTGTAAACCCTTTAGCACCTGTTAACGCAATTTTCAAAATGAGAATCCTTGTTGATTACGACGTAAATCGGCTTGCACCATCATGCCGCAAAGTTCTTCAAGTGTAGTTTTGGGTACCCAGCCTAAAATAGCTTTGGCTTTAGCCGGGTTACCAATTAATAACTCTACTTCTGCTGGGCGGTAAAAGCGTGGGTTAATTTTCATAACAGTTTTACCGTTAGCCGTGTTGATGGCCGTTTCGTTTTCGGCTTGACCTTTAAACTCAACATCAATGTTGGCACCTTTAAATGCCATTTTAACGAAGTCACGAACAGTTTCGGTACGGTTAGTAGCCAATACAAAAGTGTCTGGGCTCTCGGCTTGTAGCATACGCCACATACCTTCTACATACTCTTTAGCAAAGCCCCAGTCACGTTTGGCATCAAGGTTACCTAACTCAACACAGTCGAGTTGGCCTAAAGAGATTTTGGCCACGCTATCGGTAATTTTACGAGTTACGAATTCACGACCGCGCAATGGGCTTTCGTGGTTAAATAAAATACCGCTTGAACCAAATATATCGTAGCTTTCACGATAGTTAACCGTCATCCAATGGGCATAAAGTTTTGCCACGCCGTAAGGGCTACGAGGATAAAATGGTGTTTCTTCGATTTGCGGAATAGCTTGGACTTTGCCAAACATTTCGGAGGTGCTGGCTTGGTAAAAACGAATTTTAGGGTTAACTAAACGAATTGCTTCAAGTAAATTTAATGCACCAATACCAGTAATTTGTGCAGTTGTGGTGGGTTGGTCAAAACTAACACCCACAAAACTTTGTGCAGCTAAATTGTAGATTTCGTCTGGTTGTACTTTTTGTACCAAACTTAAATTACTACCTAGATCGGTCAAATCATATTCAACTAAATGCAAATTCGGATGGTTTTGAATGCCTAATTCTTCGATGCGCCAAAAATTAACTGAACTCGTACGGCGATAGGTGCCGTAAACTTTATAACCTTTTGCGAGTAATAGTTCAGCCAAGTAAGCGCCGTCTTGGCCAGAGATTCCAGTAATGATTGCAGTTTTCATTCAGTTAAGTCAGGTAGAGTGGTTTGGTGCAAAAGCTCTTAAAAACTTCTTAACACTTGATCCGTTATGAAAAATAAAATTGCCCTTATTATAAAGGGCAGAGTTGGTTTTTTAGGCTTAGGTTCAGTAAATCGTTTTGCATTTGAAGCGCAAAACGATTGAAATAACTTTTACATCAATTAATGCTTGCAGATTGAATATAAAGGTTAATTAAGCAATATTTAGTTGGCAGTAGAAGTTGCCGAGCTAGCCTGTTGTGATTGTTTTGGGGTATTGTTGGATGCTTTATCACTTAAATAAAGAGCACCTTTTTGTCCACACGCAGAAAGGGTGATACCAAATACTAGGACAATACCTAACAAAGCAGAAAATCGAATTCGTTGATTTAAAGTAGTTTTCATAGAGGAATGTTTATGACAGATTTAGAATTTTTAACACAAGCAGAAGCACTTTTAAAAGCAGTGGAGGCCCAGTGTGATCAAATTAATGAAGCACTTGACATTGATTTAGATAATCAACGTGTAGGCTCTATGGTAACCGTAACCTTTCAAGATAGGTCGCAAATTGTGATTAATTTGCAAAAACCATTGCATGAGGTTTGGATGGCTGCTAAAAGCGGTGGCTATCACTATAAATGGCAAAATAATTCTTGGCAAGATACAAAAGGTCAAGGAGAGTTTTTTTCTCATTTATCAGAACAAGCTAGTCTGCATGCAAGACAGCCATTAGAGTTCAAAAAATAAAAAATGAATAGAGTCCTACCATAAACCAGCACGCATCTTATGATGTAGGCTTATATTGGTTTATGGCGATAGTTTTACCTCGTAGAAATGGCTGACTTATATTTAGTTAAGGAACAAATCTAAGATACTTTTCTTTTCGTCTGATGAAGGATTGAGTGGCGAGCTACCAGCTCTATCACTTTCTGCTTCACTATTAGCATTGGCAGATTTTAAGTTAGTCATTCCTTTACCAGGACCAAATTCTTCAAAATACCATTCGTTACCGACTTGGATAATGCCTGTAGGTGGCAATGGTTCTTCAATAGGTGTGTTTTTAAGTGCTACATCCATAAAACGTATCCAAATTGGTAAGCTCAATCCCCCTCCAGTTTCTCGGGATCCCATATTTCTAGGGGTGTCATAGCCCATCCAAACCACAGCCACTAAGGATGGATGGTAGCCGGCAAACCATGCATCAATTGCATCATTGGTAGTCCCCGTTTTTCCATATATGTCGGTGCGTTTGAGTTGAGCTGCTGCCTTGGCGGCAGTACCTCTAACCGTCACTTCTTGTAAAAGACTAGTGGTCACAAAAGCATTTCTTGGTTCTATTACCAAATTAGTATCATCAAGTTGTGGTTTTTTAGTCTCAATTAGCACATTACCTTTTTGGTCGGTAATTTTGGTAATAAGGTAAGGTTTTAAAAAGTGTCCGCCGTTTGCAAAAACAGAATAGGCACTTGCCATTTGAAGTGGTGTAACGGAACCTGCGCCTAAAGCCATTGTAAGATAGGGTGGATGTCTGCTTGCATCAAAACCAAATCTTGTAATCCAATCCTGAGCAAATTGTGGCTGGATTTCTTGTAAAATACGAATCGAAACCATATTTTTTGATTTGGCAAGTGCCGTTCTCATGGTCATGGGCCCATCAAAACTGCCGTCATAATTTTTGGGCTCCCAAGCTTGACCTCCAGTTTGAGCTGCAGAGAAAAACAATTCACTGTCATTAATGAGAGTTGCGGGAGTGAGTCCTTTTTCAAGTGAGGCTGAATAAATAAAAGGCTTAAAACTTGAGCCCGGTTGGCGCCACGCCTGTGTGACATGATTAAATTTGTTTTTATCAAAGTCAAAACCTCCTACTAAGGCTTTTATTCCACCCGTTTTAGGATCTACGGCAACAAAAGCCCCTTCTACTTCTGGTAATTGAGTAGCTTCCCAATTGCCTTTGATATTTTTACGAACTCGAATAACTGCTCCACGCGTAATTTTTTGTTTTGCTGGAGCTGATTTTGCAAGACCCGATTGAACTGGTTTAAGTCCTTCTGCGGTAATTTCTATGTGTTCACCAGAGTTAAGTACAGCTTGAATTTTTTGAGGATTCACGTCAAGTACAACAGCCACTAAAATGTCATCATTATTAGAAAATTCATTAAAGGCATCATCAAGTGTGTCTTCAATTTCTTTTTGAGTGTTGCCTAGTTCAATAAACTTTTCAGGGCCTCGATAAATCTGGCGTCTTTCGTAATCAATAATGCCTTGCCTTAATGACTGATAGGCCGTATTTTGTAGCTCATCATTTAGCGTGGTATAAACATTAATACCTCTAGTGTAGGTAAGTTCGCCGTATTGGGCGTAAATGAGCTGCCTAGCCATTTCTGCAACATAATCGGCCTGCACGTTAAGAAATTGATTCCGATGTTTAAGCGTCAATACTTCTGATTTTGCTTCTTCGGCTTGCGCTGGCGTGATGTAACCCAGTTCCAACATTCTTTCAATAATATATTGTTGTCTGACAGTGGCTCTTTCACGATTAACGATTGGATTGTATTTTGAAGGTGCTTTAGGGAGCCCCGCTAACATGGCCGCTTCGGCTATAGTAATTTGGCCAATTGACTTACCAAAATAGGTTTCGGCGGCAGCAGCAAAGCCGTATGCCTTTTCACCTAAGTAGATTTGATTCATATAAACTTCAAGAATTTGATCTTTGCTTAATGATTTTTCTAATTTAAAGGTCAGCATCATTTCGTAAATTTTACGAGAATAGGTTTGTTCATTTGATAAATAGACATTCCTTGCAACTTGCATGGTGATGGTAGAGGCTCCTTGCCTGCTAGAGCTACTTAAGTTGGCTAGTCCAGCTCTGAGTACACCTTTTAAGTCAATTCCTCCATGAGAATAAAAATTCGAGTCCTCAATCGACAAAATAGCTTGTTTCATAATGACTGGGATTTCACTAATAGGTACAAATTTTCTTCTTTCCTCGCCAAACTCCCCAATTAAGCTGTTGTTTTCAGCGTAAATTCTAAGAGGTAACTTCGGTCTATAGTCGGTTAGTTCTGACACATCGGGCAATGTGGGGTAGATAAGTGCAATCGAGATACCAATCACAAGCATGATGGCCAATACCAGTGCGGCAATCAAGCTTAATAAACCAAATATGATTTTTTTAACCACGTTATATGTAGATGTTGTTGAAAAGTGCAGAGCACTTTCGAGTTGTAAAATTGAAAGAGAAAAACTCTTAGGCCGACCGATTCGTTAAAAACGTTGTCTATTGTATAGCGATGACAATCTTAAAAGAAAATAGCAAAAATTCTTGAAAAAATTGAATTATCTAAACATTGGCAATTATTAGAGTCTAAATTTTTGAAAAAAACAAAAATACTTCATCATTTCAAGCAACAAATTGTTGTTGTTAGGCATTTGTTGCGAGATACTATAAGGAATCTTTATATTCATCAGCAGGCGTAATTATGATTTTGCCTTTTTTTATAAGTTATAGTATCTGACTTATTACGTAATTGGTAATCTTTAGATAGTAACTTCTTAATTTATGCATACGTAGGGGATTTGTTTTGTCTTTCCTTTCAAATGTTTTTTCATCTATAACCCAGAATCGGCCAGTTGCAATGTTGGGCCTTGATATAGGCTCGTCTGTAGTTAGGGTAGTAGGTCTTGAACGGGGTATGTCTGGCCAGTTTGTGCTAGCTCATTGTGGGAGTGAAAGACTGCAGCCTGGCTGGATTATGGGCGATTCAGTAGAAAAAATGGTCGAAGTTGCTAATTCGGTAAAAAGAGCTGTGACCCAAAGTGGTGCAAAAACAAAAAACGTTGTCATGGCTTTACCTGCATCTGCTGTAGTAACTAAAACAGTCAATATTCAAGCCGATTTAAATGATAACGATTTTGAGGCACAAGTTGAATCCGAAATCTCCTCTTATTTACCTTGGGCCCTAGATGAAGTAAATATTGATTATGTCAAACTCAATCCTGTAATAGGAACAGGAGAGGTGGAGGTTTTGGTAGCAGCGGCACGCAAAGACAAAGTTGAAGAATGGCAAACTATTGCTGAAGCAGCGGGTTTAAAAGTAGCCATTTTAGAAGTTGGTGCTTTTGTGCGTGCCAGAATGGTGTGTCCAGAAAATCACTCTACTAATGAGTTTGGTACACAAGATGGCCCGTTGGTTGCTAATTTAAAAATGGGTTCTGTATCTACTAGTTTACAAGTTTACCAAAATGGAATGTTAATTTTCGATAGAGATTTGAATTTTGGGGGCTCACAACTCACTAATTTAATTGAGTCTCATTATGGTTTAAGCGCCACTGATGCAGAAAGAAAAAAACGAAGTCGTGATCTACCAGCGGGTTATGAGTCGAGTGTGATTGCTCCTTATTTGGCCAATACTGCTCTTGAGATCGAAAGAGGAGTTCAATTTTTCCATTCCGCCTCTGGTCGTCAAAGGATTAGTAAAATTGTTTTATCTGGTGGTGGCTCTTGTATTACAGGTTTATCTCGTGCTGTAAGTTCGCAAACAGGAATTGCTTGTGAACTAGCCAGTCCATTTGAAGGCATGACAATCAAGTCAGAACAAATTAACAAACGTTTGCGCAGAGAAGCTCCTGCTTATCATTTTGCAGCTGGTCTTGCTATGCGGAGGTTCTTGGCATGATATTACTCAATTTATTACCTCACCGTGAAATTGCCAGAGAAAAGCGCAAAGTTGATTTTCGTAACACTATGGTTTTATTTGCTTTTTTAGGTGCGGGCTTAACTTATGGTTGGATTTCTTATACTCAAATGAGTATTGAGTCCCAAAATTACAGAAATCAGTTATTAACAGAAGAAATTAAAAAGTTAGATGTTGAAATTAAACAAGTGGCTACTTTAGAGGCGGAAATTCTTGCATTAAAAGCGCGTAAAAAAGCAGTAGAGGACTTGCAAGCCGACAGAAATTTACCTGTTCATTTGTTAGCTGAATTTACCAGACTTATTCCCGAAGGTATGTATTTGACATCAATTAAGCAAGATGGACGTAAAATCACTTTGGCTGGTGTAGCTCAATCTAATCAACGTATTTCTGAGTTATTAACCAATTTAGATACCCGAAGTCCATGGTTAGAAACGCCTGAATTGGTAGAGATTGTGGCTGCCACAACCAATCTCAATCAACGTGATCAGCGTCAAGTTGCAAATTTTCAAATGATTGTGAAGCAAAAGCCTGCAACGCCAGTTGAAAGTGCATCTGTTGCAACAGGTGCAACTGTTAAGCCATAAATATTCCATTTTATCTCACACAAAAAAAGATTATGTTTGGAAAAAATAAAAAAGAAGATAAAAAAAATCTGCAATCTCAGTTTGCAGAACTCAATTCTCAAGAGCCTTGGAACTGGCCTGCACCATTTAAATTGGGCGTTTTTATATTAGTTACTCTTTCTGTCCTCTTATTAGGGTGGGTACTTTTTGTACGAGATGTTGAAACTGAATTGCAGGGATTAATTGATCAAGAAACACTTTACAAGGAAGAGTTTAGCCGTAAGTTGCAAAAAGCGAACAACGTTGAAACCTTAACAAGGCAAAAAGAGCAAGTTGAAATTTTTGTTACGCAACTTGAAAAGCAATTACCAAGCAAATCAGAAATGGATGCATTGTTGTCTGATATTAATCAGGCAGGTGTTAGCCGTGGTTTAAGTTTTGAGCTGTTTAGACCAGGGCAAGCGGTTTTAAAAGATTATTATGCTGAGTTACCTATTTCTGTTAGGGTGATTGGCAAATACCACGATTTAGCGCATTTTAGTTCTGATGTGTCTGGGCTTTCTAGAATTGTGACTCTTAATAATATTTCTATAGTTCCATCCTCTAATGTAACTAAAGAAAAAGAAGGTAAGCTAATTCTTGAGGCTACTGCAAAAACTTTCCGCTATTTGGATGAAGAAGAAGTAAAAACACAACTCAAAAATAAAGCAGAAGCAAGAAATGCAGGTAAAGCACAATGAAAAAAATAAAATTAATTTTTTTGATCGTAATGCCTTTGTTAATGGTCGGTTGTTTTGGTAATTCTGAAGATGAACTTTATGATTGGTTAAAGGCTGAGCGAAAAAAGGCAACTCCAGCTATTTCAAAGAGTCCAGAGCCTATTAGTTTTGTCCCTCAGCCTTACGAGCAGGCCACTGGAGTAGAGCCATTTAACACACAAAAACTATTATCTATTTTGCGTCAAGAGACGGTCCAGTCGGCAGCAAGTAGCAAGTTATTTAATGCGGAAAATAGTCGGCGCAAAGAACCTTTGGAGTCCTTCCCACTAGATGCACTAAGTATGGTGGGCACCTTATTTAAAAACGGTCAGCAAGTGGCTTTGATAAAGTCGGGTGATAAATTATTTCAGGTCAAAGCAGGTAATCATTTAGGTATGAATTTTGGACTTATACAAAAAATCACTGAATCAGAAATAACGATTCGTGAAGTGGTTCAAGAGGGCTCAGGTGAATGGGTAGAGAAAAAAGCAATGCTTCAATTGCAGGAGAAAAAATGATGAAAATAGGTAATAAAAATTTAGGGTTTATTTTAAGAAGCCTATTAGTCGGTTTCCTTGCTATTCTTAGCTTCAATAGTTTTGCGCAAGTGTCAATTACTAAAATTTCCTCTTCTATTCAAGAAGGAAACGATGTGTTTAAAGTGGATTTATCAGCTGCTTATCAAGGCAAAATTAACGCTTTTTCAGTTCAATCTCCAGCTCGTTTAGTCTTAGATTTGCCAAGTGTACGCAATGGTTTGGGTAAAACCATGGTCGATCTTCCAACTGGTCTAGTTAAAAACGCTAACTTAGTTGAAGTGGCCGATAGAACTCGTTTGGTTTTAAATCTAAAGCAGTCAAGCAATCATAAAATTCAACAAACTGGCAATATTTTGTATGTGATTTTTACCAAACCTGAAGTCAATGCAATAGTAGCTAATCGTCCTACTGTTTTTGCTGAAAGTTTAAATGAAAAGGTTTTAACCATGACAGCCCCCGACTTTAAAAGGGGAACTGATGGTGCTGGACGACTTGAGTTGACTTTGCCAAGTAATCAAGTAGGCATTGATATTAAACAGCAAGCGTCTAGCTTAATCATAGAAATTTTAAAATCAACCATTCCAGACAATTTACGGAGAAAACTAGATGTTATTGATTTTGGAACACCTATACAAACTATCACTACAGATGTAGCCGGTGATAAGGTCAGAATTGTGATTGACAATAAAGGCCTATGGGAGCATTCAGTTTATCAAACTGATACCAAGTTCGTATTGGAAGTAAGGCCTCAAGTTCAAGACCCTAATAAACTAAGTGCAGGCAAAGGTTATACAGGAGAGAAGTTATCACTTAACTTTCAAAATATTGAAATTAGGTCATTGCTACAAGTCATTGCAGATTTCACTAACTTTAATATTATTACCTCTGACACAGTTGCAGGTACTGTTACCTTACGCCTTAAAGATGTTCCTTGGGATCAAGCACTCGATATTATTTTGCAGGCTAAATCTTTAGGTGTGCGCAAATCAGGTACAGTGTTGTGGATTGCTCCCAAAGAGGAGTTGGCAACTAAAGAAAGGCAAGAGTTAGAATCAAAAGCCGCCATCGAAAATTTAGAGCCACTAAGAACTCAATCTTTTCAACTCAACTATACAAAAGCGGCCGAAATTTCACAACAAATTGCTCCATCTAGCAATGCTAACAATAACGGTAGCCGTGGTTTATTATCGCCACGGGGTAGCGTGATTGCAGAGCCCAGAACCAATCAAATTTTTGTTACTGACATTGCTTCTAAATTGACGCAAGTTGAAGATATGATCAAAAAACTTGATATTGCGATTAGGCAAGTAGTGATTGAAGCTCGAATTGTTGAAGCCTCAGATACCTTTGGCAAGTCCTTAGGTGTTCGTTGGGGAGGGGCTGATTTAGGTGGTGTTCGTGGTGGGCAGGCAGGAGATGCCATCAATAATAAAGGCCAAAGAATAGCTTTTGGTGGCTCATATAATGCAGTAGCCAGCACCACTACTGAAGCTACCAATGTTTTAGATACTCAAAACACCCAATTGGTGAGCTTGCCTGCTACTTCCTTAAGCGGTTTTAATGCCTCAAAAATGGCAATTTCATTATTTAGTAGCGTAGCCAATCGTTTCTTGAATTTGGAACTGTCTGCTCTTGAAGCCGATGGTAAAGGTAAGGTCGTTTCTAGTCCAAGAGTGGTCACAGCAGATCAAACCAAAGCTTTAATTGAACAAGGTACCGAGTTGCCTTATGAGGTGTCCACTGCCAGTGGTGCGACCTCCATTGCCTTCCGTAAGGCATCATTAAAATTAGAGGTGACCCCACAAATTACCCCAGAAGGTAATATTATTCTGGATCTTGACGTCAATAAAGATTCAGTTGGCCAGTCCACTACAGCAGGTTTTGCAATCAATACAAAACACATAAAGACCCAAGTATTGGTTGAAAATGGTGGTACAGTTGTGATTGGTGGTATTTTCGAGTTAACGGAAACCGACGACGAGGCAAAAGTGCCTGTTTTAGGAGATGTTCCGTTTTTAGGAAATGCATTTAAGACTAAAACTCGCAGATCGGCTAAACAAGAAATGTTGGTGTTTATTACTCCTAGAGTTATTTCTGATCAGTCCGTGCGATAGGGGGCACTTTGTTAGTGGCATTAGTAGGACTGCCTGGCTCAGGCAAGTCCTCTGTAGGTTGGCATTTAGCCAAAAGATTATCAAGCAATTTTTTAGATTCCGATCAAATCATCACTGATGAGATAGCCTGTTCAATTCGTGAGTATTTTGAACGAGAGGGTGAAGAAAAATTCCGATTACTCGAAGAAAGAGTAATTGCCCAGTTGTGCTTGCAGCAAGGCGTATTATCTACCGGTGGTGGTGTAGTGACTCGAGAGGTCAACAGAATTAATTTGAAAAAAAACTGTTACGTGGTCTATTTAAGATCAACCCCAGAAGAAATCTATCGGCGCCTGAAACACGATAAAGGTCGTCCATTGTTGCAAGTGGCTGACCCACTTGCCAAGTTGCGTGAGCTTTCACAACAAAGAGATCCGTTGTACCAAGCTTGTGCTCATTTTGTTGTCGATACTAGCAAGCAGTCCATGAGCCGAGTCATCAATATGATTGTGATGCAACTTGAGTTGGCAGGGCTTAAAAGCAGTGTAGACTTGCATTCTTCTAGCTCAATCATTGAGCCCATTCCAGAATCCTAATTCTTTTCATTACGCTTATGCCAGCTCATTCAACCGTTCGTATTCAACTTGCAGAACGTAGTTACGATATTTTAATTGGCCATGATTTATTAGATCAGTCCGATATTTTTAAAGATTTACCAAAAGCTAGCAGTGTGTTGGTTGTCACTAACACTACTGTTGCGCCTCTTTATGCCGCTAAAGTTCAAACTTTATTGCGAAATCAATATCAAAAAGTGGATGTGCTGAGTTTGCCAGACGGAGAAGTCTTTAAAACTTGGGAAACCCTACAACTTATTTTTGATGATTTATTACAAAAATCAGCCGATCGAAAAACGCTTTTAGTCGCTTTGGGTGGTGGCGTAATAGGTGATATGACAGGTTTTGCAGCAGCTTGTTATATGCGAGGTATTCCATTTGTACAAGTTCCCACCACTTTATTGTCTCAGGTAGATTCATCTGTGGGTGGTAAAACGGGTATTAACCATCCTTTAGGTAAAAATATGGTAGGTGCTTTTTACCAGCCCTTAAAGGTGATTTGCGATAGTTCTACTCTTAATACCTTGCCAGCCAAAGAGTTATCAGCTGGTTTGGCAGAAGTGATTAAATATGGGCCTATTGCTGACTTACCATTTTTGTCATGGTTAGAAGTAAACATTGATTTATTAATTCAAAAAGATCCAGTCGCTTTATCCTATGCGATTGAAAAAAGCTGCGAAATAAAAGCCTATGTAGTAGGCCAGGACGAAAAAGAATCGGGTTTAAGAGCTATTTTAAATTTTGGTCATACTTTTGGTCATGCCATAGAGGCAGGTATGGGTTATGGTCAATGGTTGCATGGCGAAGCGGTTGGGGCGGGTATGGTCATGGCAGCTCATTTATCTAAAGAGTTGGGTTTTATTGACCAAAATTATGTGAATCGCTTGGTGCAATTAATTGAAAAAGCGGGTTTACCTGTAGTGGGGCCTGTTTTAGATGCACAAGATAATGCAGGACGTTATTTAGAACTTATGCGCTCAGATAAAAAGTCAGAAGCGGGTGAGATTCGTTTTGTATTAATTTCAGATAAAGGCACTGCCTTTATGCAGCCAGCTCCTGACGATATAGTCAGAAAAGTGATCGATCTTTGTTGTCAGCCATCACAATAGTAGATACTTACTTTTCTCAATTCTTTTTTATCCTCTTGGTGATAAGCTTATTAATATGAAAAAAAACAATCACCCTGAACGCCAAAAACCTGTGGCAAAAGCGAAACCATCTCCACTAGACGAGTTTATTGCAGAATTAAGGCCAGGCCAGTCATTAGAGTTGCTACAGGCCTTGCACATTCTCACGCGTGAGGGAAAGCTCAATCAAGACAGTCGCCGCAAACTCAAACAAATTACCCATTTGTATCAGTTTATTGAAAAAGCACTTTTATCCTTGCCTGAAGGGCCTAATGGCCTGTCAGTCGCTGATCTAGGTGCTGGTAAATCTTATTTAGGTTTTTTGATTTACGACTTGTTCTTTAAAAATAAAGAGCAAGGCCAAATGATTGGCATAGAGACTAGGCTGGAGTTAGTAGAAAAATCAAAGCAATTGGCTCAAGAATTAGGTTTTAAAGGCATGATTTTTGCCGATAAAAGTGTTCAAGATGCAATGCAAGATGCCTCTTTACCAAGTCAAATTGATGTAGTAACCGCACTTCATGCCTGCGATAGTGCAACTGACGATGCCATTGAGTTTGGTTTAATTAAAAAAGCCAAATACATGATTTTAGTGCCTTGCTGCCAAGCTGAAGTGGCGGCTAACTTAAGACAAAACCGAGCTTTGTCAGTGGCTAAATCTTCTTTAGGCGAGTTATGGCGACATCCTTTGCATACCCGTGAATTAGGCAGTCAAATTACCAATGTACTGCGTTGTTTGTATCTAGAAGCATGTGGTTATCAAGTCACTGTTACCGAGCTAGTTGGCTGGGAGCACAGTATGAAAAACGAGTTAATTGTAGCCAAATATACAGGTCAGAAAAAACGCAGTTCAGCAGTGCATTTGCTTGAAATTTTGCAACAGTTTTCTATAGCTAATTTATTGAATACAAGGTTTAAGCGCTTACCTACTACCAGCACTACTTTGGGTGGTCAAGAGCCTTTGCTTGAGAGTGTAGATTCACCTGTGATAGCACAATAATTCGTTTTAAAATGGCTAGGCAAGCTCGTCTCGTAATTCCAAATCAGGTCCATTTTGTGAAACAAGTGGGCCATAATTTTCAAGAGATATGCAAAACTAACGAAGATGCCAAGCGCCTTAGAACCATAATCGCAGAAACCTTGCCTTTGTTCGAAGTTGCCTTGCATGGTTTTTTAATTAGCACCACAGAGTTTTATTTATTATTAAGCCCTAAAAACGAAACTGCTATTTCGGGATTTGTTCAGGCCATTAGTCGTAAATACGTACCTTATTTCAATCAAAAACACGCTCGATCTGGTTCCTTATGGAATGGCAGGTTTTTGTGCACTATAGTAGAAGTTGCACACTACGGCCTTGATGTAGTGCTTTATATGAATGAAAAGGCCAACAGTACAGCCGAACAGTTTCATTTAGATGTTGCTAACTTAAGTGCCAGTCCTCATTATTTAGGCTACTCCGAAATTCGTTGGTTACATCCTATTAAGGAATGGTGGTTGCTAGGAAATACGCCTTTTGATCGTGAAAAGGCGTATTCTGAAATTTTGCAGCAGGGTTTAGGTGTTTCTAAAACCAAGGCTTTGCAGTCCGCCTTGGGTCACGACAAGGTTTTAGGTTCAGAGCCCTTTATAGACGCATTACAACGTTCGACGAGTCAAAAATTAAAGCGAGGTAAAGCAGGTCGTCCAGTCAGAGCCCTACCGACTGCGCCAAACATCGTATCGTAAAAACTTTGAAATTAGGTTTTAATCAAGAAGTCAGCGTTTGATGTGTCCCTAATTTTGCTGTAAAAAATTCAATCTTAAATATTATTAGTGATCTGACCCCATTTAATTTTTAAAGAAGGGCCAAAAAATTGATTAAAATCCATATTAACCCTAGGATTTAAAAATAGCCTCTGGCTTTTAAACATTTGTAAATCTTAGTTTGCTTTCAAGCTAAAAATAAATTCAATATTGGTTTGCACCATTTAAAAAAACAAACGTTTTTGAATTGATCAAGCAAATCCAATTTTAAGTATCTATTATTTGTTACCAAGGAATCCCTATGACTACGGCACAAGAAATTGCCCATTTACAACAAACTGGTTTATATAGTCAAGGCCAAGAACATGACGCCTGTGGTGTTGGTTTTGTGGCTCATATCCGTGGTCATAAATCACATGATATCGTTAAAAATGCACTCAAAATTCTTGAGAATTTAGATCACCGTGGTGCGGTAGGTGCCGACAAATTAATGGGCGATGGCGCCGGTATTTTGTTGCAAATTCCAGATGCCCTTTACCGCGAAGAAATGCTCAAGCAAGGTGTTGAGTTACCTCCACCAGGCGAGTACGGTGTTGGCATGATCTTTTTACCAAAAGAGCATGCATCACGTTTGGCTTGCGAGCAAGAAATGGAACGTGCCATTAAAGCTGAGGGTCAGGTTTTATTAGGCTGGCGCGATGTGCCGGTTAACCGTGACATGCCAATGTCACCTACTGTGCGTGAAAAAGAACCAGTATTACGCCAAGTCTTTATTGGTCGTGGTTCAGACGTGATTGTGCAAGACGCCCTCGAGCGCAAACTGTATGTGATTCGTAAAACAGCTAGTGCTGCCATTCAAAACTTGCAACTCATGCATAGCCAAGAATACTATGTGCCTAGTATGTCTAGCCGTACAGTGGTTTATAAAGGTTTGTTATTAGCAGATCAAGTCGGCACTTATTACACCGATTTGCAAGATGTACGTTGCGTTTCTGCATTAGGTTTGGTGCATCAACGTTTCTCTACTAACACCTTCCCAGAGTGGTCTTTATCTCATCCTTATCGTTATGTTGCGCACAACGGTGAAATCAATACCGTTAAAGGCAACTATAACTGGATGAAAGCCCGTGAAGGCGTCATGAGCTCACCAGTTCTAGGTAATGACCTTAAAAAGCTCTACCCGATTAGTTTTGCCGGTCAATCCGATACCGCCACATTTGACAACTGCCTTGAGTTGTTAACTATGTCTGGCTATCCTATTAGCCAAGCCGTGATGATGATGATTCCAGAGCCTTGGGAGCAACACGCCAGCATGGACGAGCGTCGCCGTGCATTCTACGAATACCATGCCCCTATGTTAGAGCCATGGGATGGTCCTGCCTCTATTGTGTTCACTGATGGTCGTCAAATTGGTGCCACCTTAGACCGTAACGGTTTACGTCCTTCACGTTATTGCATCACCGATGACGATTTAGTCATCATGGGTTCTGAGTCTGGTGTATTGCCAATTCCAGAACATAAAATTGTTCGCAAATGGCGTTTGCAACCTGGCAAAATGTTCTTAATCGACCTCGAGCAAGGTCGCATGATTGATGATGAAGAATTAAAAGCCAACTTAGCCAATAGCAAGCCATACAAACAATGGAATGAAGACTTACGTATTAAGCTCGATGAGATCTCTGTTCCAGTTTCAGCTAACACCGAAACCCAGGCCACTTTATTAGATCGCCAACAAGCATTTGGCTTTACTCAAGAAGATATTAAGTTTTTATTAAGCCCTATGGCATCTGCTGGCGAAGAAGCCACAGGCTCTATGGGTAATGATAGCCCCTTGGCTGTTTTGTCTGATAAAAACAAACCTTTGTACAACTACTTTAAACAGTTGTTTGCACAGGTTACCAACCCACCTATCGACCCAATTCGTGAAGCGATTGTGATGTCTTTGGTGTCATTTATTGGTCCAAAACCCAACTTACTCGATATTAATCAAGTCAATCCGCCAATGCGTCTTGAAGTAAGCCAACCCGTGCTTGACTTTGCTGCCATGGATAAAATCCGTAGCATCGAGCGTCACACTCAAGGTAAATTCAAGAGCCACACCATTGACATTACTTATCCAGTGTCATGGGGTGCACAAGGTGTTGAGGCTAAATTGGCTTCACTTTGTGCAGAAGCAGTTGACGCTATCAAAACAGGTCGCAATATTTTAATTATTAGCGACAAAGGCGTGAGCGCCACTCAAGTGGCCATTCCTGCATTGTTAGCTTTAAGCGCTATTCATCAACATTTAGTGGGTGCAGGTTTACGTACCACTGCTGGTTTAGTGGTCGAGACTGGCAGTGCTCGTGAAGTTCATCATTTTGCAGTGTTGGCTGGTTACGGCGCAGAAGCCGTTCACCCCTACCTTGCAATGGAAACTTTGGCTGATTTGCACAAAGATTTAAAAGATGATTTAAGTCCAGAAAAAGCAATTTACAACTACATCAAAGCAGTTGGTAAAGGCTTGTCTAAAATCATGTCAAAAATGGGTGTGTCCACCTATATGAGTTATTGTGGTGCGCAATTATTTGAAGCCATTGGCTTATCAAGCGCTACCATTAACAAATACTTCACTGGTACTCCAAGCAAGGTTGAAGGTATTGGTGTTTTTGATATTGCCGAAGAAACGATTCGTTCACACAAAGCTGCCTTTGGTAACGACCCAGTATTAGCTAATATGTTGGACGCTGGTGGTGAATACGCATGGCGCGCTCGTGGTGAAGAGCATATGTGGACACCTGACGTAATTGCCAAATTACAGCACAGCACACGCTCTAATAACTGGAACACCTACAAAGAATACGCTCAACTCATTAACGACCAATCACGTCGTCACATGACATTACGTGGTTTGTTCGAGTTCAAAATTGATCCAAACAAAGCCATTTCAATTGATGAAGTAGAACCAGCCAAAGAAATCGTCAAACGTTTTGCAACGGGTGCGATGTCATTGGGTTCTATTTCCTCTGAGGCGCACGCTACATTGGCAATTGCCATGAACCGTATTGGTGGTAAGAGCAATACCGGTGAAGGCGGCGAGGACCCAGCACGTTACCGTCAAGAGCTGAAAGGTATTCCAATTAAACAAGGCGAAACCCTTAAGCAAATTTTAGGCTCTGATGTAATCGAAGCTGATTATGTTTTACAAGCTAACGACTCACTTCGTTCACGTATTAAACAAGTCGCTTCTGGCCGTTTTGGTGTAACCGCCGAATATTTATCAAGTGCCGATCAAATCCAAATCAAAATGGCGCAAGGCGCTAAACCTGGTGAGGGTGGTCAGTTACCAGGTGGTAAAGTATCTAAGTACATTGGTAAATTGCGTTATTCTGTGCCTGGTGTTGGTCTAATTTCTCCACC
Organism: uncultured Limnohabitans sp.; assembly: GCA_964556425.1. Lineage (GTDB taxonomy): Bacteria > Pseudomonadota > Gammaproteobacteria > Burkholderiales > Burkholderiaceae_C > JALQUL01. The sequence continues at coordinate 37,180 of CAZKWC010000003.1, read as the reverse complement.
ACCGCATCATGATATTTACTCCATCGAAGACTTAGCTCAACTTATTCACGATTTGAAAAATGTGGCACCTCATGCTGACATTAGCGTGAAGTTGGTGAGTGAAATTGGTGTGGGTACGATTGCAGCAGGTGTGGCTAAATGTAAAGCCGACCATGTGGTAATTGCCGGCCATGATGGTGGTACCGGTGCATCACCTTGGTCTTCTATTAAGCATGCAGGTAGCCCATGGGAAATTGGTTTAGCTGAAACCCAACAAACCTTGGTATTAAACCGCTTACGTGGCCGTATTCGTGTACAAGCCGACGGTCAAATGAAAACTGGTCGTGACGTTGCAATCGGTGCTTTATTAGGTGCTGATGAATTCGGTTTTGCAACTGCTCCATTAGTGGTTGAGGGTTGTATCATGATGCGTAAGTGTCATTTAAACACCTGCCCAGTTGGCGTCGCTACCCAAGATCCAGAATTGCGTAAAAAGTTCTCTGGTAAACCTGAGCATGTAGTGAACTATTTCTTCTTTATTGCTGAAGAAGTACGTCAAATTATGGCGCAGTTAGGTATTCGTCAATTTGACGATTTAGTGGGCCGTGTTGATCTACTCGATACCCGTAAAGGTATTGAACATTGGAAAGCCAAAGGTCTTGATTTTGGTCGCTTGTTTGCTCAACCATTGGCTGGCATCGAAGCCGACGTACGCCATGTGGCAACTCAAGAGCATGGCCTAGAGAAAAACTTTGACAATTTATTAATTGAAAAAGCTAAATCTGCCATTGAAACAGGCAAGCCAGTCAAGATTATGGAAACCGTTCGCAATGTGAACCGTTCTGTAGGTGCAATGTTGTCAGGTGCAGTTACTAAAGTTCATCCTGAAGGTTTGCCAGATGACACTATTCACATTCAGCTTGAAGGGACTGGCGGACAATCATTTGGTGCATTCTTAACCAACGGTATTACTTTGTATTTAATTGGTGACGCCAATGACTACACTGGTAAAGGCTTAAGCGGTGGACGTATTGCCGTTCGCCCAAGCATTGATTTCCGTGGTGTAGCTACTAACAACACTATTTGTGGTAACACTGTAATGTATGGTGCAACCAGTGGTGAAGCCTTCTTTAGTGGTGTAGGTGGCGAGCGTTTTGCTGTTCGTTTGTCTGGCGCTACTGCTGTCGTAGAGGGCACTGGCGACCACGGTTGTGAATACATGACTGGTGGTACTGTGTTGGTATTAGGTAAAACAGGTCGTAACTTTGCTGCAGGTATGAGCGGTGGTATTGCTTATATTTACGATGAAGACGGTGGTTTTGCTAAACGTTGTAATACCGCAATGGTGGGCTTAGACAAAGTACTTTCTGCACAAGAGCAAAAAGACACTATGCCAACTGCTTTATGGCATCAAGGTAAAACCGATGAAGAAGCTGTCAAGCAACTCTTGCAACAACATAATCGTTGGACAGGTAGCAAACGTGCTCGTGATTTATTAGATGACTGGGAAAACTCAAGACAAAAATTTGTCAAAGTATTCCCGCATGAATACAAACGCGCTTTAGGTGAAATGGCGCAAGCAGCAGAGGCTGAAGTAGCAGCCAATGCTACTGCTAAAGTCAAAGCCAGTGCGACTACAAAATAAGCTTGATTAAAGTCATCATACATACACGAATTAAATCGACTATCGATAGGATTAAAAATGGGAAAAGTCACTGGTTTTAAAGAGTTCGACCGCTTAGAAGAAGGTTATCAACCGGTTGCAGAACGTTTAAAAAATTACAAAGAATTTGTAATTGGTTTAGATGATAAGCAAGCACAAACGCAAGCGGCACGTTGTATGGATTGTGGTATTCCGTTTTGTAATAATGGTTGCCCAGTTAACAATATCATTCCAGATTTTAATGATTTGGTTTACCGTCAAGACTGGCAAAATGCGATTGCTGTATTGCACAGCACCAATAACTTTCCAGAGTTTACCGGTCGTATTTGCCCCGCACCTTGCGAAGCCGCTTGTACTTTAAACGTGAATGAACAAGCCGTAGGTATTAAATCTATTGAGCACGCCATCATTGATAAAGCTTGGCAAGAGGGTTGGGTCAAGCCACAAGTCGCAGCTCAAAAAACAGGCAAAAAAGTAGCCGTGGTGGGTGCCGGTCCTGCTGGTTTGGCAGCTGCCCAGCAATTGGCACGCGTAGGTCACGACGTTACAGTTTACGAAAAAAATGACCGAGTAGGTGGTTTATTGCGTTATGGCATTCCCGACTTTAAACTCGAGAAAAGCCATATTGACCGTCGTGTCGAGCAAATGAAAGCCGAGGGCGTTACATTTAAAACGGGTGTCATGGTGGGTCAATTGCCTGAAGGCAGCAAAGTGACTAACTGGGCTAAAGAAACCATTGCTCCTCAAGAGTTATTAAAATCATTTGATGCGGTTTTGTTAACCGGTGGCTCAGAGCAATCACGTGATTTACCCGCACCAGGTCGTGACCTTGACGGTATTCATTTTGCAATGGAGTTTTTACCACAGCAAAATAAAGTCAATGCGGGCGACAAATTAAAAGGTCAATTACGTGCTGACGGCAAAAACGTAGTGGTAATTGGTGGTGGCGACACTGGTAGCGATTGCGTAGGTACTAGTAACCGTCATGGCGCCATTAGTGTGACTCAATTCGAAGTGATGCCAAAAGCGCCAGTAGAAGAAAACCGCCCATTAACTTGGCCTTATTGGCCAATGAAATTGCGTACTAGCTCCAGCCATGATGAAGGTTGTACTCGTGAATTTGCTATTTCTACCAAAGCTTTTATTGGTGAAAAAGGCAAAGTAAAAGGTGTACAAACAGTACGTGTCGAATGGAAAGACGGAAAAATGCAAGAGGTAGCAGGTTCCGAGCAAATTATTCCAGCTGATTTAGTCTTATTGGCAATGGGTTTTGTCTCTCCAGTAGCGACTGTTTTAGATGCATTTGGTGTTGATAAAGATGCCCGTGGCAATGCTAAATCCAGCACCGAAGGCAAAAAGGCTTATAGCAGCAACGTACCTAAATTATTTGTTGCTGGTGATATTCGCCGTGGTCAAAGTTTGGTAGTTTGGGCGATCCGTGAAGGTCGTCAGGCGGCTAAATCGGTGGATGAATTCTTAATGGGTTCAAGCACATTGCCACGTTAATGCTTTGCGAGTTGAAAACCTTAAAAAGGTTTTCAATTGCCAAGAAAAAAAGCTTCATTTCTAAATGAAGCTTTTTAATTCAATCAATTTAAAAGCCTATTGCTGGGCTTTTTTGCTTAATCGATCAATGGTTTAGCTACCAATTAATCCACCATTCTTTTTGGTAATTACAATAGTTGCCGAGCGTGGACGTTGGCCGTTGCCATAACCGGCGTTACTTGGCCAGACGCTTTCATAACGTTTAGAGTCGTTGACATCTGCTAATTTGGTGTTCTCACCAGGATGTTGGATGTTAATAAACAAAGCACGACCATCTGGTGTTTCGCAAATGCCTGTAATTTCAGCACCTTTAGGGCCAACTAAAAAGCGTTTGAGTGTGTCTGGACTAGGATTTTTACCTACTTGAGTCGTCACTACCTTATCGCCATAGTTGAGCTGCCTTGCACCGCCATCACCTAATTTTCCAGGGATAGCAGCAAGCATCATACAGTTGGTTTTGTCAGTGTAAGCACCGTCATCTGTTTGAATCCAGCAAATACCTGTACTTGGGCTAAATACTAAACCATCTGGAGAAGACAAATCATTGTCATCAGTCAAAGAAGATAAATTAATTAAAGACTTATCTGCATCGGCTTCTGAGGCAAACAAATAAATATCCCATTTAAAATCTTTAGCAGCAGGTTGAGTTTGTGCTAAACGCACAATATGACCGTGCACATTACCTTTTTGTTCTTTGCTACCTTTGGTGTCAGTGTAAGAACGTGGATTGGCCGCATCCAAGTTGCTCACTTGACGTTGGCTATTATTAGTTAAGGTAATATAAATCTCACCATTTTTTGGATTCACTCCGCCCCATTCAGGTCGGTCCATTTTAGTGGCGCCTACTGCATCAGCTGCTAAGCGCGTAAAAATAGCGATATCGGCATTGGTTTCGAATTTAAATCCAGTATAGGCAGCAATTAATGGATTGTTCATTGATAACTCAATCCAATCACCCGTTCCATCTTCTTTAAATTTAGCAGCAAAAAGAGTACCTGTGTTAAGGTATTTATCACCAACCGCTAAGCGGTCATCTGCATTGGCATCTTTGGCTTGCCACAAGTTTTGTGATACAAACTTATAAATATATTCGCCACGTGCATCATCACCCATATAAACCACAATTGGTTGACCAACCACTGGCTTGGCAAATGCAACAGACTCATGTGCGAACCGACCTAAACCAGTACGTTTGCGTAAACTTGATTGTGTTTTGTACGGGTCAAGTTCAACCACATAACCAAAAGTATTCATTTCATTTCGGTAGTCTTCTTTAGCGCTTGCTGCCAAAGCACCATTGTTCCAACGTATAAAACGATCATCAGTACCACCACTTTCCCAGCCATGACGGCTTGCGGCTGCCGCTTTACGGCCATAACGGTTTAAACCAGCAACTGATTTATCGTTGTTACGGCGTGCATCGTCCTGCGCATCACGGAAGAAATAGCCATACCAGTTTTCTTCGCCGGAAACAAAAGTACCCCAAGGTGTTTTACCTGTTCCACAATTGTTTAAAGTTCCGCGGCAAACTGTTGCATCAGGGCTGTGTTTAGTCATTAAATGAGCACTACCTTTTGCTGGGCCATGAATCTCTGCTGAGGTCATGGTGGTAATGCGGCGATTAAACGGTGAAGTCACTTCATATTTCCAGTTTTTACCAGTAGAGCGAACTTCCACTACAGTCAAACCATGAATCATGAGCTCTTTATCTATCTCTGCGGCAGGGCGGGGTAATGTAGAGGTACCGCCATTTTGATGGAGGAAATGTGAGCTTAATTTTTCATCAGTAGTGGCTTCATGATTAATTGCCAATAAACCACGAGCGGTAAAAGTGTTAGATGGACGATTTTTGGTATCTAAACCAAACCATTCCATACCGTCATGATGGTCACCAGCGCGTTGATCAAAGTCAGTGTCAGTACCATCATTCTTAAATGCGGGAGTTTGTGCTGTCAGTGGATCGCCCAAAGCATATAACACTTGAAATTGATAACCTTCAGGTACAACTACCGCATCGGCTAAACTTTTAGCAACTGCATTAAAACCCAACTGGTTGACTGTGTTGTTACTGGCTTTTGCAGCGCTCGCCAATGTAGTGTTGGCCATTGCAGTAGTTGCAACACCCAGCGTAGCCGCACCCTTTAACCAGCCTCTACGGCTTAATCTAGCTTGAGAAACATCTTCAAAGCTAGGGTTAGGACTGGTATTGGAGTCTTCTTCGTTAAAATTAAAGTTAGCACGTGTATCTTGGTTCATGAAGTTTTCCACTGGATCGTGTTAATAAAGACCCTATCATTGCGTTGCTTGATGATGATTCAATGACTAATTCATGAAATATTGATGAATGGGAGTTGAATTTAAAAATGTACTTTTGACGATTATTGATTGACTTACGGAAAGACTGTTGTGTAATTAATGTCTATGCGAAGATACATTTCAAGTGCACAATCCCAAGTCCTAATCCGTCAAATGATATAATTTGAATATTATCTGGTGGTGTATTTTGATTTGCATAACAAATACTGGTTGCGATTTATTCAAAGATTATTGAATCAGCTTGTCAATTAATTAATCTAGTTGTCACATTGAGTCTGGCAGTTTTGTTATTTCTTTAGCCTTGTTTTGAATCCATTCAATATCGAGTAGATAAAAAACGGCAAACAATTTACCCTACTTATTCAACACAAGCTTGCACTGTTTTGAGTGCAAGCTTCTTTGCCTGAGCTATAACTTTACACATCTTGTTTTTATATTTTATTGGCCCCTAGCATTACAATTGCGCCTTAATGTTAAATCCACAATCCAACACATCTTTAGTAGAACTTCAAAATGTCCGTTTTGGCTACGGTGAACGTGTCATTTTAGATAATCTATCGCTCACTTTGCCCAAGGGTAAGGTGACTGTACTCATGGGCGCCTCAGGTGGAGGTAAAACCACTGTATTGCGTTTAATTGGCGGGCAGGTTAAACCCCAAGAAGGTAAAGTACTGTTCCAAGAACAAAATATTCCACAGTTAGCACAAAAAGAGCTCTATGACGCTAGAAGGCGCATGGGTATGCTGTTTCAGTTTGGTGCCTTATTTACTGACTTAAACGTGTTTGATAATGTGGCTTTTCCGCTTCGTGAACACAGCCATTTATCAGAATCCATGATTCGCGATATTGTCCTCATGAAACTCAATGCAGTAGGACTACGTGGCGCACAACATTTAATGCCATCCGAGTTATCGGGTGGTATGTCTAGGCGTGTGGCTTTGGCAAGGGCTATTGCCTTAGACCCTGAACTGGTCATGTACGATGAACCTTTTTCAGGTTTAGATCCCATCTCTATGGGCACTGCTGCAAAATTAATTAGACATTTAAACGACTCTATGGGACTTACCAGTTTGGTCGTCTCTCACGAACTCGAACAATCGTTTGCTTTAGCCGATCAAATTATTATTTTAGCCAACGGAAAAATTGCAGCACAAGGCACGCCTCAAGAGGTAATGCAAAGCAAAGACCCGTTGGTCATGCAGTATATTAATGCTCAGGCAGATGGTCCAGTAGGTTTTCATTACCCAGGTCCCTCTGTAGAAGAAGATTTTGGCTTAAAAATTGCTGATCCCAAAGCAGGTCAAAGGTTTTCAGTTAATCCATCTCGGCAATTAAGCAAGATTGGTACTAAAGTTAGATCTCAATTAACCAAAATTGGTTTTGCTGCTCGACTGTTTTTTCAGTTGTGTTGGTTGTTTCCAACTGCTTTAAAAAGACCTGGTTTAATCCGAGACCAAATCCACTTTTTAGGTAATTATTCTTTAGCTATCATTGGTATTTCAGGTTTATTTGTTGGTTTTGTATTTGGATTGCAAGGGTATTACACACTGCAAAGATACGGATCAGCAGAAGCCTTAGGCCTATTAGTAACGCTCAGTTTAGTTCGTGAATTAGGGCCAGTGGTCACTGCGCTTTTGTATTCAGGCAGGGCAGGCACCTCGCTTACTGCCGAAATCGGGATCATGAAAGCCCAAGAAATTACTGGTGCCATGGAAATGATGGCTGTCGATCCCATTGTTCGTACTTTAGCTCCTCGGTTTTGGGCTGGAGTTATTACAATGCCCTTGTTAGCTGCCTTTTTTAGTGCTATGGGCATTATTGGTGGCTGGGTGGTAGGTGTTTTAATGATCGGTGTCGATGCTGGCTCTTTTTGGAGCCAAATTCAGGGTGGTGTGGATGTTTGGAAAGATGTGGGCAATGGTGTGGTTAAAAGTATTGTTTTTGGCTTTACTTGTACCTTTATCGCCCTTTATCAGGCTTATGTAGCCGGTCCTACGCCAGAGGGCGTTTCTCAGGCCACCACACGTACTGTGGTGATGTCATCCTTAGCGGTTCTAGGTCTTGACTTTATGTTAACGGCCATGATGTTTTCGATTTAAAGAGTTCTTATGCAAAAATCTAAAAATGATATTTGGGTTGGTTTGTTTGTGGTTTTAGGTTTATCCTCTTTGCTTTTTTTAGCATTGCAAGCGGCAAATTTATTAAATCTTAATTTTCAGCCCACTTACCAAGTCGTTGCAAAATTTGACAATATTGGTGGTTTAAAACCTAAAGCGGCGGTACGCAGTGCTGGGGTGTTGGTGGGACGTGTAGAAACCATATCCCTTGATCCACAATCCTATCAGGCAAGGGTCACCATTTCTATGCAAGAGCAATTTAGTTTTCCCAAAGACAGTTCGCTTAAAATTTTAACTAGTGGTTTATTGGGAGAACAATATATCGGTGTCGAACCAGGCTCTGAAGAGGCGGCTTGGAAACAAGGCGCAGTTATTTCACAAACCCAATCTGCGGTAGTGCTAGAAAACTTAATTGGCCAATTTATGTTCAGTAAGGCTCAGGAGGGTTCTAAAGCTCCCGAAACTACCGGTACTGGGTCACAATAAATGAGTCTAAGTCATCAAAAAAGCTTGATGCAGAAGTGGCGTCAAGTATTTCAGTGTATTACAGGTATTGCCTTAGTAGTTTTAATGGCATCTTGTGCAAGCACTCAGCTTGTTTCAGAAAATGGCCAAGCGCAACCGAGTAAAAGTACCAAAAATTTTGGTGTGTTAAGCCAAGTTGATCCTTTTGAGTCCTTTAATCGTAAAACTTATGAGTTCAACGAAAATCTGGACAATATCGCATTAAAACCAGTTGCCCAAGCTTATAAAAAGTACACCCCCGATTTGTTTAGAACAGGTGTGAGTAATTTCTTTTTTAATTTAAGCAGTGTATGGACGGTAGTTAATAATATATTGCAAGGCCATGGACAAGCTGCTGCTGAAGGTGTCATACGAGTGGGAGTAAATACCATTTTTGGTTTTGTGGGTGTATTTGATATTGCCAGTGAAATGAATATTGATCGCCATAAAGCAGATTTTGGTCAAACTTTAGGTCGCTGGGGAGTACCTCCGGGGCCTTATCTTGTAATTCCTATTTTGGGACCTTCTACCCTCAGAGATAGTTTAGCTTCTACGGTAATTGCCAAAGGTGATTTGGTATGGCAGTTAGAAGACGTTTCCCTGCGAAATAGTTTGTACGCATTTAGAGCCATTGATCAAAGAGCTAATTTGTTAAA
>CAZKWC010000003.1:0-28300 GCA_964556425.1 uncultured Limnohabitans sp. | reverse complement strand
ACCCCAGAGCAACAAACTCAATTGCAAAATGAGTTTAAAACACTCTTGATTCGAATTTATGCGGGCGCTTTGTCACAGGTAAGTGATCAAACCATAGCCATTAAACCCGTTCGTATGTCTGCAGAAGACCAAGAAATTGTGGTTAAAACAGAAGTACGTGGCCGTGGTGATCCTATCCCATTAGAATATCGCTTAGAGAAAACACCTGGTACTGGCTTAGGTTGGAAAATTTACAACTTTAACGTCAATGGTATTTGGATGATGGAAACTTACCGTAATCAATTTGCGCAAGAAATTAATTCCAAGGGAATTGATGGTTTAATATCATCTTTAAAAGATCGTAACGCCAAAGCTGCAGCCGCAAAAAAATAAGGAGCATCACATCATGTTTGCATTACCTGGTCGCCTCACAAGAGAGAATGCATTGGTTTGTATGGATCAGGGTGCTTTAGCATTAGCTCAAACCAACACAGCCGAGTTTTTAATTGATGGTCAAGCTCTTACACAGTTTGATTCTGCTGCTTTAGCCGTATTGGTTGAGTTACGTAGAAAAGCAGCTGCTGCAGGAAAAAAATTGGTCCTGCTTCATGTGCAACCTAGACTGCTTGAATTGGCTACTCTTTATGGCGTGAGCAAAATGTTAGGTTTAGCTTCAAATGATGTTAATCTAGGACAGTAAGTTCAAAAATAAGCGCTTTTAGCCAAGGCTTTTTACTGTTTATTTCATTTAAAGGCGGTGTATGTCTTAGAATCAAGGCAATATGTCTGCGATTCAATTTAACACCGTCTCAAAGTCCTTTTTGTCCAAAAAGGCATCCGGCAACACTGTACATGCGGTGCAGAATGTTGATTTTAAAATTCAGCAAGGTGAGTTCTTTGGTTTATTAGGCCCTAACGGTGCCGGTAAAACCACGCTTATCAATATGTTGGCAGGCCTCACCAAGCCATCGAGTGGCTCTATACAGGTTTTGGGTAAAGATGTAGTGCAAGACTACCGCGACACTCGACGCTCTTTAGGTATTGTTCCTCAAGAATTAGTGTTCGATCCATTTTTCTCTGTGATTGAAACTCTTAAAATTCAATCGGGCTATTTTGGTTTAAAAAACAATCTACCTTGGATTGAAGAGTTATTGGAAAGCTTAGGCCTATCAGATAAAGCCAATGCTAATATGCGCCAATTATCTGGTGGTATGAAGCGCAGAGTGTTGGTAGCTCAAGCCTTGGTACACAAACCACCGGTTATTGTGTTAGATGAGCCCACTGCTGGAGTTGACGTAGAGCTACGTCAAACCTTGTGGCATTTTATTGCCAAATTGAATAAACAAGGTCATACCGTTTTATTGACTACCCATTACCTTGAAGAAGCAGAGGCTTTATGCAATCGTATTGCGATGTTAAAGGCTGGTAAAGTGATTGCCCTTGATTCGACCTCGGCACTCTTAAAAAATGCCTCCGGTAATATGTTGTGTTTTAAATTAGATGCTGAACTACCTCTTGAGTTAGCTCAAAAAGCGCGCGTCACAGGCCGTATGGTGCAAATACCTGCTTCCACGGCTACAGATGTAGAGGCTATTTTGGCTCAAGTCCGATTGGCCGGTTTAAATGCCCAAGAGGTTGAAATTCGAAAAGCCGATTTAGAAGATGTTTTCCTCGATTTAATGTCTTCAAAGGATGCAAAATGATGAGCGGTTGGAGTACTTTATTTTATAAAGAGGTTTTGCGTTTTTGGAAGGTAAGTTTTCAAACCGTGGCAGCACCTGTGCTTACCTCTGTTTTATACATGCTTATTTTTGGTCACGTACTAGACCAACATGTCAAAGTTTATGACACCATTAGTTATACCGCTTTTTTAATTCCTGGTTTGGTCATGATGAGTATTTTGCAAAATGCTTTTGCCAATAGTTCATCGTCCTTGGTTCAAAGTAAAATCATGGGTAATTTGGTGTTTTTATTATTAACACCACTAAGCCATTGGAGTTGGTATTTTGCTTATTTAGGTTCCTCGGTCTTAAGAGGCTTAGCGGTTGGATTAGGGGTCTATGTGTGTACAGCCTGGTTCGGCGGTTTTCACTTTGCCCACCCCCTCTGGATTATGGTGTTTGCAGTTTTAGGCGCTGGCATCTTAGGTTGTTTGGGTTTGTTAGCTGGTTTATGGGCCGATAAATTTGACCAAATGGCAGCGTTTCAAAGTTTTATTATTATGCCAATGACTTTCTTGAGTGGAGTTTTTTACTCTGTAAATTCATTGCCTCCTTTTTGGCAAAAAGTCAGCCACTTCAATCCATTCTTCTACATGATTGATGGTTTTAGATTTGGCTTTATTGGCCATAGTGATAACTCGGTATGGTTGAGTTTTTCAGTTGTGTTAACAGCATTTTTATTGGTAAGCGCTTTAGCCATTCATTTATTGCGCATTGGATACAAAATAAGAGGTTAAGCCATGACGGCAGAGCAAATTAAACAAATGATTGCCAATGGTTTGGCATGTGAATTTTTAACCCTAGAAGGTGATGGTCGCCATTGGTACGCAGTGGTGGTAAGCGCTTCTTTCGAGGGTTTGTCAAAAATCCGTAGGCATCAAGCAGTTTATGCTACTTTGGGTTCTAAAATGCATACCGACGAGGTTCATGCTTTATCAATGAAAACCTATACCCCAGCCGAATGGGCTAAAGTACAGTCTGAAAGCTAAATAATCAGGTGCACTTGATTTTTTATCATCGCTCAAGCATTTTGTACATTTTCTCAAGTTATTTTGTATTTCCATCAATCATTCAACAAGCTCAATCATGGATAAATTAAAAATTCAAGGCGGCCATTCTTTGCATGGCGAAGTGACCATCTCCGGTGCTAAAAATGCTGCCTTACCCGAGCTGTGTGCTGCCCTGTTAACCGCCTCTCCAATTAGATTGGATAACGTGCCACATCTTGATGATGTCAACACCATGTTTAAACTGATTGCCAACATGGGCGCTAAAATTGAGCGACAAGAAAATGCAGTGTTAATTGATGCCTCTACATTAACTAAACCAGAAGCACCATACGAGTTAGTGAAAACCATGCGTGCAGCCGTCTTGGCCTTAGGTCCTTTATTGGCACGTTTTGGTCATGCACATGTTTCCTTGCCAGGTGGTTGCGCTATTGGTTCTAGACCTGTTGATCAACACATCAAAGGTTTGCAGGCGATGGGGGCCATTATCGATGTAGAGCATGGTTATATGGTGGCTCGTTTAGCACCTGGCTTAACTCGTTTAAAGGGTGCCAGAATTACCACCGATATGGTGACGGTAACTGGAACTGAAAATTTCATGATGGCAGCTTGTTTAGCCGAAGGTGAGACTATTTTAGAAAATGCTGCACAAGAGCCAGAAATTGTGGATTTGGCAGAAATGCTCATTAAAATGGGAGCACAAATCCAAGGTCATGGCACTAGTAAAATTCATATTCAAGGTGTAGAGGCACTGCACACTGCTCAGCATCAAGTAGTCGCTGATCGAATTGAAGCAGGTACTTTTTTATGCGCAGTAGGTGCGGCACAAGGCAAGGTATTTTTAAAACATGCGAGGGCCGACCATCTTGATGCCGTGATTGACAAATTAATAGAGGCAGGTGCTTCTATACAATCTAGTCCTGATGGTATTACCATTGAAGTTGATAAGCGTTTAAAAGCACAAGGTTTTAGAACCACAGAATATCCAGGTTTCCCAACTGATATGCAAGCTCAGTTCATGGCTTTAAATGCGGTTTCTGAAGGTACCGTAAAAATTACGGAAACTATTTTTGAAAACCGATATATGCATGTCAATGAGTTGGTGCGTTTAGGTGCCAACATTCAAATTGATGGCAAAGTAGCTATGGTGGAAGGAGTGACAAAACTCTCTGGTGCTACCGTTATGGCAACCGACTTACGAGCGTCTGCTAGTTTGGTGATTGCAGGTTTAGTGGCCGAGGGTGAAACTATAGTTGATCGTATTTATCATCTTGATCGTGGTTATGATCAGATGGAAATTAAACTTCAGTTATTAGGTGCTGATATTCAACGAATGAGTTAATTAAAGTGTCATGCGTTAATATTGAGCGCATGATCACTTTTTAACTGATAGGTTTGTCAGTCCTTCATTAATAAATATGAATTTTTTTATCACTTTTAGTAACAGCTTGCGTTTAACTCTATCTGAGCGCGCATTGGTGTTGCTTAGTGCATTTTATATCGCAGTTGTATTAAATGCGGTGGTGTTTGTACGTCGAATCATTACTCTTGAAGCAACAACTAGTTGGACCAATGCAATACTTGTTTTAGGCACAGAAGTATTGCTTTGTTATGCTTTAACAGTTTTATTATTAAGCGCTTTTAGTTGCTTAGGACGACATGCTTTTAAATTACTTTTAGTAGTAATTGTTTTGTTATCTGTAGCAGCTAGTTACTACATGACTTTTTTTAATGTAGTGATTGGTTATGGTGTGGTGCAAGCTGTGTTAACTACCGATGTGGATTTATCCAAAGAGTCAGTGGGTTTGTGGTTTATCGTTTATCTGTTTATTTTGGCTATTTTGCCAATGATTTGGGCTGGTTTTTGTTTATCTATTCATAGCTGGCAAAAATCTAAAAAGTCAGCTAGCTTTGATTTTTCTCATTGGTTTCGTTTAAGGCTTCAATCGCTTCTAACTTTTAGTTTGGCTGCTGTTTTATTTACTATTGCTTATTATTCAATTAATCAAGTAGTGCCACAAAAACGCCAAGATCAAGCGGTGGTAATTAGTCCTGCCACTTTGGCTGCTCATTTGTATTTGCCTAGTAATTGGGTGGCAGGTTTAGCTATGTCCGCTTCTAACTCTGTGCAAGGTGCAATAAGCAATCGACAGTTAAAAAATCCGGTGAATAGCTTTGAATATATCGCCCCTCAAACGTTAGACGATGTGCATGTGGTGCTTGTGATTGGAGAGTCAGCACGTTCCATGAATTTTAGCTTGTTGGGTTATAACCGGCCTAATAATGATTTATTAAATCAACAAAAAAACTTAGTCGCTTTTAAAGCTCAATCTTGTAATACTTCTACCAAATTGTCTTTGCAGTGTATGTTTGTGAGGCCAGAGGCGGTGTCAGAAAAAGGCATGCAAGCGCCTATTATTTCAGAGCAAGCTGTATTTTCTGTATTAAAAAGTTTAGGTTTTACGATTGATTTATTTGCCATGCAATCAGAGGTTTGGTTTTACAACTCTGTGAATGCCGATTTTTATAAAATTCGAGAAATTATTGCTGCTCAATCGCATAATATTGGTAAAGCACAATATGATGAAATGTTAATTCCAGAATTAAAAGACTCGGTAAACAAACATGCAAAAGGTAAGCACTTGGTTATTTTGCATACCAAGGGATCACATTATTTATATACCAGTCGTTACCCACGGTCATTTGCACGCTATCAACCCGAATGCCAAGGTCTTGATAGTGGGTGTAGTAAACAAGAAATGATTAATTCCTACGACAACAGCATCCTGTATTTAGATTATTTTTTAAATCAGGTGTACAACACAGTAAAAGATAAAAAAGCCTTGGTTATTTATGTTCCTGACCATGGCGAATCGATTGAAGAAAATAATCATTTTCATGCTACGCCCAAACCATTAGCTCCGCCTGAACAAACGAGTATTCCGTTAATGGTCTGGGCTTCACCTGGCTTTTTAAGTGAACCAAGCCACGAAAAGCTGTTTGCACGGTTAAAAAGTAAATCGCATCAAACCGCTTCGCATGAGCAGTTGTTTGATTCCATTTTAGGTTGTCTCAATATTCAATCTAATAATGGTGGAATTAATTCCGCCAGAAACTTATGCCATTAAACAATTCATTTTGTAAATGATTCGTACTTGATTTGGCAATTAAAAAATCCTAATTTAAATAAAGAGAAAACTATGATTACCTTAGCATTGTCTAAAGGCAGAATTTTTGATGACACATTGCCCTTGCTCGCAAGTGCAGGTGTAGAAATGTTAGATGATCCACAAACATCAAGAAAATTGATTTTAGCCACTAGTCGCCCCGATTTAAGAGTGGTATTAGTGCGAGCTACAGATGTTCCAACCTATGTGGAATACGGTGGTGCGGACCTTGGCATTACAGGTAAAGATGTCTTACTTGAATATGGTGGAAGCGGCTTTTATCAACCATTAGACTTGGGCATTGCCAAATGCCGAATTAGTGTGGCGGTGCGTAAAGACTTTGATTATGCGCAAGCAGTGAAAAAAGGTTCACGCTTAAGGGTTGCAACCAAATACGTCGATATTGCTCGTGAGTTTTTTGCCAAAAAAGGCGTGCATGTTGATTTAATTAAATTGTACGGCAGTATGGAGTTGGCTCCTTTAACTGGTTTGGCCGATGCCATTGTCGATTTGGTTTCAACTGGAAATACCTTAAAAGCCAATGATTTAATTGAAGTAGAGCCGATTATGGAAATTAGCTCTAGGTTAATTGTTAATCGAGCTGCAATGAAGTTAAAACATGAAAAAATTCAACCCTTAATTGATGCTTTTAATACCAGTGTAAGTCAATCTGCTTCTAATACACAAACATAATTTCTTAACCTTTACCACTTGATATGAATATGACTTTAACAGCTCGTCCGCTACTACTCAACAGTAATGAGGCTGATTTTTCAACTCAGTTAAACCAACGTCTTAGCTGGGCTGATCACACCGATCATCAAATTGAAACAGTAGTGACCGATATTCTTCATCAAGTTAAAACCAGAGGTGATGCAGCTGTAATTGAATATACCAATCGTTTTGATAGACGAAATGTGCAGTCAATGGATGAGTTGGTGTTGGCTCCTGAACAACTTAAACAAGCTTTTTTAGATTTACCGCAAGCCCAGCGTAATGCCTTAGAAAATGCCGCTCAAAGAGTAAGAGTGTTTCATGAAGCACAAAAAAATGCCAATGGAAAAAGCTGGCATTACACCGATGCGGATGGTAATTTATTAGGCCAAAAAGTCACTCCCATTGAACGAGTAGGTATTTACGTGCCCGGAGGAAAAGCGGCTTACCCGTCTTCCGTTTTAATGAATGCGATTCCGGCAAATGTGGCAGGTGTCAAAGAAATTCTAATGGTAGTGCCCGCTCCAGACGGGATTCTTAACCCATTGGTTTTAGCGGCTGCGTATTTGTCTGGTGTGAGTAAAGTGCTCACTATTGGAGGGGCACAAGCGGTAGCCGCTCTTGCTTATGGTACGACAAGTATTGTCGCTGTAAATAAAATTACCGGACCTGGTAATGCGTATGTAGCGGCTGCAAAACGACGTGTTTTTGGTAAAGTTGGCATTGATATGATTGCCGGTCCTAGCGAAATTTTAGTCATTGCAGACGGCAGTACTCCAGCTCACTGGGTAGCTATGGATTTATTTAGCCAAGCCGAGCACGACGAATTAGCCCAAAGTATTTTAATTAGCCCAAATGAATCTTATATTCAAGCAGTGCAAACTGCGATTGATGAGTTGCTGCCCACCATGCCGAGGGCAGAAATTATTGCTAAATCATTAAACGACAGGGGCTTGTTTATTATTGCTAAAACCATGCAAGAGGCCTGTGCAATTAGCAATCGAATAGCGCCAGAGCATCTTGAAATTAGTTGCACCGAGCCCCAGTTATGGGAGCCTTTATTAACTGAGGCGGGTGCAATTTTTATGGGTGCTTACACCAGCGAGTCCTTAGGCGATTATTGTGCAGGTCCTAATCATGTATTGCCCACTAGTTCAACTGCCAAATTTTCTTCACCATTAGGCGTGTATGATTTTCAAAAGCGCTCTAGCCTTATTCAGGTAAGTCGTCAGGGAGCACAAAATTTAGGGCCAATTGCTGCCGAATTAGCTTACGCAGAAGGATTACAAGGTCACGCCTTAGCTGCAGAATATCGATTGGATAAAAATGCAAAATAAAACTACTACCCGCTCGGTGATTAGGTCAGACATAATGGCTATGCATGCCTATGTAGTGCAAGATAGCAAGGGTTATGTCAAGCTTGATGCCATGGAGAATCCTTATACATTAAGTGCGGCTTTGCAAGCCGAATTAGGCAAACGCCTAGCCGCCATTGAGGTCAACCGTTACCCAGGGCAGCGAATTCATGATCTACAAGATGCCTTGGCTCATTATTGCAATCTGCCGGAAAACTATTCACTTATTTTAGGGAATGGCTCTGATGAGTTGATCTCTTTATTGGCAATCGCAATTGATCAGCCAGGAGCCAGTATCATGGCGCCGTTGCCAGGTTTTGTGATGTATGAGATGAGTGCCAAAATTCAAGGTGTTGAGTTTATTGGCATTGAATTAGACGCTGATTTTGAATTAGATGTCGATACCATGCTGCAGGCTATTCATACCCATCAACCTGCACTAGTTTATTTGGCTTATCCTAATAACCCAACTGCTAATTTATGGTCTGATGAAGCCATGCACAGCATCATACAAGCTTGTGAAATGGTGGGAAGCTTAGTGGTGATTGATGAAGCCTATCAGCCATTTGCGAGTAAATCGTTTATTCAAGAAATGACACACTATCAAAATGTGTTGTTACTGCGTACCTTAAGCAAATTTGGCTTAGCCGGGGTCCGGTTAGGTTATTTAGTTGGCCCCAGCCACATTGTGAATCAAATTAATAAAATTAGGCCGCCCTATAATATAAGTGTGCTCAATGCAGAGGCTGCTTTGTTTGCCCTAGAGCATCAAGCAGAGTTTCAACAACAAGCACAACTCATTTGCCAAGAGCGCGACCTATTACTCTCACAACTTGAAGCGCTTGATCAATTAAAGGTCTATCCTAGTCAAGCTAATATGATTTTATTACGCTTAAAACCACCATTGCTGGCAGCTGAGGTTTTTCAAGGCATGAAGGACAAGGGAGTACTCATTAAAAATGTTTCCTCTTTGCATACATCGCTCAATAATTGCCTCAGAATTACTGTAGGAACAGCGCAAGAAAATCAACAAATGATGAAAGCTTTAAAGGCCTGTTTATGAACTCAAGAATCGCAAGCGTAGAACGCATTACCAACGAAACTGCAATTACTGTCACCGTTAATTTAGACGGTACTGGAAAAGCCAATATTCAAACGGGTATTGGATTTTTTAACCACATGTTAGATCAAATTGCCCGTCATGGATTAATTGACCTAGACATTGTGGCTAAAGGCGACTTACACATTGATGGTCATCACACGGTAGAAGACGTTGGCATTACGTTAGGACAAGCAGTGTTAAAGGCGGTAGGCGACAAAAAAGGTTTACGTCGTTTTGGCCATGCGTATGTTCCACTCGACGAAGCTTTATCAAGAGTCGTAGTTGACTTTTCTGGTCGTCCTGGTTTGATTATGGATGTCCCCTTTACATCGGGTCAAATCGGTGCATTTGACACACAACTCACGCATGAGTTTTTTCAAGGGTTTGTGAATCATGCGCTGGTCAGTTTGCATATCGACAACCTTAAAGGTTCTAATGCACATCATCAGGCTGAAAGTGTTTTTAAGGCTTTTGCTAGAGCATTAAGAGCTGCTGTAGAGCTTGATTCTCGACAATTAGATCAAATACCTTCTACAAAAGGCAGTTTATAAGCAAATTTTGTCAAAATTTGGTAAAACAGTTGCAAATAATTGCCATGCAAGAACTTTGATTCGCTAAAATAAGCGCATCTATCGTCTGTTCAATTCAATAAATTAGAAACTCAATATTAAATATGAATGCAAGTCCTACGGTTGTTGTAGTGGACTACGGAGTAGGTAATTTACGCTCAGTGGCAAATGCTTTAAGCACGGTAGCCACTGGCGGTCAATTCCAAGTTTTGATTAGCGCCAATCCTGCCGACATCGATCGAGCAGACCGTCTTGTTTTGCCAGGTCAAGGGGCCATGAAAGATTGTATGGACTCGCTTGATACTTCAGGACTGAAGTCATCTATTTTAAAAGCGGTTCAAAACAAGCCCTTATTTGGTGTGTGTGTCGGAATGCAAATGTTACTCGACTACAGCGATGAAGGAGCCATCAATGGTCAGCCCACAGCTGCCCTTGGTCTTATACCCGGTCATGTTGAGCGCTTCCAGTTACAAGGACAATTACAACCTGACGGCAGTCGATATAAAGTACCTCAAATGGGCTGGAATCAAGTTGACTTTGCCAGTACTGCAGCTGCACAGCATGTCATGTGGCAGGGTATTCCCAATAACGCCTATTTTTATTTTGTGCATAGTTTTTATGCCAAACCTAATAACCCTAGCCATACGGCTGCAGTAGCTGATTACGGCGGTTTATTCACGGCTGCTTTGCAAAATAACAATATTTTTGCCACGCAGTTCCATCCAGAAAAAAGTGGTGAGCAAGGTCTTGCGCTTTATCGCAATTTTTTAAGCTGGCAACCCTAAGAACCAAGTCTTCATAGACAAGGTTTTAAAAGTTGTTTTTATTTTTGTTTTTTATTGGTCATTATTTTTCGATATCATGCTTCTCATTCCTGCTATTGATCTTAAAGATGGTCACTGTGTTCGCCTCAAACAGGGCGACATGGACCAGTCCACTACTTTTGGCGAAGACCCTGTCGCCATGGCCCGTTCATGGATTGAAAAAGGTGCACGTCGACTGCACTTAGTCGATTTAAACGGTGCATTTGCTGGAAAACCAGCCAATGAACCCGTTATTCGTAAGATTCTTAAAGAATTTGGCTCCGAAATTGATATTCAATTAGGTGGTGGCATTCGTGATCTAGATACCATCGAGCGGTATCTAGATGCTGGTTTGCGCTATGTAATTATTGGCACGGCTGCGGTCAAAAATCCGGGTTTTTTACAAGATGCTTGTACTGCTTTTGGTGGTCATATTATTGTAGGCCTAGATGCAAAAGACGGTAAAGTAGCAACTGACGGTTGGAGCAAAGTAACCAAACATGACGTAGTTGATTTAGCCAAAAAATTTGAAGGTTATGGCGCCGAATCCATTATTTACACCGATATCGGTCGTGATGGCATGTTAACTGGCATTAACATTGAAGCTACCGTGCGATTAGCTCAAGCCTTAACTATTCCTGTAATTGCCTCTGGTGGTTTATCCAATATGGATGACATCGAAAAATTGTGCGAAGTCGAAGAGGAAGGTGTGGAGGGCGTTATCTGCGGTCGCTCCATTTATACCGGCGACTTAGATTTTGAAAAAGCGCAGTTATTTGCCGATGATTTAAACGGCTAAAACCCAATCAAGCTAGCTAATTAAAGGCTAGCTTTTTTTTACTAAAAATATATATGCTTGCTAAAAGAATTATTCCTTGTTTAGATGTGACCGGTGGTCGAGTAGTGAAAGGTGTTAATTTTGTAGCATTGCAAGATGCAGGTGATCCTGTTGAAATTGCCGCTCGTTACAACGATCAAGGCGCTGATGAACTCACCTTTCTAGACATTACGGCCACTTCAGATGCTAGAGACATGATTTTGCCCGTAATAGAAGCAGTTGCCTCTAAAGTTTTTATTCCTTTAACGGTAGGGGGAGGCGTACGTTCAGTAGCAGATGTTAGGCGTTTACTCAATGCTGGCGCAGATAAAACTAGTTTTAATTCGGCCGCCATACAAAATCCGCAAGTGATTCAAGAGTGCTCCGACAAATACGGCTCACAATGTATTGTGGTGGCAATTGATGCCAAGCGTAGGTCTGTGCCAGTTGGTGCTGCCCCTGCTTGGGATGTTTATAGCCATGGTGGGCGAGTTAATACAGGCCTAGATGTTTTGGAATGGGCCAAAAAAATGGAGAGTTTAGGGGCAGGTGAAATTTTACTCACCAGCATGGATAGAGATGGCACTAAGTCTGGTTTCGATTTAGAGCTTACACGTACCGTGAGTGATGCCCTTCAAATACCTGTCATCGCCTCTGGTGGCGTGGGAAGTTTAGAGGATTTATCAGATGGCATAGAGCTGGGTCATGCAGATGCCGTTTTGGCCGCTAGTATTTTTCATTATGGCCAGTTCACAATTGCACAAGCCAAAGCAAGCATGAAACAGCGCTCTATCCCTGTTAGGTTGTAACATATTGAAATAAAACAACAGTTTGTAAAAAATTAAACGTCAGATTTTGTCGGGTAATTGAGCGTATTTAGATCAAATACTATTAAAGTAATGGATAAATTAAGTTGTGGTTTTTACTGCAAATTGATTTATCCTATTTTTTTATATTCAAACAATTAATGGTAATTTACCCATATTTTTGATAGTATTTATTTAAGAAAAAATGATCAGGTGACAGTTTTGTTTAATTTAAGAAAATTTAATTTGAACTAAATTACAAATTTATAGAAATTTAACCGTATCTCAAGCACAATTGACGATGTAGTTGATTTGGAGGTAGTACATGTTAAATCAAGATATACAAAGTTATAAGGTATTAGTTATTGATGATAGCAATACTATAAGGCGTAGTGCTGAAATTTTTCTCACTCAAGCCGGGCATAGGGTTATGTTAGCAGAAGACGGATTTGATGCTTTGGCTAAAGTAGGTGAGTTCGAGCCTGATTTGATATTTTGTGACATATTAATGCCTCGCCTTGATGGTTATAAAACTTGTACTGTCATTAAACAGAATCCAAAGTACGGTAGTATTCCAATTGTGATGTTATCGTCTAAAGATGGCGTATTTGATAGGGCTAGAGGTCGTATAGCAGGATCTCAAGATTACATGACTAAACCATTTACTAAACAGGAAATGCTACAAGCAGTAACAAGATATGTACAAGTTAATTCAGAGGATTAGAAATGGCAATTAAAAGTATTTTGATTGTTGATGATTCCCGCACGGAATTAATGTATTTGGCAGAAATGCTGATGCGACGTGGGTACTCGGTGAAAACGGCTAATAACGCAGAAGATGCGTTACGCTTAATTGCTGGCGAGCGTCCCGATTTATTATTGCTTGATGTGGTGATGCCGGGACTTAATGGTTTTCAACTCACCCGTCAATTGACGAAGAACCCTGAAAGTTCAGAAATTCCAATTATTTTATGCACCAGTAAAAATCAAGAGGCAGATCGAATTTGGGGTTTAAGACAAGGCGCTAAAGACTATATTTTAAAACCAGTGAATGAAAATATATTACTATCAAAAATTAAGGCACTATAGTTTTACAGGAGCTTAAGGAGCTACTAATTCGTTATTTAAATCAATTAGTAGCACTCATTAATTCCTCATTCAGAATGGGTTTTCAGTGAAAAAGAAAGAAAGTATTCACCAGCTCCAAGAGCGATTAGCTCAACGTTTAGCTGTCAGTTCACAAAGTGGTGCGGTTGCAACTTGGTTGGCTATTGAGCTAGCAGATGAGCGTTTTTTGTTACCTCTCAAGCATTCCGGTGAAATCTTTAGTTTGCCCACCGTTAATTTTGTAGCGCATGCCAAAAAATGGTTTTTAGGGGTTTCTAATTTACGTGGCTTATTGTATGGTGTGGTAGATTTTGCTCATTTTCTTCAATTACCCAAAGCAATGGTAGAGAACGCTGATCGTGGAAACGAAGCATGTTTGGTGGCTTTATCAGATATTTTTGGCGTCAATTGTGCTTTATTAGTAGATCGTCTATTGGGATTACGCTCACACGAAGAATTTGTGGGGTCTAGGACATTGCATGATAATCGTCACCCCTATTTTGTGAGTGAACTAAAAGACAAAAATGGATTGTTATGGCGTGAAATTGATTTAAGTCAGCTAGTGACCAATACCAGCTTTTTAGATATACGTAGCCGCTAAAAAAAAGGGTCTTAACCTCTTCTTAAATAGTAAAAAAATGAAAAATACCGAGACACAACAAGATCCTTCAGGGTTTCAATTATTCGATACACCTGCCATAGTCGCTCCTGACGCAAAAAAAATGCAAGATTTATCAGCCGAAGAAAGAGTTCAGGTTGAAAGTTTAATTGCAACGGTGGTTAATGCCGATGAGCCTGATTTTGTAACAGTAAATGAGCCTGCTAATCAGCAATCTGAAGGACAAACTGAAGGTGTGAAGTTACCTATTTTAGGCACTGCATTGGCTGATGTACATCAAAAAAGATTAGGTTTGGTATTAGCCATTTCTTTGGTTTTAATTATTGGTTTGACATGGTTTACTTTGGGTAAATCTAATCAAGTAGCGAAACAAGTTTCTACAGCAGGTGATGCAGTAACGGAGTCCCAACGTTTAGCCAAATCCATTAGTCAAGCAGTGGTTGGCAACCAAAAAGCATTTAAAGAAATGAAGGCAAGTGCATTGGAATTGGGTAAAGCAGTACGAGGACTTCGTTCTGGTGATAGTAGTATGCAATTAGCACCAGCTGATAATAAAGAACAAATTTTAATTAATGATTTGTGGCCACTTATTGAAAGAACTGAAAAAAACGTCAAAATTGTAGAAAGTCATGAAAAGGTTTTGACTACAGTGAGTGCTGCTTTACGTCAAATTAATTTGCAATCAGCTGAGTTTTTGGAGTCAGCTGAAACCATTGCTTCAATTAAGTTGCAGCAAAATTCCCCCTCCACTGAGGTTTTAGCTGCCGGTCAGTTAGTGATGCTAACCCAGCGAATTGGTAAATCGGCTAATGAGTTTTTAACTGCAGAGGGTGGAGTTAGTCCATCTGCCGTATTTTTACTCGATAAAGATTTAAAATCTTTTAGTGAAATTGCAAAAGCAATGCGAGAGGGGAATGCTGAGCTACGCCTTTCAGCCGCTAAAGATCCTCAAACCATTGCGGCCTTAGATGAGCTAATTTTACATTATGAAAATACGAAATCTCACGCCAAAGGCGTTTTAGACAATCTAGATGGTTTAGTGGATGCCCGTACGGCACAGTCTGAGGTATTAAATGATAGCGACCCTTTGCGGTTAAAGCTATCTGACCTTCAACAACAATTGACCCCTGGCGGTAGTCTGACCGATTGGAAAGCGGCTGTTTTATTGTTATCTGTTATTTTGGCTTTAACCTGCGTCGGTGGTTTAGCTTATGTTCGAATTTTAGATAGTAGGCAGCGTCAAATTTTAGCGGAACAACAAGAGTCTAAAGCCAAAAGTATTAATGCTAGTAACCAAGCAGCCATTATGCGCTTAATGGACGAGCTGGGTTCAGTAGCATCTGGAGATTTAACACATCAGGCGACAGTGACTGAAGACATAACAGGGGCTATTGCTGACTCGGTTAATTACACCGTCGAGGAACTTCGGTCACTGGTGGGCAACGTGCAGCAAGCTGCTACTATGGTGGCAAAAACCTCATCAGAAGTGGAAGCCTCCTCTAACAATTTATTATTAGCTACCGACCAGCAGCAACAAGAAATTAGGGGTACAGGTGAAGCAGTGTTGGCTATGGCCAATAGAATTGCGGATGTTTCTGGGCAAGCCCAAGGTTCAGCATCTGTGGCGAGGCAGTCTCGTTTAGCAGCCGAAACTGGTTTGCGAGCTGTACAAAATGCGATTGGTGGTATGAATGCGATTCGAGATCAAATTCAGGAAACCTCAAAACGTATTAAACGTTTAGGGGAGTCTTCACAAGAAATTGGAGAAATCACCGAGCTTATTTCAGATATTACCGAGCAAACAAACGTTTTGGCGCTCAACGCAGCCATTCAAGCCGCTTCTGCAGGTGAGGCAGGTCGAGGCTTTTCTGTGGTGGCAGAAGAGGTTCAACGTCTTGCTGAGCGTTCTGCCGAAGCGACAAGACAAATTTCAAATCTAGTAAAAGCGATTCAAAGTGACACACAAGACGCCATTGTGGCTATGGAGCGTTCTACACTTGGTGTGGTTGAAGGGGCAAAACTGTCCGATAATGCAGGGTCTGCTTTAACCGAGATTGATGAGGTATCGCGTCGCTTAGCTGAGCTGATTGAAACTATCTCTCACTCTACCTCTGTCGAAGCTGAAGCTGCACAGGTGGTTGCACAAAGTATTCAGAGAATTTTGTTGGTAACCGAAAAAACTGGAGAGGGTACTAGGGCTAATGCAGATCAGGTGCGACAATTGGCTTCTATGGCTGAGCAGTTAGGTCAGTCCGTTTCTCGGTTTAAGGTTTCTTAATAGACAAATAGCTTTAAAGTGCTAGGTCTTACAGGTTTAATTTAATGGCTTCAAAAATCATATCCTCAGCGATTGATATCACTACGCTTAATCGAACTGATGCTCTTAATTGGGTGTCGGTAGAGGTTCGCAAATCTATTTCAATTGCAGTGGCAGCAATTGCGTATGGCCTTGAGAATTTAAAGAGTGCAGATAAAAATCTAAAGATTAATCCCACAAGTCATTTAACCAGCGCACCTAACCTCAAGTCGGCTGAAATTGAGATGCATAGGGCTGCAGGAGCACTAAAAATGGTGGGGCAATTTGCATGTGCTGACATTTGCAAAGATATAGCCACTATTTTGCAGTTAGCTAAACAAAATAGAGACCTACTCAAGCCTGAATTATTAAAAGCTGTCAAAGCTTGTCAGTACTCAATTAGTGCGTTTTTAACGGGTATGGAAAATGGTAAAAATTGGCCAGAAACCGTTTTATTGCCTATAGTTGAAATTATTGCTTTACACGCTAAACGTCATGATTTGCATCCTGCACAGTGGTGGATACAGTCACATCAATTAGTAGCCCTAGAGTTTCCCCTTAAATGGTCTGTTTTTGGCTTAACGCCACAATCTCTCGATAAAGCTGATCATGATGCGGCTTTGTTGTTGCTGTTAAAAGGCAATAAGTCGAGCTTAAAAGCATTAACTCAAGCCTGTTTTGAAGTTGCTAAAAAAAGAACTGATATTCGTTTGCAAGAATTGTCTTTTTGGACGATTGTATTTTTAGAAACCTTAGAAAAAATTGAGCTTGATTTTGATAAGTATGTCAAAAGAACCATTTCAAGAGCCATTCGCTTAGCTTTAGATGACAATCCTGGTCTGTTACAGGCATCTATTTTAGATGGCTTACAAGCGGAGCTTAAATATTTTATTGGCGGTTGGTATAGCTTTGACCCTAATTTAACGGTGGTAAATGCAAAAAAAATCTCTGTTGCCGCTTTAGCTAAATCAACTTTCATTGAGTCTTTATTTGATAAGCACCAACTTGAACCAGTTGAACAAAATTATTTAGTCTCGATTCAAACTTTTAAAGTTAAAGATCCCGATCTGTTAGCCCAACTAGATTTATTGCTTCAAGCGGTTAAAGAGTATTGGTCACAATTATCGGTAAGTGTTCAAAATAAGCCAGCCAATTTGCAGTTGGCCTTTACCAATTTCCATAAAATTGTGAGCCATTTATGGCCAGAATTGTCGGCCTTAACACAAGCCTTATTAACCTGTATTGAAGAATTATTAAAAAATGACCAATCGGTATCATCTAGTTTGGCTCTTGAAGTCGCAACCGCATTGTTATTTTTAGAAGATACGATCGCAGATGTCTATAGTTCAGATCCTGATCTAAAGGTCAAAACAGAGGTCATGTTTCACCGATTACAGCAGGTGAGCAAAAATCAAGAAGCTCCTAATTTATTGCCCTGGATGGAGGCTTTATTTAGGCGTTCAGGCGACCACCAAACAATAGGAAACGTTGCTGGTGAGCTCAAACAATTGGTTTCTGAAATCGAAAGAAATTTTGAGTTATTATTTCAAAATTCCAGAAATCCCGATGCGCTTGATCGCCTAACTACATTACTTAATCAAATCCGAGGTGTTTTGTCGGTGGTGGGCTTAGAAGATGCGGTATATACAGTCAGTCATTTAAGGCGCAGACTTGACACCATTGAAGTTGATCTTACCAATCAAAATACTAAAACTATATTGGTGCAAAATATTGCATCTAATGTAGCCACATTGGGATTGATGGTGGATATGTTGATTTACCAACCCAAATTACCTGCCAAAATATTTAGATTTGATTTGCAAAGCTCATTGTTAACCATGACAACCAGTAATGCAACTCATCAGTTCCAGTCGTTGGCGCATTCAGATCCCTTGTACTCAGAAGCCGCAATTACCTCTACCTTTGGTAGTCCTTTAGATGAAAGAGTATGGGCACAAAACTCGGGTCAGACAACTGCGGTACCTAATGAGTCAGCAGGCTCCGTTCATTCTGAAGACAATAATGCTCTCAAAGACTTCTTAGATAATACACTTTCAGCTACTTCACAAAACAAACCATCTAAGCTTAACTCCGCTTTTGCTGAAAATAAACAGCTAGATGGTGAGATGAGAAGCGTCTTTACTAACGAAGCGCAAGATGTAGTTGAACAAGGTTTGGGTGCAGTCTCTGCTTTGCAGCTCAATGCCAAAGACGTCGAAAAATTAGTGAGTTTGAGACGAGGTTTTCATACCTTAAAGGGCAGTGCTCGAATGGTAGGTCTCAAAGAGCTAGGTGATGCCGCATGGTCTATGGAGCAATTACTTAATGAGCAATTAACCGATGAAACTAATCCAGTAAGTGACAACTTATGCTTATTAGCGCAAGAGGCACTTAATTTAATTGGTCAATGGTCGGCCATGATTGCCGCTGGCCAAGATCCTGAATGGAAAGCCCAACCCTTTGTTGATGCAGCTCAACTCATGCGTCAAAAAGGTAAATATCAATCAATAGGGCACCATTTAAATGATGCTATTAACTATTTGCCAAAAGTAGAAAAACAAGGTGTAACCCATCCTGAGAAAAGTCAGTCTGCAGATACATTAGTCTTAGCGCCCGAAAATACGGCTAAAAGCAAGACTAAAGAAGCCCAAACTGCTTTGCCTACGGTTCATTTGGCCACTGCTATGCAGTTGCCAAAAGTGAGCCATCAGGAGGTAACCCCGCCTAAAGGGGCTCCAAAATCCAAGAAAAATAAAAAAATAGAGACAACATTTTCAGAGTTTGAGGTTGACGAAGGTTTTGCTAGGCTCAATGATGATCCAATGAGCATCCTTACTCAAGGTGCAGATTTAGATAAGTCGGCTAGTTTAAATCAAGAGTTATTTGACATACCTCCTGTGATTGATTTTGAACTCTCTGAAATAGAATCCTTGGTCAATACTGGAGAACTAAAAAATTCAATTGATCAACAACTAGATACGCTATCTCAATCGACCCCAGAGTCCACCATCATTACAGATAGGCTCTCACCCAATGAAACAGAAATTGTGCTGGGTCAAGATCAAGTCTCAATTGACACTCAAAAATTACAAGCCGAAGAGTCAGCTGCTTCTGGAGATGCCCTTATTACCTCAGTTGAGAATCAATTCTTAGAAGCTGATAAGCCAACGCAGATAACTCAAGTCATACCAGAAAAGGTAACTAATGCTCTAGAGGGCATTGATTTTGAAAACTTGGACTGGCAAAAAGATGCGAAGTCGTCGAATACTTCAGAGGCTATACCTCAGCTTGGTACTGCAAATAGCTCAGTACAATATTTTCAAGTGATTAAAGATATTGACTTGAGTCTAGATGAGACTGCAGCGGTATTAGATTTTGATCCACAAAACACCTCGGTACCAGAGCAAAAAAACAGTGATGGTATTTTTGAACCGCTAGAGCTAAAAAACTCTGCTGAAGTCGAAACCACTATCGACGCCAACACCTACCATTTACATGAATTTGATTTTTTAAATAGCCTTATTGAATCTCCTGTTCAAGAGCAGAATAAGGAAATTGAGATTTCTGCTTCTGATTTCTCGCCATCTGTGCCAGTCGATTTTTTAGATCAAGAATTTATAAAAATTGAAACAAAAAATGTAAGCGACAATGGAAAACAAAACGCTACTGAATTGAGTTTAGACGATGTATTGTTCAATTCTGTGACAACACTTGAATTGGATAATGATAATCATTTATTAGGTAATGATGTCGTCACCCCAGCTGATGTTCGTTCTAATACTGATTTAGGTACGGGTACCACTACAGATCAATTAATACCTTCTCAAGAAGATGTATTAATAGAGTCATTAGGGTTGGTTGAGCCAATAGAGCCACAATTCATAAATCCTTCAATTGAAGAAAACATCCATCTAGAATCTAATCAAAACAAAGAATTAATTGAACCCATTGAGCCCGAACCCTTGGGCACTGCTTTGTTATTAGAACAATCACTAGATAAAAGCAAAGCAAAAGTACTCTCTCAAACTCTAATGACCTCACAACTTAACTCTGGTCCGGGCGAGTCAGAGCAATATAAGTTGGTGGGCCATCTGCGTATCAAATTCGACTTATACAGTGTTTTTTTACAAGAAGCAGATGAAAAAACTAGAGAGCTCGACACGGTAGTGAGTGAATGGTTGTTAGAGCGAGATAAACCTATTCCACCAGAAGCAGAAGACTGTGCACATTTTTTAGCGGGTTGTTCTGCCACTGTCGGTTTGGTGAGTTTGTCATCACTGGCACGCTTATTGGAAAAAGTATGTGCACATGTTAAATCTTGGACTGCCATTGAAGAAGAGGAAATCCAAACGATAAAGCAGGCGGTTGATTCCATTCGTTATTTATTGCATCAATTTGCAGCTGGTTTTCTTAAAGAGCCCGACTCGGTATTAATTGCTCAATTACAACGTCTGTGTTTTGTAAGACGAGCACCAGAACCCGAGCCAGTAGCACCAGTACGCATTACCCCAGCAATAGGTGCTGCTCCCAACGCTATAGAAGAGGTTTTAAAACAAGTCGCCGTTGCAGGTCTTGATTTTAATAATGCCTCCGACAATCCAGAGGTGAGTCCAGCAGTAGAACCTGAAAATGAATTCAATCTGCCGATTGATATTTTAGATACAGAGTTATTTGGTTTCTTCTTAGAAGAAAGTCGTGATTTATTGCCTGAACTCATGCGAAACAGCCGTGTTTGGACTTCTGATCACCTCAACCGAGATGCCAAGATTGAAGTCTTGCGTGGTTTGCACACTCTTAAAGGTAGTGCTCGTTTAGCGGGTGCTTATCGATTGGGTGAGATCGTGCATCGGCTAGAAGCTGAAGTCGAAACCATGGCTGACACTCCTATGTCTTCAGAGCAAGTTGACGACTTATTAGCTTGGTTTGATCATATTGAGTTAGAAGTCGAGCAGTTGGCTAAATTATATGAAAATCCATCATTGGGTTATCAAGAAAGCGCTAATCGACTCAGCATTAAGCCGCACTTAATTGATACAGAAGTCGAGCCGGAAGCTCCAATTAATGTGATTGCAGCTTCTGGATCAGCATCCATTATGGCCAAGCCTGATTTAGAGTTAGCCACACCTGAACTTGATAATGTTACTTCATCAAGCCCTTCAGAGGCAGAGACACTTGAAATTTTAAATAAGTTAGAAGCACAAGTAGCTTCTGCAGTAGTTGACCCCAATTTTGCTGAAAAAGTAGAAAGCCATGCTTCAGAAATTCAAGTTACCGAAAATAATGCGACACAAACCAAACAAGTCGTTAGGGTAAGCGCAAAGTTACTTGATCAACTAATGAATCAAGCGGGTGAAGTATTAAGTAGCCGTGCGCGTGTTGAAACCGAAGTGGGTAAACTCAAATCTTCTTTAGTGGAGTTAACCCGTGATGTCGAACGTTTAAGGGTTCAATTACGTGAACTAGAGATTCAAGCTGAGTCTCAAATGCAATCTCGTTTAACTCTACAAAAAGAAACCGAAACCCAATTTGACCCACTTGAGTTTGATCGATTCACTAGGGTACAGGAGTTAGTTCGGGTAATGGCCGAGTCAGTCAGTGACGTTGCTACCGTACAAAGAGGTATTGCACGTAACATCGACTTAGCTACTGATGAATTAGTCAGTCAAGGCCGACAAGCCCGTGACTTACAAAGGACTATTTTGCGTACCCGAATGGTGGAGTTTGATTTGTTGTCTGAGCGTTTGCATCGTACAGTTAGGCAAGCGGCCAAAGATGTCGATAAAAAAGTCAATTTAGCCATTGAAGGGGGTAGTTTAGAGCTCGATAGGCAGTTGTTAGATAAAGTGGGACCTTGCCTTGAACATCTTATTCGTAATGCAGTAGCCCATGGAATTGAAAATCCAAATGAGCGCTTAAAAGCTAATAAAGATGAATTAGGCCATATTCATATTGCGATTAGTCACGACAGAAACGATGTCTTTATTCAATTCCGTGACGATGGCCGTGGATTAGATCTTGACTCCATTTCTCAAAAAGCCATAAAAGCCGGATTAATCAAAGCAAGCGAAAAAAACATCAGTCTAGAAAAAGCTTTTGAACTCATTTGCTCACAAGGTTTTTCAACTGCCACTGAGGTAACCGAAATTTCTGGTCGTGGTATTGGTATGGATGTGGTTCGCTCAGCCATTGATGGCTTAGGTGGACGTATGGAAGTGGCCAATGAAAAAGGCCGAGGCTTTGGAATTCGATTGGTGTTACCGCTTACAACTGCAACTACTCAAGTATTGTTGGTTCGATGCGATACTACCGTTACTGCCATTCAGGTGGGTATGGTCGAGCAGGTCTTGCGTTATTCTCAAAAAGATTTAGCTCAAGCCTACGAAAAAGGCACGGTAGTTTATAGCCAAGAACAACTTAATTTCTTTTGGGCAGGTCTATTGTTTGGTGGTTCAGAACAAACCAAAGAAGTTCAACAAAAAACCGTCTCGGTGGTGATTGTCAGAAGTGCCGGACGTCGCCTTGCTATTCATGTCGATGAGGTTTTAAATAATCAAGAGGTGATTGTTAAAAACTTGGGGCCACAATTGTCGCAATTACCGGGCTTAACGGGTGTGACGATTTTGCCGTCTGGCGATGTGGTTTTTATTTACAACCCAGTGGCCTTGGCTTTGGTGTATGCAGAAAAATTCAAAGCCAACCAAAAACAATTAGTGCCTTCGCCTGAAAAAGAAGCACTAGCACAATCAGGTAAAAAACCTTTG
The DNA here is from genome assembly GCA_964556425.1 of uncultured Limnohabitans sp. Lineage (GTDB taxonomy): Bacteria > Pseudomonadota > Gammaproteobacteria > Burkholderiales > Burkholderiaceae_C > JALQUL01. The sequence continues at coordinate 5,477 of CAZKWC010000003.1, read as the reverse complement.
GTAATGGTGGTAGATGACTCAATTACCGTTAGAAGGGTAACTGAACGACTGCTACAACGTTTAGGCTACCGAGTAGTTTCGGCGGCAGACGGAATACAAGCATTAACTCTACTTCGAGATGAATACAGTAAAGACCAGCCATGTGTTGTTTTAGCTGATATTGAAATGCCTCGAATGGATGGTTTTGATTTGTTAAGAACCATACGTTCAGATGAAAACTTAAAAGCATTGCCCGTTATTATGATTACTTCTCGCTTAGCTGAAAAACACAAGGAATTAGCCTTTAGTTTAGGTGTGAATCATTATTTGGGTAAACCTTACAGCGAAGAAGAATTGTCTTATTTGATTTCTACTTACAGTGGATTTGTAAAAAAACAATTTACCAAAAACTAGTCGCTTCGCTTTTTTTGAAACGAGTGATGAGTGGCAATAAAACGTCTAAGCTTACCGATATTAGGGTTTAGATGTTTTTTGCCTTTTTCAACTCAAAAAGGTAGTTGTGGTTGAAAAGCCTGTTTGAATGCTGAGTCACTTCAATTTTTTTGAGTTGCAAGTTTGCAAGATGATATTTTTCTGGTGACTTGCTTTATGGGCTTTCAAAAAACCAAGTATTCATTTTTGAAAAAATTAAAAAGAACAGGCTTAAGTCAATTACATTCAATAGACTATTTTTCTGGTATCAATGTAACAGCTCACTTGCCCGTTAGAATTAGGGTATGAGCAAAGAATCCAATCCAATCAACTTCACCGATACATTTTTAATTGCAATGCCAGGCCTTGAGGATGATTTATTTGAATCCTCAATTGTTTATTTGTGTGAGCACAATCCTCAAGGCGCAATGGGAATTGTCATCAATAAACCCAGCGACCTTAGTTTTCATCAACTCTTTGAAAAAGTCGATTTACCTTTAGGTCGACACGATTTATCTGAAGAAATTGTCATGTTGGGTGGCCCCATACACACCGACAGAGGCTTTGTGTTGCACGAAGCCCTCAGTATGACACCTGTTGTTTCGGCACAAACGCAACTAGAATCCAAAAAAGATTGGGATGCCAGCTATTCTTCAAGCATTAAAATTGGTCAAGACATGGAAATGACCAGTTCCAAAGATGTTTTAGAAGCTTTATCCGAAGGAAATGGCCCTAATCGGGTACTCATTTCATTGGGGTATGCCACTTGGGCCGCAGGGCAACTCGAAACAGAAATTGCAAGTAATCAGTGGCTCACAATTGCAGCCAATAAAACGGTAATTTTTGAAACCCCAATTAATAAACGCTATCATAAGGCTTTGTCTTTGTTAGGAATTTCAACCGCTAGTTTGTCACCTACGGCAGGAAGAGCATAAATTATGAGTCAGCAACCCACACCAGAAGTGAAAGACAATATGCAATTGTTTTTGGCTTTTGATTACGGACAAAAACGCACAGGAGTTGCCAGTGGCAACCGAATTACACAAACAGCCAGAGCCCTCCCTACAGTAAAAGGAGAGGGTAAACTGCGCTGGCCCGCAATAGACCAACTCATCAAAGAATGGCAGCCCGACGCCCTTGTTATTGGTGTGCCTTATCATCCCGATGGACAGCCACACGAAAACACGGTGTTGGCTAAAAAATTTGGTCGGCAGTTATATGCCAGATGTGGATTAACTATTTTTGAAGTCGATGAACGTTACTCTACCGTAGAGGCCACTGCCCAAGGTGCAAAAGACCCTGATGGTGGAGCTGCGTGTATTATTTTGGAACAATTTTTAAGAAGTATTCAAGCATGAGCCAAACCTTACCCACTGTTTTAAATGCAGAGCAAAACTATCAACAGTTAGTGGAGCAAATTCAGGCTTTATTACAGCCCAATACCTGTTTGGTAGGTGTGCAATCTAAAGGGGTTTTAATCGCTAAAAGAATGCAACAAGAATTGTCCTTAGCCAATCCTATGGGCACAATTTCTTCATCTATGCATCGTGATGACTATAAAATAAGAGGCATGTCTAAAGCACAAGCCACCCACTTACCCTTCGAGGTGAATGGTGCCGATATCTTGTTAATTGATGATGTACTCTATACCGGACGCACTGTTAGAGCCATCATTAATGAATTATTCGATTTTGGTAGGCCTGCAAGAATTCGTTTGGCAGTGCTAGTCGATAGAAACGAAAAACAATTACCAATTACAGCCGATGTATCAGGTGTAAGACTCAATGAAAATGACCGTTTAAGCGGTTCTCTCACGCTTATTCAAAATGCCTCTGGGAAGTTTGATTTCGAATATTTGAGCCCTGCAACTCTTCAGTCGCAAGAAGTTTTAGTTTAGTTTTTCTTTTTTAATAGCCCCAAGAACTGGGGCTAATTTTTAATCTAATAGCCTATTTTTTCAATATTAATGAGTTTTAAATATGCTCTATAAGCGCAACCCCCAACTCAACTCCAATGGAGAATTGCAACATTTGTTGTCAATTGAAGGTTTACCTAAAGCCATATTGACGCAAATCTTAGACACTGCCGCTAGTTTTGCCAGTGTGAATAATCGCGAAGTTAAAAAAGTACCTTTGTTACGTGGTAAAAGTGTTTTTAATTTGTTTTTTGAAAACTCTACCCGTACTCGTACCACCTTTGAAATTGCAGCGACTCGTTTAAGCGCCGATGTCATTAACCTCGATATTGGTCGTTCATCTACTTCAAAAGGTGAGTCATTATTAGATACCATTGACAACTTAAGTGCGATGGCAGCAGACGTGTTTGTAGTGCGTCACAGTGAATCAGGTGCCCCCTATTTAATCGCTCAGCATGTTGCCCCGCATGTACATGTGGTTAATGCGGGAGACGGTCGTCATGCTCATCCTACCCAGGCTTTGTTAGACATGTACACCATTCGGCATTACAAAAAAGATTTTGCCAATTTAACCGTTGCCATTGTGGGAGACGTGTTGCACTCAAGGGTAGCAAGGTCAGACATTCATGCCCTTACCACTTTGGGTTGTGCCGAAGTCAGGGTAGTGGGTCCTAAAACCCTTATTCCATCCGATATAGCGGCAATGGGAGTAAAGGTTTTTCATAATTTAAAACAAGGTCTAGATGGGGTTGATGTGGTGATTATGCTGCGCCTACAAAACGAACGTATGGCTGGCGCAATGCTGCCCTCTAGCCAAGAGTATTTTCAAAACTATGGTCTTACTGCAGAAAAACTCAAATGGGCCCAACCCGATGCTATTGTGATGCATCCAGGGCCTATTAACCGAGGCGTCGAAATTGACTCGGAAGTAGTCGATGGAAGCCAAAGTGTGATCTTGCCTCAAGTCACTTTTGGTATTGCAGTTCGTATGGCAGTAATGGGTATTGTGGCGGGAAACTAATATGACAAAACTATTAATTCAAAACGGTAGAGTAATTAACCCAGCGACCTCCTATGACGCAGTAGCAACTATTGCAATCGAAGACAGAAAAATTGTGGGTCTATATAACCCAGCCCAAGTACCAGCTGGTTTTGAGTCGGCAACTATTATTGATGCAAGCGATTGTGTGGTCCTGCCAGGCCTGGTAGATTTAGCGGTTCGACTGCGTGAGCCTGGTCACGAGCATGAGGGCATGCTGGAGTCCGAATTACAAGCTGCCGTAGTAGGCGGCGTTACCAGTGTGGTGTGTTTACCCGATACCGACCCGGTATTAGATGAGCCTGGTTTGGTTAAAATGCTTAAGTTTAGAGCGGCCAATTTAAAGCGGGCACGAGTGTTTCCTTTAGGCGCTTTAACCCGTAATTTAAAAGGTGAAAATCTTACTGAAATGGCCCAACTTACAGAGGCAGGCTGTGTAGGTTTTAGCCATGCCGATGTGACCATTTTTAATACGCAAGTGTTACAACGTGCATTTCAATATGCCTCTAATTATGATTACACCGTATGGCTTAGACCCAACGATGCTTATCTAGGTAATGGCGTAGCGGCTAGCGGTGCAATTGCCACACGCTTAGGTTTAAGTGGCGTGCCTGCAATGGCCGAAACCATTGCGATTAATACCGTTATTGCCCTCATGAAAAGCACAGGCGCAAAAGTGCATTTATGCCGTTTAAGCAGCGCCGATAGCGTAGAGTTGGTGCGCCAAGCCAAAGCAGCAGGCCTGCCTATTAGTGCCGATGTCAGTATCAACTCTTTATTCTTAACCGATCAAGATATTGGTTATTTTGACAGCCGTGCGAGATTAACTCCCCCACTGCGTCAGCAGCGTGATCGTGATGCTTTACAACAAGGTTTAAAAGACGGCACGATTGATGCCTTGGTGTCTGATCATTACCCTTTAGAGCGAGATGCCAAGGCAGTGCCTTTTGCCAGTGCAACACCTGGTGCAAGTGGCCTAGAGTTGTTATTAAGTTTGGCTTATAAATGGGGTCAAAGTCAGCAACTTTCCTTGCTTGAAACCTTTGCTTGTGTAACTAGCCAAGCGGCCAAAGTATTGGGCGACTCCGTGTTACAAGCTCCGACCATACTAGGACAAATTACCGTGGGTCAAGAGGCCGATTTATGTATTGTAGATTTGGCTCACAATTGGGTAGTTTCTGAAAATAGTTTAAGCAGCCAAGGCAAATCTACTCCATTTTCGGGCTATGAAATTCCAGCCAAAGTCAAACATACTTTGGTGGCTGGTTTATTAAGTTATTCACTACCCCAGCCAGTTTAAAAAGGATGTTTATGTGGGCCAATTTGAGAGCGGTTCTAAGGCTGTTACATGTGCTAGGTTTAATCATTAAAGCAGTGTGGGTGGTGCGCTTTCAATTTGGCCCTGCTACTCGATTAAGCCCACTACAAAGGCAAAATAAAATTCATGAGTGGGCGCATCAGGTATTAAGTGCATTGGGTATTCAATTACACACCAATGGTCCTGGCCTTATACCTAAAAGTGGGCCTTTATTATTACTTGCCAATCATGTTTCTTGGTTAGATATTATTTTGATATTGGCAACCATTCCAGCACGATTTATATCAAAAGCCGAGTTACACCATTGGCCTATATTGGGCTCTATGGTGGCTGGCGCAGGCACTTTGTTTATAGAACGCGAGTCTAATCGTGATGTCATGCGAGTAGTGCATCAGATGAAGGACGCATTGCTGCAAAACGATATGTTAATGGTTTTTCCAGAGGGCACCACTAGCACTGGCGAGACTGTCTTGCCATTTCATGGCAATTTAATACAGGCCGCTATTTCTGCTGCTTGTCCTATTCAAACTATTGCTCTGCAATACCTAGAGCTGCAAGAGCCAGTAGCGGCGGCCCACTCTAGCCAAAGCTCACAATGGCAACTATCGCAAGCAGCCCCTTATGTAGGAGACGATACTTTATTAGGAAGTGTTTGGCGTATTGCCAAAGCCAATAGTATTCGTGCAGAGCTTGCTTTTGCCGAACCACAAACCGCCAACGGCAGAAGCCGCCGTGAATGGGCACATGATTTACAGCAACAGGTTGTAGGGCAGTTGGCTAAAGCAGATTAGTTG
>CAZKWC010000002.1:42504-103505 GCA_964556425.1 uncultured Limnohabitans sp. | reverse complement strand
CAGTATATTGCTGTCGAAGATCATCAAGAGAATTTTTATTTTCAGAAATTTGTAGTTGGAGGTTTTGTTGATCTTGCTTGAGTTGTGTAAGGTGATTCGTTTGTTGTATGAATAATTCCTCTGTTTGACTTAGTTGCTTTAGACTTAATTGTTCTTCTATTTCTGTGTTTTTAGAGGCAAATAAACTAATACGATTTTTTATATCGAGATTTAATTCTGCGCTTTTAACATCATAATTGGCTTGCAACATTTCAAGCTGTTGGACTTGCTTGGCGACTTGTTCTGTTTGTGCTTGAATAGTCGCATTAAGTCCGGTCATCTCATTGTCTAGATTGAATTGAGACGATTGAAGCTCTTGCCAAAATTCAAGCTTAGCTTTAAGGTTTAGATTGATGGTGTCACAAGCCTGTTTTGAGTGTAGATTGAGATCTGTAATACCTAGAGGCGTTAAGTCTTCAGTCAGTTGATTAAAAGCCGAAATGTATTCTTGGTTTAACTCGGTATTTTCAGCCTTTAGGCGAGTTAAATTGTTTTTATGTTGCTCTAACTCTATGGTTAACTGCCTTGTTAGTAGTGTTTGAGCGTTAATTTTGCCTTCTAATTCAGAAATTATTATCTGCTGATTACTTTGCTCATTTTCAAGTTTTTCTACCTTGTTAATTTGTTCTTCTAGCGCTTGTTGCTTGCTTTGTATTTGTGTAATTTTTTCATCTATTTGAACTATCACATCAGTTAACTGTTCTTCATTATGAGTAAGCTTTGTATGGCTAAAATAAGGGGCCAAATTTTGTGCCAAGCTCTTACTTTTATCTGCCAATGCTGGCTCATGAGTTTTAATAGTTTCTGTTAACAACGCAAGCTCTTGATTAGTTTTAGTCAATTCAATTTCGGCTTTTCTTAGTTCATTCTGGCAAGTTGTGATTTGTTTTTTTATCTCGCTTAGTTGTTCTTGACTATCATCGACTAAAGGCAATAATCCTTTTGCGTAGGGGTGGTCTAAAGAGCCACATAAGGCACAGGCTTGTCCCTCTACTAATTGAGCTCTTAACTCGCTTAAACTGGCAATACTTTGTTTGAGTAAATATTCTTTTTCTAATAGTATTTTATTTTTCTCTAACTGCTTGAGTTCTTGTTCTTTTTGATTTTTTTGAGTGTTGCAATGTTCTTGTAGTAATAGAAGCGGATTGACTTTTTGAATGTTTTTTTGCTGTGTTGCTTGCATTTCACGGTAAACAAGTGCATCTTTTCTGATGCCGCTTAATGCGTGAAGCGTATTTTGTAATTCTTTGTCTTCTTTATTAAAGTCTTTAAGCTGTTTCGAGCCAAGTAATTCGCTTAAACCCTCTGTTATGCGCTTGAAGTTTTCTTGTGCTGTTATTTTTTCTTGGCTCAGTTGGTATAAACCTTCTGATTCAGAAACTAAATTTTTTGTTTTACTGGTAAAACTATTGGTTTCAAGATCTATTTCTTTATTTTTATTTTGAATATCGAAAGCTTTTCTACTTGTGCTGTTAATTAAATTGCTGAACAAGGGTAATTCACTCGTTAAACGACTAAAGTGTTGATGCAATGAAATTGCTTCTGAGTTTTTTTGTAAAGCTTTTTTTACCGATTCAAGCTGTTGTTGACTATCTAATAAACTATTTTTTATATTTTGAGTTTGTTTTTCATTTTGCTTGAGTAACTCATTATCTGCATTTAAAGCTTTTTTTCGCTCGTCAATTATGGTGTCTAAAGCTCTCACCTTTTTCAAAAGTTTGATTAATTCATCATGCTTTTGTCTTAAAGTTTCGACTTTTTCTTTTGTGTTTTTTGTTTGATTTGCGGATTGTGTTATTTGCTGTTCTAATTGCGGTAATTGACTGCTTAATTCTTGTATTTTTTGCTCTGTAGTCAACAATCTTGCCTGATTATTATTAAGCAATGCATATTCAGCCTCTAACTGCATGGCTTTATTGGCATTATTGAGTTGAATTTTTTCTGGTTCTGATTGTTGTAAACGAAGTAATAAATCTTGTTGTGCAGTTTGTGCTTCTTGGAGTCCCGTTTCTAATTTCTTAATTTGCTCAAGCCATGCAATTGCTTTGGAATCCGATTCAATGGCTTGTTTTACATCTATTTGTTGTTTTTGTTTGTTGCTTTCTTCAATAAGCAACTGTTCAAGTGCATCTGGGCTTAACAAGTTATAGGCCGCTATAGCAGTTTCTTGTTGGATTAATTCATTATTATTTTGTCTGTTTATTTCAAAAACTTTTTGTGATATTTGACTATAAATTTGTGTGCCGTTAATTTGCTCTAATAAAGCCGATCTATCATTGACATTCGCCTGTAAAAATGCCGCAAAACTACCCTGTGCCAACAACATTGAACGGGTAAAACGCTCAAAGTCCATACCAGTTAATTCAATTATTTTATTTTGTACTTGGTTAATAGAATCAGCTAATATTCGACCGGTTGAATGTTCTGCGATTTCTCTACTTGCGGCTTGTAAATTACCATTCGAATTTTGGTGTGCTCGGCGTTGCCTCCAATAAGCCCTATAAGTTCCGTTTTTATTTTGAAAACATACCTCGGCCATACATTCGCCTGTATGCCTAGACATAATTTCATTATTATTAGTGCTAATACTGTTGAGCCTTGGTGTTCGGCCATATAAAGCCAAACAAATTGCATCTAATAGAGTGGATTTACCTACACCAGTCGGACCTGTAATGGCAAATATGCCCTCGTTTTGATATTCGGGGTGAGTAAAGTCAATTGACCATTCGCCGACTAAAGAGTTTAAATTTTTGAAGTGGACTGATAGGATTTTCATATTTTGAAATTATTCTTTAGTTATGTTGCATCAATTGTTGAAGTGCTATTGCATAACATTCTTTGAGTTCATCTATTTGTTCAGGTGGAATTTCTTTGAGTTCTAATAATCGATTAAAGACTTCGGTTTCACTCATGGATTGCAAGCTAACGGCTGTAGATTCTTGTTGTAATACAGCATTTCGAAATTGATTATTCTTAGTATGTAGTATTTGTAAATTGGAGCTTTCGACCATGGTTAATAGCTCTTGATGCAACTGTCCCATTACCTCTTTACCCTCATACACTACTTCTAGCCAGTAGCTATCTTTGGTTTTTTTTAGAAGTGAGATTTGCTCCTGAATGAGAGACCAATCGCCTTTTATAGATTGGAGCTTTTGAAACTTGGGAATTGCAATTTCATGTACATGAGTGCTTACGCCATACAGGTCTGTGACAAACTCGACCACACAAACTATTTTAGTTTGATTAGCCTCACCAAAACTCATGGCAATGGGCGAGCCGCAATAACGTATGACATCAGAATCAGTGACTTTTTGTGGCATATGCAAATGCCCTAGGGCTACATAGTCAGCAACGCCCTTTAACATGTCTGCATGAATGTGCCCTAAATTACCGACATATAAATCGCGCACGCCGTCATTCTCGGTAGTTTTACCACCTGCAGTAAATAAATGTCCGGTAGCAATAATAGGAACAAGTGCTTGAGTTTTAGTATTAGTTAGCTCATCTTGTTTGTTTTTAGCTGCAGTCAAAACCTTTTGATAATGCTGTTGTATGCCTTTAATTGTTTTTTGATTTTTATCGGATTGGCTTTCTCCGGCATCGGAGTTCCGGATGTCTTTATCGCGTAAATAAGGTACGGCACAAATGATGGCCATAATTTCTTGTTTTGTAGGATGCTTTAGCAATAAAACTTCGTCTTCTATATTGTCGGCCACTCTACCAACTACATGTATATCTAGTTTTTTTAAAATCGGTTTTGGTGCTTCTAATACATAAGCAGAATCGTGGTTGCCTGCAATTACCACCACATGAGAGCATTGTGTTTTATGCACACTTGCTAAAAACTCAAAATAGAGTTCTTGCGCTTGAAGGCTAGGTGTATTGGTGTCAAAAATATCTCCAGCTACAATTAAAACATCTATATTTTGTTGTTGAATGGTGAGGCTTAACCATTCTAAAAATGCTTTAAATTCGGGGTATCGCTTAAAGCCATAGAGTTGTTTACCAATATGCCAATCAGAAGTGTGAAGAATTTTCATAATTAATAAATTAAGGTTTTATTTTTGCCATAAACATTCTTTTGCAGCTTGTTGAATGGCAAAGGTGAGTCGTTGGGCGGTTAAGCCTTCTTTTTCCCAATGATGCCAATAAAGGGGTACTTCTACTGGGGCATTATTGGCCAAATATTCTGTATTTTTGAGTGGCGTATCGTTTTTTTTATGAGTCGAATTTTCAAGTATTTGAGGTTGCATGGCCCAGCCCATACCTAATTCAATTGCCATTTCGAAGGCATCAATAGACGGAATGATATGTTTAGGATAGTTGGCATGATTGATGCCAAAATTTTGTTCTAGAAATAAATCGGTGAGTGCGTCTTTGTGATTAAAAATAACGGCAGGTGTTTGTAGCAAAGTATGAATTTTTAATTGACCGTTAGCATCAAGGCAATTATTTGCAATGCTACTGTGCGCTACTAATTGGTACATCATCACCCCAAGTGGTTCCGCTATACAGCCACGCATAGCAATGTCATGGGTAGAAATACAACCAATTACATCACCATTTTTAAGTGCGTCGTGGGTATGGTTTTGATCGTCAATTTTAATATCTAACAATATCGAGTGGCTTTTTAACAAGGGTAATACACCTGGTAATAACCAATTAGCTAAAGAGTCGGTATTACAGGCAATGGACAATGTTTGCCATTGGTCTTGACCAATAGCTAGATGGCCGATTTGAATTTGTTTAAGCAAATCGTTTTCTAAAATACGCAATTGCTTGATATGTGCCATTAAGGCTTGCCCAGCAGGTGTAGCTTTAATTATCTTGCCTCTAATCCATAGGCGTTGACCAAAGGTTTCTTCTAGTGCTTTTAGGCGCAATGAAATGGCAGCTACTGTTAAATGCAATGATTTTGCAGCGGCTGCTAAGTTGCCTTGTTCTAAAACTGTCACAAATGCTTCGAGTTGCTTTGCATCAAACATATTAAAAATTTTTTAATGAAATGAAGTTTTATTTAATTCATTTTAACTATAAAAATTTTAATCCATAATCTGTTTGAATCTTAGCTGTTCAAGAATTTAAACACCAAGGGGTATTATTTTGAGTCAATTAGCAACTTTTATGCAGTCTTTTAAAACGGCTGATGAAAACTCACCTATTACTATTTTTGGCCCAGATTTTCCGTTTCCTTATGATGATTGGATTACACATACCAAAGGTTTAGGTCAATTGCCTGCATCAGCGATGGGCAAAGAGGTGGCCGTGGTAGGCGCTGGTATGGCGGGTTTGGTGGCCGCTTATGAGCTCATGAAGTTAGGCTTAAAGCCAGTGGTGTATGAAGCCTCTCAAATGGGTGGACGCTTGAGGTCTCAATCTTTTGAAGGAGGTAGTGGCGCCATTGCAGAATTAGGCGGTATGCGATTTCCACAGTCTTCAACAGCCTTTTTCCATTATGTCAATTTATTGGGTTTAGAGCGTAAAGCGTTTCCTAACCCTTTGTGCCCAGCTACTCCTAGCACAGTGGTAGACCTAGAGGGTAAAAGTCACTATGCAGAAAAATTAGAAGACCTTCCTCCCTTGTTTAAAGAAGTGGCAGATGCTTGGGCTCAAGCGCTTGAAGAAACGACTCAGTTTGCTGACTTGCAGATGGCGCTTCGTAAAAGAGATATTCAAGGTTTAAAAGCAATTTGGAATGTTTTAGTGCCACTGTGGGATGACAGAACTTTTTATGATTTTATTGCCCAGTCACCTGCATTTGCCAAACTATCTTTTAGGCATAGGGAGGTATTTGGTCAAGTAGGTTTTGGTACAGGTGGTTGGGATTCTGATTTCCCCAACACTATGTTAGAAATCTTAAGAGTGGTACTTACGGGTTGCGATGAAAATCAACATTTAATTGTGGGCGGCGTGCAGCAAGTGCCTATGCAATTGTGGCGACATCAGCCTGAATCAATCCAGCATTGGCCAAAAGGCAGCTCTTTATCTTCTTTGCATAAGGGTGCTAACAAAGCGGGAGTTGCCAAGTTAAAACGATTGAGCAATGGTCAAATTGAGGTCACCGACACTTGGGGAAGTAGTCATGCCTACGAGGCCGTTTTGGTGACTTGCCAAAGCTGGTTATTAAGCACACAAATTGATTGTGATGAAAGCCTATTTAGTCAAAAGATTTGGATGGCACTCGATAGAACCCGTTATATGCAGTCTTCTAAAACTTTCGTAATGGTAGACAGGCCATTTTGGAAGGATAAAGACCCTGAAACGGGGCGAGATGTGATGAGTATGACTTTAACGGATAGGTTAACTCGTGGCACTTATTTGTTTGATAATGGCCCTGATCAACCAGCCGTGATGTGTTTATCTTATGCATGGATGAGCGATGCATTAAAAATGTTGCCACAAAGTCCAGAAAAACGAGTTAATTTAGCTTTAGCTGCACTTAAAAAAATCTATCCTAAAGTAGATATTGCCAGTCATATTGTGGGTGATCCTATTACGGTTTCGTGGGAGGCAGACCCTTACTTTTTAGGTGCGTTTAAAGGGGCTTTGCCTGGACATTATCGTTACAACTATCGTATGTATGGTCATTTTAAACAAGACAAAATGCCAGCTTCAGAAAAAGGAATTTTCTTAGCGGGAGACGATATTTCTTGGACTCCTGCTTGGGTGGAGGGCGCGGTGCAAACTTCTTTAAATGCCGTATGGGGAATTTTGACTCATTTTGGTGGCAAGTGTTTTGATGAAAACTTAGGCCCTGGTGATGTTTATGACGAGTTGGGTCCAATTGCATTAGCAGATTAAATCGTATGCTAATCGAAATAGCTATAAGGGCTCAACTATGAAAGATGTAAACTTTAATCTTGATGACGAACTTTCAATTGCCATTTGGCAGACGCCATTTTTGAGTTGCCCAGAACAGGTTTTAGAACAAATGGAAGTGCAGGCAGAAACCGCCAAAATGGCGGGGGCTGATTTATTAGTCTGTCCAGAAATGATCATGACGGGTTATGCCATTGGTATTCATAAGCTTAGGCATTATGACTATAACGATCAGCAAAACTGGACTTTGGCAATTGCCAGGATCGCCCAAAAAAATCGAATTGCAATTGTTTATGGTTTTCCTGATTATGAGAGAGGTCCCGCCATTTATAATGCATGTCAGTTTATAAGTGAGCAAGGTGAGGTCTTGGCTCAATATGCTAAAACCCATTTATTTGGTGAACTAGATCGTGCGCAGTTTAGCGCTGGCCCAATTATTGGAGGCAATTTTATTTGGCGTGGTTGGCGTGTAGGTATGTTAATTTGTTATGACATAGAGTTTGCCGCTGCAGCTAGAACATTGGCTCAGCAAGGCCTTGATCTTTTGGTGGTGCCAACGGCTAATATGAAACATTTTGATCAAGTGCCACAAATATTAGTACCTGCAAGAGCCTATGAAAACAATTGTTATGTGGTGTATGCCAATGCGGTTGGGCAAGAGAGTATTGATGGAGAATGCATAGACTATGGCGGCTTGAGTACGGTGGCGAGTCCGCTGGCGCAATTGGTTCAAGCCAATTCAGAGGCTCAGTTATTAATGGTTCGTATTAACAAAAAATACCTCTGTACTAGCCGGTCCACTTCGCAATTAAAAGATCAGCGTTTGGATTTGTATATCTGACGCTGAATATCACATGAAACTAAGTGAGGTTGCGACAGAACTTAAAATGGCTAGACCTAGGTCTGTTGCTTATATCGATGAATGATGAGCCTAAGTGTAAACATACTCTTTGGAATCGATTGATCTACTGTAGGGGGAGTCCAAAACTGAGTTGTTCACTTAGACCCTATTCGGTCATCTGTAGGTTTAAATTTTTATTAATGTCGAATTTGAAATGGGGCTAAATCAAGAGCTGTTTTTTTCAAATCAATTTGTTCCACTACGCATTGAGCACTACCACAAGCTAATGACCAACCACTATTACCGTGGCCCAAATTTAACCAGACATTGCTTTGACCGACTTGGCCAATAACAGGAAGACCATCGACCATAGTTGGTCTTGCACCTATCCATTGTTGTACTCGGCTGTCTATGCTAGCACCACCAGGAAACCAGTCGGTCATGGTTTGATACAGTGTACCAAGGGCTTTATCTGACATGGCTTGGCTATAACCTCCTAATTGTGTAATACCTGAAGCCCTAATACGAGTACCTACTTTTGAAATACATACCTTGTATTTGTCGTCAATAATGGTGGCCATTGGGCTGTAGTTAACGTCACGAATGGGGGCACTAATTGAATAACCATAAACAGCTTGCATAGGTAAATGGAGATTAATTTTTTTGAGTAGTTCGTTACTACCGTTACCAGTACAAACCACACATGCATCAAAAATTTCACCTTCAGGGCATTTGTCGGTGTAGATAAAAACCTGTTTACCAGGAGTGATGTCGGTAATAAAATTGGAGAACTTCCAAGTCACAGGCAAATCATCACAAAGATTTTTTAAAATAGCTGCAAACTGCCTAGTATTGACCGTTTCTTCAGTGGGTAAATGAATAGCCGCTGCAATGTTTTGTGTCGTACTTAAAGCGGGCTCAATGGCTCTGATTTCGTCGGCGTCAAGTAAAAGTTTTGGATCTAATCCCAAACGATCGAGTTGTTCGTAGATTTTTTCGAAACCAGATACTTGATCTTTGCTGCGTGCTAAAACTGTGAGTCCCTTACTTCGTTCTAACTCTAACTGATATTGATCACAAATCTCTTGAAATCGATGCAAGCTTTTGGTGGCCAAATAACTAAGTGCCTCTTGATGAGTGGGGTGGCGATTGCTCCGAATATGTTTTGACTTTTGACGCAACCAACGCAATTGCTGCCAAGATAAAGACCAGCCAATTTGAGTAGGTGAATGTTTAGCAAAAAAATAACGCATGGTTTTGGCTGCCCAATCAAAATCAGCCCAGTTATTCACAAAAGCAGGTGACAACAAACCTCCATTGGCAAAACTAGCTTCTTCTGCAACAGAAGAGCATCTATCGTAAACTGTGACTTGATGACCAGCCAAAGCTAATTCGAAAGCGGTCGTAACGCCTATAATGCCAGCACCTAAGACTGCAATTTTCATGAAAATTCCTTATTTTTATATCTTTGCAGAAGCCAAATAGATTTGAATTGAATGTAATTTTTTGTTTTATAAATCAAACAATTCAAAAATCAATTTTTTAACTACACGACTATCCAAAATTGAGAGCTGTAACAACTCATACTAACCCAAACAATATTTGTTACGGCATTCAGTGCACAAGTTTTAGTGTTGTTGGTGCTAATTTTTATCAAGTATTCAATTATGTACTGAAAAATTGAGCGAACATAACACTTCAATTTGTAGTTTGAATGCACAGTTTGATTTTGCTTAGGTTCCTCAAGTAAGTTTTGTAAAACGCAAGCGAAAAGACGCATGCACCAAATGAAAAACCGAAGCGGTTGAATATTTAAAAGTATAAATTTGAGTTTCTGTTAAATATTGCAGGCTTACACTAGCCGTTTTATTTCTCAATTCGTGAAGCGTTTTACAGTAACCCTCCGTTGTTCATCTTAACTTGATCGAGCTAGTTTTTTTGTAAACAGGTTTAAAATGAAAGCTTTCTTCCTACCAAAAAAATAAAAAAGAGTAATTCAACTAAGGTAGTGTTTGTTTAAGACGACTTCTAGTATAAATTTTACTGAATGAGTTGACCCAAAGGGCATAATTTTGGAGATAATTTGCTATATAAAAAGTACTAAATTGTTATTAAAATGGATCAAAACTATTAAATAAGTTCTAAAAATAACATTTGATGGGAATTAATTTAAAAATTCTATGAACAGTTGTTTTAATGGCTTGTAAATTGCTATAATTAGAGGCTTTCTTGCGCTTATCTGACTCGGTGCCTTTAAAGAGTCGTTAAGTAATTGAGCAAAAAGTAATCACAAATCAGCCATCTAAAGGTGGCGCTCTTGTTCAATAATCATACAAAAGCGTTACGAGCTGAGTTTTTAGACCCAACCTTTTAGGAACTGTTATGTCAGCAACTATGCGTCAAATGTTAGAAGCCGGTGTCCATTTTGGTCACCAAACTCGTTTCTGGAATCCGAAAATGGCTCCGTTCATTTTTGGTCACCGCAACAAAATTCATATTGTTAATCTTGAAAAAACATTGCCAATGTTCCAAGATGCAATGAAATTTGCTCGTCAATTATCTGCTAATCGTGGCACTATTTTAATGGTTGGTACAAAACGCCAAGCCCGCGAAATCGTAGCTGCTGAAGCACAACGTGCTGGTGTACCATACGTTGACCAACGTTGGTTGGGCGGTATGCTCACTAACTTTAAAACAGTGAAAGCTTCACTCAAGCGTCTCAAAGACATGAAGGTTCAATTAGAAGCCGGTCTTGATTCAATGAGCAAAAAAGAACAACTCACATTCCAACGTGAACTCGACAAATTACAACGCGATATCGGTGGTATTGCTGAAATGCAATCATTACCAGATGCAATTTTTGTAATCGACGTTGGTTTCCACAAAATTGCGATTGCAGAAGCACGCAAATTAGGTATTCCTTTAATTGGCGTAGTGGATACCAATCACTCACCAGAAGGTATTGACTACATCATTCCTGGTAACGATGACTCTGCTAAAGCGGTTGCATTATATGCGGCAGGTATTGCAGACGCCATCATTGAAGGCCGTTCAAATGCGGTTAACGATGTGGTACGTGCTGTATCAGAAAGCTCTGATGAGTTCGTTGAAGTTGAGGAATCTCAAGCTTAATTTGATCTGTTTCTCCTACTGAAATAGGTCAAAAAGGGCTGTAGTGGCCCTTTTTTTTGTTCAAAATATTTATCGATCAAGGAATTAAAATGACTGCAATTACCGCAAGCATGGTAGCCGAATTACGTGCTAAAACAGACGCCCCAATGATGGAATGCAAACGTGCCCTGACTGAAGCAGCAGGTGACATGGATAAAGCAGAAGAGTTGTTACGTGTTAAATTAGGTAGCAAAGCTGGTAAAGCTGCTACTCGTATTACCGCTGAAGGCGTTGTTAGTAGCGCAATTGAAGGTACTGTAGGCGCTTTATTGGAAGTGAACTGCGAAACTGACTTCGTAACTAAAAATGACAGCTTCTTGGCATTAACCAGTGCAGCTGCACAATTAATTGCTAAAAACAAACCAGCTTCTATCGAAGCCTTGTCTGCATTACCTTTCGAAATGGACGGTTTTGGTCCAACTTTGGAAGATGTACGTAAAGGTCTTATCGGCAAAATCGGCGAAAACATGACTTTCCGTCGTTTCAAGTTGTATGACGCTGGTACACAAATCGCTTCTTACTTACACGGCACACGTATTGGTGTTTTAGTGGAGTTTGAAGGTGACTTGGCTGCTGCTCGTGATACAGCTATGCATATTGCTGCTATGAAACCAGTAGCATTGCAAAGTTCTGATGTTCCAGCTGAACTCATTGAAAAAGAGCGTTCAGTTGCTGCTGCTAAAGCAGCTGAAGATGCGGCTACTGCAGTTGCTGAAGGCAAAAAACCACAATCTGAAGAAATCGTTGCTAAACGCATCGACGGTTCAGTTCAAAAATTCTTGAAAGAAGCTTCATTGTTTAACCAACCGTTTGTTAAAAACGACAAACAAACTGTTGAACAAATGCTCAAAGCTGCTAACACTTCAGTGAAAAGCTTCACTATTTATGTAGTGGGTGAAGGCATCGAGAAAAAGGTAGACGACTTTGCAGCAGAAGTAGCCGCTCAAGTAGCTGCCGCTCAGCAAGCAGGTTAATTTTAAAAAAGTGACTCTTATTGTTGTTAATGGGAGTCACATTAAGCGATAATTTCAAATCTCAATTAATATCGAAAGGACAAATCCATGGTTGCAAATACAGTCGCCTATAAACGTATTTTGCTAAAGCTTTCTGGTGAGGCTTTAATGGGAGATGATCAATTCGGTATTAATCGTGCCACTATTGTCCGTATGGTCAATGAGGTGGCAGAGGTTACCCGTATGGGTGTGCAAGTCGCTGTTGTTATTGGTGGTGGTAATATTTTCAGAGGTGTAGCTGGAGGTTCTGTCGGTATGGATAGAGCAACTGCGGACTACATGGGAATGTTGGCCACCGTTATGAATGCTTTAGCTTTGGCCGATGCCATGGATAAAGCAGGTTTAACTGCTAGGGTGATGTCTGCTATTGCAATCGAGCAAGTAGTAGAACCTTATGTAAGACCAAAAGCCTTGCAGTATCTCGAAGAAGGTAAAGTCGTAGTTTTTGCGGCAGGTACTGGCAATCCATTTTTTACCACTGACACCGCAGCAGCTTTGCGTGGTGCGGAAATTGGTGCAGAAGTGGTATTAAAGGCCACCAAAGTAGATGGTGTTTATACTGCTGATCCTAAAAAAGACCCACTCGCAACTCGTTATACCACTCTATCATTTGACGAAGCTATTTCTCAAAATTTAGGCATTATGGATGCAACCGCTTTTGCTTTGTGTCGTGATCAAAAATTACCAATTAAAGTATTTTCAATTTTTAAATCAGGTGCATTAAAACGGGTGGTAATGGGTGAAGATGAGGGCACTTTAGTTCACGCTTAAGCTAGTTTTTGTTTATACAATTTAAACCATCAGTAGCTATTTCGTTTATTTAAGAGGTTTTATATGTCCATTTCTGCAATTCGTAGTCAATTAGAACAAAAGATGGGTATGTCCATCGAGAATTTTAAAAATAGCCTGACACGTATTCGTACGGGTCGTGCTAACCCCGCTTTACTTGATACCGTTCAAGTTGATTATTATGGTTCTATGCTACCTATTAGTCAGGTGGCTAATGTGTCATTATTAGATGCACGTACCATTAGCATTCAACCATGGGAAAAAGTAATGGCTCCTAAAATTGAAAAGGCGATTCGTGAGTCCGATTTAGGCCTTAATCCTTCTTCTATGGGTGAGTTGATTCGTGTACCAATGCCGCCCATGACTGAAGAGCGCCGTAAAGAGCTGAGTAAAGTGGTTCGTAGCGAAGGTGAGAACGCTAAAATTGCAGTTCGTAACTTACGCCGTGATGCTAACGAAAGCGTTAAAAAATTAGTCAAAGACAAAGAAGCATCTGAAGATGATCAAAAACGTTCAGAAGCCGACATTCAAAAAATTACTGACAAACATATTGCGTTAATTGATCAATTAGTATCAAGCAAAGAACAAGACATTATGGCTGTTTAAGCCCTTACTGTTTTTTATATTATTAGTATTTTTTTAAGGTAGTGCCACCATGACACTTGTGCCACAACATATTGCAATTGTCATGGATGGTAATGGCCGTTGGGCCAAAAAAAGATTCTTGCCAAGAGTTGCAGGACATAAACAAGGCCTTGAGTCATTAAAACGATGTATTAAAGCTTGTGTCAAAGAGCAAGTGAAAGTACTCACTGTATTTGCCTTTTCATCTGAAAATTGGGACCGTCCGGCAGAAGAGGTCTCTGCATTATTAGACTTGTTATTACGAGGTCTTAACCGAGAAATGAATGACCTGCACGATGCAGGCGTGAAGGTTTGTTTTTTGGGAGATCGCTTGGCATTGAGTAATCAGTTGCAAGAAGGTCTTGCTCAAGCAGAGACCAGAACAGTCAATAATCAAACATTGACATTAAATGTTTGTTTCAACTATGGTGGACGATGGGATATTGTTCATGCAGCTCAGCAAGTGGTGGCTAAAGGTCAAACCATCAGCTTGCAATCATTACAAGAAAATATGTCGACTGCTCATTGCGGTGATCCTGACTTAGTGATTCGTACAGGTGGAGAAATGCGAATTAGTAATTTCTTACTTTGGCAAACTGCCTATTCAGAATGGGTTTTTAGCCCCAAATTATGGCCAGAATTTGATCAAGCTGATTTAAACTTAGCCATTCAAGATTTCAAAACACGTGAACGTCGCTTTGGTAAAACGGGCGAACAAGTTCAAGCACCTTCTTCCATTTAACTTTTATCAATTGAATTTATTCGACCATGTTACTTCCTAGAATCGTGACTGCGGTCATATTGTTACTTATCATCTTACCTGTTTTATTTTTAACGGGACCCGTACCGTTTTATATTCTTGCTGGATTGTTCTTGGCTGCTGCTATGTGGGAGTGGTCTAATTTAAATAAAGCAACGCCTTCTTCGTCATTGTTTTTTGCAGCACTTTGGTTAGTGTGTGCCTCATGCCTGCATTATTTTGGGTTTGTTGCAAATGTACCTTCTATGGTTTGGTTGGTATTTAGTATTTTCTGGTTTTTGTTTTCGATTTGGATGTTAAATAGCGGTTTAATTAATTGGACTAATTTGTCGGCTTGGTTAAGGGTTTTACTTGGTTTTATTTTATTAATCATGACTTGGTTAGCGGTTTCACAAGCCCGAGCTAAAGGAATCAATTTTTTACTCTCTACTCTAGCCTTAGTCTGGGCAGCTGATATCGGTGCCTATATTTTTGGTAAAACATTGGGTGGTAAAGTATTTCAAACTAAATTAGCACCCAGTATTAGTCCAGGTAAAAGTAAAGAGGGCGCAATTGGTGGTTGTTTATCAGTTTTTGCTTTAGCCTATATTTGGATGGCTTTTGATCAGAAATACCAAGTCAATACTAGCTTTTATAGTTTGGTCCATGCTTCTTCTTTTACTTTATTTTGTTTTGCTATTATTGCAATGGTGGGGTTTAGTATTGCGGGTGATTTAGTCGAGTCACTTATTAAGCGTACGGCAGGCGCCAAAGATTCGAGTCGCTTGCTGCCTGGCCATGGTGGTGTATTAGATAGAATAGACGCACTTTTACCTACCTTGCCCTTGGCATTGGCATTGTCTGATTGGATGTAATTACAATGAAAAAACTAGTCAGCGTTTTAGGTTCAACGGGGTCAATCGGACAAAACACTTTAGATGTGCTCGATCGCCACCCTGATGATTTTAAAGTTTTTGCATTAAGTGCCAGTACCAGCGTAGATAAAATTTGGCAGCAATGTTTAAAGTATCAGCCGGAATGGGTCGTAATGGTGAGTCCCGAACATGGGAAAATTTTGCAGGATAAAATCAAAGCACAAGGCCTGAAATGTGAAGTTTTAACGGGTGAAAAATCGCTTGATTTTATTGCCTCTCACGAGAGCGTTGATATAGTAATGGCTGCTATTGTAGGTGCGGCTGGATTGCGTTCTTCAATTGCTGCAGCCAAGGCAGGTAAACGTCTTCTTCTCGCTAACAAAGAGGCTCTGGTAGTGGGTGGTGATTTATTCTGTTCAGCTGTCGAACAAGGTGGGGCCACTTTATTACCCATTGATAGTGAGCACTCAGCTATTTTTCAAGCTCTACCAACCGATAAAACCCAATGGTCCAAGCAAGTTGAAAAAATTATTTTGACAGCATCGGGTGGTCCTTTTAGGGCCCGTGACCCTATGACTTTACGAGATGTTACGCCAGAGCAAGCTTGTGCACACCCTAACTGGGTAATGGGTCGTAAAATATCGGTTGATTCAGCTACTATGATGAATAAAGCACTAGAGGTAGTTGAAGCAAAATATTTGTTCAACATGAGCCCTGACCAAATTGATGTGGTCATACATCCGCAAAGTGTGATTCATTCTATGGTGCAATTTGTCGATACCTCCGTTATGGCTCAGTTAGGTACACCCGATATGCGTATGCCAATTTCATATGGTTTGGCGTGGCCCCAACGCATAACAAGTGGTGCACCTAAGTTAGACTTTAAAACGATGAAAGATTTAAGTTTTGAAGCGATTGATCAAAATGGTCATCCCGAGCGTTTTCCTGCTTTAGCTTTGGCATGGGAGTGTTTAAGAGGGCCAGCAGGAAGTTGTGTTGTATTAAATGCATCCAATGAAATCGCGGTAGCTGCATTTTTAGACAAGCAAATAAGGTTTGACCAAATTTCACTTATTATTCAAGAGTCTTTAGCCCACGTACAAGCTGCGTGTGTAGATTCTATTGAAGATTTGATTGACCTTGATCAAAAAACAAGAAGTATTGCAAGCGATTTAATTTCCAGAAAGTTGACTCATTAATGTTATTAACCCTCATTGCATTTTTAATTGCGATTTTTATATTAGTGGTGGTCCATGAGTACGGTCATTACAAAATGGCAGTATTGTGTGGTGTAAAGGTAGAACGTTTTTCAGTTGGCTTTGGCCCCGTTTTATGGCGTTGGAAACCAAAAAATTCAGAGACTGAGTATGTATTATCCGCTTTGCCCTTAGGTGGCTATGTCAAAATGGTCGATGAGCGAGAAGGTGATGTGGCAGCTGTCGATTTACCAAGGGCTTTTAATCGACAGTCTCTTAAGAAAAAGGCCGCTATTGTCGCTGCTGGACCTATTTGTAACTTAATTTTGGCAGTCTTTTTATATAGCTTAGTGGCTTGGATAGGGCAAAATGAGTTACAAGCTATTATTGCCAGCCCTAGACCTAACTCGATAGCGGAACAAGCTGGTTTTCAGGGTAAAGATAAAATTTTAGGCGTAGTAAATAAAGATGAACTTGAATCGGCTAATTTAGATTTAGCAGGAACCGCTTATAAACCTATTTTAAGTTTCTCTGATTTTGCTTGGGAAATTACTCAATATGGTTTGAATAAAGAAGATATTCATTTAGTAGTTGAACGAACCAATCTCTCAAAACCTATTATTTTAAAATTACCTTTAAGTCAATCTTCAACAGAAGAAGTGGGTAAGTCTTTTATAGTGGAGTTGGGTTTTATTGCACCTTACTCTGAACCAGTAATCGAAACCCTTGTAAAAGGTCAAGCGGCTGAGTCAGCAGGATTACAAAAGGGTGACAAAATTCTAAAAGTTGGCGATCAATCAATCAATGATACTGCCACCTTAGTGACTTGGGTGCGGGCTCAAAATACATCTGAACATGAAAAAAGTGTGAAAATATGGACTATTTTAAGAAATGGAACAGAACAAGAGTTAGCTGTTCCAATTAAAGTAGTGACAGAAAATGGTCAAGCACTTGGCAAAATTGGCATAGAGTTTCAAAAAAATGCAGCTACCATAATCGTTCAAAAGAGTTTTACTGAAGGAATTTACAGTGCATTTGTGCGTACTTACGAAATGTCCGTGATAATGTTAAAAACACTTGGTAAAATGATTATTGGTCAAGCCTCAGTAAAAAATATAAGTGGGCCCATTAGTATTGCGGAATATGCTGGTAAAACTGCCAGTTTTGGTTTAGCTGCATACCTTTCATTTCTTGGGGTGGTAAGTGTGAGTTTAGGTGTTCTTAATTTATTGCCATTACCAGTTTTAGACGGTGGACATCTCATGTATTATTTATGGGAAGGTATCACCAAAAGGCCTGTATCTGAACAAGTCAATCTATGGTTGCAAAAATTCGGCCTCTTTATTGTTCTTATGATGATGGTGATAGGGGTTTATAACGACATAATGCGTCATTTATAAATGCAAATGTTAATTTTATTGGCTTGGTTTAGGCTATTATTCGATAATGAAGAACCTCGCACATTCCAAAATGTCACGTAAATGAATATGAAAATCAAAAAACTCTTAATTTCAAAAACCACTTTGATGATTTCTCTCGCCGCGTGCTTTGCATCTAATGCATTTGCGCTGGATCCTTTCACAGTAAAGGACATTCGTGTCGAAGGTTTACAGCGTGTTGAAGCCGGTACTGTGTTTGCGACGCTGCCTTTTCAAATTGGCGATACCTATGACGATGAAAAAGCCACTTTATCGATTAGAAATTTAATTGCCTTGGGTTTGTTTAAAGATGTAAAAATTACAAATAATGGTGATGTTTTAGTGGTGATTGTAGAGGAGCGTCCTACTATTTCTGGCATCACTTTTATAGGTAACAAAGAGTTTGAAAAAGAGTTATTAAATAAACTCTTGACAGATATTGGTGTACTTGATGGTAGGCCTTACGATAAAGCGATAATTGACAAAGCAGAACAAGAAATCAAACGTTTGTATTTATCAAAAAGTTTTTTTACTACTAACGTACAGACTACTGCAACGCCCATCGATAGGAATCGAGTTAATTTAAGTTTTACGATTGTCGAGGGTGAGGTTGCTAAAATCAATAGTATTAAAATTGAAGGTAACAAGGCTTTTAGTGAGTCTCGTTTATTAGATCAGTTTAATTCCGATACCGGTGGTTGGTTGAGTTGGTATACCAAAAGTAATCGTTACTCCAAAACTAAGTTTGCAGCTGATTTAGAGTCGCTGCGCTCTTTCTACTTATCGAATGGTTATATTGAATACCGTGCTGAGCCGCCTGAAATTGTGGCTTCTGCAGACCAATCGACAATTGATATAACGGTTAAAATTTCTGAAGGACTACCTTTTATTGTCTCAGGCGTTAAGTTAGAAGGTAATTTCTTAGGCAAAGAAGAAGAGTTTAAATCCTTAGTTGAAATTGAAGTTGGTAAAAACTTTAATGTTGAGAAACTATCAGCCACTACCAAGGCTTTTGGCAATACCTTTGGATCTTTTGGTTATGCTTTTGCAAAAATCGAAGCTGTCCCATCACTAGACCGTCAAAAAGGTTTGGTCTCTGTCACATTAAAAGCAGAGCCAGGTGTTAGGGCCTATGTTAGAAAAATCAATATTTCAGGAAATACTCGTACTCGTGACGAAGTGATTCGCCGTGAATTTAGACAATTTGAATCTTCTTGGTATGATGGTGATAAGATCAAGTCCTCTCGTGACAGAGTTGATCGTTTAGGTTTTTTTACTGATGTACAAATTGATACAGATGAAGTTTCAGGTGCTCCCGATCAAGTTGATGTGAATTTGGCTGTCACTGAAAAACCAACTGGTAATTTATCTTTAGGTGCTGGATATTCTAGTTCTGATAAAGTCTCATTCCAAGCTGGTATTAAACAGGAAAATGTTTTTGGATCTGGTAATTATTTAGGTCTTGAACTTAACACTAGCAAAACTAATCGAACGATTGTATTAACTAGTGTTGACCCCTACTTTACAGTAGATGGTATTTCAAGAACCCTAGACGTATATTATAAAACTACATCACCAAGCTCAGATTTATCAACGGACTATAGTCTTATTAACAAAGGCTTAGGTACACGTTTTGGTGTGCCTTTTAGTGAACTTGATACGGTTTATTTTGGTATCGCCTATGACGGTACTGAAATTGTTCCTGGTACTAACTTACCGAATGCCTATGCAGAATATTCCAAGCAGTTTGGTGCATCGAGTTTTGGTATTCCTATTTCTGTGGGCTGGTCTCGTGATAGTCGAGATAGTGCTTTAGTACCTAACTCTGGTTCTTACCAACGATTATTTACCGAAGCTAGCTCATTAGGTGATTCAAAATATGTCAAGGCAGTTGGACAATATCAACTCTACATTCCATTAAACAAAAAATTCACCTTTGCATTAAATACCGAGGTTAATTGGGGTAAAGGCTTGAGTGGTCAGCCTTATCCAGTTTTTAAAAATGTGAAGGGCGGTGGTCTAGGAACTGTACGTGGCTTTGAATACAACACCTTAGGGCCAATTGAAGAGGCAACAGGACTTTATCTAGGCGGTCCAAAAAAACTTAATTTAAATGCTGAACTGTATGTTCCATTTCCTGGAGCTGGTACAGACAAAACGCTACGACTTTACGGTTTTGTAGACGTTGGTAATGTGTATGGTGAAAACGATCCTTATAAACTCAATGAATTAAGAAGTTCAGCGGGTATTGGTATAAGTTGGATATCACCATTAGGTCCCCTACGCTTGTCTTATGCCAAAGCAATCAAAAAATTTGACACAGACAAATTACAAACCATTCAATTCCAAATCGGTACAACTTTTTAATGAATATCATGAAAACCTTCCAATCTAGCTTACTTGCCACTACTCTTGCTCTTACACTTGCTTTTTCAGCCAACGTTCAGGCGCAAGAAGTCAAATTGGGTTTTGTCAATATTGACAGAATTTTCCGAGACGCCAATAGCTCTAAAGCGGCACAAACCAAATTAGAACAAGAGTTTTCTAAGCGTGAAAAAGAGCTAATTGATTTAGGCAACTCTTTGAAAACAGCCTCTGAAAAATTAGAAAAAGATGCGCCTACTTTGTCTGAATCACAAAGAACCACTCGTCAAAAACAATTGGTTGACCAAGATCGTGAGTTCCAACGTAAGCGCCGTGAGTTTCAAGAAGATTTAGGCTCACGTAAAAATGAAGAGTTACAGACAGTTTTAGAGCGTGCTAATAAAGTAGTGAAGCAAGTAGCTGAAACTGAAAAATACGATTTTATTTTCCAAGAAGCAGTTTTTGTGAATCCTAAGCACGACATTACCGAAAAAGTGTTGAAAATCTTAAACGCATCAAAATAATCCTATTCAATTGATTTTAACTACACTCACTTTAGGTGAAATTCAAGAACAATTAGGCGGTGATCTTATCGGAGATCCCCAACTTGTTATTTCTTCAATTTTGCCTTTAGAGTCTGCTGGTCCTGACTCTATAAGCTTTTTAAGTAATCCAAAATACCGTAAGCAGCTTTATATGTGTAAGGCTGCTTGTGTGATCGTGGGTGAGTCTGCAAGGGAGCAAGCAGTAGCACGTGGTGCAACAATAGTGACTAAAGATCCGTATTTGTATTATGCCAAGCTTAGTCAAATATGGAAAAAGAAACAGACGGTAGGACATATTGCTTCTGGTGTTCATCCACAAGCTTATGTGCATCCCAATGCAATTATTCATCCTACTGCTAGCATAGGTGCTTTTTCAGTGGTAGAAGAGGGCGCCAGCATAGGTGCTTTTACCGTTTTAAAATCAAGGGTAACAGTAAGTTATGGTTGTCATATAGGTGATCACTGTATCTTGCACCCTGGTGTGGTTGTCGGTGCAGATGGTTTTGGTTTTGCTCTTAATCGAGATCCAAACTCGCTAGAATGGGTTAAAATTGAACAGCTAGGTGCTGTTCGAATTGGTAATAATGTAGAAATTGGTGCTAATACTTGTGTCGATAGAGGTGCTCTAGGTGATACTGTCATCGCAGATGGGGTTAAACTAGACAATCTTATACAAATCGGGCATAACGCTCAAATTGGTAAAAATAGTGCAATGGCAGCTTGTGTTGGAATTGCCGGTAGTGCAAAAATTGGTGCTTATTGCACTGTAGCAGGAGCTAGTAATGTGGCAGGTCATTTAGAAGTAGCAGACCATGTTCATATTTCGGCAGTTTCTACAGTTATAAAATCCATTCCAGTGCCAGGCCAATACACCGGATTTTTTCCCATTGATACCCACGTCAATTGGGAAAAAAATGCGGTAGCATTAAAGAAATTGAATCATTTGCAGGAGCAAGTGAAAATATTGGAACAACGTATTAATGAGGATAGTCAATCATGATGGATATTCACCAAATTCTTAAACAACTTCCTCATCGCTATCCCTTTGTTTTGGTCGATAGAGTGATTGAGATTGAAAAGGGTGTTCGTATTAAAGCCCTTAAAAATGTCTCAATTAACGAGCCTTATTTTGTAGGTCATTTTCCGCACCGCCCAGTAATGCCTGGTGTCCTTATTCTTGAGGCTTTGGCTCAATCGGCTGCATTATTAGGTTTTGATACCCTAGGTATTACGCCAGATAAAAAAACTATGTTTTATTTTGCCGGCATTGATGGCGTACGTTTTAAACGCCCCGTCGAACCTGGTGATCAACTCATATTAGAAATGGCAGTTGACCGAGTACGATCTGGTATGTGGCGCTTTAAAGGTCACGCATCAGTTGATGGAAACGTCGTAACTGAAGCAGAAATTATGTGCACTATTCGCACATTAGATGAAGTTTAAAATTTAAATTCGAGCCCTGGCTCCACACATTTATGACATTCATTCATAAAACGGCCTTGGTGGATGATGCTGCGCAATTGGCTGAAGATGTTGAAGTTGGGCCCTATACAGTAATAGGTCCTAACGTAAAAATTGGTAGCGGTACAAAAATTGGTGCTCATTGTGTTATTTCAGGCTTTACTGAAATTGGCAATCACAATCAAATTTTTCAGTTCAACTCAATTGGTGCAGCGCCTCAAGACAAAAAATATCGTGGTGAACCCACAAAGTTGGTGATTGGTAACAATAACACCATCCGTGAGTTTTGTACTTTTAATACCGGTACTGCTCAAGATGGTGGTGTCACGTCACTTGGTAACGACAACTGGATTATGGCTTACGTGCATATTGCCCACGATTGCCATGTAGGAAGCCACACCATTCTTGCCAATAACGCCACTTTAGGTGGTCATGTGCATTTGGGCGATTGGGTCATTGTGGGCGGTTTAAGTGGAATTCACCAATTTGTCAAGGTGGGTGCTCACGCTATGTTGGGCTTTGCAAGTGCAGTTACCCAAGACGTGGCGCCTTTTGTAATGGCTGATGGTAATCCATTAGGCTTGCGTGGTCTTAATGCAGAAGGTTTAAAACGCCGAGGTTTTAGTCCTGAAAGAATTGCCAATATTAAAGAGGCATACAGAATTATTTTTAGACGTGGTTTGACTTTGGTATCCGCTCTTGAACAATTAGAAGCATTAAAAAGTCCTTATCAAAATGACTCATCGAATTACTTTTTTCAAGATATTCAGTTGTTAACTGACTTTATTGGTAAAAGCTCGCGCGGCATTGCTCGTTAAGATTTAATTCCTTTTTATGAGCCCTCACCTTGAAAAAACTCCATTTAATATTGCCATGGTGGCAGGCGAGGCTTCGGGCGATTTATTAGCAGCGCAAGTCTTAACTGCCCTTCAAAAAGAATGGCCTCATTTGACAGCCTCTGGAATTGGTGGTCCCAAAATGATTGCCCAAGGTTTTGAGGCCCAATGGCCTAGCGAAAAACTCTCTGTTTTTGGCTATCTAGATGCTTTAAAGGTGTACAGATCTTTATTAAAAATCCGTAATCAATTGGCTGATCAGTGTATCGCCTCACCGCCACAATTATTTATGGGAGTAGATGCCCCAGATTTTAATTTTGGACTTGAAAAAAAATTGCGGCAATCGGGTATTAAAACGATTCATTTGGTTTGCCCGTCTATTTGGGCTTGGCGGCCCAATCGAGTGCATGAGTTAAAGCAAGTAGCCGATCATGTTTTGTGCTTGTTTCCGTTTGAACCCGCTTTGTTAAAACCCCATGGTATTAACGCCACTTTTATTGGTCACCCTTTGGCCAGTAGTATTGAAATTCATCCTGATCAGACAAAAGCTAGACAATTGCTTGGGCTTGATTTATTAGATCAAGTGGTCGCCGTTTTGCCTGGTAGCCGAAAATCCGAAATAGACTTAATTGGTCCTATTTTTCTACAAGCAGTTGCTTTATTGCATAAAAGTCGTCCACATTTAAAATTTATATTGCCTTGCGCTCCGGGCCGTAGGCAAGCCATCGAGTTGCAATTGCAAGCGCAGCAATTAGAGGGCGTTGTGCAACTTCTTGAGGGTCAATCCCACACCGCATTAGCAGCAGCCAATGCCGTAATGGTGGCAAGCGGAACTGCTACCCTAGAGGCTGCATTATTTAAATGCCCTATGGTCATAGCTTATAAATTAGGCGCAATATCTTATTGGCTCATGAAACGCATGAAGCTGCAACCATGGGTGGGCTTGCCCAATATTTTGAGCCAAGATTTTATTGTGCCAGAACTCATTCAAGATCAAGCGACTGCCAGTGCTGTGGCCAATGAAATTGAAAAATGGTTGGATAATCCTGATGCAGTGCGCCAATTAAAAGATAAACTACTGCACTTGCATCAATCACTTCAACAAGAAACCTCTTCCTTGGTGATAGAAGCTGTCAAACAAGTTCTTAAGACAACTTAATGAGCCTATTTCACCATCATGCCTGAAGTCATAAGTAAAAAAAAATCGTTTAAAAAATCGCTTAATAACCAGCAAATTGAGTTACCCATTCACGAGGCATTGCCCAACAGTTTGGTGGCGGGAGTTGATGAGGTAGGGCGTGGTACGCTAATGGGCCCAGTGGTCACTTGCGCGGTTATATTAGACCCAGATAAACCTATTTTGGGACTTGCTGATTCTAAATTGTTAACAGAAAAGCGCCGTGAACAATTGTTTAATGAGATTATGGATAAGGCGCTTTGTTTATCTATTGCACAAGCTAGCGTGCAAGAAATTGATGACTTGAACATTTTGCAAGCTACCATGCTTGCGATGCAAAGAGCAGTTAAGGGCTTAAGGCTCAAACCAAAATTAGTTTTAATAGATGGTAATCGTTTGCCTTTATTGGACTGTGCGGCACAAGCTATTATCAAAGGTGATCAGAAAATTCAAAGTATTTCGGCTGCCTCAATAGTGGCTAAAGTTACCCGTGACAGATGGTGCAAAGAGTTAGATTTAGAATTTCCTCAATACGGTTTTGCAAAGCATAAAGGTTATGGCACCGCTCAACATTTAGCAGCCCTGCAATTGCATGGCCCATGTAAAGAGCATAGGATGTCATTTGCCCCTGTCCGACTTGCGCTCGAAAATTTATCGGCTACTTCTACTTAGTTATACCCTCTATTTTTAAAGTTGCTAAAAAATGAATGCAAGTCCCACCTTAATAGATATCCAATCGAAAACCAATCCTCGATTTTTAGAGCTTAAAAAGCTCGCACAAGACAATATCGCTTCCAGAAAACTAGGCAAAATTTGGTTGGAGGGTGACCACTTATGCCGTGCTGCTATTACCCGTGGTTTGCAACCTAGCACTATGGTGGTCAATGCTTTAGGCCTTTCTAAATTACGCGAGTTTGGTTTGCCTACGGCCCCCACTACCTTGTTATTAGCCGATAAATTATGGCAAGAGTTAAGTAGTCTGCCGTCTCCGGCTAGTGTTGCCTATTTGATTGATCTACCCCTCAACCCCGAAATTAATCCACTCGCAGCTACCGTAGTCTTAGACCGACTACAAGACCCTGGCAATGTTGGTTCGATTTTGCGTAGTGCGAGTGCATTTGGTTTTCAACAAATTATTAGTATTAAAGGCAGCTGTGCTTTATGGAGCCCCAAGGTTTTGCGCTCTAGCATGGGTGCTCATTTTGCTCTGACTTTAATTGAAGGGAAATCAGTAGAGGATATATCCATGTTAAAAGTTCCCTTGCTCGCTACTAGTTCGCATGAGGGGAGTTTTGTGGGTAAAACCCATTTGCCGTGGCCTTGTGCTTGGGTTTTAGGTCATGAGGGGCAGGGGGTTCAAGCTGCATTAGAACAAATGGCCACTCAAAAATTAAGAATCAATCAGCCTGGCGGGGAAGAATCATTAAATGTAGCAGCCGCGGCCTCTATTTGTTTGTTTGCGTCTAGTCTCCATCAAAACTAAGTCTTAAAGTGTTGCAGTTTTTACGCCTTGAGTTTTGAATCTGATTATTTCTAGGGGTGCTAAATTTTGCGGTGCTTCCTTAGGTTATAATGAAGGTCAGTTTCAACCCCGGTACGCCTAGTACAGTTCAATTTCCCCTCTGTTTTTCTATCCTCAGAGTTAATCCTTGAATTCGCTCGGGCGTATCCGACCATCTATCGGAGATCCCAGTGCTTTTGTCTCTTCAGGGAAGCATTCCTAACGCTGTACTTGCTCTGGCAGATGGCACCATTTTTTCTGGCGTTTCAATCGGCGCTGTGGGCCAAACAGTTGGTGAAGTGGTATTTAATACCTCTATGACCGGCTATCAAGAGATTTTGACCGATCCTAGCTATTGTCAGCAAATCGTCACACTCACTTACCCGCATATCGGAAATTATGGTGTTAATGCCCAGGACGTAGAATCAAGTCGCATTCATGCGGCTGGTTTAATCATTAAAAATTTGCCATTAATTGCCTCTAATTTCAGATCTAACATGACCTTAGATCAATATTTAAAGAGTCAAAACATAGTGGCCATTGCCGAACTCGACACCCGTATGCTAACCCGTCACCTGCGTGAGCATGGTGCACAAAATGGTTGTATTTTGGCTGTTGAAGTCGGACAAACGGTTTCGCCAGAACAAATCGCTAAAGCCATTGAGTTAGCCAAAGCGGCGCCCAATATGGCAGGCCTCGATTTAGCGCAAACCGTGACTTGTGAAAAGTCTCATGTTTGGACCGAAACCGAATGGCGTTTGTTTGATGAAAACAATCAACCTTCTTATGGTCAGGCTGCAGCATCACAATATCATGTGGTGGCCCTCGATTTTGGTGTCAAAAGCAATATTTTGCGTATGCTTGCCCAGCGTGGTTGTAAAGTCACTGTGGTTCCTGCCAAAACATCTGCTCAAGACATTTTGGCCTTGTCGCCTAATGGTGTGTTTTTATCGAATGGCCCTGGCGACCCACAACCTTGTGATTACGCTATTGCAGCTACTCAAGCCATCATTGAAAAAGGTATTCCAACCTTTGGTATTTGTTTGGGCCATCAAATTATGGCTTTGGCCAGCGGTGCAGCTACCTTTAAAATGAAGTTTGGTCATCACGGTGCTAACCACCCTGTTAAAGATCATGATACTGGACGAGTCTGTATTACTAGCCAAAACCATGGTTTTGCAGTGGATGCTAGCACACTACCTGCCAATCTAAGAGTAACTCATACGAGTTTATTTGATGGAACAGTTCAAGGTTTAGCCCGTACCGATAAGCCCGCTTTCTGTTTCCAAGGTCATCCGGAAGCCTCACCTGGCCCTCATGATGTCGCTTATTTATTTGATCATTTTATTGATCTTATGAAAACAGCAAAATCTTAAGATGCATGCAACATGATGTTTGAAGATTGAATAAAACCAACAAACCACGCATCATGTTCATGAAATGCCCTCCAACCCCCTCTGTTTTAATCGATACGATTAAAAATTTGGCTTGCCACAGAGTGGGTTGTTTTTTGAGGCATGACCCAAAACAATTAACCACTAAGTTCCTATTTTTCTTATCTTCGATACAGAAAAAAATAAAGCAAAATGCTGATGGGTCACTTAGTCCTAAGCTAAACCAAAACGGTTGCAATCATGCAACCGTTTGCATGAAGAAGAAGTAAATTATGCCAAAACGTACAGACCTTAAAAGTATATTGATTTTAGGTGCGGGTCCGATTGTAATCGGTCAAGCCTGTGAGTTTGATTACTCTGGTGTTCAAGCTTGTAAAGCCTTGCGTGAAGAGGGCTATAAAGTCATTTTGATTAATAGCAACCCTGCTACTATCATGACTGACCCTGCGACAGCTGATGTCACCTATATTGAGCCAATTACTTGGCAAACTGTAGAAAAAATTATTGCCAAAGAAAAACCGGATGCGATTTTGCCCACCATGGGTGGACAAACTGCACTCAATTGTGCGCTCGACTTATGGCGCAACGGTGTGCTAGAAAAACATGGTGTTGAACTGATTGGTGCCACACCAGAAGCCATTGATAAAGCTGAAGACCGCTTTAAGTTTAAAGATGCCATGACCAAAATTGGTTTGGGATCAGCCCGCTCTGGTATTGCGCACAGCATGGATGAAGCCTGGACAGTACAAAAACAAATGGGTTTCCCAACCGTAATTCGCCCGAGTTTTACCTTGGGTGGAACAGGTGGTGGTATTGCCTATAACTCAGAAGAATTTGAAGTTATTTGTAAACGTGGTTTAGAGGCCTCTCCTACCCATGAGCTCTTAATTGAAGAGTCATTATTAGGTTGGAAAGAGTATGAAATGGAAGTGGTGCGTGACCGCGCTGACAACTGTATTATTGTGTGCTCCATTGAAAATTTAGATCCAATGGGTGTTCATACTGGTGACTCCATTACCGTAGCGCCAGCCCAAACGCTCACCGATAAAGAATATCAAATCATGCGTAATGCTTCTTTAGCAGTGCTGCGTGAAATTGGTGTTGATACCGGTGGTTCTAACGTACAGTTCTCTATCAATCCAAAAGATGGCCGCATGGTGGTCATTGAGATGAATCCACGTGTTTCACGTTCAAGCGCTTTGGCTTCTAAAGCAACTGGTTTCCCTATTGCTAAAGTAGCGGCTAAATTGGCAATTGGCTACACACTAGATGAACTCAAAAATGAGATCACCGGTGGTGCAACACCTGCTAGTTTCGAGCCAAGCATTGACTATGTTGTCACAAAAATTCCACGTTTTGCGTTCGAAAAATTCCCAGCTGCCGACTCCCGCTTAACCACTCAAATGAAATCTGTGGGCGAAGTCATGGCAATTGGTCGCACCTTCCAAGAGTCCTTCCAAAAAGCCTTGCGTGGCCTTGAAGTCGGCGTGGACGGAATGAATGAAAAAACCCAAGACCGTGAAGTACTTGAAAAAGAATTAGGCGAGCCAGGCCCAGAGCGTATCTGGTATGTAGGCGATGCTTTTGCCATGGGTATGAGTGTGGCTGAAGTATTTGACCTCACCAAAATTGACCCTTGGTTCTTGGTACAAATTGAAGAAATCGTAAAAATTGAATTAGAGTTAGAGCGCATTGAAGATCAAAATGGTAAAACACCATTGCAGCAACTTGATGCCACTACTTTACGTTTACTCAAGCAAAAAGGTTTCTCCGATCGTCGTTTGGCACGTCAATTAAAAGCCACTCCAAGCCAAATTCGTGAGCGTCGTTTAGAGTTGGGTGTTCGTCCTGTATTTAAACGAGTCGACACCTGCGCTGCAGAGTTTTCTACCAATACTGCTTATTTATATTCCACCTACGAAACAGTGGGTGCCGAGTGTGAAGCTGCTCCTACTAAGCGTGAAAAAATCATGGTTTTAGGTGGTGGTCCTAACCGTATTGGTCAAGGCATTGAGTTTGATTATTGCTGTGTTCATGCGGCTTTAGCCATGCGTGAAGATGGTTATGAAACCATTATGGTGAACTGCAATCCAGAAACCGTATCTACCGATTACGACACTTCAGACCGTCTGTATTTTGAACCTCTGACACTTGAAGATGTTTTAGAAATCGTCGATAAAGAACAACCTACTGGTGTGATTGTGCAGTATGGTGGTCAAACTCCACTTAAGTTAGCACTCGACTTAGAGGCTAATGGTGTGCCAATTATTGGTACTAGCCCCGATATGATTGATGCGGCAGAAGACCGTGAGCGTTTCCAAAAGTTACTCCACGAATTAGGTCTGCGTCAACCACCTAATGCGACTGCCCGCACCGAACCTGAAGCGCTTGAAAAAGCTTCTGCTTTAGGTTATCCATTGGTAGTGCGTCCAAGTTATGTGCTGGGTGGTCGTGCCATGGAAATTGTACATGAGCAACGTGACCTAGAGCGTTATATGCGTGAAGCGGTCAAGGTCAGTCACGACTCTCCAGTGTTGCTCGATCGTTTCTTAAATGATGCAATCGAATGTGATGTGGATTGTATTCGTGAAGCAGGTCGCAATGGTCAAGATGGCGCAACCTTTATTGGTGGTGTCATGGAGCACATTGAGCAAGCTGGGGTGCACAGCGGTGACTCCGCCTGTTCAATTCCGCCATATAGCTTATCCGCCGAAACAGTGGCTGAAATCAAGCGTCAAACCGCTGCCATGGCCAAGGCCTTAAATGTAGTGGGCCTCATGAATGTGCAGTTTGCGATTCAAAATATTAATGGCAAAGATGTCATTTATGTTTTAGAGGTCAACCCACGTGCCTCACGTACTGTGCCTTTTGTGAGTAAGGCCACAGGTGTGCAATTAGCCAAAGTGGCAGCCCGTTGTATGGTAGGTAAAACTTTAGCCGAGCAAGGTATTACTAAAGAAATTAATCCTCCTTACTTCAGTGTTAAAGAGGCAGTGTTCCCATTTGTTAAATTCCCTGGCGTTGATACTATTTTAGGCCCAGAGATGAAATCAACCGGCGAAGTAATGGGTGTTGGCCGTACTTTTGGTGAAGCATTTATCAAATCACAAATGGGTGCAGGTACCTTATTACCTAGCCCTAATGCGGCTATTAAAACCGTATTTTTAACGGTGAAAGGTTCTGACAAACCTCGTGCAGTGGAAGTCGCTCGTGACCTTATTGATTTAGGTTTTGAGATTGTTGCCACCAAGGGAACAGCAGCGGCTATTACTGCCGCCGGCATTCAATGTAAGGTCGTTAATAAAGTCACTGAAGGCCGTCCGCATATTGTGGATCGCATTAAAAACAATGAAATTTGTATGGTGATTAACACGGTAGAAGAGCGCCGCAATGCCATTGCCGATTCACGTGCGATTCGTACTTCTGCTTTATTGGCTCGAGTGACTACTTTCACGACTATTGCTGGTGCAGAAGCGGCTGTGCAAGGTATGAAACATATGGATCAATTAGATGTCATTTCGGTTCAAGAAATGCATGCCTTATTAGTATAGAAGTTTTTAAATCCTACAAATTAATTATTTTGGGGTGACGAATTATTACAAATGGTGGGTTTTTATTTAATTTCTCACTATTTGTTAAAATTCACGGCATAATAAGCACAAAGATTAGCCGCTGACTGGAGACACTCAGCGGCTTGTCTTTTGGCAACTGAATAATGCTTAAGCTCCGAGTTTATTGACTTATTAAAATATCCCTTTTTTTGTTTTATTGATTTGAAATCCATGGCGACTCTACCTATTACTAAACGTGGTGCTGAACAACTTAAAGCTGAATTGCACCGCCTAAAAACCGTTGATCGACCTAGCGTGATCAATGCAATTGCTGAAGCAAGAGCTCAAGGCGATTTGAGTGAGAATGCAGAATATGATGCAGCAAAAGACCGTCAAGGTTTTGTAGAAGGTCGAATTCAAGAAATTGAAGGCAAATTATCAGCTGCACAAATTATTGATCCTTCTACAGTGGATGCCAACGGCAAAGTCGTATTTGGTTCTACCGTAGAACTCGAAGACGAAGAAACTGGTGCCAATGTAAAGTATCAAATTGTCGGGGAAGATGAAGCTGACTTAAAGTTGGGTTTAATCAATATCGGTAGCCCTATTGCCAGAGCCTTAATTGGCAAAGAAGAAGGCGATAGTGCAGAAGTACAAGCTCCTGGTGGTGTTAGGCGCTACGAAATTATTGCGGTTAGTTATATTTAAACTTCAAACTTGAATAGTGGGCCCTTCACCTATGTCACGATCTATTGTTCTAGCGAAGTTAGCGCTTAGCCTAGCGGCATTATGGTGGGCTAGCTTAATTTGTTTGGGAGCTTGGATTGTGCCCTCATTGTTCAGCCATGCGCCAAGCAAAGCAATAGCAGGAAATTTGGCCGCAACTCTGTTTAGTGGTCAAACTTGGCTCACATTATTTTGTTGTTTAACTTTGTTAGCCTTATCTAATTCAGAACATCTAAGGGGCAATAATTGGCTTAAAAATAGCCAAAAAGGTTTGATTTTAGGAATGCTGACTGCCTTTTTATTAGAATATTGGATTGCGCCTAAAATTGTTCTGCGTGAGTCACTCATGCTGTGGCATAGCCTTGGTACGGCTATGTTCGTGATTCAGTTCTTATGCGCTAGCTGGGTATTTTTTAAAATCCCATTTACCTTAGATACAAAATAAGACGAAAAAAAACCGAATCAGCTAAAAATCCGATTCGGTTGATGATTGAGTAGTAAGCTAAATTAGTCTTGAGCTTTTTTCTTAATAGAAGTCACACGAACTTTGGCGCGTTTGACAATACCACCAGCAGTAATGCGTTGATTGCCTAAAACCTGCACAGTTTTAATTTCGGGTTTTTGACCACCCAAACTGCTGTGTTTTAAAATTTTAATGTTTTTAGGTCCTGCCTTACGGTTGGGATCAATGGCTTTTTCGGTGTTATCTTCTGGTTTTGGACGCCATAAAACCAAAAGTTTACCAATGTGTTGAATGCCAGCGGCATTTAGTTCATTGGCAAGTGTTTGGTAAATATTTTCTCGTTCAGCACGATCGTCACCCATTACACGAACTTTAATAAGTTCATGTGATTTGAGTGCGAAATCGATTTCTTTTTTCACTGTTGCAGTTAAACCGTTGGCGCCAATTAAGACAACCGGATTAAGATGATGTGCAGCGGCGCGTAATTCGCGTCTTTGTGCGGGAGTAATGGTAATTTGAGACATATTGTGTATTATCCTAGCTAAGAGTGCTTTATGCTTAGAAACCTATGCAAATTCTTTATAAATAGAAGAAATTCTGCTTTTAAAAACAAAATTGATGATCTCTAGCGACATACTAGCCACAATTTATTGTGTAAAGTTGGCTGTAGCTTACATGAGTAGGATCAGACATTCAATTAAATTAGAAAAGCTTTGCAGTTCGTTTTTGCATATACCCGATATTTTAGGTAAAAATCTGACTCAATAGATACTAAGTAAGCTCAACTAATTGCATAGAAAGCACAAGCCGTAACTTGCTAAAGTTTTATAAAAGAACTTGCTGTAAAACGCTTAACCGCCTAGATGGCATGGTATTTGCACAGTCTATTTTATCGGCTTGTTCACCTAATGCAATGGCTATTGGTAAGCAAAATCGAACTAATAGCCTATTTAAATCCGTAACATGCCTGCATACACTTGAGTTTTACTGCAGGTTCCTAAAGAATGTTAAAACATTCTTCATTTTTCGACCTCAATTTTTTTAAAATTTCCTTATTCAGCCATTATGAAAATAAAAACACAAAGTAAAAAAGTCAATAAAGCTTGGGTGAATAACCATGTCAATGACCCCTATGTTAAGTTGGCCCAAAAAGAAGGCTACCGAGCTCGAGCGGCTTATAAATTAAAAGAAATAGATGATTTATTTCACCTCGTCAAGCCTGGCATGCGAGTAGTGGATTTAGGCAGTACCCCGGGTGCTTGGAGTCAATATGTCAAACGTAAATTAAGTGAGCACGAAGCACCCAAAGAAAGTGTTGCCAAAATTATTGCGCTTGATTTATTGCCAATGGAGCATATCGAGGGAGTTGAGTTTATTTTGGGTGATTTTCGTGAAGAGGAAACTTTGCATCAACTAGAAACTTCCTTAGAAGGACAAAAGGTGCAATTGGTGGTGTCTGACATGGCACCTAATTTATCTGGGATTTCCTCCACTGATGCCGCAAGGGTAGAGTTGTTAATTGAATTAGCTCTTGATTTTTGCAATACTCATTTAGAGCCTGGTGGTAATTTGGTAGCCAAGGTTTTTCATGGCCCAGCTTATGCTGGTTTGGTGCAAAAATTTAAACAGCAATTTAAAATAGTAAAGGTGCACAAGCCTAAATCCTCACGTTCCAATTCCTCAGAAACTTTTATAGTTGGACTTGGTCAGTTATAGCTTAAAACCAATTTTTGCTACTTTTGATTAAAATGATCAAAAAATAGCGAAGACTAAGGTCGTATCTAGAAAAATTGCTGCTGTTTTTATTTTTTTATTAGTTAGCAAACGATACAAGATAGCCAAGATACATAATTCAAGTCAATATTTTTGAGTAATCTTGATAAAAAATAAGCCTACTAAGACTGATTTTATATAAATCGTTAGATAATAGACTCAAGTTGTAGTGTGATGCTAGCAAAGGTCTTCATCAATCAATAGGCAAATCTCGAGCTAATAAAGCCCAAATAGTGCTTACCGCTATTAGCTTGTTAAAGGGTGTTTCGCTCTCACTAGCCGGATTGCCTTGCCAATTGATTGATCAACCTATTTTGTGCTACTTGCTATTTTGTTTTTCAAATAGCCACTTCTTCTTATCAAAATAAACTAGATTTTCAACTTATAGGGCTTGAAAGCTTTAAAATAAAGCTCATATAGTTACTTACATGGTACTGGCTGTGAAATAAGCGCACAACTAGTTGTTTAATTTGTCATCATCCTAGGAGTTAGGTTTGAACAATCAATGGTTCCCCAAAGTTGCGGTTTGGTTTGTTATCGCAATGGTCTTGTTTGCCGTATTCAAGCAAATTACACCTTCTGCAAGTGCAGGTGCGACAGAGCTTGGCTATTCTGAATTCTTAGATTTAGTTCGGGCAAAACGAGTCAAAACTGCACAAATTCAAGAGGGGCCAGGGGGCTCTGAAATTATTGCAGAAACAGAAGATGGCAAAAAACTTAAAATTACAGCCACTTACCTTGATCGAGGCCTGATTGGTGACCTCATTGACGGTGATGTAAAGTTTGATGTAAAACAACGTGAAGAGACCTCTTTCTTAGTTTCATTACTAATGAGTTATGGTCCTATGTTATTGTTAATTGGTGTTTGGATTTATTTCATGCGCCAAATGCAAGGCGGCGGTAAAAGCGGTCCATTTAGTTTCGGTAAAAGCAAGGCTAAACTACTTGATGAATCAGCTAATACCGTGACTTTTGCCGA
This sequence comes from uncultured Limnohabitans sp., assembly GCA_964556425.1. GTDB lineage: Bacteria > Pseudomonadota > Gammaproteobacteria > Burkholderiales > Burkholderiaceae_C > JALQUL01. The sequence continues at coordinate 69,211 of CAZKWC010000002.1, read as the reverse complement.
TGTGGCTGGTTGCGACGAAGCAAAAGAAGAAGTCAAAGAAGTTGTTGACTTCTTAAAAGACCCACAAAAATTTCAAAAATTAGGTGGTCGTATCCCACGTGGTTTGTTATTGGTTGGCCCTCCTGGCACCGGTAAAACTTTGTTAGCAAAATCAATTGCTGGTGAAGCAAAAGTACCATTCTTTGCTATTTCTGGCTCAGATTTTGTCGAAATGTTTGTAGGTGTGGGTGCTTCACGTGTTCGTGACATGTTTGAAAACGCCAAAAAGAATGCACCTTGTATTATTTTCATCGATGAAATTGATGCCGTCGGTCGCCAACGTGGTGCTGGTTTAGGCGGTGGTAACGATGAACGCGAACAAACACTTAACCAAATGTTGGTCGAGATGGATGGTTTTGAAACCAACCTAGGTGTGATTGTGGTTGCAGCTACCAACCGTCCCGATATTCTAGACGCTGCATTATTGCGTCCTGGTCGTTTTGACCGCCAAGTGTATGTGACCTTACCTGATATTCGTGGTCGTGAACAAATTCTCAATGTTCATATGCGTAAGATCCCAGTATCACAAGATGTTAGCCCTAGTGTGATTGCACGTGGCACACCTGGTATGAGCGGTGCAGATTTAGCCAACCTCTGTAACGAAGCAGCTTTAATGGCGGCACGTCGTAATGGTCGTGTGGTTGAAATGCAAGACTTCGAAAAAGCCAAAGATAAAATTTTGATGGGCCCAGAGCGTAAAAGCATGGTCATGCCTGAAGAGGAGCGTCGCAATACTGCCTATCATGAAGCAGGTCACGCTTTAATTGGTAAGTTATTACCAAAATGTGATCCTGTCCATAAAGTTACCATTATTCCTCGTGGCCGTGCCTTAGGCGTTACGATGAGTTTGCCTGCACAAGACCGTTACAGCTACGACAAAGAATTTATGTTAAGTCAAATTAGCATGTTGTTTGGTGGTCGTATTGCAGAAGAAGTTTTTATGCATCAAATGACTACTGGCGCAAGTAACGACTTCGAACGTGCGACTGGTTTGGCTCGTGATATGGTGATGCGTTACGGTATGAGCGAGGTCTTAGGCCCAATGGTTTATGCTGATAACGAAGGTGAAGTATTCTTAGGTCGTTCAGTTACTAAAACTACTAATATGAGCGAACAAACCATGCAGTTGGTAGATGGTGAAGTGCGCCGTATTATTGACGAGCAATATAATTTAGCCCGCCGTTTAATCGAAGAGCACTCAGACAAAATGCATGCAATGGCAAAAGCCTTGCTTGAGTGGGAAACCATTGACAGCACACAGCTAGATGACATTATGGCTGGTCGTGAACCTCAACCCGATAAAGATTGGATTCCACGTCAACCTCCATCAGGTGGCACAGGCGGTGGTTCCGCTTCAACACCAACGACTCCTGAAGTCAATCCTTCAGCAGTTTAAGGGGTTGTCTTGATTTGGCAAACAAGTCGTTTTCAACTTGACCTCACAATGCCCAAAATTATGGGCATTGTGAATTTAACTCCTGACTCTTTTTCTGATGGTGGACAGTTTAATGCCACATCATCAGCTATTGCCCATTGTGAACAACTCATTAAGCAAGGCGCAGATATCTTAGACTTGGGTGCAGAATCGACACGGCCTGGGGCTACTGCTTTGGCACTTGAGGATGAATGGCAAAGACTACAGCCAGTTTTGTCAGTGGCGCTTACCTTTAACATCCCTATTTCTATTGACACCTACAAGCCTGAAATAATGGCCAGAGCTCTAGATTGTGGTGCTGACATCATTAATGATGTCTGGGCTTTAAGACAGCCAGCTAGCACTCACTCATTAAACGCAGAACAAGTAGTAGCTCGTCATCCTAATTGTGGTGTTTGTCTTATGCATATGCATAGACAACCCACCGATATGCAGCAACTTCCTATGCAAGGAAATGTTGTAGAACAAGTACAAGATTTTTTACAATCAAGAGCGCAGAGACTCGTCGATTTGGGAATACATGCAAACCGAATAACCCTTGATCCAGGTATTGGCTTTGGCAAAACAGTGGATCAAAATTTTGCATTATTAAGTCAGCAAGCATTATTTTTAGATTTAGGTTATCCAATTTTAGCTGGCTGGTCTAGAAAATCTTCTCTAGGTTCCGTCACTGGACTTGAAGTTCAAGATCGCTTGTTACCCAGTGTAGTGGCTGCAGTTTTGGCACTTGAACGAGGTGCCAAGATTGTCAGGGTGCATGATGTTTTAGCAACCCATCAGGGCTTGCAAGTTTTAGCAGCAGTTTGGAAAAATCAATCTGCTTGAGTTTTCTCCAAGCCTTCGACCTGTATTTATTATTTGAATTTTTAAAAAGAACAGCTATGTCAAGAAAATATTTTGGTACAGATGGCATTCGTGGTTTAGTAGGTGTAAGTCCGATTACTCCCGATTTTGTTTTAAGTTTAGCCCATGCTGTGGGTCGTGTTTTAAAAAAGTCACATAAACGTCCTTTGGTGTTAATTGGTAAAGATACTCGTATTTCAGGTTATATGCTTGAGAGTGCCCTTGAATCGGGTTTTAACTCGGCTGGTGTAGATGTATTGTTATTAGGTCCTATTCCTACTCCTGGAGTGGCTTATTTAACGCGTGCACAAAGAGCTAGCTTAGGCGTGGTAATTAGTGCAAGCCATAATCCCTATCATGACAATGGCATCAAATTTTTTAGTGCATTAGGAACCAAATTAGATGATAGTTGGGAGTTAGAGGTAGAGCAAGCCCTTGAAGAAGCACCAGTTTGGGTGGATTCTGTTATGCTGGGTAAAGCCAAGCGCCTAGACGATGCTGCGGGTCGTTACATTGAGTTTTGCAAAAGTACATTTTCCAATGATTTAAGTTTAAAAGGCTTAAAAATTGTGGTGGATGCGGCTCATGGAGCTGCTCATTTAATTGCACCAAAAGTGTTTCATGAGTTGGGAGCTGAAGTGATTGCAATAGGCTGTGCTCCAGATGGTCTTAATATTAACAAAGAGGTGGGGGCGACTCATCCAGAAGCCTTGGTTAAAACCGTTTTAGAGCATCAGGCCGATATAGGAATTGCCCTAGACGGTGATGCGGATCGTTTACAAATTGTAGATTCAGCAGGTCGTTTATATAACGGCGATGAATTGTTATATTTAATGGCTCTAGATAGGGTGGCCTTGGGTGAAAAAGTAGAGGGTGTAGTAGGTACCCTAATGACCAATATTGCCATCGAAAACGCATTAAATGCAAAAGGCATTGAATTGGTGAGAGCCAAAGTGGGTGATCGTTATGTACTTGAAGAGTTACATAAACGCAAATGGTTATTAGGCGGAGAAAGCTCTGGACATTTGTTAGCACTCGATAAACATAGTACAGGTGATGGCTTAGTCAGTGCATTACAAATTCTTCAGGCTTGCACCCGTTCAGGTCAAAGTCTGCAACAACTTTTAGAGGGTGTTAGTTTGTGTCCTCAAGTCATGATTAACGTTAAACTAAAACCCGATTCAGATTGGAAACTGAATAAAAACCTGAACCAAGAGATTACAAAAGCTGAGAATCAACTAAAAGGCACGGGAAGATTGCTGATTAGGCCTAGTGGTACTGAACCTTTGCTACGAATTATGGTAGAGTCATCTCTAGAGGGACAGGCACAAAAAATCGCAGAACATTTAAGTGAGATTGCGAGGGCTTAACTGTCGAATTTATTTTGAAAAACTGAAAGACGCATGAGCTTAAAAGAAGAAATACAAGTCCTAGTTGCAGATTATTTAAATCCCAACCATGGCAAAGCATTAGTCGAATTATTAGATTCTTATGCAAAAGATCCAGCAGGAGGAGGCCAAGGCTTAAGCGAGTTTGCTCACAGTCGTTTGGTCTCATCTTTAGCTAAAAGGCCACAAGCTTTTAGTATTTTAGCGTTTGTCAAAAAGCATGGCCAAGCCGATATCCCCATAGGCTTGGTAAATTGTTTTGAGGGCTTTTCTACATTTGCTTGTTTACCGTTGGTAAATGTTCATGATGTGGCAGTGCTAGAGGCCTATCGAGGACAAGGAGTTGCTGAACTCATGTTAAACAGAGTAATTGAAGTGGCACGTAAGCGTGGCGCTTGTAAGCTTACTCTCGAGGTGTTGTCTGGTAATCAAGCTGCTAATAAACTTTATCAGCGTATGGGTTTTGAGTCCTATCAGTTAGATCCTGGTATGGGTGTAGCGCATTTTTTACAAAAAAAATTAACTGACTAAGTTAGCATTGCTGTTCTTATTTCATGTAAAAAAGCCCTTTTGAATTACTCAAAAGGGCTTTTTTTCTAGGTGTGAATGTATCTAACTAGTTGGTGCATGCTGTAACTTTGAAGTTGACTGAAATTACAAAATCATCATACAAAAATAAACGCTAACAGCTACTTAAGAAATAGTTTTAACAGGATTTCTTTTTCTGGTTGCCATGTCGTAATTCATTAACACCATACCACCAATAGCCAATAAACCACCGACTAACAAGGTGTGGTCAATTTCTTCACCCAACCAAAGACTAGACATTAAAACACCAAACACAGGTACCAGACTAATAAAACTAGAAGCAGCACCAGCGCCTAATTTGGCAATACCTTCAAAATACCAAGCATATGCCAAAACAGTTGGCCCTATTGCCATTGCCACTAATAAGCCAATGTGATGACCTTCGAAACTACTTAAGTGTGGCATACCCTCTAAGAATAAAGCGGTAGGCCACATAAATAATACCCCGACACAAGCAGTGTAGGCTGAGGCAGTGAGTGGGTCCATACCCTGCATACTTTTTTTGCCTAATAAAGAATAAATGACCCAACAAGCAATACAACCAAAAAGTAGGTACTCACCTATGCCAATATTGCCAGTAAGAATTCGCCATGGCTCGCCATGGGTTAAAACGATTGAAGCACCAAGTACCGAAACCACCATGCCCAGTGCTACTTTTAAAGTGAACACTTCCTTAAAAAGCCAAGCGGCTAACAAAGTGGTAAAAACCGGATTAATAGTGACGACTAAAGCGGCTCTCCCAGCAGGAACCAAATGGAGTCCAGTCATAAAAAAAACACCATAGCCATAGACACCAAAAACACCTCCCAGAATAATGGCTAGCCATTGTTTTTGATTAAGTTGTGGCCAGTGTCCTTTTGAAATTCTAAGCCAAGCTAAAAATAAAAAAGCAGCCAATGTAAAACGTAAACTTGATGCAGTAAGGGGCGGCATACTTTGTGTAATGGCTTTACCCATTGGCCAAGAAGCCCCCCATAACAAAGACATTCCAAGCAGTTTTATATGGGCAGGACCCAATCGAGGGGTAATGGAGTGAGGCATTTAGCTAACCGTAAAAATTTTTAGATTCGTTGGCAGAGTGTATCCTATGTAAGAGTGGCACTAAGCGAAACAGCGAGTACTGTAGTAAATTACCATGCCCTAACATAAGACTTGGCTGTTGGGGTGGCAAATACAATACGCACAACACCTACACCCAACCTGCAGTGAGCGATATTAGATCAAGGTAAAAAAAGGATGTTGTGTTGGACTACACAACATCCATATAGGACTTTAATAGATATATACAGGCTGTGCCCTAGAGTCAAGTAGCTTGGCCTTTAGCTCTGAGGTATTCACAGCGACTGCATAAAGTTGAAGAACAATAAGCATTACTTAAGGCTTGATAACCGTATAACGAGTCCATTCGTCACGAATAAACTGCACATAAATAGGTTTAGATTTGTCAAGTTGACCCAGTAGCTGTTGAAACTGCTTTAAATTAGCTATTTCAATTTGATTGACTCCTACGATAATATCACCCGATTTTAAGCCCGCTCTAGCTGCTTGCTCGGTGGCTTGATCTACCTTCACACCGCCTTCAATTTTAAGGCTTCTGAGTTGGGCACTCGTTAAGTCAATTGCTTTGAGTCCCCAGCTCATATTCTTAGATTCAGCTTCTGGTTTTTTGTCAGTTTCTTCCGTTTTTTCATTGAGATTGAGCGTAGCCACTGTAATAGGCAATGTTTTAGCGGTTTTATTACGAATAATTGAAATATTGGTTTTTGTACCTGGTTTAATAGCTCTCACAATAGGAGGTAAATCTTTGGAAGAGTTAAGTGCTTTACCATCGAAATGAGTAATGACGTCACCTGCCTTGATACCCGCTAAGGCAGCTGCAGAGCCTTCTTTTACACCTCTGACCAAAGCTCCATTTTCAGATTTTAGACCTAAAGCTTCGGCGGTTTCTTTGCTCAAAGATTCAATTTCTACCCCGATTCCACCCCTAACTACTTTACCGCCATTTTTTAATTGATCTGAAACCCTTATGGCTTCGTCAATAGGAATAGAAAACGAAATGCCCATATACCCACCAGAGCGGCTATAAATTTGACTATTAACGCCAATCACTTCTCCGCGCATATTAATGAGGGGGCCACCTGAGTTACCTGGGTTGATGGCCACGTCGGTTTGGATGTGAGGTAAAAAATCGCCAGTGTCACGTTGCTTAGCACTTACTATGCCTGCCGTCACCGAGTTTTCTAAGCCAAACGGAGAACCAATGGCCATGACCCATTCGCCAACCTTGAGGCGGTTAATGTCACCAATTTTAACGGCGGGCAAATTTTTCGCTTCTACTTTTAACACTGCAATATCTGAGGCTTTATCGGAACCTAAAACTTTTGCTTTTAACTCACGTTTATCAGTTAGTGTGACCAAAACTTCATCAGCGTTTTCAACCACATGCGCATTGGTCATGACAAGGCCGTCAGCGCTAATAATAAATCCGGAGCCTTGCCCACTATTGATTTTTTCTTCGGAATTTTTAGGCCCTGGTCGATTCGGATTTCTAGGGCTAGGGGCAAAATCCTCACCAAAAAAACGGCGTAAAAAATCTTGCATTTGCGGGTCGGGAGAGCCTCTTTGATTTCTTTGGGAATTGGCTTTTTCAAATACTTTGATATTGACAACAGAGGGCCCTACTTGTTCTACGAGTTCGGTAAAGTCGGGCAAACCACGCGGGTTGGTTTGTGCAAAACTTGCCGAGGTAAAAATGAAAGCACTCGTTAAAGCCAACACTCTTAGTAAGCTGCTAATGCTAGAAATCTTTAAAAACTGCATAAGAATAACTCCAAAGCAATAAGGATAAAAAAATTGTTAAAACTCTAGCAATAAAAACAATAAGTTTGTAATTCAAGTCGTTTTAGTCCCTATTTTGGCAGAACGAATAGGGCAGATTGGTAAACACTAACAACGGCTATTAGTGTTGCAATCTGCATTAAGGTCTAAGCCAATCTGACCCCACAACGTGAGTTGGTATTGATATAAACAGTTCTTGAAATGAACCTGTTGAACTAGAGTTTTATAAAGACTCAAAATAAGGATTTACCGCAGTAAATTCAAGCCCCCGAATTAAAAAAATGATAAAAAAGCTGACCGTTTTGTAAGTCTGTGTAAACTGCGCAACACTTTGTCAGTGTCATATGAATGCCATTAATTTGCAATTGAAGTTTCACTATGCAGGTCCATGATTGACATACCCCATACAACTTGGAGTTCATCATGAGTGAGTCAAACTTAAATGAATTTGAGCAACGCTCTGCATCATTTTTTAGAGTCGTTAAGCGTCAGCAAAGTCAAGCGCAAGCTCAAAAAACTGTCGCTATTGAGTTAGCGCAAAATTCAACTACTAGCTCACCAGAGTTGGTGAAGGAGTTGAGTTATAAAGCCTCTTGGGCAGTTCATTTAGACGAGGTGAGAGCAGCTCAACGTTTGCGATATGATATTTTTGCAACTGAATTTGGTGCCAATATTCGTGGTAATTCAGTACTTGATTCTAATGGCTCTTGCCCTGAGCCTATTAATAATTTAGATCAAAATTTAGACAAAGATGAGTTTGATGATTATTGTGAACATCTCATTGTCAAAGAAACCCACACAGGTCAAGTAGTGGGCACTTATCGAGTATTACCACCTTTACAAGCTAAGCGAATTGGTAGGTTGTATTCAGAAGATGAGTTTGATTTATCGCCACTCAAAAACTACCGTAAAAAAATGGTTGAGCTAGGTCGTAGTTGTGTACACCCTGACCATCGTAGCGGAGGGGTCATTATGACCTTAGGCTCTGCATTATTTAAGTTCATGGACATCAATCGATTTGAAAGTATGGTGGGTTGTGCCAGTATTCCTATGCAAACCCCAGGCCATAAAAACGGTCATGCAGCCAGCGCAATTTGGCATCAATTAAAAAAGAATTATTTGGCTCAAGAGCAGCATTTAGTGAAAGCCTATTGCCCACTTCCCCTAGAAGAAGATGTAGGCGATTTAAAAGTCGAACCACCCCCTTTAATTAAAGGTTATTTAAGAATGGGAGCAAAGGTATTAGGCGCTCCAGCATGGGATAAAGATTTTAATACAGCAGACCTGCCCATTATGGCAAGACTTGCTGATTTACCCGAGCGTTATAGAAAACACTTTTTAGGCTAATGATGTTAAGCGGCTTACCTACTTTTACCCAATTACGAGATGTAAAGACTTGGATGGTACAAGAGCCCATTCAAGACCCTTTAGCCTCTGATACTTTGACTAAAAATTCATCCGCAAGTAAAAAATATAGAACTATTTTTATTTCTGATTTGCATTTAGGCACACCTGGTTGTCAAGCCGATGCCTTACTCGAATTTTTAAAACACCATGAGAGTGATCATCTGTATTTGGTAGGTGACATTATTGATGGATGGCAATTAAGAAAGCGTTGGTTTTGGCCACAAAGCCACAATGACGTTTTGCAAAAATTATTAAGAAGAGCTCGAAAGGGTTGCAAAGTAATTTTTGTGCCTGGCAATCACGATGAGTTTGCAAGGGCATTTACAGGTCATCAGTTCGGTGATATTGAAGTGCTAGAAGAAGCGGTGCATCAAACTGCCGATGGTCGTAGTTTATGGGTAATACACGGTGATTATTTTGATGGGGTGGTTCAGTGTGCAAAGTGGTTGGCTTATTTAGGCGACAACTTGTATGAGTTTTCTTTGAAGGTGAATCGTCATTTAAACCGCATGCGAAGCCGCCTAGGATTGCCTTATTGGTCACTCTCTGCATTTTTGAAACACAAGGTGAAAAAAGCCTTGAACTATGTCACTGATTTTGAGAATGCAGTAGCCCATGAGGCTAAAAAAAGAGGCCACCAAGGCGTAGTCTGTGGACATATTCATAGGGCAGAAATGCGTGAAATTGACGGAGTTCTATATTGCAATGATGGCGACTGGGTAGAAAGTCTCACTGCTTTGGTCGAGCATTTTGATGGTCGTTTAGAAATTATTGACAGCTCTCATTATGTGACTAAGGCACATAAGAGAAAAAACAAAACTAGTGCAATAACAGGACCTGAAGAGTTATTGGGCAGTATTCGTCAACCTGTTATGCATTCAACAAGCCTGCACAATCAAGGAATAGAAATATGAAATTATTATTAGTTACGGATGCTTGGCATCCACAGGTCAATGGTGTGGTGACTACTTTAGTCGAGTTATTATCCTATGTTAAAAAAACCGGCCATGAAGTTGAAGTCATAGATCCGAGTTTATTTAAAACTCGCCCGTGTCCTGGTTATGCGGGAATTGATTTGGCGATCAGTCCTAAAAAACAGGTTTTTAAAATCATGCAAGCTAGTAATGCCGACTGCATTCATATCGCCACAGAAGGTCCTTTAGGATGGGCGGCAAGGGCTTACTGTATTAAAAATAAGTTAGCGTTTACCACTGCATTTCATACTAAGTTTCCGGAAATTTTAAAAGCGGCAGTGGGTTTGCCAGTGTGGCTGGGGTATATTGTATTTAGACATTTCCATGGCGCATCTTCAGGTGTAATGGTGCCTACGGTAGATGTTTATCAGCATTTAGAAAAGTTGCGCTTTAAAAATTTACGTTCTTGGACCCATGGTGTCGATACTGATTTATTTCAGTATCAATCACAAGCGTTTATTGACCCTATGCTAGGTGAGCAAACCCAACCTGTTTCTTTATTTGTTGGCCGACTATCTTACGAAAAAAATATTGAAGCTTTTTTAAAGATGGATATACCTGGCAGTAAAGTGGTGGTAGGAGTGGGACCACTCGAAAATAGTTTAAAGGCTAAATATCCAAACGTGAAATGGTTAGGTATTTTAAAACGTCCACAATTAGCCAAAATTTATGCAAGCGCTGATGTTTTAGTATTTCCAAGTAAAGCCGATACATTTGGCTTGGTCATGTTGGAAGCTATGGCATGCGGCACACCAGTAGCAGCCTATCCAGTCGATGGCCCATTGGCCGTGTTGGGCGATGACCCAAGCAATATACAAGGCGGGGTAATGGACCTTGATTTAAAAGTGGCATGGGCAAAGGCACTGAAAATTTCACGTTGGAATGCGCGTCAGCATGCAGAGCGATTCTCTTGGGACAAAGCAGGTCAACAATTTATTGATTTTTTAGTGCCAGCTAAAACTCCCCAGCCATTAGAAGTATCTAAAGCATTGGATTTAAGCCAAGTATGACAAACAGATACATGTTTTGTTTTCTTGTCACAGTATTGTCATTTAAAGTTTACATAATAGGGGATTAGAGGTTTATCAATGACAATTCGAAAAACGGCTCAAACGCCATCCACTCCAACCGTTAAAAAAAAACCAGTGTCAGCAACTGTCGCTAAGAAAGCTGCTGATGCTTCTGTTAACGCTAACGTTAACGCTCGGGCAAAGTCTAAACAATCCAATATCACTACTCCATCAGAGCTAGCAGAAGTGCCAGCGGCTTTGGTAGCAGTTACAGATAATTCACAAGAAGTAAGTGATAGCACTGCCAATCAGCACGACAATCAAATTGCGTCATCTACATTCACAGCTGATGACGCCAGTGCTGAGCCTACTCGTTCACTTGAGGATAAAACGCCGATTCACCTAGAATCGGCTTTACCTTTGTTAGACCGAGATTCTTCTTTGTTGGCATTTAATACTCGGGTGCTCGATTGGGCCAAAAGAAAAGACGTGCCACTTCTCGAAAGACTACGTTATTTATGTATTGTTTCCAATAACTTAGATGAGTTTTTTGAGGTAAGGGTAGCACCACATTTAGCCAAATTTGAAGCTATCACCAATCATCAAGAAGATCAGCCTTCAGAGTTTGAAGAATTGATGGTAAAAACAGCGAGTTTAGTAGCAGAGCAATATTCTGTTTTTAATGATCATTTATACGAATCACTTAATAAAGCGGGTATCAAAATTTTGCCCCATGGCAAGCGAGATGCTGAGCAAAGAAAATGGGTTAAATCCTATTTTCAAAATGAAGTGCGCCCTCTATTATTGCCTGTAGGTTTAGACCCAGCGCACCCCTTTCCAATGGTCGCCAATAAATCGTTAAATTTTATTGTTCGACTAGGTGGCAAAGATGCTTTTGGTAGGCAAAACGACATTGCTATTGTGAAGGTGCCACGAGTATTACCCCGCATTATTGCTATGCCAGCCAAAATGAGTGGTAAACAGTTCTTAGTGGTCACTTTATCGAGTGTGATTAGAGCTCATCTAGAAGATTTATTCCCTGGGCGTGAAGTATTAGAATTTTCTCAATTTCGCGTGACCCGTAATTCAGATCTATCGGTTGATGATGATGATGTCGAAAATTTAAGAATGGCATTACGCCGTGGCTTAGAAGTGAGAAATTTTGGTCAGGCGGTTCGATTAGAAGTTTCGGCTGGATGTCCTAGTTCTTTATCAGACTTTTTGCTTAAACAATTTAAATTACCCAACACTGCTTTATTTAGAGTGCATGGTCCAGTGAACTTAGGCCGTTTAATGCAGCTAATAGATTTAGCTGGCCGAGAAGATTTATTGTTTACTCCTTTTCAAGCAAGCCAAGCTGCTTTTACTCAAAAAAATCAAAATATATTTGAACAGCTCAAACAAGGCGATATATTAATTCATCAGCCGTATGAGAGTTTTGATGGCGTTTTGCATTTTTTAAGAGAAGCAGTGTATGACCCAGACGTGTTAGCCATTCGTCAAACTATTTATCGCACCGGTACTCACTCTGAGTTAATGGATTTATTACGAGAAGCAGTGCGTAGAGGCAAAGAGGTATTGGTGGTAGTGGAGTTAAAAGCCCGCTTTGATGAAGAAGCCAATATTAATTGGGCTGAAATGTTAGAGGCGATTGGAGCCCAAGTCGTGTATGGGGTGGTAGGCTTAAAAACCCATGCCAAAATGCTAAGTATTACCCGCCGTGAAAAAAATAAATTAGCGCATTATTGTCATTTATCAACTGGCAATTACAACGCTAAAACAGCCAAACTCTATACCGACTTTAGCCATATTACAGCAGACCCTGAAATCAACTCAGATATGACACAAGTGTTTGGGCAGTTGGCAAGCTTAAGTAAAATGCCGCCACTTAAACAATTGTGGGTAGCCCCTTTTACCTTGCATAAAAAAATTGTCGAGGCCTTGCATCAATTAGCGCAAACTGCATTAGCGGGTTTGCCGGCTAAAGCCATTATTAAAATGAACTCCCTTACTGACCTTGACTTAATTAAGGCCTTGGTGCAGGCTGGGCAGGCGGGTGTTCAAATTGACTTAATTATTAGAGGCGCTTGTATGTTGGCACCACAAGTGCCAGGTCTTACAGAAAATATTAGAGTGAGGTCAGTGATTGGTCGATTTTTAGAACACTCTAGAGTTTTTTATTTTGTAAATAACGGCCTTGAATGTTTGTATTTATCGAGTGCCGATTGGATGAATCGTAATATGCTCAGGCGAGTTGAAACGGCTTGGCCGGTCAATGACCCAGTGCTACGTAAAAAAATTGTCGATGAGGCACTTGACCTATATTTACAAGATAATACCGATGCTTGGTTGCTGGATAGTAAAGGGGCTTACACCCGATGTAGCCCAGCTGTAGTGGGTAAATCAAAAGCAGTCAAAATTAGTGCTCAAACCACTTTAATGAAAATTTATAGTTGATTTTCACAATTAAAAAAAGCCCCTTAATGAGTTTTACTCGGTTAAGGGGCTTTTTTATGTACGCTATTGAAGAGTAGCGGTTTGAGGCTTGGTGTTGGTTAATTCAATAGCTGGTATTCAAGTCCTAAGCAGAGCTATATCAACCTTTAGGCAGCAGGACGGCCGGTTTTAATATTGGGAATATTATTAATAGCTACTAATAATTGTGCATCGCTTAGCTGACTTAAGTTTTTAATTGCAGCCCTTAATATTTCAGTTTTTTTAGATGCAACTCCCATTTTTAAAACCCTTGCTTTAAGGTTGGCTAATTGTTCGTATTCTTCTTTTGGAAAAGTAAAACTGTCTCTAATTAACTTTGGTTTTTTTGGTTTTTCAGTTTTTTCAACTTTAGGAGTGCTGGCTGCTTTTTCTTTTTTAACTTTTTTATCAGTGTTAGGCACTACCGGAGCCGCAGTTTTTGTAGTTTTATTGGCTTTGGTGCTGCTAGTTGGTTTTGTCGCGCTAACAACTACTTTGCTTGCCGTTTTTTCGGGGCTTGCAACTGCAACTTTAGGCGCGGCAGCTTTATCAGTTGTAGGAGTGCTGTGGGCCTTGGCATTTGCTGCATTGCTAGTACTTGGGGTTACAGCGGTGGTATTGGCAGGTGAAACGGCTACTGCAGTAGGGTTGACTGGCGCTGCTGCTGGCTTGGTAGTACTGTTGTTCTCGGGTGTAGCAACAGCTTTAGCAACAGGCTTGGCTGGCGCAGTAGGTGTGGCATTTGTAGCTACAGCTGCGGCTGCTTGAACAACCGGTTTCTGAATGCTGGTAGTGCTAGGTTGAATAATGACTTTGGTTTTTTTCTTTTGCATATAAATTCCTTATTAGATGTAAACAATTTATATAGTTTAAATTAAATAAATGATCCAATCAACAATTTTGTCGGCTAAAAATAAAAATTTTTAAAAAACAGGTAAGCAAGTGCAAGCAAAATTCAAACTTAAGGTGCAACTTATAGTGATCGATTCAAACTTTTAAAAGCAAAAAAAAGGGCCTTTTTACCAGGCCCTATTATTAATTCAGTAGAAAAATAAATGTAATTGAGTTTTATTTTTATTGCCATTCAATTAAAAATTGGTAGCCTACCTTTTCCCAAGCTTGGCCTTCTTCTTGCAATAAATAGGCCGATTGAGGAAACTCTAGAGCCCAATTTTTACTAGCCGTGATGCAGATTTTTGGTTCTATTTCAGAGCGCAAAATACGAATGCTAAAGTCTTTTACTTCGGCAACTGAATGGTCTTGCCGCCCGTGGCAAATTAATACGGCTAGGCGCATGGCCAATAATTGTTTGACAAAATCTTGGTGCGCAAGGCTTTCACTCATTTTTTTGAGTTTACCTTTATGACCCAATACCAGTAAGCCAATTCTGTGCAACTCATCCATTGAAAAACCAATTGCATCCACATGGTCAAGTAAATAGGCACCATGTTTATGATAGTCGTTGTGCGAAACAATAAAACCAATCTCGTGCAACTCCACTGCCCAGGCTAACTCTTGATGGACTTTGTTTTGCAAAGCTAGATCTAATTTATGACTGAGTTGTCTTAAAAAATAATCAGCAACCTCAAGTACTCTATCGCTTTGTTGGCTGTCAACTGAAAAGCGTTTGGCTAATTTTTTAATGCTATTGCCGCGTAAATCGGTTCCGGCATAATCGCGGTCTAATAAATCATACAAAACGCCGTGTCTTAAGGCGCCTTGTGCAGACTGCAATGTTTTAATTTGAAGCAATTCAAAAATGGCCATTAAAACTGAAATGGCTCCACCAATGACGGCACGCCTATCGTCACGAAGGCCCTCCATTTTAAGTTTGCTCGCCGATTCACCTTTAATACATTTATCAATAATCCAAGTTAAGTCGGCATATTGAATTTGACCAGTTGACCTGTTATTGGCAATTAATAATTCAGCAACTGCATTAATAGCGCCAGACGAACCGTAGGCGGCTTGCCAATGGCTAGGGGCATAACGCACTTGAATTTCTTCAAGTACTGCTTTAGCCGCCAAAGTGGCTTGATCGAAAGCTTTTTGACTGAATTGACCGTTAGGGAAATAACGGGTTGACCATGACACGCTACCAATAGGATAGGATTCTAAAACCTTGGGCTCAAAGCCTTGGCCTAAAATAAATTCGGTAGATCGACCGCCAATATCCACTACTAAGCGTTTTTCTTCAGTTTGGGCCAAATGATGCACCACACCCGAATAAATAAGCCTCGCTTCTTCTTTGCCAGAAATTACATCTACCGGAAAACCCAAAATATCTTGGGCTTTTTGTAAAAACACCTCTTTATTTTTTGCTTCACGCAAAGTTTGTGTAGCAACGGCCCGGATTTGATTAAGTGGAATACCTTCAAGTCGCTCTGCAAAACGAGCAAGACAATCCCAGCCTTTTTGCATGCCCTGTTGGCTTAATAGACCATCGCTATTGAGCTCCCCGCCTTGACGCACGGTTTCTTTTAAATAATCAATGCGTTCGATTTGTCCATGGTCAAGTCTCCCAATTTCTAATCTAAAGCTATTCGAGCCCAAATCGAGGGCAGCTAATACAGTTCCGTTTTGCATTATGAGTTGTCTTTTGAAATCGAATTAATTTTTTGTAAACAGTTCCCAGCATAGCATGAACTTTGCTTGAAAAACCTATCAATACGAGTGCCTTGTATCAAGAAGACACAAGTTATAAAAGATTCATTGAAGTGTCACAGTACTGACATCTTCATCATCAATACTCACTTCATTAGTTTCTCAATTACTTGTTTTCACCCATTTTAAGGAAGACTCATGAAATCAACACTTATTACTTCTATCGCTTTATTAGCATTAACTGCATGTGCAAGTAATGGCACTAGCAACAACAGTTTTCCTGAATTGGCCAATGCAAAGTTACAAGCTGGCAAATTTGTTGAGTTTACTTGTGATACCGGTCGTTTTAGTGCTCGTTTAGCTCAAGATAACTCCAGCATTCGTGTAAGAACGATTCACGGTTCAGCTGAATTAGAGCGTCAAGCCGATGCTACTTGGTCTGCCGATGGTTTTGTTTTAACCTTGGCAGGTGCCAACGGTACAGAATTAACACATAGCGGTAAAGCAATTGGCAAAAATTGCAAGCCCCAAATGTAAATAAATGAAAGTCACGCAATTATGACAGTAATGTCACACAATTGTCATAATTTATTCGTATAGTTAAGTATATATTTCAAACAAAGGTATCTCATGAAAAAGACACTAGTTCAATTTTTAGCAGTTAGCGCTTATTCATTATTAATCGCTGGCACTTCAGTTTCTGCCCAAGCCCAAGTGGTTAAAATTGATGGTTCAAGTACAGTTTACCCTGTAACTGAAGGCGTAGCTGAAGAGTTTCAAATCGCTAACAAAGGTTTAAAAGTAACCGTTGGCGTTTCTGGTACAGGTGGTGGTTTTAAAAAGTTCTGCCGTAATGAAATTGATATTGCCAATGCATCACGCCCAATTACTACTTCAGAAATCGAAGCATGTCGCAAAATTGGTGTTGAATATTACGAATTGCCAGTGGCATTTGATGCCTTAACTGTTGTAATTAATCCAAAAAATGCTTGGTTAAAACAAGCTACAGTAGCTGAACTCAAAAAAATGTGGGAACCAGCTGCCCAAGGCAAGATTACCAAGTGGAATCAAGTGAACCCAGCTTGGCCAGATCAAACCATCAAGTTATTTGGTGCAGGTTCCGATTCTGGTACTTTTGATTACTTCACAGAAGCTATCGTAGGTAAGTCAAAATCAAGCCGTGGTGACTTTACCGCCTCCGAAGATGATAACGTCTTGGTTCAAGGTGTAGCTGGCGATGTTAACGCAATTGGTTATTTTGGTTATGCTTATTATGCTGAAAACACAGCTCGTTTAAAAGCATTGCCAATCGTTGCCAAAGACGGTGCTCCTGCAGTAGGTCCAAGTCCAGAGTCAGTCATTGCTGGTACTTACCAACCATTGTCACGCCCGATCTTTATTTATGTCAATGCTAAATCTTTAAGCAAACCAGAAGTGAAGAAGTTTGTAGATTTTTACATGGTTAAAGGCGCTCAAATGGCTAAAGAAGTCAAGTATGTTCCGTTACCAGCATCAGTTTACACTGCTAACCTCAAACATATTGCTAGCAAAAAATTAGGCACTATTTTTGGTGGTAAAAACGAAGTAGGCATTAGCATTGATGAGTTAGTGAAGCGCGAAGCCAAACTCTAATCAATTAAAGTTGAAAGAGTGTTAAAGCTTTTGTAAAAAGTTTTAACCTCTTTTTTTTGTTATTAACAGGGAGATGTAATGAGTCAAGCACCTGCCACGGTTCAGACGGCTGCTGCCAATGGTCGATTGACCGGCGAAGCTCGCCTTGCAGAACTGGCAAAAATTAAAGCAGCACGTAAACGCACCGATAAAATAGTAGAGGCTATTTTGTTTAGCGCTGCGGCTGTTTCCGTTTTTACGACACTTGCAATTGTGTATATTTTGGTTAAAGAGTCAGTGGTGTTTTTTTCCACGATTCCTTTTAAAGATTTTTTAACCGATAGCCAATGGACACCGTTATTTGACGATGCGCATTTTGGTATTTTTGTGTTGTTGGCAGGTACCGTGAGCAGTTCTTTAGTGGCGCTTTGTATTGCCATACCACTGGGAACAATTATTGCGATTTATTTATCTGAGTTTGCAGGTCACAAATTACGTGAAACGCTAAAACCTATTTTAGAGTTGTTGTCTGGTGTGCCCACTATTATTTACGGCTTTTTTGCTTTGTTAGTAGTCACACCCTTAATTCAAAAAATCTATCCAGAACTGCCTACATTTAATATTTTGTCGGCTGGTATTGTGATGGGTATTATGATTATTCCTTACGTCGCTTCTTTATCAGAAGATGCGATGCGCGCTGTGCCAATGAGTTTGCGTGAAGGCTCTTATGCAATGGGCGCAACTCGTTTTCAAACTGCCATCAGAGTGGTAGTTCCTGCCGCTTTATCCGGCATTGCTTCTGCCTATATTTTAGGTATTTCTAGAGCAGTAGGCGAGACCATGATTTTAGCGGTTGCAGCGGGTATGCAACCTAATTTAACGCTTAATCCATTAGAGCCAGCAGCCACCATTACTTCGTTTATTGTGCAAGTAGCCCTTGGTGATTTACCGCATGGCAGTATTGGTTATCAAACCATTTTTGCGGCCGGTTTAACCCTTATGTTGATTACCCTTACATTTAATTTATTAGGCCACTGGATGCGCCGTAAATTTAGGGAGACTTATTAATTATGAAAACACTTCATCAGGTTGCTTCAAGCTCGACACAGGCGAGTAATGAAGAAAAAAACAAAATGATTCGTGCCTTGGTACGATCACGTAAACGTTGGGATATCATTTTTGCAGGTGTAGGTTTATTTGCAATTTCAGTTGCTATATTAACTTTGGTATTGCTATTTGCCGATATGGTAATAGAGGGTGCACCTCGAATTAACTTAGAGTTTTTTACTAACTTCCCCTCACGTCGTGCAGGAGCTGCTGGTATATTGTCTTCTTGGGTGGGTTCTTTTTTAGTCATGATAGTGACGGCTTTGTTTGCCATTCCAATTGGTATTGCTGGCGCTATTTATCTTGAAGAATATGCCAAGAAAAACTGGATGACCGATATTATTGAAATCAATATCAGTAATTTGGCAGGTGTTCCTTCTATTGTGTATGGTTTGTTGGCCTTGGGTTTATTTGTTTATACCTTTGGATTTGGACAAAGTATTTTGTCTGCTGGCCTCACATTGGGTTTGTTAATTTTACCTATCGTTATTGTGACGACACGTGAGGCTTTGCGCTCTATTCCACAAACGGTTCGCGAAGCAGCCTATGCTTGCGGTGCCACTAAGTGGCAAGTGGTGAGTCATCATTTAGTACCTTATGGCATGCCTGGTATTTTGACTGGTGTGATTATTGGTTTATCTAGAGCGATTGGTGAAACTGCCCCTATTATTACTATTGGTGCTTTAACCTTTATTGCCTTCTTGCCACCAGTGCCATTTACAGGTGAGCCACCAGCTGCTTTATTTGATTGGTTATTCTCACCATTTACGGTCATGCCAATTCAAATTTTCAACTGGACTTCACGCCCTGATCCTGCTTTTCATGCAAATGCTGCAGCGGCTAGTTTAGTTTTAGTATTACTCACACTCGGAATGAATGCCATTGCTATTTGGCTTCGTTATCGTTTACGCAAAAACATCAAGTGGTAATCACTTATCATCAATTTAAGGAATGACTATGGCTTCCACAATTACTCTCCCTGAAAATCCACCGCCGTTAAAAGCGCAGTCCGATAACCTCGATTTTTATTATGGTGCATTCAAAGCCTTAAAAGGCGTGACCATGCCAGTTTATGAAAATCAAGTCACTGCCTTAATTGGCCCTAGTGGTTGCGGTAAATCAACTTATTTGCGTTGTTTTAATCGTATGCATGACTTGTACCCAGGTCACCGTTACGATGGAAAAATTCATCTCTATCCTGATCAAGTCGATTTATTAGACCCAGCCGTAGATCCTATCGAAGTGCGCATGCGTATTTCTATGGTGTTCCAAAAGCCTAATCCGTTTCCAAAATCAATTTTTGAAAATGTCGCTTATGGTTTAAAAGTGCGTGGTGAAAAATCACAAAGTTTCCTAGAAGACAAAGTCGAGGCAGCTTTAAAGTCGGCAGCGATTTGGAATGAAGTAAAAGACCGCTTAAACGAGTCGGCTACTAATTTATCGGGTGGTCAGCAACAACGTTTATGTATTGCCCGTTCTTTGGCAACTGACCCTGAAATCATTTTATTTGATGAGCCAACCTCTGCACTTGACCCAATTGCAACTGGCAGCATTGAAGAATTGGTTTCTGAGTTAAGAAGCAAGGTAACCATTTTAATTGTGACCCACAATATGCAACAAGCAGCACGTGTTTCCGATTATGTGGCTTATATGTATTTAGGTGAAATGATTGAGTTTGGTGCCACCAACGATATTTTTATGAAGCCTAAACGTCAAGAAACTGAAGACTATATTACAGGAAGGTTCGGTTAATTATGAGCGATAAACATTTATCTAGCCAGTTCGACAGCGAACTCAGTAGCGTATCCTCTTTGGTCATGGAGATGGGTGGCTTAGTGGAAACTCAAATTCGTGCGGCCATTAGTGCATTGGCGAATTTGAATACCGACTTTAGTGAAGAAGTTGCTCAACTCGAAGTAAAAGTAAATGCTTTTGAAATCGAAATTGATAAACAGTTGTCTTCTATTATTGCGCGTCGCCAGCCAACGGCTCGTGACTTGCGTTTGTTAATTGCTATTTCTAAAACGACTGCTAATTTAGAGCGCGTAGGTGATGAGGCTTATAAAATTGCTCGCATGGTGAACTCTATTGTGAGCTCTGGCGTGCCGCGTACTTTGCCTGCCTCAGAATTGCGCATTGCCTCTGATTTAGCCTCTGGCCTATTGCGTAAAGCGCTAGATGCTTTTGCAAGGTTAGATGTGAATTTAGCGATTTCAATTTTGAAAGAAGATGATGCAATTGATTTAGAGTTTGATGGTTTTGTGCGTAAATTGGTCACCTATATGATGGAAGACGCCCGCACTATTTCACCAAGCCTAGATTTATTGTTTATTGCCAAAGCCATTGAGCGTATTGGTGATCATTCAAAAAATATTGCTGAGTTTATTATTTATATAGTGAAGGGCGAAGATGTTCGTCACACTTCCTTAGAGTCTATCGAGTCAATGGCTCGTTAATTTTAAAGCTTCGCACTTGTATCACTTTTGAAAACACATGCAAAAAACTTGCATGGTGTTTTCAATATCAACTTAAGAATATTGGAAGCCATGAAATCAACGCCACGTGTATTAATTGTGGAAGACGAAGCCGCTATTGCCGAGTTAATTTCTATTAACTTAAAGCACAATGGTTTTGCTCCTGTGTGGGCCAGTGATGCAGAGGGTGCTCAGCGCGAACTAGATGCGGTTTTACCTGCAGCCGTGTTGTTAGATTGGATGCTTCCCGGGCAAAGTGGTTTAGTACTGGCAAAACGTTGGCGCAAAGATGCCCGCACCAAAGACTTGCCTATTATTATGCTCACGGCAAGAGCAGATGAGGCCGATAAAATTGCAGCCCTCGATTCTGGTGCAGACGATTATTTAACCAAGCCGTTTTCGCCGCATGAGTTATTAGCCCGTATTCGAGCAGTACTTCGTAGGCGCGCACCAGAGCAGGTGTCTGATAGAGTACAAATTGGCGAGTTAACTCTAGATGCAGCCACTTATCGTGTTAACTTTAAAGGTCAACCCGTTAAGTTGGGACCTACAGAATTTAAATTACTACATTTTTTAATGAAGTATCCAGAGCGTGTACATGGTCGTGGTCAGCTACTCGATAAAGTGTGGGGTGATCATGTGTATATTGAAGAGCGCACGGTGGACGTTCATGTCAAACGATTACGTGAAGCCCTTGGTGAAGCAGGTAGTTTAGTTGAAACGGTGCGTGGAGCAGGTTATAGAATTTCCCACCCCAATCACTCTGAAATGTAAGCGATTCCCTGTTTGAAAGCTATACTCTTTATATATGTACTTCAAACTCATCTTTATTCGCTTATTCATTTTATTAAGCGGGGCTTTATTTGGCTATGGCATCTTACCTAGTTTTTGGGGCATATCCGGTTCTGTGCTAGGGATGATGGCAGCCATGATTGCTTGGACGGTTATTGATATTCATCGTCAGCAATCCATTATTCATTGGATACGCTCAGAAGACCACAGCCTGCCTGCCAGGGCAAGTGGTCATTGGGCTGATTTAGCCGATAAGTTATGGCGTTTATGGCGTCAGTTCGACAAACAAAAAACCGAGAATGACGAACGCTTAAAGCAGTTTTTATCTGCCATACAGGCTTCGCCCAACGGTGTGGTTTTGCTCGATCAAAATAATCGGATTGAATGGTGCAATCAAACTTGTGCCCATCATTTTGATTTTGATGTGATACGAGATGTTGATCAAAATATTACCAATTTATTACGTGATCCGGTTTTTATTGCCTACTTTCAGTCAGGCAAATATGACACCGACATAGTGATCAATGCGCCTAAAAGCACATCTAGTCATCCAGTACGTATTTCAGTTCATTTGCATGAGTATGATAGGGGGCGTAAATTGTTGCTGTCTCGTGATATTACTTTATTGGAACAAGCCGAATCTATGCGCCGCGATTTTGTGGCCAATGTATCGCATGAAATTCGAACACCTTTAACGGTGCTGGGTGGTTTTGTAGATACCTTGATTCATTTGCCACTAGAAGAGGCTGAGCGCCTTCATTATTTGAAGTTAATGGCAGAACAAGCAAGGCGGATGCAAAGCTTGGTTGAAGACCTGTTAACACTGTCTAAGTTAGAAGCTAATCCTTCGCCACATGCGAATGAATGGGTGGATGTGGCGAGTTTACTGATGCAAGTGCATAGTGAAGCCGAGCATTTATCTCAAATTATGTATCCACAGGGTCATCAGTTAAATTTTGAAGTAATGCCTCATTATTTAATGAATGGAGCTGCTACCGAGTTAATGAGTGCGATGGCGAATTTGGTGAATAATGCAATTCGTTATACCCCAGAGGGTGGAAGTATTACGGTTAGTTGGACTGTACACGCCGATCACACGGCAGAATTTGCAGTGACCGACACTGGACCCGGTATTGCACCAGAACATATCCCACGACTGACTGAACGTTTTTATAGGGTCGATAGTAGCCGCTCGCGTGAAACGGGTGGTACTGGTTTGGGTCTTGCCATTGTTAAACATGTGGCACAAAGACATGGTGCAAGATTACAAATTAGTAGTAAAGTGGGTTTGGGTTCTCGGTTTGCTTTGATTTTTCCAGCCGAGAGACTTCGTTTTGTACAAGACACCTTCAATCAAGATTAAGTTAGTACCCTACTATTTTAGTAGGTTACTAACTTTCTAAACTCCTTTCGTTTGCCTAAAACACGATTGAAGCATGTTTTAAATGCCAAAAAATGGGTGAAGTTATTGCTACTTATAAGCAACAAAGCCTGCTCGTGCAGGCTTTGTTTTTTTTCGGTTTTTTAAAAACTCTCACTGTACCAAAAGGGTAATAAATGCCCACATCTAGTCGCAATTTGTCTTTTAAGTGACTCTTTTTAATCAGCCTCTTAAATACAAAACTATCACTCTTACATCAAATTGACTTATAAAAATAATTATTTTTATAAGCTTTATTGGTAATTGACTCGTAAAAATGGCACAATCCTAGCTTGAACTTAGGCCCCTTCCTGCCACAGTCGCATCCGCTAACCGGTCCAGCCGTGTCGCGGGAGGTTTTTTAAATTGTCAAACCAACTTATGCTCCCTAAAGGGGAGTTGAGGTCAGCGAGAATATGAGTCAAAACGATCCGACGAACTCCGTCTTCGGAGCTTACAGCTCCAACACCTACCTTTTTGGTGGTAATGCACCATTCGTAGAAGAAATGTATGAAAACTACCTTGCTAATCCAGCAAGCGTATCCGATTCATGGCGTACCTATTTTGATGCCCTACAACACGCACCTGCCACCGATGGTAGTACTGCCAAAGATGTACCTCATTTGCCTGTAGTGAATGCTTTTGCACAACGTGCCAAAGCCGGCGGTACCAAAGTGGTCATGGCGAGCGTAGATGTTGAAATGGGTCGTAAACGTACTGCCGTTCAACAGTTAATTGCAGCCTACCGTAATGTGGGCCAACGCTGGGCTAATTTAGACCCTTTAAAACGTGTTGAGCGTCCTTCCATCCCTGAGTTAGAGCCATCTTTCTACGGCTTCACTGACGCCGACCAAGAAACTGTGTTTGATACCAGCAACACATTCTTCGGCAAAGATCGTATGAGCCTTCGCGAGTTGCTCAATGCCTTACGCGAAACCTATTGTGGTACTTTGGGTTCAGAATACATGTACACCAGCGACCAAGCGCAAAAACGCTGGTGGCAACAAAAGTTAGAGGGTATTCGTAGCAAACCTTCTTTGTCTAACGACAAGAAAAAACATATTTTGGGTCGCCTCACTGCAGCTGAAGGCTTAGAGCGTTTCTTGCATACCAAATATGTTGGTCAAAAACGTTTCTCCCTTGAGGGCGGTGAAAGCTTTATTGCAGCAATGGATGAAATCATTCAGTCTGCTGGCGCCAAAGGTGTTCAAGAAATCGTTATTGGTATGGCCCATCGTGGTCGTTTAAATGTTTTGGTCAACACCATGGGCAAAATGCCCAAAGATTTATTCGCAGAGTTTGATCACACAGCCCCTGAAGATTTACCTGCAGGTGACGTGAAATATCACCAAGGTTTCAGTTCAGATACCAATACCCCTGGTGGCCCAGTACATTTAACTTTAGCGTTTAACCCATCACATTTAGAAATTGTCAATCCAGTGGTAGAAGGTTCTGTGCGTTCACGTATGGACCGACGCAATGACCCAACAGGCGCACAAGTGTTACCGGTATTAGTGCACGGCGACTCCGCTTTTGGCGGTCAAGGTGTGAACCAAGAAACATTGTGTTTAGCACAAACTCGTGGTTACACCACTGGTGGTACTGTTCATATCATTATTAACAATCAAGTGGGTTTTACTACCTCTGATCCACGTGATATGCGCTCTTCAGTGTTCTGTACCGACATCGTTAAAATGGTGGAAGCCCCTGTTTTACACGTGAATGGCGATGATCCAGAAGCAGTGGTGTTAGCTGCTCAATTGGCAGTAGAGTTCCGCATGACTTTTGGTCAAGACGTTGTCGTAGATATTACTTGTTTCCGTAAATTAGGCCACAACGAGCAAGACACACCCAGCTTGACTCAGCCTTTAATGTACAAAAAAATTGCAGTGCACCCAGGTACTCGCAGACTGTACGCTGACAAATTAGCGGCTCAAGGTTTAGGCGATACCTTAGGCGACGATATGGTCAAGGCTTATCGTGCTGCTATGGATGCAGGTGTTCATACGGTTGATCCTGTTCTTAGTAACTTTAAGAGCAAGTATGCAGTCGATTGGACTCCATTCCTCAATAAAAAATGGACAGATGCCGGTGATACCGCCATTCCATTAACAGAGTGGAAACGCCTGGCTGAAAAAATTAGCACCATTCCTTCTACCATCACACCGCATCCTTTGGTTAAAAAGGTCTATGATGACCGCGCTGCAATGGGTCGAGGCGAAGCTCAAGTCGATTGGGGTATGGGCGAACACATGGCATTTGCCTCATTGGTAGCCAGTGGTTATCCAGTGCGTTTGTCTGGCGAAGATTCAGGTCGTGGTACCTTTACGCATCGTCATGCCGTCATTCATGATCAAAATCGTGAAAAATGGGATACCGGTACTTATGTTGCCTTGCAAAATGTAGCTGAAAAACAAGCTCCATTTGTAGTCATTGACTCTATTTTGTCAGAAGAAGCCGTATTAGCATTTGAATACGGATATGCCTCTAATGATCCTAATACTTTAGTTATTTGGGAAGCTCAGTTCGGCGACTTTGCCAATGGCGCTCAAGTGGTAATTGACCAGTTTATTGCCTCTGGTGAAGTCAAATGGGGTCGTATCAATGGCTTAACCCTTATGTTGCCACACGGCTATGAAGGTCAAGGCCCAGAGCATAGCTCTGCACGTCTAGAGCGTTTTATGCAATTGGCGGCAGACACCAATATGCAAATCGTTCAACCAACTACTGCAAGCCAAATTTTCCACGTCTTGCGTCGTCAAATGGTGCGTAATTTACGCAAGCCATTAATCATCTTTACGCCAAAATCATTATTGCGTAACAAAGATGCGACTTCACCTATTTCTGAATTTACCAAAGGTGCATTCCAAACGGTTATTCCAGAAAACAAGGTATTAAAAGAAGAGAAAGTTAAACGAGTAATCGCTTGTTCTGGCAAAGTTTATTATGACTTGGTCAAAAAACGCGAAGAAAAATCAGCCGATGATGTTGCCATTATTCGTGTTGAACAACTTTATCCTTTCCCACACAAAGCCTTTGGCGCCGAGCTCAAAAAATATCCTAACGCTACTGAAATCGTTTGGTGTCAAGATGAGCCACAAAATCAAGGTGCTTGGTTCTTTGTGCAACACTATATTCATGAGAATATGGCGGATGGTCAGCGTTTGGGTTATTCAGGTCGTGCTGCTTCTGCTTCACCAGCAGCAGGTTATTCACACTTACATCAAGATCAACAAAAAGCGTTGGTCGAAGGTGCCTTCACAAAACTCAAAGGTTTTGTGTTAACCAAGTAACAATGTAAGCAAAGGGATGGGTCTGGTTCTTTATAGTGCCACCATCCCTTGTTAGGCAATGGGATCTATGCCCATTAGAAAAAATTTTGGAGATTAATCATGGCAGTTGTAGAAGTAAAAGTACCTCAGTTATCTGAATCCGTAGCCGAGGCTACATTATTACAATGGAAGAAAAAAGTAGGCGACTCAGTAGCAGTTGACGAAATTTTAATTGATGTTGAAACTGATAAAGTGGTGCTTGAAGTACCAGCCCCATCAGCCGGTGTTATTATTGAAATTATTCAAGCTGACGGTGCAACCGTAGCAGCTGATCAATTAATTGCCCGTATCGATACAGAAGGTAAAGCAGCAGTGGCCGCTCCAGTAGCAGCCGCTCCAGCGCCTGCAGCAGCTGCGCCAGCACCAGCTC
>CAZKWC010000002.1:30887-42404 GCA_964556425.1 uncultured Limnohabitans sp. | reverse complement strand
GCCGCTCCAGTAGCAGCCGCTCCAGCGCCTGCAGCAGCTGCGCCAGCACCAGCTCCAGCAGCAAGCAACAACAGCAAGGCAGGTGTAGCAATGCCAGCAGCAGCCAAATTAATGGCTGACAACAATATGGCAGCAGGCTCTGTTGCCGGTACTGGCAAAGATGGCCGCGTTACCAAAGGTGACGTATTAGTTGCTGCTTCTGCACCTGTTGCAAAACCTGCTGCCGCTCAAGTTGCAGCTCCTGCACCAGTAGTTGCCTTAGGCGAGCGCCCAGAACAACGTGTGCCAATGACACGTTTACGTGCCCGTGTTGCAGAGCGTTTATTACAGTCTCAATCTACTAATGCAATTCTCACTACTTTCAATGAAGTGAACATGGCGCCTGTTATGGAAATGCGTAAGCGCTTCCAAGACAAATTCGAAAAAGAACATGGTGTAAAAATTGGTTTCATGAGCTTCTTTGTAAAAGCAGCAGTTCATGCACTCAAAAAATATCCTATCCTTAACGCCAGCGTTGATGGTAACGATATTCTTTATCATGGTTATTTTGATATTGGAATTGCGGTTGGTTCACCACGTGGTTTGGTAGTGCCAATTTTGCGCAACGCCGATCAAATGAGTTTTGCTGAAATCGAGAAGAAAATTGCTGAATTCGGTGCTAAAGCCCGTGACGGTAAACTCAGCATGGAAGATATGTCTGGTGGTACTTTCTCTATTAGTAACGGTGGTGTGTTTGGCTCTATGCTCTCTACCCCTATTATTAACCCACCACAATCGGCTATTTTAGGTGTGCATGCTACTAAAGACCGTGCTGTAGTAGAAAATGGTCAAATCGTAATTCGCCCAATCAATTACTTAGCAATGAGCTACGATCACCGTATTATTGACGGTCGTGAAGCAGTATTAGGTTTGGTCGCCATGAAAGAAGCTTTAGAAGATCCAGCACGTTTGTTGTTTGATATCTAAATATTTTAAAAAGCCTAGTCTTTATTATCCATTTATCAGGTTTTGTGCCTGAATTTTGGGTGGTCAAAAGTCTAGGCTTTTGCTTTTATAAAAATTCATTTGGGCTTAGTAGTCCAAAAATATTTGATTTAACTTCTTTAAAAAGAGATCATCATGAGTAAACAATTTGATGTCGTAGTAGTGGGCGCTGGCCCTGGTGGTTATATTGCTGCAATTCGTGCTGCCCAATTAGGTTTTAATGTGGCCTGTATCGATGCATGGACCAATGCAAAAGGCGGTCCTGCACCTGGCGGTACCTGCACCAATGTGGGTTGTATTCCTTCCAAAGCTTTGTTGCAATCTTCAGAGCATTTTGAACAAGCCAACCACCATTTTGCAGACCACGGTATTGCAGTAACTGGTTTAAGCATGGATGTGAGCAAAATGATTGCTCGCAAAGATACCGTTGTGAAACAAAACAACGATGGTATTTTGTATTTATTCAAAAAAAATAAAGTCACTTTCTTCCATGGTAAAGCTTCATTTACTAAAGCGGTAGAGGGTGGTTTTGAACTCGCAATCGATGGTCCAAAACCAGACGCTATCACTGCTAAACAAGTCATTATTGCCACTGGCTCTAATGCCCGTGAATTGCCAAATGCTCCATTCGATGAAGAAACTATTTTGTCCAATGATGGTGCTTTACGTGTAGGCGCTACTCCTAAAAAATTAGCCTTAATTGGCTCTGGTGTAATTGGCCTTGAAATGGGTTCAGTATGGCGTCGTTTAGGCACCGAAGTGACAATTCTTGAAGGTCTTCCAACCTTCTTAGGTGCAGTCGATGAACAAATTGCCAAAGAAGCTAAAAAAGCCTTTGACAAACAAGGTTTAAAAATTGAGCTTGGCGTTAAAGTGGGCGAGATCACTAAAACCAAAGCCGGCGTTACTGTTGCTTATACCAATGCAAAAGGTGAAGCCGTTCAATTAGAAGCCGATAAATTAATCGTCTCTATTGGTCGTGTACCTAACACCAATGGTTTAAATGCAGCTGCGGTTGGTTTAAATCTAGACGAACGTGGTGCTATTGTGGTAGACGAAGAATGCCGCACTAATGTGGCTGGCATTTGGGCCGTTGGTGACGTAGTACGTGGTCCTATGTTAGCGCACAAAGCCGAAGAAGAAGGTGTT
Source organism: uncultured Limnohabitans sp. (assembly GCA_964556425.1). Classification (GTDB taxonomy): domain Bacteria; phylum Pseudomonadota; class Gammaproteobacteria; order Burkholderiales; family Burkholderiaceae_C; genus JALQUL01. The sequence goes on along the minus strand of CAZKWC010000002.1, from coordinate 40,271 downwards.
GCTGTTGCCGAGCGTATCGCCGGTCAACATGGTCACGTTAACTTTAATACGATTCCTTGGGTTATTTATACCAGCCCTGAAATTGCTTGGGTAGGTCAAACCGAGCAACAACTTAAAGCTTCTGGTCGTGCCTATAAAGCAGGTTCATTCCCATTCTTAGCCAATGGCCGTGCTCGTGCCTTAGGCGATACAACTGGTATGGTCAAAATCTTAGCCGATGCCACCACTGATGAAATCTTAGGTGCACACATTGTGGGCCCTATGGCCAGCGAGTTAATTGCTGAGTGTGTAGTGGCAATGGAATTCCGCGCCAGCAGTGAAGACTTAGCCCGTATTTGCCATGCCCATCCTTCTTTAAGTGAATCGACTAAAGAAGCTTGTTTAGCAGTTGACAAGCGCACTTTAAACTTTTAACTTTAATATTGAGGCATTTTTATATGGCAGTGTCGGTTCGTGAAGCTTATGAGGCTGAGCTTAAAAAACGTGGTTTTACGGCTGATCCGGCACAGTTAAAAGCTGTTGAATTGCTTGATAGATGTGCCTCTGATTGGGCTCATTACAAAGCGCAGCGCTCTAATGTCTTTAAAAAATTAATTAGTCGGCCTAGCATTCCTCGCGGCGTTTATATGTATGGCGGGGTGGGCCGAGGTAAAAGTTTTTTAATGGATTGCTTTTTTCAGGTAGTGCCTATTCAGAAAAAAGCGCGTCTGCATTTTCATGAGTTTATGCGTGAGGTGCATCGAGAATTAGCCCTTATGAAAGGGGTTGCCGACCCGCTCGATGTGTTGGGTAAAAAAATGGCTAAACGTTACAGGCTCATTTGTTTTGATGAGTTTCATGTGGCCAATATTACTGACGCCATGATTTTGTATCGTATGCTGGTCGCCATGTTCGATAACGGCATTGGCTTTGTGACTACTTCTAATTTTATGCCCGATGGTTTGTACCCTGGTGGTATGCACCGAGACCGAGTATTACCGGCCATTGAATTACTCAATAAAAACTTAGATGTGATACAAGTTGATAATCAAACTGATTACAGACGCAGAACATTGCAACAATTGGAACTCTATATCAAGCCTTTAGGCGCAGCCACCGATAAAAAAATGCGTGATGCGTTTCAGAAGTTATCAGAAGGTCCAGATGAAAATCCAAGCCTTCATATTGAGGCACGCGAAATTCAAGCGCTTAGACGTTCCGGTGGAGTGATCTGGTTTGATTTTAATGCCCTGTGTGGTGGCCCACGATCACAAAATGATTACCTTGAAATCGCCTCACAATTTCACACTGTATTTTTAAGTGGTGTGCCTGAAATGCCGGTGCGTTTGGCCTCGCAGGCTAGGCGTTTTACCTGGTTAGTCGATGTACTCTACGACCGCCGTGTGAAGTTCATGATGAGTGCCGAAGTAGAACCAGAAAAACTCTATGTAGAGGGGCCCTTAGCGCATGAGTTTTTTAGAACCGTATCTAGGTTGCAAGAAATGCAATCGGCTGAATACCTTGAAATGGAATACCGAAAAGTAGATACCGGATTGACGTAATTGCTTTTTAAGCTAGGGTAATAATGAAGGGTCGCACCAAATAGGGGCGACCTTTTTTTTTGCTACGCTGAGTTTTTCATTGCTCAAATTGATTTTAATATTACTCTAAATTACTATTTTAAACATCACCATAATGATCAATATGATAATATCATCTCCGACATAAAATTAGTACGGCCTTAGGTGTTTATAGCTATTCAATTTAAAGTATCTCTTACACTAATCTTAGTAGGCTCAATTATTCTATAGCGGTATAGTGCTGTTGCTAGTTTCGAACATTATCAATGTCTGCAACATAATGCATCACCGTATTGCTTGTTCGTGCAGTGGTAGCTCATTTTGTAACCGTCTTAGCCATTAATCATTTGCAATAGCTAATGCGCTCAAGCTTTAGTAAGTCGCCTATTTCATTTGAAATCGCAAGTACATCAATTAATTAACTCAAGTTGCACTTGATGGCGTGTTGATAAGCTGTTTTATGACAAATATTGTGACAAGTAAAAACCTGTTTTATTTCAAAACATCTATTAAGTCTATCGCATGCCTATTTTTAAAATCAACCATTCGCTCAACGCAATGACAAGCACCCTATCAAAATTATTGTTCAAATTTTTTTTATTGCTTTGCATCTCTATTTCGCTTCCTAGTTGGGCGGCAGTAGAAAACATTGTCATGACAGTAGCGGCGGGCAAAGATGGCATAGCCCCATTTGATGCAGATAACTCTCCAGGTAACGATGACTCTGCTAGCAATGGCATCGTCAGAACCTACGATCGATTTGATTATTTAGTGAGTTATACGGCTCTTGACTTGGCTCAGGTGAGTTTTGTTTTTACAGCGCCAGCGGGGGTTTATTGGATTGCCGCAGGTGCCAATACCAGCGTTTGTAATGGCACTGGTGGGCCACAAATTAGTGGTGGTGGGCGAATCTTAACTTGCCCTCGAATTCCAGCTGCCACACAAGTAGAATCTTTTGAATTGCCTGCAATGGCTGGCAATATTGGTCACGGTACAGTGTTTACGATTGCAGTGACTGCTGGTGCTGCCAGTGCGGTATCTCAATCGCTTACTATTTCTGCAATTGCAAAAAATGAAGTCTGGTTAGGTGGTGGTAGTTATACCAAAACCACAGTGAGTGGAAGTTATGGCGCGAGTTATGGTATTGCCATCAGACCCGGTGTAACCAACCATAGTACGGGTGTATCGGTGGGTACTATTAAGGGTTTAGAATCACCCAAAGCACCCCTCACTATTACGCTTTCCACACTTCCTCCTGGCACTGTTGTGACTAGCTGCCCTGGTACTTGTTCTCAGCCCGATGGCCCCGGAACACCAGTCACTATTAGCTTAACCAATAATACCAATAATAGCTTGTTAGCTTCAGCTTCTTGTAGTGGTGGCTCTTCATGTACCGGTGGGGGCTTGTACGGTACGAATGGTGTTAATGCCAATTTTCGTGAGTATAGTTATAACCTACTCGTTTTATTTACTCCCTTTGGTACTAATTTTCCATCGGGCGTTAAAACACCTTTAAATATAAAATTTACCAATTTTGCCCCTCTTAGCTTATCGAATGGGGTGAACTACGAGGGCAGTACTGCGACAGGATATGCCACAGGATATGCCCCAGGGTATGCCCCTGATTTTAATGCTTGCCCTAACTTAAGAAGTTGTCTTTCTCTGTTAATTGATAGAACCATACTGACTGAGTTGTATTTGCATTTTCATGGCACCTATCACACGCCAAGCGGTAATTTAATTTATGGTGATAATGAAGCCTCTACTAACAATAATGGCTCGGGTGCAGAAAGTGTTTTACCAGGCCATTTGTTTACCGTTATGTACCCAGTGTCCAACTCTACTTCGGCCGAGCAAGCCGCCAATAATGTGAGTTCCTGTGTAGTTTGGAATCCTAATAAAATGAATCTAGTGGGGCCGGCATTATTAAAGCTAGGTTCTGGAGGCGAGTTTTTTCGTGTGGGCAGTACTTCATGGCCCACTATTTCAAGTGCTAATCGAGATTTAGAATATTCGGTGGCGACCTATGCTGATGACACGGCAAGAAAAAATGCAGCCTGTGGTCAACCCGGCGATGGAAACGCCAATTGGTATTCCGACCCCAACTCTGTACCTGGTGGCATTAACGCTATTTCCAGTATTCGATATCGTTACATTCAGCCATTGACCCCTGGTCAAACATTGGGTTTAATGGCGCCTTTTCAAAGGCCTTTAACCCCTTATTCTTTAGGTTTAGGCCTTATGAGTACTGCACCTTGGTTTATGCAATATTGGGCCGATGAAAAAGCCCGAACTGCCTCACCCTATAGTGGTAGCGGCTTGTCGGGTTACGGTGGTCGAGTCAATACGGTAGATGCATTGTTTAGGCATAAGGTGAGCGCAGGTAACTCTGTGGCACCAGGTAACACCATTACTATGACCTTAACTCCGATTGTGATTGGAACCCCTATTGCTGGTATAGATGCTACTGTAAAAAATGCAAAAATAAGAGTGACTATGCCTGACACCTGTTTAGAACCAGTGGCAGCTAGTTTGCCTGCTTATGCCACTATGACAACAGCGCCAAACTATGGTGCAGATGGCATACCTTGTACAGGTGACGCTGGCGAAAAAGCCGCAGTCGTCACTTTTTTGTTAGGTGATATTCCTGCACCAGGTGGAAGCTTAACCAGTGGTTATCAAGGGCACGCTATAGAACAGCCCAGCTTTAGTTTTAATATTGTTGCGGCCGTCAATTCACCTGTTAAATCAGTTTCTTGGAGCACCTTCGATTCTTCCGATAATGACCCCACTCCTGTTACGCATACAGCGACAGGTGCTGTCTCTATTGCAGGTGTGGCCGGTTTCTCTGTAGTTAAATCAACTTCTGGTACAACGAGCGGAAAAGTGGGCCCTAACGAAACTTTTAACTATATTATTAATTTTGGCAATGGCGGTTCGGTCGCTAGTGGTCGTGGTCGTTTTGTGGATGTATTACCATTCGATGGGGATAGTCGAGGCACTACCGGTTTAGGGTCTGGAAAATTGGTGGTAACAGGCCTTAGTGCAGGTATGACGTCTGCAACACAGGGCACAGTTCAAATGGAAGTGACTACCGATGCTGCTTCAAGTGTGCAAACAGCCTTGCAAATATCTGGTAATGAAGACGGTGCTTCAGGTATTGCATGGACAAGTTATACAGCTGGTAGTCCTTTCCCTGAAAATGTAACGGCGGTGCGTTTTATTACGAGTAGCAATTTAAACCCAGGCTATAGTGGCTTTGGTTCTATTCAAGTCAAAGGGCCCACCATTAAAAGTACCTCAAATGCTTTTAATAATGTTTGGGGTAGAACCGATCCTATTGGTGGTGATACCAGCACAGTAAAAGTGATGGCAGGTATTAGCACAGTCAAAATTCAGGGTATTGATGGCGCGTCCATTAAGGGAAAGGTGTTTGTTGATTTAAATGATAATGCGGTGCAAGATGGTACAGAAGTAGGCTTGGCTTCAGCTATAGTGAGTATTACTTGTACAGCTGGGGCTTGTTTAACAGCGCCACAAGGTAGCAGTTTTAGTATGTTAACTGATGCCAACGGAGCTTATAGTTTTCAACCCAATTTAGCCAATAAAGTGTTTGCTAACACCACGACGACAGGCACTGCACTGGCTGTTTTTGACGGAACAGTAGCGGGTACATGGACTATTACTCAAACTCCTCCCAGCGGTTTTTCCTATCAGAGCGTTAGCCGTGTTGCCGGTACAGTGAACTCTATACCCTCTGGTGTTGCCTCTGGTCGCACCATTACTGGAGTGGCTATGGTAGGCAATGGTCAAGCAATTAACTATAACTTTGGAGAACGATTAGCGCATGGCAAAATCACGGTTACTAAAAAGCCTCTTACCTTGCCAACAGGCGTCACAGGTCCATTTAATTTTACTTTTGAGGCAACTTGCGATAAGCCAGTAGCTGCAACCAAATATAGCGCTACGTTAAGTAATTTTCCTAGCAATACAACAGTCGATATTTTAAATATTCCAGCTAACTCAAGTTGTACTTTAGCAGAGGTGTTGCCCAGTTTACCCACTGGATTTGCTTGGGGTACTCCGGTTTTTTCTGCCCTCACACCTTCTGGAGCAATGCCAGCTGCAGGCACTCAAACGGTTAATGTCACCAATCAAATTTTTGATGGTTTTTATATTAGTAAAACAGTATTTCAAACACCAGTTCAGGTGCCAGGCGAGTTAACTCAGTACGATTTAATTTATCAAATTGATGTGGTGAATAGAACCAATACAAGCCAAACATATAGTTTAAGTGATTCCCTAGGATTAGACCCAGATGTGTCGGTGGTGGGTGCAGTAGTACTAACTAAACTGGGCTCCAATATTACTCAAAATCTTAATAGTAGTTTTACTGGATTAAGCACACAACAACAAATCATTAGCAACGAAGTCATTTCGGCAGCTGTAGGTACAACAGCTGAAACCGAGAGTTATCAAGTCAAGTTACGAATTAATATTAACCAATTTAACTTAAGCAACAATACCTGTAACTCAAGTACTGGAAATGGATTATTTAACCAAGCTACTTTAAGTTTTGGCTCTAGCAGTGTGCAATCACAGGCTTGTGCCAACACTCCTAGCGGTGCCCCAGTTTATTTAAAATTACGCTTGAAATGGGTGGGGGGTGTGAGTGGCGATAAAATCATCGTGCCAGCTACAAGTGGTTTTACCAGTGGAAATATTGCATCATTTCAAAGCATTAACAGTGCTACTAATACCTATTCAGAAAGTTCTGTTGCAACACTTGGCGTGAGCCAAGTGGGTGTTTTGGCAAAGCCTTATTTTGAAGACACTAAAAAGGAAAATGATTACCAACTAAGTGCATATCAATGCACTGACGGTATCAATGGCACAACTCCAGTAACCGTTAATTCATCCTTAACAATACCTTCTGCATCAGCAGGTAAATCATTGGTTTGTGAAATCACATCCACTTTTATAGAGTTTCAAACCTCTAAGACTTCTGTACCACCAACTGCTACGGCAATCGCATTAGATGATGAAATCATCTATACGATTAAAACGATAGTAAGTGGAGGCAATACTTTAAGCCCTTTTATTGTGACAGACACCCTCGATGCTGGTTTAACACTCACTGAGAAACCAAAGAACTGTACTTTAAATGGTTCTGTTTTGGTATGTACCTTAGCCAAGGGTACCGCCGCTGGGGAACATATTTTCACCTATAAAACCAAGGTAAATGCCAAGGCTGAAAAAAAACCAGTACCAGGGGTTAAAAATAGTATTACGGTTAACTCTGGAAAGTGCGATCCTTGTAGTACCGAGCACGCTATGTGGAGTGTCGATACGGCTAAAACCAGCGACGCTACAGGTAAAAAAGGCATAGAAGTGGGTGAAAATATTACCTATACCTTAACTGTTAATATCAAGGGTGGAATAAGTACGCAAGATATTGTGTTGACCGATACTCGTAGTGTGGGACTAGATGTGCTCCAAGTTCCAGAAGGTTGCACTCAGGCGGCTAGGGTTATCACATGCAAAATTGCCAGCGGAAGTGCTGCTGGTCAATATCAATTTATTTATACTGCTACTGTCACCGATGATGCGGCAGATTTTGTAAGTAATACCGTTGTACCCAACAAAGGCACATGTTTAACCTCATGCCAAACTTCTATTAAGGTGCTGCGCGAAGTCATGTTAAGAATTACTAAAACAGCGCACTCCAAAATTGTCAAAATTGCCGACTTTGTACGATATGAATTATTAGTTGAAAATTTAACAGGTCCTAATGCTAAAAAATTCTTCATTATTGATAAAGCAGCACCTGGTTTGCAATATGAGCCTGGTAGCTTAAAAGTAGTAGGTGATGATCAATGGGTATTAAAAAGCACTTACCCGCTCATCATTGATCAACTAGAGTTAGACAAAGGTCAAAAACTAGTGATTACTTATTTAATGCGAGTTACAGCAGGAGCGGGCAGAGGTAGTTTAAAAAATACCGCATGGGCAGATGATGTTAGAAAATATGTAAGTAGTAACAAGGCGACTGCAGTTGTCAATAGAGGATTAGACCCCGATTTTGAAGCTACCAGAATTTTTGGAAAAGTTTTTGAAGATACAAATGAAAATGGCATTCAAGATGAAAATGAAGCAGGCTTAGCAGGCGTTCGTTTAATTACGACTGGTGGAGTCATTATGGAGACCGACAGCTTTGGTCGCTACCATCTTGATGACTTAGATCCTGGCTTGAATGCCAGAGGGTCTCAATTTTTGATTCGCTTAGATGAAGCGAGCTTACCCAATAATGCATGGCTTAGTACACCCAACCCATTAATTAAAAGAATTACCCCAGCCTTGCCTGTTCAGTTTAATTTTGGCGTGGTGTTGCCTGAATAGTGAGTTGGTATTTTACCCCGCCTGCCAAGGGGCAGGAAAAGACGAGCCCAAGTAGCCATGGCTTGGGTAGGGCAATAACAATTCAATTAGTCACTATTTTGTTGAAATAAATCATCAAGCGACCTTCTTTGTCGCTTGGTGGGGCGGCCATGTTCAAAACCATGGGCTGGCTCATTCTGTATTTTTCTTTTAGCACTGGCCAATAACCTGCCCTCAATACTGGCAGGTGTTTCTTCATACATCAAACTAGCTACAGTGGCGCTACCTCTTTGCATTTGTAGTGCCTTAACCATTAGGGTTCTGGTGCACTCGCTATTGCGAATTTGTAGCACATCGCCTATTTTGATTTCTTTTGAAGGCTTGGCAACATTCTCATTGATTTGAACTCGGCCTTTGTTAATTTCGTCACTTGCCAAGCTTCTGGTTTTAAAAAATCTTGCCGCCCAAAGCCATTTATCTATTCGAATAGACAGAGTTTCAGTGGTAGTTTTAGTCATAAGTCAGCACTTTACTAGAAGGTTGATTCGCATCATGAACCCACCTATTTGAATTTAAATCTGGTCTAGCCAACTGCTTGTTATTGCTTTTGACCTCTACTGGTAATGATACCTTGAGTGGCTGCCCATTGGTTAATATCTTCTCTTTTAATGGCGCAAGCCATTAAGGTGGGAAATAAATCGGGGCTGCAGGCAAAACTTGGCACTCCTAAATTGGCTAATTTATTGGCTAAGTCTTTGTCATAGCTAGGCCTTCCTTCATCACTTAAAGCCAATAAAGTGATAAGTTGAACACCACTTTCAACCATTTCTTGGGCACGTTTTAATAAACCTGCTTCTACACCACCTTCATATAAGTCAGAGATTAAAACCATAATAGTATTTTTAGGTTCGCGAATTTGACTTTGACAATAAGTGAGTGCTTTGTTGATGTCTGTGCCGCCACCTAGTTGTACGCCAAATAAAACATCGACTGGATCTGATAGTTTTTCAGTTAAATCAACCACTGCAGTGTCAAATACCACTAGGCGAGTGGCAACAGACGGAAGGCTAGCCATTACGGCACCAAAAATACTTGAATAAACCACTGAGTTAGCCATAGAGCCACTTTGGTCAATACATAAAATCACTTCGCGCTGGGGTTTACGTATTTTTCTACCGTAACCATAAAGCGTTTGCGGAATAATAGTTTTGTACTCTTCTTGATAGTGTTTTAAGTTGGCTTTAATGGTTTTATTCCAATCAATTTCACTGTGTTTTGGGCGCATATTACGTTGACTTTTATCAAGCGCCCCAGTGACTGCACTTCGCATAGGTTCGTCTAATTTTTTCATTAGATCGTCCACTACTTTTTTAACGACTATACGAGCGCTGGCTTTGGTTTTTTCAGGAATTACCTGTGAAAGTGAAATTAAATTAGCCACTAAATG
>CAZKWC010000002.1:0-30787 GCA_964556425.1 uncultured Limnohabitans sp. | reverse complement strand
AGGATCGCCTAAAATGAGTCGCCAGCGTTTAAGTTGTTCGGCTTGTGAAATAGTGTTCATAAACTTTTATTTAAATCCATTGCGAAAACATCACTTAAATTTTGCACTAATACATGATGTGCTAAATGGGGCTCAAAACCGAGCTCATAGACTTGATCCGTAGTTGAAGGCTGAGTTGGGTTGGCCTGAATTAAATGATTGCCTTGTGATGAGTGCGATTGACTCAGTGCAATAGGCACAAGTTGGGCTGCTTTTTGCGCCAAATCTTGTCGGTCTGGGCTTTCGAAATAAGAAAAACTTTTTCTTATTAAAGGCAAAATATTTTCAAAATGCTCGGTGCTTAATTGAGCCAACCAAGCATTGACCAAATGCCACACTTGATTGTCATGTAAAAGAACCGCTGCATTTTGATTCAGAAAACCATCTAACCATTGACTCGCAGCTGCCGGCATTGCATTTAAAGATAAATGAAACATCAGCAAAGATTGAGTGGTTTCTGAGTCGTAAATGGCTTGATCTAACAATAAGCGAGTTGCTAAGCCTTTTAATAAACTATTGGCAGTATGACTTTGCGCTATTTGATGTTGGCTATGAAACCACATTTTTAAATGCTCAGGGCTTTGTCGTAGTTCTATGGCCGTTTGTGCCTCTAAAATTTTGGGTCTTAATTCAATGGCACTTTCATCATTTAAACTTTGACAAGCTAAGGGCAAAGCAATCGCACAACGGGTAATCAGACCATCAAGTACTTGGGCAATTAACTCGCTGTTGGTATTTCTAACATTGCCATAACGATAGACATTGGCAAGTGGTGCTAGGGTTGCTAACAGTTGGTCGGCTTGATTAGAAACCGCTGCACAATTAGCTAAGCGCTGGATTAAAGCAGGTACTGCATGACTTAACTGGGCTAAGATAGCCAAATTAATGAGTTTTGATAATTCGCCAAGGTCGGTGGTTTGCTCTGCTTGCTGAGAAATTTTGGCATTGGCTGCCGTTTCAATACTAATACCCCAAACACTGGCTTCGATTATTAATAAAGCAAATTCGGGTTGCCATTCAAGCGTCCAAATTTCATGAAAAGAGCCTTTGCTTGATTGGCCCACTTTATTCAAATAACCCCAATTAATACCCAGAATTTTTAAGCGATGCAACAGTTGGCTTCGTTGTAAGTCGCTGTCTTTTCTAAGGTCTAAATCTAGAGTTTTTTGTTCGGCAGAGGTTTTTAAACGAAGTGTTTTAAGTAATTGCTCAAAGTCTTTTTGCAGCGGCACAGTTGGCACGTTACTTGGCACATGACCCATTAAAGAGCCAACCAATAATTCATCTTCAATTAAATTTAAAATACTATCTTGCCCATTGGCTAAAATAGCAAGCGCAGCCTCTTGTAACTCTGCTAAGGCGGGGCTTGGTAATTGACGCAGTGCAGCCAGTGTATTGGCCAAACGAACTGCTTCAATTACATTGGCACTGGAGCAATCCAAATCTTTTTGACGCAATAAGTTGGCAATTTTACTTAACCAAACTGCGGCCCTTGCAGGAGCATCTAAGCCTTGCCAAATATGTTGATACCACTGTGGTGATTCAATACCAGCACCATAACCACTTTTATTGCTTAAATGGCGCATAGTCCATGGCACCCAAGTGCAATTGACTTTGACTTTAGGTAAGCCTTTTAAACAAGCACTATCTGCTTTGGCATTAGGCAACTGGGTATTTTCAAGATCAAGTGCTGGCACATGCCATGCACCACAAACTACTGCAATTTTTTGAAAGCCCTCTTTTTTGGCTTGCCGTAAACTTTGCCGCATATAGGCTTCACGAAGCACTTCCTCTTGTTGGTCTTGCACCGATTTTCTAGCTGAAGTGGTTTCACTATCTTCTCGTAAGGCAGTCATGACTTGAGCTACAGTGGTAAACATTTCACTGGCATCAAGACGCTCTTCAATTTGATAATTCCACCAAGCCTCACCATCAGAAAATCCTGCTGTTTGTGCAAAACGATCAAGTGGATCAAGTAAATCAAGGGAGATTAAAGATTGATTGGCTAACTCATCAACCGATTGATTAACAGGCTGCTCGGAGTCATCGGTGCCTAAGTTAATCTCATCGCTTGCGGTTGCTTGTGCAAGAGGCTGTTCAAGCACCGTTTTATTATCATCTTCATGAGTGGGCTTGGTTGCTTCAAGTGCTGTTTTTTCTAATGCAATTTTTTGTGCCCAGCGATGGGCCATGGGTAAATCAATCCAACGAATAATGGTTTGATTTTTTTTCGCCCACAGCAAGGCTTGCCATTCAGGGGAAAATTCGGCAAAGGGATGATAACTGGCGTATTGCGTATTGTCAGGACAATAAGTCATTAAAGCCACTGGCGTTTGCATTTCAGCATGATCCACAAAATCAAGAATTTCTTGAGCTTCTGGTGGACCTTCAATCAAAACACAATCGGCTTGAAATTGTTCTAATGCCAATAAAAGACTTCTCGCACTACCAGGCCCATGATGCCTGATGCCAAAAAGTTTTATTTCAGGAGTTGTGGTGGACACCATATCAATGGTCCTTTATTCGAGATGCTCACGACAAGCGCGATACAAATCTTTCCAGTCGGCGCGCTCTTTCACAACGGTATCTAAATATTCTTTCCACACTAATTGATCTTGAACAGGGTCTTTAATCACTGCACCCATTAAGCCAGATGCTAAATCATGAGCTCGCATCACACCGTCACCAAAATGGCCGGCTAAAGCCATGCCGTTGTTGATGACCGATATGGCTTCTGCAGTAGAGAGGGTAGAGCTAGGTGATTTAATTTGTGTTTTACCATCTAGGGTAGCGCCTGTGCGTAATTCTCTAAAAATTTGAACCAAACGAGCCACCTCTAGTTGTGCCGGTGCTTCTGCTGGCAGATTTAAACTTTTGCCCATTTCTGCCACTCGTTTTAAGACAATGGCGACTTCTTCTTTCTCTGTTGCAGGCGGTGGTAGCACGACGGTATTAAAACGTCTTTTAAGGGCGCTTGATAATTCATTTACACCTTTGTCTCGGTTGTTGGCAGTGGCAATTACACTAAAACCACTGCGTGCTTGAACTTCAGAGGACAGCTCTGGAATGGGCAGGGTTTTTTCAGATAAAACAGTAATTAAAGTGTCTTGTACGTCTGCAGGAATTCGGGTGAGCTCTTCGACCCTAGCTATTTTTCCTAGTTTCATGGCCTGCATTAGTGGGCTAGCCACCAGTGCGTCTTCGCTAGGGCCATGAGCTAATAATTGAGCGTAATTCCAACCGTAGCGTAATTGTTCTTCACTGGTTCCTGCCGTGCCTTGAATTAGCATGGTGGAGTCGCCACTGATGGCGGCACTTAAATGCTCGGATACCCATGATTTGGCAGTACCTGGTACACCATAAAGCAATAAGGCGCGGTCAGTGGCTAAAGTGGAAACTGCAATCTCCATTAAGCGTTGATTACCTATGTATTTGGGACTGACCTCAAAGCCATTGCTTAGTTTTCCACCCATTAAATAGGTCACTACAGCCCATGGTGATAATTTCCAGTTTTCAGGTTTTTGCTTTTGATCACAAACCGCTAATTCAGCTAACTCTTGAGCAAACTGAATTTCTGCATGTTGACGTAAAAGTGTGGAGTTGGTGGTGGAGGCAGTCATATAAGTTCCTTGGCTAGAAATTAAATTTTTGAAATTAAATAAATTTGATGAAACGCTTTTTGATAACCAAGAAGCTCTTCTTGGAGTTTTAATTGATTAGGTGTGGTGGCTTTATTGGATAGTTGGGTTTCAAATTGAGTCAAAAATTGTTGCACTACTTCTCGGCCTTCATTACTCATTGCAAATATCAATTGATAAAAAGATCCTAAATAACAGTATTGACGACCTGCGAATTGATTGTGATGTCGTTCAAGTGGAGAAAGCGCTTGAAAGCCACTTTGATGGCATAAGTCTTTTCTAATGAGTTCTGCGACCTGCACTGAAAAATCAGGACTAAATTTTTCATTAATTTCAAAACTTTGTATGATGTCTTGCATGGCTTCTTTTGGGTTTTCTTTGATTCTTATGAGATAAAAATCCTCTTTACTTTTTGTATCACAAAAACTGAGTAAATTTCCAAAATATAAACCGCGGGTTTTTTTGCCTGGTAATTGTAAAAATGCCTTTAAGAAGTCGGGTTGTTGGGTGTTTCTAGTTTGCTCTAGCCAACTATTTAAAATCATTTTGGACCAGTCGGTAGCAAGTGCCCAATCAATTAACTGGTGGGCCGATTTTGCGGATTTTTCAAGCCACCATGTTAGCGGTAAAAATTTTAAAGTTTCCTGCAACAACCAGCCGCTTTCACCAATTTGCTCATATGTTGGTCGAACAATCTCAAGGCCATCTGATTTGGCTTGTTGTAATTGTTCTTTAGTCCATTCTTTTGGCATCACAATTTCCCATTTAAGGCGGCTACTTGTTGCTTGCGCAGTCAATGCAGGAATAAACAGTGCCAGTCGTTGTTCGCCTCTCGCAATATATTGACTTTTAGGAATGAGCATTAACAGTTGTCCTGCGATTTGTCTTACTTCTTTGGACCTGTCTTTAAGGCAGCTTTCTAAAAACGCTTCGTCTTCGCTACTTATATTCGTTTTAAAAGTCGCTAATATGCTTGTTCTTTCTGGTAAAGGCATTTTGCTAAACTCGGCGACTAACCTGGTTCTAGCTTTAGCTGCATCAGTGCGGCGTTCTTTGCTAATGGCATTTAATCGTTGTTCAAAATTGCCATTTTCCCAGCGCTCATCAATAGTGGCCAAGTTGCTAGTGCTTGAACTAGCCCATGCCCATTGGGGATTGAACTGAGCCAACCACAAACCTGTTTCACCTAATACCTGTAGTATTAAATAGCGAAAACCAACTTGTTTTCCAGCATTTAATGCAATGGGCAATAACTCCTTTTTTAAACGCAATTGTGCTTTTTGTAGTTGTTCTAAAACAATCAAAAATAACATACTTTCGTCATCTTGAAGGGCTTGCTCAATACAAGTTTGGGTTTCAGCACAAAGTTGTTCAGTGCTATTTAAAGTTTCTGGTGGGGGTGCAATTGTGCTGGTATCAAGATGAGTTTTTTCTAGTTCTAAGTGCACCTGAATGAGTTTTTCCCATGCGAAAATTTGTCTTAATAAGGCACTAGCAGCAGGAGTACTTTGATTTTTAATAGCCTCAAAATCGAGTCCAGTGCTTAATGATAATTGTGCCGATAGGGTTGTCCATGCAGGAGTGTTTTTATCTGTACCTAATAGAGCGTTGCTATAAAAGGCTTCCCATACTGCTTGGCGAGGTGGAATGGTTTGATTGTCTATCATTGTCAAGGCCCTTAGTGTGTGCTAACCAATGGTTGCGGTTGCCATGTTGAATTACTCCCTATAGCCAATAAAGGTGTTAGCTGATGTTGATTCCATTCACCAAATAAAATAATTTTTTGATTTAAGGCAAAAGTTAAAAGCTGCCATTGCTGGATGTCGTTGATAGCTAATTCAATTATTTGTTGGTCCACAATTGCCACTATTGATTGATTCAAAGGGGCGCTTGCAGAAAGGGATTTTCTATGAACAATTTGGACTTGGTGTAGCATCATAGGGCTGGTCTCAAGCCACAAAGCATTGGCATAAAGTGCTGCTTGCCATTTTTTTTCGCTTGCCCAATCTTTGCTAACTGCAGCTTGGCTCAATTGTGTAAAAATTGAATCTTGAGTCGATTCAGAGTCGCTAGCGGGTAATATTTGTTTAACAAGTCCCCTTAAGCCTATCCCATCTGGATAAATCACCATTTCAAGATGGTGACGAGTACCTAATAACCAGTTGTGTTCAAAAGCTTGCCCTGCATAAGAGAAATCTTGTAATAAAACTCTTTGATTGGTTTTTTCAGCCCATAACCAGACTCTTCGTTCAGTGAGTTTTTTATCAATACTGTGATGGCTAATGCCTAAGACCCAAAACTGATCCTGAAAGGCTTGGTTTTTTTCAAGTACCTCTGCTTTATCTAAGGGCCAAGCACAAACGGTTCTGATTTGTTGCTGTAAATGGATTGGAAGTTCGGCTCTTTTGGCTATTGCATCGCAGAACAATTGCAATTGTCCTAATTGTTTTAATAATCTTTGGTTTCTGCTAGGGCTTGAAGTAGTGTTGAACTCCTCAATGAGTAAATGTATGCGCTCTGCAATTCCAGGTGCTTGTGAGTCCACCATTTTTTGTGCCATGGTTTTAAAAAAACTATGCATGGCAGAATTACTAAGACCTGCGCTGATACTGTCTTGCAATAATTTTTCAAGTTCAGCACTGGCTTGTTCAATTTTTTTCCAACGATTGTTTTGTCTTTTGGCTTGTGCGGCTAAATCAATTTTTGGGTCTTTATCGACGGATTCTGCTTTAACTTGTGCTTTTTGAGCTTTTTCAGCTCGGTTATTTAACCAATCTGAAACCCAACTAGGTTGGCTGTCGGTTTTAAATTCTTGTGGGTGTTTGTCACGTAACAGCAATAAGGCCAAGCCATGTTTGCAAGGAAATTTTCGACTAGGACAGCTACATTTGAAGGCAAGGTTAGATAAATCTACTTGGGTTTGATAGGGTTTTGAGCCACTACCTTGGCATAGCCCCCAAACTGCTTTCTCGTCATAGGCCAAAGTGGGCCATTGTGCTGGCTTGACCAAGCCTTGAGCCGATTTAGCTGAAGAGGCATCGGGCGCTAGCGCCATAATTTCTGCGGAGCTTAATGTCATATTCAAATCTATACGCTATATAAAACATAATTTTGGGCGATACTATAAACAATAAAACGCAGTTTGGGTGAAATTACTGTATAAATAAACAAAAAAAGTGAAATTATTTTGTATTGGGTTTAATTTTTACTGGCTCTGGTTTAGACTCAATTCATGAGTAACTTTATAAAAACAATTGAAGCCTGTTTTGCCCCTGATGGGCGTTTAGCCAATGCCAATGTCGGTTTTTTTCCTCGTTCAGGTCAAACCAAAATGGCAATAGCAGTGGCTAACTGCATTGAGCAAGGCGGCAATTTAGTGGTAGAAGCGGGAACTGGGGTAGGAAAAACTTTTGCCTATTTAGTTCCTGCTTTATTAAGTGGCGAGCGGGTTTTGTTGTCAACTGGTACTAAAACACTACAAGATCAGTTATTTGGCCGTGATTTGCCCCGATTAATGCAAACCTTGGGGGTGGCCGGAAAAATTGCTTTACTGAAGGGTCGCTCCAATTATTTGTGTACACAACGTTTGGCTTTTGCTCGTCATTCAGTCAACCCCACCGATCGATTTCAAGCCCGCACCTTGGCACAAATTGAAAAGTGGGCACAGAGCACTGCCACTGGTGATTTAGCTGAAATTAAAGGTCTTGACGAGCGCTCTGCGGTGATACCTTTGGCTACCTCTACTCGCGATAATTGTGTGGGCACCGAATGCCCCAATTACAAATCGTGCTTTGTAAACTTAGCCCGTAAAGAAGCTTTGTCTGCCGATGTAGTGGTAATTAATCATCATTTGTTTTTTGCCGATTTAAACGTCCGTGAAAGTGGTGTGGCTGAACTGTTACCAAGTTCCAGAATTGTAGTTTTTGATGAGGCTCATAAACTCAATGAAATAGGCGTTGAATTTTCTGGTCATCAGTTTGCGAGCAGGCAAATTTTAGACTTTTGTAAAGATGCCTTAGCCATTACATTAGCTCAAGTTCGAGGTTTAGCTGCTTGGAATGATTTGATTGGTAGTCTTGAAAAAAGTATTAAAGATTTACGACTAAGTTTGCAAGATGCCGGTTTACCCAATGGCAAAATTGCCTGGGCAGATGGCGCACCCGAGGGCATATTACAAGACTATTGGCAAGGCTCAATTGATAAAGTCACCGATGCACTCGAAGATTTAGAGCAAGCCTTACAACTTTGTGCAGAAAACTCGCCCGATTTAGCGA
Source organism: uncultured Limnohabitans sp. (assembly GCA_964556425.1). Classification (GTDB taxonomy): domain Bacteria; phylum Pseudomonadota; class Gammaproteobacteria; order Burkholderiales; family Burkholderiaceae_C; genus JALQUL01. The sequence goes on along the minus strand of CAZKWC010000002.1, from coordinate 22,836 downwards.
GGTTATTAGCCAGATGTGAAGAGCTACAAAAAGAAATTGATCGATTTGCAAAAACCTGCCCAGTCGATTTTGTACGTTGGTTGGAGTTGGGTCAGCATTTGCGTTTAGCGCAAGCGCCGCTTGATATCGCTCAGGTCTTAAAAGCCAATACAGAGGTGCCAGAGGGTACACCTGCCAATGAACAAAAAAGCTGGATTTTTACTTCCGCCACCCTTGGCACTGATGAAGAAATGTTGTGGTTCACTGAACCTTGCGGCCTACAAGAGGCAACACGTTTAAGAGTTGAGAGTCCCTTTGATTATGCCGCTCAAGCGAGTATTTATATACCTATTCCATTTCCTGAGCCTGCTAATTCTAAGCACAGTGTAGAGGTAGCTCGTTTGGTGGCTAATTCTGCAAGCATCATAGGAGGCAGAACTTTGGTTTTGACCACTACTTTAAAAGCCCTACAAATTATTGCAGATGAACTCAATGAAGCTTTTTTAGTGGATCAACAAATTGTTGTCTTGCGACAAGGCAGCTTACCTAAACGTGAATTAATCGAGCGCTTTAGAGCTGCTGGCAAGAATGGCCAACCTGGTGCTATTTTGGTGGCTTCAGCCTCTTTTTGGGAGGGCGTAGATATTGCCGGAGATGCGCTGCAGCTTGTGGTTATTGACAAGCTACCATTTCCGCCTCCCAATGACCCAGTAGTGCAAGCTAGAGGTAAAAGATTAGAGGAAGCAGGAAAAAGCTCTTTTAATGATTATTCCCTACCAGAAGCCATTGTGGCTTTAAAACAAGGGGCCGGCAGGTTGATAAGGCATGAACACGATATGGGTGTTTTGTTAATTTGTGATAACCGTATTAAACAAAAAAATTATGGGCGGAAAGTGCTTGCTGCCTTACCGCCCATGTATGTTTTACAAAGCCATCAGGCTTTGCTAGAACAATTAGATTTAATTACCAGAGCTTCCACCAACTCTTAGCGCCTTTGGCTTCTTTGGCACTTGCAGAGTTAGGGAATGATTTTTCTAGCACGCGAGTGGCGTCGTTGCGTAAATCAGTCATACCCATTGCATCGTAAGATTTAACGATAATCAGCATGGCTTCTTCGAGAGCTGGCGCCTCTTGGAAATCGGCAATAGCTTGCTGGGCACGGTTAATGGCAGCAATATAGGCGTTGCGACTGTAATAATAAGAGGCAACATGGACCTCATACTGGGCTAAAGAATTAACAATATAAGTGAGGCGTTTTTTGGCATCTGCTGAGTATTTGGAGTCGGGGAAACGAGTGACCAATTCTTTGTAAGCAGTAAATGACTCACGTGCCGCTTTTTGGTCACGTTCGGAAAGGTCAGTTTGAGACAGATTACCTAAAATACCTAATTTATCATTAAAAGTAATGGTGCCTTTAAGATATAGTGCATAGTCTAGTGCTGGACTTGCTGGATTGAGTTTTATAAATCGATCGACAGTTTCGATGGCTTTGGTGGGTTCTCCATTTTTGTATTGTGCATAAGCTCTCTCTAATTGAGCTTGTTGAGCCAAAGGAGTACCTGCTGCCCTGCCTTCAAGTTTGTCGTACAAAGCAATTGCTTTGTCGAGTCCGCCACTAGAGGCTTCGTCTTTGGCTTCTTTGTAAAGCTTGTTAGGGCTCCAATTGGCAGTTGGATCTTCTTGGACAGTGCTACAAGCACTTAAAGTAACAGCCAATAAAAGACCGGAGAGTAATAGAGGGCGGTTAGGGTTAGCTTTGTTAAAGCTTTCTAACGAACTATTAGCTGATAATTGTGCAAAAAACATAGTGAGAAACCTTTTGAAGCATTCTGTGAATATTATATCGACCTTGGATCCAAAAATGAAAGCCCTTGATACTGCTTTATCGCATCAAAATCAGGAAAAAGAGAACTTAATTGATATTGATGAGCTAGATTTGGCTTTAGACAAGGATTTAGCCGAAATCAAAATCGTGACGGTGTTGCTTGAGCAACATGGACAACGCTTAGATGCTGTTTTAACACAATTATTACAAGCTTTTTCTAGAAATTATTTGCGCCAGCAAATTGATTTAGGTTTAGTCAAAGTCAATGGCAAAACTGTAATCAAGCCAGCCACTAAAGTCAATGCACAAGATGTGTTGGAAATTGAACTTAGAGCGACTCCGCAAAGTCAAGCTTTTAAGCCTGAGGCAATGGCTATTGATGTGATTTATCAGGATCAAGATATTTGGGTAGTGAACAAGCCAGCTGGTTTGGTGGTGCATCCTGCACCCGGCAATTGGAGTGGTACTTTACTCAACGGATTGTTACATCTTGATCCTAATTTAGTATTATTACCACGCGCTGGAATTGTGCATAGGCTTGATAAAGATACCAGTGGTTTAATGGTCGTGGCTAGAACTCGTCCTGCGATGGATAATTTAGTCACTAAAATTGCTGCTAGAGATGTACACCGAGAGTACTTAGCTTTGGGGCATCATCCGTGGTTGGGCCAGCCTACTAGGGTAGTCAACGCTGCTATTGGCCGTGACCCGATTCACCGTTTACGCATGGCGGCAGTCGATTTAACCCGTCATAGCGGTAAAGAAGCCAAAACTACTTTTTATATCGTTGCCACAGCCGAAGAGGCTTGTTTGGTACATTGTGTCCTGCATACGGGTAGAACCCATCAAATTAGGGTGCATTTATCTTCTATTGGGCATTCGATTGTAGGAGATGGTGTTTATGGGCGAAGTGCTGAAGGTCCTATTACCAGGCAAGCACTGCATGCGACGCGTTTATCGTTTGAGCACCCTATTACCGGAAAAGCCTTGTCTTTTATGTGTCCATTGCCACAAGATTTCGAAATGGCACTGGCATGGTACGGACTCAGTTATAATAACGAGCTTGAGCAGCGTCCTTTTGATTCTGCGGCAATCTAGTCTTTTGTTTTTAAACTAATTTGTTTGACTTTTAAAGTCAATTAAATCGTTTTAAAGGCATAACAAGACCTTTTGTCGACACACTCATATTTTGTGTGCTTGTAAAAAAGCCCACAATTGGCTGAGTTGAACTTCCCGTGAGGGCTGTTGTGTTGCTTATTATTAAAACTAAGCTTAATGTTGTTGTTTTATGCAAGCCTTGCAATTAATTGAATTAGTGTAGTTAATCCAGTTGTTGCAAATTTGAAAATTACCTAGGTTTTACTATTGAAAAGCTGTAAAAATTCAGCTCAGTCGTCATAATTGTAGTCTAACTATAATTATGACTCATTTTCATTTTGTCAATTTTGATTGTTATGAATGTTTCTCAAGCCAAGAGTGTTCTCGAGACAGCTTTAATTTGTGCGGTTCAACCCTTGCAAATGAAAGATATGCGCGTTTTATTTGCGGATGAAGTGGGCATTGATACCATCAAAAAAATGCTTCAAGATTTGCAGCATGAGTGGCAAAACAAAGGAGTCGAATTGGTACAGGTAGCCTCTGGTTGGCGCTTCCAAAGTCGGCCTCAAATGAGGCTTTATTTAGACCGACTACACCCAGAAAAACCTCCAAAATACACTCGCGCGGTGCTTGAAACATTGGCTATTATTGCCTATAAACAGCCTGTCACAAGGGGTGATATGGAGGACATTCGAGGCGTTACCATTAATTCAACTATCCTTAAACAATTGGAAGATAGGGGCTGGGTAGAAGTCATTGGTCACCGAGATACTGTGGGGCGTCCAGGCCTTTATGCCACCACAAGGCAGTTCTTAGATGATTTAGGTATTTCCTCCTTAGATGGTTTACCTACCTTTGGTACTCTTGATGAGCAATTACTTAATCAACTCAATTTTCCTGAAGATTTGCAAGCTCCTAACCCAGGGACTGAATCTACCATTCAGTTACCAGTGGTGGAAATGCCTATCTCTAACCCCAAGTCTCAATTAGTCAATGCCAGCCTTTTACCATCATCTTTAACTGAAAACAAAGACGCTCAATTGCCCCCTAGTCATTTAGCCAGCCTCGAAAATTCAAGTGCTCAAGACTCGCTTAATCTCCCAAAAGCCTCATCTGACTCTGTCACTACTGCGAACACGGATGAGAACTTTTCTAATCAAAACGATCAAAAAGATCAAAATGAAAGTCAATCATGACAACCAACAATAAAAAATTGCCCAACGATGAGGCCAATCCTAGTTTTAGTCCTAGGGTTAGTAACGAAAGCCGTAAAAATGCCAAAATTGCCAAAGCGCAAGCCCGTGGCGATAAAATTCCTAAAGCTCTTAAAAGCTTAAGACCCAGAGTAAAAGGAGGTGTTTTAGCCTCTGATACAGCCATGTCAGCCGATGAGTTAGAGCAGGCACAAGCCTCGACTGAATTTGCCGATGTGATTTCAGGTCAATTTGATGCACAAAGTCAAGAATCTACTGAACCTATAGTTGAAAAAAGAGTTTTAGCACCCCAAGCAGAGCAACCCAAGCTACACAAAGTGTTAGCACAGGCGGGTGTTGGCTCACGTCTTGAAATGGAAAAACTCATTCAAGAAGGCAAAATTTCTGTCAATGATGAGTTGGCTCATGTGGGGCAGCGCATTCAATTTGGTGACAAAATTAAAGTTAACGGTCGGCCAATTACGGTACGTATTTCACCTCCGCCACCAAGAGTTTTAGCCTACCACAAACCAGCGGGTGAAGTGGTTACTCATGACGATCCACAAAATAGACCTACCGTTTTCCGTCGTTTACCAAGATTGCATCACGGCAAATGGCAGTCAGTAGGCCGCCTTGATTTAAACACAGAAGGCTTGTTATTATTCTCAAGCTCAGGCGAGTTAGCCAATCAATTAATGCATCCGCGTTTTGGCCTAGAGCGTGAGTACGCAGCTCGGGTGTTGGGGTATTTGTCGAATGAAGAGAAAGACAAACTTATTAACGGTGTTATGTTGGAAGATGGCCCAGCACAATTTCAAAGTATTGAAAACGGTGGCGGAGAAGGTGCTAACCATTGGTACCGAGTTACCATTGCTGAGGGGCGCAATCGTGAAGTAAGGCGAATGTTTGAGGCGGTGGGTCATGCAGTCAGTCGCTTGATTCGTATCCGATATGGTGCGGTTGCTTTGCCTAAAGGATTACGTCGTGGTGAATTTGTTGAATTAGGGCAGTCCGATTTGATTGCACTACAAAAAGTAGTGCATAAAAACGCCAAAGAAGCATTATTAGATGATCAAGCCATTGATTCTGGTGATTATCCAGATATGCCTAGCAGAGAAGAACCCATTAGGCGCAATGCACCTCGTGACGCTTTTGGTGGTCCAAGACCTTCAAGACCAGTGGTAAAAGCAAGCCGGGCTAACCCTGCTCCAAGACCGTCTGGAAAACGAGGTGGAAACCAGCAACCCGACCCAATGAAGGTTACCACTGACTATATTGGTGCTGCCAGTTTCGCAGATAAAAAGCTCAGTAAAAAAAGAGGCTTTAATAAGCGTTAATTTTATTTATCTTTAGCTAAATTACTCTCAACTGAACTTAAGTTGTCTTATTTGCGTAATTAGTTAGCGGATTAAAAAGTGGCAAATTGGTGCTGAGAAAATAAAGCCACAGTGAACTGTGGCTTTATATAGGTTCATCACAAGCAAAATACAGATCTCTTAGCTGCGTTTACTTCGATTTTTGACTGAAGCCCAACTTTTTTTGCTCTGCTCCTTTTCAGTTTTGCAAGCTTATTCATTTTAAAACTCGAATTTTTAAATTTTGGTGTTTTGCTTTATTTTAATAAGGTTCGAATCGAAGCCACTTTAATTCATCTTATAGCGACTACTCTTATTTTTGTGTCGTTTTACCAATTCAAATAACGCTTAGTTGCATGGGTTTGGTTTTATTTCCATATAACAGGTTAAAATACGAACTTAGCTTTAGGAAGCGGTAGTACACAACCCAATAAGCAAACAGCTAGCAATTTGGCGAGTTGGCAATCAAATGCCAGCTTATTTTTTGAGTGCCACTTTTTAATTGATTTTTTAAAATCAACTTTTAGTGTGTTGACTTAAGTCCAACTAATGCTGCTCAAGGGGTACTACCTTCTTTCTAATGGCATGAGACTATTTTTAATTGGCTCATAGGCTTATTTTTTTGTTTATTTCAGGAATTTTTATGGCAATCGAACGCACACTATCCATTATCAAACCAGACGCAGTTGCAAAAAATGTAATCGGTCAAATCTATTCACGTTTTGAAGGCGCTGGCTTAAAAGTAATCGCTGCAAAAATGGCTCATTTGTCACAAGGCGAAGCAGAAGCATTTTACGCTGTGCACAAAGAGCGTCCATTCTTCAAAGATTTAGTATCTTTCATGATTTCTGGTCCTGTCATGATCCAAGCCCTCGAAGGCGAAGGCGCCATCTTGAAAAATCGTGATTTAATGGGTGCTACTGATCCTAAGAAAGCTGCTCCTGGTACTATCCGTGCTGATTTTGCTGATAGCATCGACGCTAACGCAGTTCATGGTTCTGACGCCGCTGAAACAGCTGCAGTCGAAATCGCATTCTTCTTCCCTGGCATGCAGGTATTTAGCCGCTAAGCGGTAGATAGGTTTACAGATGTTAGTTAATCTGCTTGATTTTGATCTGGCCGGCCTGACTGACTTCTGTAAGTCGTTGGGTGAAAAAGGCTTTAGAGCGACCCAATTATTTCGCTGGATACACCAACGTGGTGCCAGCGAATTCTCTCAAATGACTGATTTAGCCAAATCACTCAGAGAAAAACTCCCCACAGTGGCCACCATTTCTGGTTTAAAAGTGATTAGCCAGCATGAGTCCACCGATGGCACTATTAAGTGGCTATTCGACGTAGGTAATGGCAACGCCATTGAATCTGTTTATATCCCCGAATCCGACCGAGCTACGCTGTGTGTTTCATCGCAAGCGGGCTGTGCTGTTGCTTGCCGGTTTTGCTCCACCGGACATCAGGGTTTTAGTCGCAACCTCACCACTGGCGAAATTATTGCCCAATTGTGGTTTGCCGAACACTACCTTAAACAAAAATTAGGCCGTACCGATCGAATTATTTCCAATGTGGTAATGATGGGTATGGGCGAGCCATTACAAAACTATAATGCCTTAGTGCCTGCTCTTAAAACCATGTTAGATGATCATGGTTATGGCCTTTCAAGACGCCGTGTAACGGTATCTACTTCTGGTGTGGTACCCATGATAGACAGGTTGGCACAAGACTGCCCGGTCTCGTTAGCAGTATCATTACATGCGCCCAATAACGATTTACGTAGTCATTTAGTACCCATTAATCTTAAATATCCCTTGCAAGAGCTATTGACTTCTTGCAATTCATATTTGAAATCGGCTCCTCGTGATTTCATCACAATCGAATATTGTATGCTTCAAGGTGTCAACGACACTGATGATCATGCTCGCCAACTAATTGATCTTTTGGTGAAACAATCATCCACCCGTTTATCTTGTAAAATTAATTTGATTCCGTTTAATCCATTCCCTGCTTCAGGTTTATTATGTTCGTCCAAAGACAGGGTGGCTAGCTTTGCTGTTCTACTCAATCAAGCTGGCATTATCACAACTGTAAGAAAAACTAGGGGCGATGATATTGATGCCGCTTGTGGTCAGTTAGCTGGTGAAGTGGTTGATCGTACTAAAATTCAAAGCAGACTCGCTAAACGAGTCACTATACCAATTCAATTAGCAAGTTCAGCCAACGCAGTCCTTAGTCAAGAGTTGCCATCAGAAAAGGCATACTCCAAATGATTTATTTTCAAGTTTTTAAACCAGTATCCAGTCATTTCAATTTTGGCTTAATGGTATGGCTGAGTCTCGTCTTGTTGGTGACCGGATGTGCTAATAACAATTCTGCTTCATCGGACGCTTATCAAGATATTGCTACACCTCTCTCGGATGCTCGCAATCGTGCTGGCTTAAGATTAGAGTTAGCATCGGCCTATTTTGAGCAAGGTAAAAATGAAATTGCCTTGGAGGAAATTAACCAAGCATTGGTTATTGATTCCACATTCTCTGAGGCCTATATTCTTAAGGGTTTAATTTATTTTAGATTAGGCGATAACCGAACTGCGCTTGACAACTATCAGCGGGCATTGTCTTTTAACCCTAATAACGGTAGTGCTTTGCACAATATTGGTTGGATGCAATGTGTGAATGCCAAATACCCAGAAGCTATTCAGTATTTTAAAAGGGCCTTAGCGGTACCTACTTACCGTGATAAAGCCACTTCTTGGCTTACTCTAGGGGTATGTCAGTTGCGTGCAGGATTAGTTCAAGATGCGGAGTCTAGTTTATTAAAGTCATTTGAACTTGACCCCAGTAGTCCAATGGCGGGTTATAACTTGGCACAAATATTTTTTGACAAAGGTCAATATGATAGGGCACGTTTTTACGTGACTCGTCTTAATAATAATCAAGAGTTAGCTAATGCCCAGTCTTTATGGCTGGGTGCTCGCATCGAAAGGCGAACTGGCAGTATAGAAGCTGCTAGACGTTTACAGTTGCAAATACAGCAAAAGTTTCCTAAATCGCCACAGGCGGAAAAACTAAATCGAGGGGTGTTTGATGAGTGAAAAAAATGATGATATCAAGCACGATGTGGCTTCAAATCAAGATGACGCATCGCAAGCTAATAACAATAACTTTGATAGTTCCGAAAATTCATTTCAATCAAAGACCTTTAATGATCAGAACGACACAGGTTTATTACCTGCCGAACTATCAAAAGCAGGTCTAGATGCGGTGAGCTCTTTATCTGGATCTATGGCCGCTCTAATTCAAAATGCGGAAGACGAAAATCCATTAGATGTAGATCCTGGTACTACTTTGGCTACTAATTCAATTAGTAGTTTAATTTTGCAGGACGCAAAACCAGAAGTGGAGTTGTCTGAGAAAAATAATTCTGAAAATCAGCCAATAAATGATTTTGAGACTAATTTAGTGAATAGTTCAACTTCATTTAGTGCACCTGAACCAATCAGTAAATCATTTGGCACAGAAATCGAGCCTGAAATTTTCGTGAATACAGCTCAAGTAATTGGTGTTGCTTCCAAAGAGGATGATTTAATACCCGCTTCTTTAATCCCAGCCTCTTTAATTCCTGCTATGGCTGAGCAAAGTGTAATGTCAGAGGAAAAAGCTTCTGCTACAACCACTGCTGGTACATTATTAAAACAAGCACGCGAAAACGCAAATGTTTCGGAGTTATCTTTAGCTGCTCAGCTTAAGGTATCTGTTAAGACACTTAGAGCTTTAGAAGCAGATGAGTTTCATCTTTTACCAGGTGTTGCGTTTTCTAGAAGTTTAGTAACGAGCATTTGTCGCACTATCAAAGTGGATGCCACCGAAATTTTGGCTCTTATGCCTAAATTGCCACAGGCAAAATCCGAAGCATCACAGCCTAGAGGGCTTAATTTACCAATGAGTGGTAGTTCAATTGATGTTGCAGATACTTTTGGAGGTGTGGGTATCCGTGTATTAGCTGCACTTATTGTGATTGGTATTGCGATCGCAGTGGTGGTCAATTGGAGTTCAGCAAGCAGTTCTATTTCAAGTTTATCTAGTAGCAGTACCGCCTCTGATGCGGCAGTGGCTGCTGACACAAGCGTAAGTACACCTGTGGTTTCCAGTTTACCTATGGAAGTAAGCAGTCAAGCAGCTTCTGTAGCTAGCGCTGCTTCTATTGTAAGTGCAATAACAGTACCCACTGCTGCTGCTTCTGTGGCCACACCAGCAGTAAAGTCTGCAGAAGTCAAACCTGTTGCTTCAGTAGTGGCTAGCGCCCCGGCTCTATCAACAGCCAAAACTGATAATACGGTAGTTAAACAGCCAAGTACAACAGCTTCTGCTGCAGTTGCTACCACACCTTCCACAACTGCCTCCCTACCAGTGGCAGCGCAGGCTGGGCAAGCGATAATTGTGTTTAAATTAACAGATACTAGCTATTTAGAGGTATCCGAAGCAGGTGGTAAACAATTATTAGGTAAAAACGGCGTTAAAGACGACGAAGTCACTGTTTTAGCTAAAATGCCAGTAAAAGTAAAAGTAGGTAATGCCACTTCCACCACTGTGATTGTGAATGGCCAAATTTATAATACGGCACCTTATTCAAAGGGTAATGTGGCTAGATTTGAATTGAAGTAATAATTTATTTATATTAACTATTTGCATTTATGTGAGTTGGTATAAAAGAAACTCTGCAAAATCGTAAAGAGCGATCATGATATGTGATAGTTAATCCTCATGATTTTGTTATTCAAAAGTTGGGCTAAACTTAACTTATGAGTGTTGATTAAAGCAGGGTTTCTTTTGCTCTTTAATAGTTATTGCCTCTCTAAAATGGTTACGAATTGAATTGAAGTGCTTGAGGAAAGCTCTGTAAATCTCATTACAGCATTCATGGTAGGTTCTTAGATTACTTATTTTCTTGATTTTTTACTCATAGCATGGGCTACGGGGTTTAAAATCAGTCTAAAAGCTCAAGACACAAGATACCAAGCTTGCTAGCCTTGAGTTATAGACCTCTTCACTTTACCCAATTCGTAGCCTTTCGATATTTATAAAGCATCATGACAAACAATACTCGATTACAAGCACAAGTTAGCTGGGCGGATCAAATTATTACTATTGGAGGAGGTGCTCCTGTGCGAGTGCAATCCATGACCAATACTGATACCGAAGATGCTATTGCTACAGCCATTCAGGTCAAAGAGTTAGCCCTTGCCGGCTCAGAAATGGTGCGTATTACTGTTAATACGCCTAAAGCTGCTGCACAAGTGCCTTATATCCGAGAGCAACTCGATAGAATGGGTATTCATACGCCTTTAATTGGAGACTTTCATTACAACGGCCATTTGTTAGTGCGCGATTACCCAGAATGTGCAAAGGCATTATCTAAATATCGTATTAATCCCGGTAATGTGGGCAAAGGTAATAAGCGTGATGCCCAATTTGGCCAATTAATCGAATCAGCCTTGCAATGGAATAAAGCAATTCGAATTGGGGTTAATTGGGGTAGCTTAGATCAAGATTTAATGGCCCAGTTAATGGATGAGAATAGCAAGCGTTCACAACCTTGGACGGCTAAACAAGTTATGGTTGAGGCTTTGGTGCGCTCTGCCATTGAATCTGCAGAGTTGGCCCAATCAATGGGAATGCCGGCTCATCAAATTGTTTTGTCTTGCAAGGTGAGTGGTGTACAAGACCTAGTAACGGTTTATCGTGAGTTGGCTAAGCGCGGTAATTACCCTTTGCATTTAGGTCTTACAGAGGCAGGTATGGGGGTTAAAGGTATTGTGGCCTCTACGGCTGCTTTATCCCTTTTATTGCAAGAAGGAATTGGCGATACAATTAGGGTCTCTTTAACACCTGCACCCAACGAGTCCAGAACACAAGAAGTGTTGGTTGGTTCTGAAATTTTACAGTCTTTGGGTTTACGTAGTTTCACTCCTACCGTTACTGCTTGCCCTGGTTGTGGCCGTACGACTAGCACTACGTTCCAAGAGTTAACTCAACAAATTGATCAATTTTTAAGAGGTCAAATGCCAGTCTGGAAAGATCAATTTCCTGGCGTTGAGTCGATGAAAGTGGCCGTTATGGGATGTATCGTCAATGGCCCTGGCGAGAGCAAACATGCCGATATCGGGATTAGCCTGCCGGGCACTGGAGAAGCACCTGCTGCACCTGTCTATATAGACGGTGAGAAAGTAGTAACGCTACGTGGTGAATCCATCGTTGAAGAGTTTAGAGTGATTGTTGAAAATTATGTGGAGAAACGCTACGGCGTTAAGAGTTAATCGTATGTCGAATTTACCAGTGAATACTGAGTCCAACGCCCCAGAAAATAAGCTTAACAATGTGAGTAGTGACACTCATGCGCCAAAAAAACTTGAAAAATTGGTGGCAGTCAAAGGCATGAATGACATTTTGCCCCCTGAGTCAGCTCAATGGGAGGCGTTTGAAGCGAAAGTGCGCGACATCATGGGCCAATTTGCCTATCAAAATGTGCGTACCCCGATTGTCGAGCCAACAGGTTTATTTGTACGCGGCTTAGGTGAAGCCACCGATGTGGTCGAAAAAGAAATGTATAGCTTTGTTGATAAACTCAACGGCGATAACCTGACTTTGCGGCCTGAAAATACTGCCAGTTTAGTAAGAGCTGCGGTTGAACACTCGTTAATTCGTGACGGTGGTAAAAGATTGTTTTACATGGGCCCCATGTTTAGGCATGAAAAACCACAGCGTGGTCGTTACAGGCAGTTCCATCAGGTAGGGGCAGAGGCGCTAGGCTTTCCTGGTTATGAAGTCGACGCCGAACTCATTATTTTGGCTCATTCCTTGTGGCAAAAGTTAGGGCTTACCAATGTACGCCTAGAACTCAATTGTCTTGGAGAACCCCATGAGCGTCAGCAACACCGACAGGCTTTAGTAGAATATTTCCAAAATAACCAAAATTTATTAGACGAAGATTCCAAACGACGTTTAATTAGCAACCCTTTGCGTATTCTTGATACCAAAAATAGTGCAATGCAGGAGTTGGTAAACAAGGCCCCTTCTTTGTTAGACTTTTTGGGTGAAGCTTCAAAAGCGCATTTTGAGGGTGTCAAAGAGATTTTAAAAGCCCACCAAATTGACTTTACAATCAACCATAGGCTGGTACGCGGATTAGATTATTATAATCTAACGGTTTTTGAATTCATTACCGAGCATTTGGGTTCGCAGGGTACTATTTGTGGTGGCGGTCGTTATGATTACCTTTTTGAAGAAATTGGTGGTAAAGCGGCTCCTGCTATTGGCTGGGCATTAGGTGTCGAGCGTATTTTAGAGCTGTTAAAAGTTCAAGAGTTACAAGCTCAAGTCGCTACCCCAGACTTTTTTGCTGTCTTGGGTGAGCTCACTTTATTACCAAAAGCCATGCTTGCTATCACGCAATTAAGGCAAAGTGGTTTTAAAGTACAAATGTTTGCAAGGCCTAATGGTGCAAACAAAGCAGAAATGAGTCAAATCAAAGCTCAATTTAAAAAAGCAGATGCTTCAGGTGCTTTATATGCCTTGGTATTTGCTGGCGATGAAATGACAAAAAACTGTGTTAGTGTGAAAAATTTACGTGATCGTGATGCGCAGCAACTTGAGTTGCCTATTGCCGATTTAGTCAGTTGGGCACAGTCACACATACATAACTAAAACGAATTTAAAGGATTCTTATGGCAACACAACATTTAGATCTAGACGAACAAGAACAATTAGATCAAATTAAACAATTTTGGGCTAAATACGGCAACCTCATTACTTGGTTATTAATTGTCGTATTAAGCGCTTATGCAGCCTGGATGGCTTATAACACATGGCAAAACAAACAGGCCGCAAACGCCAGTGCTATTTATGATCAGATTGACAAATCAGCTCGTAATCTAGATTTGGCCAATCTTAAAACCGCTTTAAATGATATGAACACTAGTTATGCCAAGACTAGTTATGCTAATCAAGCCAATTTGTTGGCAGCTAAAGCTTATCAAGATAAAAGTATGCCTGATGAAGCCAAAGCAGCATTACAAAATGTGATTGACAACTCTAAAGATGAGGCATATGTCGCAATGGCACGTTTACGTTTGGCCAGTGTTTTAGCGCAACAAAAAAATTATGATGCGGCCCTTAAGGCACTAGAAGTCAAAGTTCCTGAATCTTTTGAGGGTTTGGTAGCTGATCGTCAAGGCGATATACACCAATTAAATAGCAAGCCAGATTTGGCTAAAGCGGCCTATGAAGCGGCTTATAAAAAATTACCTGAGACTGCAGTTTATCGTCGAATTGTCGAAGTAAAGTTGCGCTCTTTAGGTATTGAGCCACCCGCCGTGGCATCACAAGCAGCATCCGCTGCACAACCTTAATTAAAGAGGCGCACCCATGAATCCAGTGCTGGCCCTTGTTGGGCGCGCCAATGTTGGTAAATCAACCCTTTTTAATCGATTAACAAAAACTCGTGACGCTATTGTTGCTGACTTTTCTGGTTTGACCCGTGACCGTCATTACGGTAATGGTCGCCTTGATAAACGCAACTTTATTGTGGTGGACACTGGTGGTTTCGAGCCCGATGCCTCTAGCGGTATTGTGCAAGAAATGGCCAAACAAACTAGGCAAGCAGTAGCTGAAGCCGACATTGTTTTGTTTGTGGTCGATGTAAGAGCTGGTTTATCGGCTTTGGATCAAGAAATTGCCGTTTTTCTCAGAAAAATGGGTAAAAAATGTTTGTTAGTAGCTAATAAAGCCGAAGGTATGGAAAGTGGCGCACAAGTCACAGACTTTTTCTCTTTAGGTTTAGGCCCGGTTTTAGCTGTTTCTGCTGCCCACGGTCAAGGTATTCGTCCGATGTTATTAGCCGCATTCGAGGCTATTGGCTATGACACTGCCTTAGAACCCATTACCGCACACGAAGAAACAGGTGCGATTCGTTTAACTGTTGCGGGTCGTCCTAATGTGGGTAAATCTACCCTTATCAATGCATGGTTAGGTGAAGACCGCTTAGTTGCCTTCGATCAACCTGGTACTACCCGAGACGCTATTTCTGTTCCATTTGAACGTGATGGCAGAATGTTTGAGCTAATTGACACAGCAGGTTTGCGCCGCCGTGGCAAAGTGTTTGAAGCCATTGAAAAATTCTCGGTGGTTAAAACCTTGCAAGCGATTGAATCAGCTCATGTGGTCTTACTCATGATTGATGCCACTGAAGGTGTCACAGATCAAGACGCGCATATTGCTGGTTATATACTCGAGTGTGGTCGATCAGTCGTAGTGGCGGTGAACAAATGGGATAACATAGATGCTTACCAGCGTGAGCAAGTAGAGCGTTCTATAGCAGTGAAACTCAGCTTTTTGCATTTTGCTAAAATTCATTATATTTCTGCTAAAAAACGTCAAGGTTTAGGTCCTGTATGGAGCTCTTTAATTAAAGCGCATGAGTCGGCTACTCGCAAAATGCCAACTCCAATCCTTACTCGATTGTTATTAGATGCGGTTCAATTCCAAAGCCCGAGCCGTAGTGGCATGTTTAGGCCAAAATTACGTTATGCTCACCAAGGTGGTTTAAATCCACCCGTTATTGTGATTCATGGTAATTCGCTAGAGCATGTTGGTGCAGCCTATAAGCGCTTTTTAGAGGGAAGATTTCGTAAGGCTTTTGAGCTAGTCGGAACTCCACTTAGAATCGAATTCAAAAACGCTAGCAACCCTTACAAAGACAAATAAGCCTAGGCTTTGCCTAATAAACTTTTTTTTACCACTTGTTTTAACGACCACAACCCTCAATTAAAATAAGTTGTGTTATCGTTAGAACTTAATTTTTATTTCAACACGGAGAATATCGTGAACTCAAAAGGCCAATTCTTGCAAGACCCATTCTTAAACCAATTACGTTTAGAGCATGTGCCAGTATCCATTTATTTGGTAAACGGCATTAAATTACAAGGCCAAATCGAGTCCTTTGATGCCTATGTTATTTTGTTAAAAAATACCATGACCCAAATGGTTTACAAACATGCCATTTCCACCATCGTTCCAGGTCGTGCAGTTAATTTCCGCACTTCTGACCGCCCAGAAGAACCTGTTTTAGGTTAATTTCTTATTACTACAGCCCAACATAAATCTGTGCAGCGCAATACTTCTCGTGACGAAACCCCCATCGTTACTGCAATTTTAGTCGGTGTTGACTTCGGTCACGGAAGTTTTGATTCTGATCTCTCAGAGTTGGGCTTGTTAGCTCAAACCGCAGGTATAGAGCCTGTAGGTCGCATCACCTGTAAACGTAAGTCCCCCGATGCAGCATTGTTTGTAGGATCAGGTAAAGCCGATGAAATCAAACAACTCGCACTACAACTAGGTGCTACAGAGGTTTTATTTGATCAGTCTTTAAGCCCCGCACAACAAAGAAATTTAGAACGAACCCTCGAATTACCTGTCAATGATCGCATTATGCTTATTTTGCAAATTTTTGCACAAAGAGCTCGTAGTCATGAAGGTAAATTACAAGTTGAGTTAGCTCGTCTTCAATATTTAAGTACCCGCTTAGTCAGGCGTTGGAGTCATCTCGAACGTCAAAGTGGTGGTATTGGTATGCGTGGTGGCCCCGGAGAGCGCCAAATTGAACTTGACAAGCGAATGATCAATGAAAACATCAAAAAAATCAAAGATCGCTTAGTTAAAGTTAAAAAACAACGTAATACCCAAAGACGTCAACGCGAACGCCGCGACGTGTTTAACATTTCTATTGTAGGTTATACCAATGCAGGTAAATCTACCCTTTTTAATACATTAGTTAAAGCTCAGGCCTATGCCGCTGACCAACTCTTTGCCACACTAGATACTACCACCAGGCAAATGTATTTGGCGCAAACCCAATCGTCTGTTTCATTATCTGACACAGTGGGATTTGTGCGCGATTTACCGCACGGTTTAGTGGCCGCTTTCCAAGCGACCCTACAAGAGGCCATCAACGCTGATTTATTACTTCATGTCATTGATGCATCTAACCCAGAATGGCCAGTACAAATCGAGCAAGTCAACGATGTACTAACTGAAATTGGTGCCAATGATATACCTCAATTGTTGGTATTTAATAAGTTAGATGCGGTTCCAGAAGACAAAAAGCCAGATCAATTACAAGGCTTTTATGACCGAGATGGTCAATTACTCAAAAGAATTTATGTCAGTGCCCAACAAAACATGGGAGTTGACGTACTTAGACAGGCTATCGCTGATTTTGTACAATCTGATAAACTAGATAGCAATCAGCAAGACCCTGAAAAAATTAATAATATTGACAAAACCTTAGAATCCGAATTTGATTCAGATTTAATCCAAGATATTGATTATTTAGATTAAGTCTCAATCTAATGAGTCTCTTTACCTACTAGTTAACTTTTATACCACCTAAGCCCATGATATTTCCCTTTCGTGTGATTAATTGGCAGGCCTCACTCAACCGAGTCAGGGGCATGTTCAACTTGAACGATTCCCGTTGGGGTCGTGGTCCCGATGATGAAAATAAACCCAATGGGAATTCCAATCCCAATGGCGAACCCCATCAATCACCTAATCAACAAAATCCAAGAAACAAAGGCGATCAAGATCAGCCTGATTTAGATGAGGTTTTGCGTGAATTGCAAAATCGAATTGGCGCTATGTTTGGTAAAGCCCCTAAAGGCCCTTCTAATCCTAATTCGTCGGGTGGTGGCTCTGGTCCCAACCCAAGTCGCTTGAGTGTTGGCTTAGTAGTCAGTGTTATTTCCGTTATTTGGCTAATGACAGGCTTTTTTATTGTTGACGAACAAAAAGGTCAACAAGCCGTTATTACCCAATTTGGTAAATATCACAGCACCGTAAAAGCAGGTATTAATTACCGTCTGCCTTATCCTATTCAGCAGCATGTGGTCGTTAATGTCACGCAAATTCGTAACTTAGATGTCGGAAGCGATAAAGTCATCAAAGCTACAGGTTTGCGCGAGTCTGCCATGCTGACCCAAGACGAAAACATTGTTGAAGTAAAGTTTGCAGTGCAATATCGTTTAAGCGATGCCAGAGCTTTCTTATTTGAAAGCACTGATCCTGAAGGCGCGATTCGTCAAGCAGCTGAAACCGCAATTCGCGAAGTTTTGGGTGGCATGAAACTCGATGCAGCTCTTTCTGAAGAGCGCGAACAAGTAGCTCCCAAAGTGCGTGCACTGATGCAGAAAATCTTGGACCGCTATAAAGTGGGCGTCGAAGTAGTTGCGATTAACTTGCAGCAAGGTGGCGTTCGTCCACCGGAACAAGTACAAGCGGCATTCGATGACGTGTTAAAAGCAGGTCAAGAGGGTGAGCGTATTAAAAACGAAGCACAAGCGTATGCTAATGATGTTATTCCTCGTGCAGTAGGTGCTGCTTCTCGATTAAAAGAAGAAGCCGACGCTTATAAGGCCAGAATCGTCGCTCAAGCCGAAGGTGATTCACAACGCTTTCAATCGGTGTTAACTGAATACCAAAAAGCACCTCAGGTCACTCGTGACCGTATGTACTTAGATGCAATGCAACAAGTCTATAACAATGTGACTAAAGTAGTCGTGGACTCTAAACAGGGTTCTAACTTACTTTATTTGCCTTTAGACAAAATTATTCATTCAGTTAACAACGGTTCACCTGAAGTTACAGTGAATGGTGCTACAAATCCAGCTAATGCTACTAACAACTCAAGCGCTACAGTTACAACGCCTGCTACGAATAACACTAACAACACCGATCGTAGCCGAGATACCTCTAGATCTCGTGATCGTGATGTACGTCAATAAGGTTTCAATATGAAAAACATTGGATTTTTACTAACCGGTACAGCCGTAGCAATTGCCCTAGCCTCATCTTGTTTATATGTGGTGGATCAGCGTCAATTTGGTGTGATTTACGCCTTAGGTGAAATCAAGGACGTCGTCACTGAACCAGGCTTACATTTTAAAATGCCACCACCATTTCAAAACGTCCGTTACCTCGACAAACGTCTATTAAACCTCGATAGCCTAGAGGGTGATGTGATGCAAACTGCCGAAAAACAACGTGTCGTTGTTGACTGGTATGTTCGTTGGAGAATCGTCAACCCTTCACAGTACATTAGGCAAGTAGGTGCTACTGAAACCATTGGTAGCACCCAACTCAACCGAGTAGTGCGTGGGGTAGTGCAAGAGCAAATTAATAAACACACAGTTAAAGATTTGTTATCTGCAAAACGTGAAGCCGTTATGCAAGACGTGCAAAAAATTGTGGCTAGCTCGGTAGGTGGTGCAAAGCCTTGGGGTATTGAAATTGTCGATGTGCGAATTACTCGTATCGATTATGTTGAAGCCATTACCGATTCAGTCTATAGACGTATGGAGGCCGAGCGTAAACGTGTGGCCAACGAGTTACGTTCAACTGGTGGTGCAGATGGTGAGAAAATTCGCGCTGATGCCGAGCGTCAGCGTGATATTACGATTGCCAATGCCTATAAAGATGCACAAATTATTAAAGGTGAGGGCGATGCCCAAGCCGCCGCTTTATATGCCTCTACTTTTGGTAAAGACCCACAATTTGCTAAGTTTTATAAAAGCTTAGACACCTACAAGGCCACCTTTGCGAAAAAATCAGATGTTATGGTAATTGATACCTCATCTGAGTTTTTCAAAGTCATGCGTGGTAATGCTTCTACAGATGCATCGGCTGGTGCAGCAGGGGCTAAGTCACGTAAATAAACCGATTAATTGGTTTTAATGCAAAATCGGATTTTGATGAATGTCGTCAAAATCCGATTTTTTTGTGTGCCTCGACTTACTCAGATAAGAGTCAATTTCGTGGCATTTTTTCAGAAGTTAACGAGTTTTGCTGTTAAATAGCATCTAAAGTTTCAAATTTTTTACTTTTAACTGCTTTTTTAAATTTCAATATTCAATATAAACCCTTGAAAAATAGGCAAATATTAAACAATACAAATAATTTAAATCAGATTAAAGTCAATTTGAAAGTTTAGATGGGGCTTAAACCTGTAAAATCTACGTTTTAATAACTCAGAGTTTTTCTATGTCTGCGTGGGTACTTCCCGATCATATTGCTGACGTCCTGCCACAGGAAGCCCGTCACATCGAAGAATTGCGCCGTGTTTTATTAGACACTGCACGTCATTACGGTTGTGAACTGGTCATTCCTCCAATGCTAGAGCATCTTGAGTCTTTACTCACAGGTGCCAGCGAGGCTCTGGATTTGCAAACCTTTAAATTAGTCGATCAACTCTCTGGTCGAACTCTAGGTTTACGCCCTGACACCACTTCACAAGTCGCGCGCATAGACGCACACCTACTCAATCGAAAAGGTGTGACCCGCTTGTGTTATTGTGGCCCAGTGGTGCACACAAGGCCAAGTCGCCCCCATGCCAGTCGTGAGCCTTTACAGTTTGGCATTGAAATTTACGGCCATGCCGGCCGAGAAGCCGACCTAGAAGCCTTATTATTGGCGCTAGACTGCCTAAAAGCTTCAAAATTAAGTGCTTTAACCGTCGATTTATCTGACGCCAGAATTTTTAATAGCCTCATTGAAGGCCACACCATAGAGCCTAATTTGCTCAAACAAATTCGCTCTGCTTTGGGTCAAAAAGATGCCTCCACCTTGCATCAAATTACCCAAACATTAAACCCTCAATTGGCCCAAGCCATTGTGGCATTGCTTGATCTAAGTGGTGGAGCCAATGTACTAGATAAAGCAAAACAGGTCTTACCCCCAAGCCCTGCTTTAAATCAAGCCTTAGACGATCTAGCTTGGTTGGCCTCACATCTTGAGGGTAAAAAAATAAGTTTTGATTTAGCCGAGCAAGGCGGATATGGTTATTACACTGGTTCACGATTTAGCATTTATGTCGTAGGCGCCGGAGATGCCCTCATTCGTGGTGGTCGCTATGACAAAGTAGGCGCTGTGTTTGGTCGCAGTCGTCATGCGGTAGGTTTTAGTCTAGACATCAAAGACCTCGTGTCAGTGGTGCAGCCACAAACCCTTAAAGCCGCAATCAGGGCCCCATGGGGCTCAGATCCCGTTCTGGCAGCAGCCATTCAATCATTGCGCTCCAAAGGCGAGGTGGTAGTGTGTATGTTGCCAGGCCATGAAACCGAAGTAGATGAGTTTGAATGCGATAGACAACTCATTCAAGTAGCGGGTCAGTGGGTAGTAATTGCAATTACCACCTAAAGCTCGGGTTGGTAGTTTTCCAAAGATTTCAAATTAGTGGATGATTTAAAAATGGATAAAAAGTCTCAAGGACGTGGCGTAGTAGTGGTCGGAACCCAATGGGGTGACGAGGGCAAAGGTAAGCTAGTCGATTGGCTTACCGAAAGCTGTGCTGGTGTTGTGCGCTTTCAAGGCGGTCACAATGCTGGCCACACACTCGTAATTAACGGTGTTAAAACAGCCCTTCATTTAATTCCAAGTGGCATTATGCGCCCTGGTGTTAAATGTTATATCGGTAACGGTGTGGTGTTATCGGTTGGTAAATTACTCGAAGAAATCGAGGGCCTAGAAAAAGCCAAAGTGGAAGTGCGTTCACGCCTTCGCATCAGTGAAGCATGCCCACTTATTTTACCTTTCCACGCTATCCTAGATATCGCTCGTGAAAAAGCCCGCGAAACTTCTGGCGTTGAAAAAATCGGTACTACTGGCCGTGGTATTGGCCCCGCTTACGAAGACAAAATTGCCCGTCGTGCAGTTCGCGTTCAAGACCTTAAACACCCAGAGCGTTTAGCCAGCAAAATTCAAACCTTGCTTGACTTACACAATCATGTATTAAGTACCTATTTAGGCTCTGCCAACATGGACTTTGGTCCCTTGTTAAATCCTTATGTTGTTGACGGCAAAGTCTCCTTTGATAAAGTTTATCAAGAAGCCTTGCAACACGCAGAAATCATTAAGCCCATGATGGCCGATGTGTCCCGTGAAGTGAACGCAGCCTACAACCAAGGCGCTGGCATTTTGTTTGAAGGCGCACAAGGCACTTTCTTAGATGTTGACCACGGTACCTACCCTTACGTTACATCAAGCAACTGTGTGGCTGGTAATGCAGCTGCTGGAACAGGCGTTGGCCCTAGCATGCTCAATTATGTTTTAGGTATTACCAAAGCCTATTGCACACGTGTGGGTGGAGGCCCTTTCCCCACCGAACTCGAATGGGAAAAAGAAGGCACTCCTGGTTATCACATGAGCACTATCGGTGCTGAAAAAGGGGTAACTACGGGTCGTAGCCGTCGTTGTGGTTGGTTTGACGCTGCACTCTTAAAACGCTCTGCGCAGGTCAACGGTTTAACAGGTTTGTGTATTACTAAGCTTGATGTATTAGACGGTTTAACCGAACTCAAATTATGCGTAGGTTATGAACTCGATGGCGAAACCATTGATTTATTACCAATGGGTGCAGATGAAATCGAACGTTGTATTCCTATTTACGAAACTTTGGCTGGTTGGTCGGAGTCATCAGTAGGCGTTACTCAATACGATGGATTGCCTAAAAATGCACAAATTTACCTCAATCGCATTCAAGAAATTACTGGTGTTCCAATCCATGTAATTTCTACTAGCCCTGACCGTGATCACACGATTAAATTGTGTGATCCCTTCCAAGCTTAAAACTTTAATTTAGTTAGTAATAACTAAATTAAGCAATTTTTGCAAGCACCTTAGGGTGCTTGTTTTAATAAGACAACAAAACAGCCAATTGCTACAACTTTTATTTTGAGCTAAGCCTTGTTATTTTATTAAAACTTGGTTTAATTCAAGCTCTACCAATAGTTGAATTTTTTAACCCTACTCAAACTCAAATCTAACGCGTTTATCACAACGCTCAGAAAGGAAAACATGCTTACTGAAGACGGAAAACATCTCTATGTTAGCTACGATGAATATCACAATCTAATTGAAAAATTAGCCATTAAGGTGTATCAGTCGGGTTGGGAGTTTGACACCATTTTATGTTTAGCCCGTGGCGGTATGCGCCCTGGTGATGTTTTATCAAGGGTCTTTGATAAACCTTTGGCTATTATGTCTACTAGTTCTTATCGCGCAGAAGCAGGTACTCAGCAAGGTAATCTCGATATTGCCCGCTACATTACCACACCAAAAGGCGAAATCGCTGGACGTGTATTATTGGTTGACGACTTGGCCGACACAGGTCACACCCTTAACGCTGTTATTCAACAATTGCGTCACAACTATGCACCCGTCACTGAATTACGTAGTGCCGTTATTTGGACCAAAGAAGTTTCTACTTTTACACCCGATTATTCAGTTGAATTTTTGGCAACCAACCCATGGATTCATCAACCATTTGAGAATTACGACTCCACTCG
>CAZKWC010000001.1:94849-114647 GCA_964556425.1 uncultured Limnohabitans sp. | reverse complement strand
TAATTTTTAATTCTTTTTAATACTCAATGGCATATCCCGTTCAACTTCAATCGGTCTCTACTCAACAAGCTTTTTTATGGGTGGTCAATAGTTTTAAAACTTTTTTTACCCAACCCCTTATGTTGGGTGGCTTGGTTTTTATGTGCTCAGCCATTTTGCAACTATTGTTGGCATTTAATCCTTTTGGGCTTTTTATTGCTTTGTTATTAGTACCCGCTTTTAATATTGCAGCGATTGCAGCGATGGAAGACGCTACACATGGCAGGTTAGCCAAACCACAACGCATAGTTACGGCTTTTAAAGGAGGTGCCACACGCACCAAAGCGGTTTTGGCCTTAGGTGGTTTTTATATTTTAGGAATTATTTTATTAACCATTGTGACTTATTTAAGCTTCAGCCAAGACATTGAGCAATTTGCCAAAGTAGCCGAACAAACGATGAAAGCCAACGCTGCAAGCCCTGCTAGTAGTGCAGTAAGTGACGCCAGTTTAGCCGCTTCAGAAGTAGCTACTAATACACCTAATTTGAATGAATCCGTTTTTAATTTAAACGATGGTTTACCCAACTTTCTTATTTTTATGATTGTTTGTAGTGTGATTTCTAGCCTGGCTTTTTGGCATGCCCCTAGCTTAGTTTTTTGGTATGGTGTAAAGCCCTTAAAAGCGATGGTATTTAGTTTTTTAGCATGCATTAAAAATATCAAGGCAATGTTGGTTTACGCACTTTGCTGGGCCACTTTAATTGCCCCCATGATTTTTATTAGCAATGCCATTGTGACTAGTCAGGGTGAAAATAGTTTTTTAAGCTTTTTATTTATGCCCCTAATGATGGTCTTAAGTGCAGTATTAGTGCTGAGTAATTATTTTACTTTTAAGGATACTTTTGTTCAGCAAGTTGAATTAAACCTCGAATAAATTCAGCTTGCCATTTTTTAGTTCAATAAGAAAAAATCCACACCCTTGACGAGTCAAGAGTGTGGATTTTTTGTTGGGTCAATTAACTAGAGTTTTAATCAGCAGAAATGCGCGACAACTGAGGAATACGATATACACCTCCGGTTAACTCTTTGTTATCAAGCAATGCTTGCTCGGCGTCTAAATAAATGGTCTTAGGATAACTATCGAGTTCGATTTTATGTACCCCATTAAGCGGATTTTTTAAAGCCGATGCAAGTGACGCTAAATCTTTTATTTCTATATTATTCACTTTTAAAATGGCAATCGCACCTAGTTGTTGAAAGCCTTGTGCACCCTTCACAGGCAAAACAGCTCCTAATATGACTATTCTACGTTTATTTAATTTTTGGTAGTCGGCTTGGTTATTGGCAATTTGCACCAAGCGAGCAGGAGCTGAATTTTCCCAATTCTCACCAAAGCTTTCTAGGTAAGGCATAGTGAGCTCTTGAAATAACAAACCACCATGCAAAATAAAATCGGGACCTTTGCTATTGCCTAAAGTAGGCACGAGCTCATCTTGAGTAGGCTGGCTCACTGCTTTGGCGTTTAATACCATTTCAGCGCCATTTCTCCAGACTTTCCATGGAATGCTCTCACCTACTGTGCTTAATCCTCGAATGAGATGAGAATAAGAAATCGAATCCAATTGAGGATCTTGATACTCACCTTTTTTGTCAATCTTAAAGCCCTTGACTTCTAAAATAACATCCCCTTGTTGCACTCCTGCTTCATAGGCACTGCCGCCTTTGCTGACCTCTGATACATAAATACCTGCATTAAGCGCAGTTACCCCTAAATAATCGGTTAATTGTTTGTCAGAGGTAGAATGCACCGTCATACCAATGGTAGGTAAACCAGGATAAGGTGCTACTTTACTAGCCTTTAAAAAGCTTTGAATAATGGGTGACGGAAGAATAGTGGCACTTTGGTTTCTAGAGTCATAACGTAATAATAAACCAGCCAGACCATCGGTGTTGGTGACTGGAATCGTAACTGATGGCCCCTCAGAGCGGAGAATACCGTTGACCTCGGCTAATAAAAAATTACTTTTGCTTAAGGCGTATTGCCCCACCATTAAGCGAGTCACTTGGGTAGGAGAAGATGTCATATCGCCCGAACGATTAAATTGCCAAACTTTTAATTGTTGGTTAACTTTTACGCTCGGACTTAAAGCTATTGGTTTGAGCGATGCAAAAAATGTTGCATCAGGTGTTTCTAATGTTAATAGTGCCAAATTAACATCGTAATCAACGACCTCAACTTTAGCGACTTTCTTTTCAGTAGTCTGAGGTAACTCAAACTCTATAAAACTAGCATCTTGTACCAAACTAGCAGTCACTAAAACTTGTTGCGGAGCTATTAAAATGCCCAATGCACTTCGTGATCCTACGGTTGATTTTTGCCAAGGAATTCTAGCGTGAAAACCTTGATGCGTCACACTTACTTTGATAATGGGTGGCTGCTCTGGGCTAGGCGAACTATTATTGGTATTAAGTGGGGTGGTTTGAGTAAAACCATTGATTTGAAAACCTAAGCTGCCCAGTAGCAAACAGAAGATAAAAAATTGTTTGAAGCCGTCTTTTACAGCTAGTCTTGTTAAATATATAAAACTCATAAATGATGGTCCTTTTTGATCTTATTCTTTTTTCTTATTCACCCAAATACTGATCTAAATAAATACCATATTTGGCCATTATTTTAGGATGAGCCAATTGAGCCTGTTCACGGCTCATGACTAGGGGACGATTGGATCCAATGATTTTTAACTCTATAAAATCGGGCTTATTTCCTTTTTTAGCTAAGGCTACGGGCACATCTGATAAACGACGAATTTTCATACCATTGATTTCATCAATCACGCTTTGTTTGTAAGCAGACCAATGCGTATTGATTTGGTCGGGTAACACACTGGTTAAAATGACAACTTCTGGTTTTTCGGCATATAACTCGGAGTTTAAAAACTCACGATAATAATAATGAACGACAGAATCTGTCATAGAGTAGGCTTCAAATAAGTCACGACTTAAAGGCTGAAAAACTATACCAGCATACATAACAAATGGTGCCTGTTGCAGGTATTGTTTACCAGTAGAAACCATAGGCGTAAAGCGCTTGAGTTGAATTTCTACCGATATTTTTTTACCAGCTCTTAAAAGGCCTAATTGCACTTTATCGCCTTTAAATTTTCTTTCTACGATTTCGTTTAGATCAACTAATTCGCCCTCTAGTCGAATTAAGCCATTACTGTAAATTGGCAAACCATCTATGCTTAATAAAACATCCCCATTTTGTACCAATGGATAAGAAGAGCCTGCACTGTGTACCGTGCTAATAAAAACCCCTAAGCCATCATCGGGTAAGCCCAAGGCTTTGCGTTGACCTGGGTTTTCAATCGGGAAGTGGTTAATTGAAAGATCGACATAATGATCATAATGACCATCTTCTACGTCTTTTAAAAATCGGGTAATGACAGGCACAGGAATCATGTAGCCGACATTTTGAGCTGTCGCACCATTAAATCCTTGAAAGGCCACACCCACCACTTTACCGTTTTGTAAAACAGGGCCACCGCTATTACCAGGGTTAATGGCCGCATCTACCTGCACCGTCAAATGGGCATCTACCATAGTGTGTGAATAAGCATTAAAGTCAATGCGCGACACCACTCCACGGGTCACACTTAATCGGTCACCACCTATAGGATAGCCCACTGCAATGACCTCGGTGTTAAGGGCCGGAATGCCACTTAACACAAAGGGCTTTAAATGATTAAATGCAGCTTGATCAATGGGTTCAATAATGGCTAAATCGGCATCATGAGCCACAAACAACACTTTGGCCTCATAGGGCTTGGGGTCACTGGGTAAACGAATTAACAAGCGGGTGGCATTTTCAACCACATGGGCATTGGTCATAAAACGATTTTTGCCCACTAACCAACCTGTTCCAGTGCCACTGTTGGGGCGACCTGTGTTCCAGGGTGCTAAATAATTGGGCGACAAACTAGAGGCCTCAACTTTGACAATACCTTCCCAAGCCTGTGGGAAAGTAATTTTTGAGGCGGCTTTGTTAGCGCTAGGTTTAGTTTTGCTAGTACCAGAATTGGCATGAGCCGGTGCAGCTTGCAAAGCTATCAAGAAAACACCAACTACACCAACCAAAAGATAATTCAAGAGCTTGTTTTGAAATGTCATGAGATAAAAATTTCCCCAACTAATAAATTTTGCCGTTTATAGATGATGACTATAACTCAAAATACAAGTTATCTATTATTGACTTAATTTGAGTTGCAAAACAGTTTTACCTTGCGCAAACACCAACTTTTTGATGAAGCTAGAGTAAAGGTTGAGTTAGCAAGAAAAAAAGGGAGCAAGCGCTCCCTTTTGATTGGTACAGATAAAAATTATCTTTAATTGATAATTTTAACTCTCTAGGTTTTAGACTGTTTTAGCAGTTTCTACATATTCTTCAATTTGATTGAAGTTCATGTATTGATAAATTTTGCTGGAGTCTTTGGTAATTGCACCCATGTCAGATAAATATTCTGCAACGGTTGGAATACGACCTAATTTAGAGCAAATAGCGGCCAATTCAGCAGAACCTAAATAAACGTTGGTGTTTTTACCCAAACGGTTAGGGAAGTTACGTGTTGAAGTTGACATGACAGTAGCGCCTTCACGAACTTGTGCTTGGTTACCCATACACAAGCTGCAACCTGGCATTTCCATACGGGCGCCAGCAGCACCAAACACACCATAATGGCCTTCTTTGGTCAATTCACTTGCGTCCATTTTGGTAGGCGGGGCCATCCATAATTTCACAGGAATATCACGTTTGCCTTCGAGCAATTTAGAAGCGGCACGGAAGTGACCAATATTGGTCATACATGAACCAATAAATACTTCATCAATAGCAGTACCAGAAACGTCTGATAAGAATTTTGCATCATCAGGATCGTTAGGGCAGCAAACGACTGGCTCTTTTAAGTCAGCCAAGTCGATTTCGATAACGGCTGCGTATTCTGCATCTTTATCGGACTCAAGCAATTGTGGGTTGGCCAACCATGCTTCAACTGCTTTAATACGGCGCTCTAGGGTGCGTTTGTCTTCGTAACCATCGGCAATCATGTTTTTCATGAGCACTACATTGCTGCTGAGGTACTCTTTGATTGGCTCTGGATTGAGTTTAATTGCACAACCAGCGGCTGAACGCTCGGCTGATGCATCTGATAATTCAAATGCTTGTTCTACTTTTAAGTTAGGCAAGCCTTCGATTTCGAGAATGCGGCCAGAGAAAATATTTTTCTTACCGGCTTTTGCAACAGTTAACAAACCAGATTTAATCGCATATAAAGGAATCGCATGAACCAAATCACGTAAAGTGATGCCTGGTTGCATTTCGCCTTTAAAACGCACTAACACGCTCTCTGGCATGTCGAGGGGCATTACACCTGTTGCTGCACCAAAGGCCACTAAACCAGAACCCGCTGGGAAGCTAATGCCGATTGGGAAACGAGTGTGGCTATCGCCGCCAGTACCAACGGTATCTGGTAATAATAAACGGTTGAGCCAAGAGTGAATAACACCGTCACCTGGGCGTAATGCAACACCACCACGGTTGCTAATAAACGCTGGTAACTCGTGGTGCATTTTAACGTCCACTGGTTTTGGATAAGCCGCTGTATGGCAGAATGATTGCATGACTAAGTCAGCACTAAAGCCTAAACAAGCCAAGTCTTTTAACTCGTCACGAGTCATTGGACCAGTAGTATCTTGGCTACCAACGGTAGTCATTTTTGGCTCGCAATATGTGCCAGGACGAACGCCTTTGCCTTCTGGCAAACCACATGCACGACCGACCATTTTTTGCGCTAAGGTAAAACCTTTACCAGAATCCACTGGTGGTTTTGGTAAGCGGAAAGTAGTGGCTGCAGGTAAACCTAAGAAGTCACGTGCTTTAGAAGTTAATGAACGACCAATAATTAAATTGATACGGCCACCGGCTTGTACTTCGTCTAATAAAACATCGCTTTTTAATTGGAATGTTTCAATGGTTTGACCATCTTTAGTGATTTTGCCTTCGTAAGGATAGATGTC
Organism: uncultured Limnohabitans sp.; assembly: GCA_964556425.1. Taxonomy (GTDB): domain Bacteria; phylum Pseudomonadota; class Gammaproteobacteria; order Burkholderiales; family Burkholderiaceae_C; genus JALQUL01. The sequence continues at coordinate 108,595 of CAZKWC010000001.1, read as the reverse complement.
AATTACATCACCCATTTCAAGTTTAGTCACATCGACTTCGATTGGCAATGAGCCAGAGTCTTCTTGGGTGTTAAAGAAAATAGGTGCAATTTTGCCGCCTAAAGTCACACCACCAAAACGCTTGTTAGGCACAAATGGAATGTCTTCACCAGTGGCCCAAATCACGCTATTAGTAGCTGATTTACGGCTTGAACCTGTACCTACAACGTCACCCACGTAGGCTACCAAGTTACCTTTTTTCTTGAGGTCTTCAATGAACTGGATAGGACCGCGTTTGCCGTCTTCTTCAGGTTGGAATGCAGCACCAGGACGGGTGTTTTTAAGCATTGCCAAATAGTGCAATGGCATATCAGGACGGCTCCATGCATCAGGTGCAGGTGAGAGGTCATCGGTATTGGTTTCGCCAGGTACTTTAAATACGGTAACGGTGATTTTTTCTGCTACGGTAGGACGGCTAGTAAACCATTCTGCATCGGCCCAGCTTTGAATCACTTCTTTAGCTTTGGCATTGCCAGCAGTTGCTTTTTCAGATACATCATGGAATGCATCAAACATGAGCAAGGTTTTTTTGAGCGCATCGGCGGCTACTTGTGCTACTTCAGCATGGTCAAGCAAATCAATTAATGGCTTAACGTTGTAGCCACCCACCATAGTACCTAATAACTCGGTAGCTTTAGCTTTGCTAATGGCGTTCACCACTACATCGCCGTGAGCTACAGCGGATAAGAATGATGCTTTTACTTTAGCTGCATCATCAACACCTGGTGGAACACGGTAAGTGATGAGGTCTAATAAAAAAGCCTCTTCGCCTGCTGGTGGGTTTTTTAATAATTCAATGACTTCAGCTGTTTGAGTAGCTGATAAAGCCAATGGTGGAATACCTAATGCAGCGCGTTCTGCAACATGTTGACGGTATGCTTGTAGCATAGTTTTCTCCTGTATAAAGGTTTGAAAAAAGGAACTAGGAAGAAATAAGATCTGCTGATGCAGAAAAATATTTCGAGATGGAAGCTGGCAAATCGTGACCTACACTGGCCGCTCTTTCTATGACTTGCCAAAAATATCTAAAACTGGCTCGATCGTGGAGTTTGGAGTCCACACTAACAGGACCCCAATTGGCCAATGCGGCCGCACCAATGACTTGACAAGCCAATTCGATCTCTTGCTCTTGAGGAGCAAATGCTTGCAATATGGGTTTAATTTGTTTGGGATGAATGCTCCACATTCTTTGGTAACTTAATTGGTGTGCAGCTTGTTGTGCCGCCGACAATAACAAGGCTTCGTTGGCAAACTCAGTGACGACACAATGTGACGGAACTTTGCCATAAGCATGACAGGCTGCAGCAATTTCTAACTTGGCGCGCAGCACCATAGGATGCTGGAATTGACCTGCACTGCTCATCGCCTGAGAACCTATAGCACCGCCATGAGAAGAAACAAAATCCATTAAACCAAAACTAATGGATTGCACTCTGGGATGCGAGGCAATGGCAAAAGCATTATGCACGGCATAAGCTGACTCAATTAAAACGTGAATGGGGATGTTGTGCCCACCTGCTGAATTAATAGCCGTAATGGCTTTTTCTAAACTGGCAAGATCCTCTACTTTAGGGATCATGAGGTGACAAAACACTTCGGTGTTTTGACCTAATAAGATGGCTAAATCTTGCTCGAATGCAAGATGATCGATGGCATGCACTCGAACGGCAACTCGGGGCATTTGCCTAGAATGGCTTTGCACACCGGCAGCCAAGGCTTTTTGCCGAGCATTTTGAGCCAACGATAAAACTAAAGCGGCATGCTCGGCTTCAGCACCTACTGGGGCCCCATCTTCACAATCGAGAGTCACATCCATGACGCAGTTGCCGAACTCTTGAATGAGTTCGGACTGCAACTGCAAAGCCTTAGACATTCGAGGCTCGAGCCCACAATAATGATCAACTACTGGAATCAAGCCATGTTGACTTTTACTTTCCAGCAAGATATCTCGTGGGTGAACCATAAAATGTGACCTTCAAAAAAAAGTTGGGGTCAGTGGTAAAACCAAACTGAATAAATTGGAACTAACAATTACAACAAGTGGGCTACGCCAGCTTGTTCGTCTTGTAATTCTTTTAAGGTTTTGTTGATACATTCTTGGCTGAATGCGTCAATGTCTAAACCTTCTACCAATTTGTATTCGCCGCCTTCGCAGGTAACAGCAAAACCGAACATAGTGTCGGCAGGAATACCGTATTGGCCGTCAGATGGGATACCCATAGTGACCCATTTACCGTTGGTGCCTAAAGCCCAATCACGCATGTGATCGATAGCAGCGTTAGCAGCAGAAGCAGCTGAAGACAAACCACGTGCTTCAATAATAGCTGCACCACGTTTGCCAACGGTTGGCAAGAATACGTTGGCATTCCATTCTTGATCGTTGATCATGGTTTTAACAGATTCGCCGTTGATAGTAGCAAAACGGTAATCAGCATACATGGTAGGTGAATGATTGCCCCAAACTACTAATTTTTCGATGTCGGCAACTGCTTTACCCGTTTTTGCAGCGATTTGGCTAGCAGCACGGTTGTGATCTAAACGCAACATTGCTGTAAAGTTTTTACGTGGTAAATCTGGAGCAGATTTCATGGCAATGTAGGCATTGGTGTTAGCTGGGTTACCCACTACCAATACGCGAACGTCACGGCTTGCAACTGCATTGAGTGCTTTACCTTGAGCAGTAAAAATTTGTGCGTTAGCAGCCAACAAGTCAGCACGCTCCATACCTGGGCCACGTGGACGTGCACCAACTAATAAAGCGTAGTCGGTGTCTTTGAATGCTGTCATTGCATCGCTGTGAGCTTCCATGCCGGCGAGCAATGGGAATGCACAGTCTTCTAATTCCATCATCACGCCTTTGAGTGCTTTTTGAGCTTTTTCGTCGGGGATTTCAAGTAATTGCAAAATAACTGGTTGGTCTTTGCCTAACATTTCGCCAGAGGCAATGCGAAATAATAATGCATAGCCAATTTGACCTGCGGCACCAGTAACGGCCACGCGAACGGGTTTTTTACTCATAAGTTTGACTCCGGATAGGATGGTTAAAAATTGTGTGAAATACGGTTAGCCCAGTAGTAGAGCTTTTTTATGAACTAATATTCTTAGCAATTTAAAAATATCAGTTAAAAAATTTCAGCCCTAACAGTAGTCGCTTAACCTTGCCAATTAATTACTTGACAAAATTAGTCAATCATGTCTAACCGTGTTTCTTAGCCTAGAGTTTACCCTGAAGTACACACTTTCGTCAACTTGTCTTATGTCTTATATAAGATATGATTTAAAATATCTACAATTCAATTTATAGATTGCTCATTTCACGATGTCATCTTCAACTACAACCTCTGTTCACGCCAACTCACCAGAGAGCTCTCGCAGTTCTCCAGGAGTACCTGCATTTAGCCCTTTGTATCAGCAAATTAAATCTTTGTTGCTACAAAGTTTACAGCGTTCAGAATGGAAACCAGGCGAATTAATTCCTAGCGAAATGGAGTTAAGTAGCCGCTACTCGGTAAGTCAAGGTACCGTGCGAAAAGCGATCGATGAATTAGCCTCTGAAAATATTTTAACTCGTAAACAGGGAAAAGGGACTTACGTTGCTACTCATGCTGAAACTCAAGTACAGTATAGGTTCTTACAACTTGTTCCCGATGTAGGCGATCGAAATCAAGAAGGACCTGCTGGTAGGCAGGTTTTAGATTGTAAAAAAACCAGAGCAAGCGCAGAAATTGCAAAATTACTACAAATTGCCACCGGAGAGCCTGTCATACATGCTCGAAGGGTGCTATCTTTTTTAAACAAACCCACTATTTTGGAGGAAATTTGGTTACCCGGCATTCCCTTTAAAGGTTTAACCGCCGAACGACTCTCACTTCATCAAGGGCCTTTATATGCACTTTTTGAAACTGAATTTGGCGTTCGAATGGTCAGAGCAAGCGAAAAACTAAAAGCAGTGACAGCAAATGAAAGCCAATCTGAACTTTTACAAATCCCCGTTGGTACTCCGCTTTTAAGTGTAGAACGGGTTGCTTTTACCTATAAAGATGTGCCAATGGAACTCAGACGAGCACTTTACCTGACTAACACCCATCATTACCATAATGAACTTGGCTGAGCGGCATCGTAATACGCGACAAAAATACATTGTTTTATGCAATGTTCATGTCAGCATGTTGCGGTGCAATAGAATACTAGGCTAGAAACTTATTTGTAACTCTTATTAAGTCATTCTTGTCCAACCAACCGAACGAAGAGAACTAAGATGTCAAAGTCCAACATTAATAAAACAGGCAAAAAGCCTGAATTTAGAAATATCAACGCAATGCGTGACCTTCCTACCTATCGCTTGCCAGTGGCAGGCTGGGTATCCATTTTGCACCGTGCTAGCGGCGCCATCATGTTTTTATTGATGCCATTTATTATTTGGATGTTCGATACCTCCATCAGTTCAGAGATTTCTTTCGAAAAATTCAAAGCAATTTTTAATATTGGCGTGGGTTTTGTACCTGGCTGGTTTTTTAAATTAATGGTTTTGGCCATTATTTGGGCTTATTTACATCATTTAATTGCTGGCGTGCGTCATCTTTATATGGATGCCAACCATGCAGTAAGCAAAGAATTTGGTCGTTCATCTGCCATTACCACTTTGGTCATTAGCATTGGCTTAACTATTGTTTTAGCGGCCAAACTTTTTGGTTTGTACTAAATCGCATTTTTGGAGTAAAAATATTATGTCAACAAACTATGGTACCAAACGTATCGTCACTGGCGCACATTACGGCCTTCGCGATTGGTTAGCCCAACGTATTACTGCCGCTTTAATGGTTTTATTCACTCTTTTTGTATTGGGTAGTTTGCTGTTAACAGCTGGCCCTATTGGTTATACAAAATGGGCTGGTATTTTTGCGGCGCACTGGATGAAAGGTCTCACCTTTGTCATTATCGCTGCACTCTTGATTCATGTTTGGGTCGGTATGCGCGACATCTGGATGGATTACATCAAACCAGTCGGCGTTCGCTTAGCTCTTCATGTTTTCACAATCGTATGGCTTTTGACCTGTGCGGGTTGGGCTGTTCAGTCGCTCTGGCGTCTGTAATATTGTCACTAATTAAAGGCAAATAAAAAATGACTTATCCTGTATCTAAACGCAAATTTGACGTTGTCATCATCGGTGCTGGTGGCTCTGGTATGCGCGCATCCTTACAATTGGCACGTGCTGGTTTAAATGTGGCAGTTTTATCTAAAGTGTTCCCTACCCGCTCACACACAGTGGCAGCTCAAGGTGGTATTGGTGCTTCTTTAGGTAATATGAACGAAGACAACTGGCACTACCATTTTTACGATACCGTTAAAGGTTCTGATTGGTTAGGCGACCAAGACGCGATTGAATTTATGTGCCGTGAAGCACCAAAAGTAGTTTACGAACTTGAGCACATGGGTATGCCTTTCGACCGTAACGCCGATGGTACTATTTACCAACGTCCGTTTGGTGGTCACACATCTAACTACGGCGAAAAAGCCGTAGAACGTGCTTGTGCTGCAGCTGACCGTACGGGTCACGCCATGCTTCACACTTTGTACCAACAAAACGTGCAAAGCAAAACTAACTTCTTCGTTGAATGGATGGCGCTTGACTTAGTGCGTGATGCTGAAGGCGCAGTAGTAGGCGTTACCGCCCTCGAAATGGAAACTGGCGACGTTTATGTTTTACAAGCTAAAACTGTGTTGTTAGCTACTGGTGGTGCTGGCCGTATTTTTGCTGCTTCAACCAACGCATTCATTAACACTGGTGACGGCCTAGGTATGGCAGCTCGTGCTGGCATTCCATTACAAGACATGGAGTTTTGGCAATTCCACCCAACCGGTGTAGCTGGTGCTGGTGTATTGTTAACTGAAGGTTGCCGTGGTGAAGGCGCTATTTTACGTAACGTAAATGGCGACGCTTTCATGGAGCGTTATGCCCCTACCCTACGCGACTTGGCTCCACGTGACTTCGTATCACGTTGTATGGACCAAGAGATTAAAGAAGGCCGTGGTTGTGGTCCTAACAAAGACTATATCAACCTTGATATGACTCACTTAGGTGGCGACACCATTCTCAAACGTTTACCATCTGTTTTTGAAATTGGTCACAATTTTGCTAACGTTGATATTACTCGTGAGCCAATTCCTGTGGTGCCAACTATCCATTATCAAATGGGCGGTATTCCAACCAACATCAATGGTCAAGTAGTTACGCAAGATGCGAACAACCAAAGCCAAGTGGTGCAAGGTTTGTATGCAGTAGGTGAATGTTCATGCGTAAGCGTACACGGTGCCAATCGTTTAGGTACCAACTCATTGCTCGACTTGTTGGTGTTTGGCCGTGCGGCTGGTAACCATATCGTTAAGTACAACGCAGAAAACACTCACCGTGATTTACCTGCCAATGCAGCTGATTACACATTAAGCCGTTTAAACCGTCTTGATACTGCTACGGCTGGCGAATATGCGCAAACTGTTGCCAACGATTTACGCAACACTATGCAACAACACGCTGGTGTATTCCGTACCCAAGCAAGCATGGACATAGGCGTTACTAAAGTAGCCGAGTTACGTGAACGTGTTGAAAGCATTGGCCTCAAAGATAAGTCTAAAGTATTTAATACTGCACGTATTGAAGCCCTTGAAGTGGACAACTTAATTGAAGCGGCCCAAGCCACAATCGTCTCTGCTGCGGCACGCCACGAAAGCCGTGGTGCGCACACTGTTGATGATTACGCTGATAGCGCAAAATATCCAAATGGTCGTAATGACGATGAATGGCATAAACATACTTTATGGCACAGTGAAAACAATGCCTTGAGTTACAAACCCGTTCAAATGAAACCGCTTACAGTGGACAGCGTGCCACTCAAAACGCGTACTTTCTAAGTTACACCATCCCTTCAAATCAAATAGAAAAGACTGCCATGACTAAGCGCACTTTCAAGATTTATCGCTACAACCCAGATGTAGACACCAGCCCATACATGCAAACCATTGAAGTTGAACTCGATGGTAACGAACGCATGTTGCTCGACGCCTTAATGAAGCTAAAAGAATTAGATCCAACTATCTCTTTCCGCCGTTCATGCCGCGAGGGTGTTTGTGGCTCTGATGCCATGAATATCAATGGTAAAAATGGTTTGGCTTGTTTAACCAATATGCGTTCTTTAAAGGGCGACATTGTGTTAAAACCATTACCAGGTTTACCAGTGATTCGCGATTTAATCGTCGATATGACTCAATTCTTTAAGCAGTATGATTCTGTAAAACCTTACTTAATCAATACCACTCAAGCGCCAGAAAAAGAGCGCTTACAAAGCCCAGAAGAGCGTGAAGAGCTCAATGGTCTTTATGAGTGCATTTTATGCGCCAGCTGCTCTACTAGCTGCCCAAGCTTCTGGTGGAACCCCGATAAATTCGTCGGACCAGCTGGTTTGTTGCAAGCCTATCGCTTTATTGCCGATAGCCGCGATGAAGCCACTGCAGAGCGTCTTGACAACTTAGAAGATCCTTACCGTTTATTCCGCTGCCACACCATTATGAATTGTGTTGACGTATGTCCTAAAGGTTTAAATCCTACCAAGGCCATCGGCAAGATCAAAGAATTAATGGTTAAGCGCGCAGTTTAAGCTGTAGCCTCACTGTCTCACTCTGATTTTTTAATAAGTACCATGACGAACAACACCTCTCACAACGCAACTATCATCAATGAAGACGATGTCATTGATGAACGCGCTTTAAGCAAACTGCGCTGGCGTTGTCGTCGTGGTTTATTAGAGAACGATATTTTAATTGAACGTTTTTTTGATCGTTATGACACCTCCATAACGATCGCACAGGCTCAGGGTTTATCTGATCTTATGGACCTCAGCGATAACGACTTACTCGACTTGCTACTTTCTCGCAAGCCGCTAGAAGTGGTCGCTCCAGAGATCAACAACCCTAGGACCGAAATAGTTTTGAAAATGCTAAAAGGGAAATCATGAAACTAGCCGATCACAAAGCCACGCTGACATTCAGCAACAGCGATAAATCTATCGACTTTCCAGTCTACCAAGGTAGCGTAGGTCCAGAAGTTATCGACATTCGTAAACTCTATGGTCAAACTGGTATGTTTACCTATGACCCAGGCTTTTTATCTACTGCCGCTTGTCAGTCTGCTATCACTTACATTGACGGCGACAAAGGTGAATTGTTATACCGTGGTTACCCCATCGAACAATTAGCCGTTAACTGTGACTTCTTAGAAACTTGTCACTTATTGTTATACGGAAACCTTCCTAACGCTGAAGAAAAAGCAGCTTTCACTTCACGTGTGACCAATCACACTATGGTGAATGAACAAATGCAATTTTTCTTACGTGGCTTCCGCCGTGATGCTCATCCAATGGCCATCATGACTGGTTTAGTCGGTGCTTTATCTGCTTTCTACCATGACAGCACTGACATCAACAACCCAGAGCACCGTGAAATTGCAGCGATTCGTTTGATCGCTAAAATGCCAACTTTAGTGGCAATGGCATACAAATATACGGTTGGTCAACCTTATATGTATCCACGCAATGACCTCAGCTATGCAGGTAACTTCTTGCACATGATGTTTGCAACACCATGCGAGCCATATAAAGTTAATCCAGTGTTAGAGCGTGCGCTTGATCGTATTTTCACTTTGCATGCTGATCACGAGCAAAATGCCTCTACTTCTACAGTGCGTTTGTGCGGTAGCTCTGGTACTAACCCATTTGCTGCTATTGCAGCCGGTGTAGCTTGTTTATGGGGCCCAGCTCATGGCGGCGCCAACGAAGCTTGCTTGAACATGCTTGAAGAAATTCAAGCCATGGGCGGCGTAGCTAAAGTAGGCGAGTTCATGGAAAAAGTAAAAGACAAAAACTCTGGCGTTAAGTTAATGGGTTTTGGTCACCGTGTTTACAAAAACTACGACCCACGCGCCAAACTCATGCAAGAAACTTGCAAAGAAGTTTTAACCGAATTAGGTTTAGAGAACGATCCATTGTTCAAGTTAGCCATGGCACTCGAAAAAATCGCCCTCGAAGATCCGTACTTCGTAGAGCGTAAACTCTATCCAAACGTTGACTTCTACTCTGGTATTGTGCAACGTGCGATTGGCATTCCTACACCATTGTTTACTGCAATTTTTGCATTAGCTCGTACCACTGGTTGGATTGCACAATTAAACGAAATGATTAGCGACCCAGAATACAAAATTGGCCGTCCACGTCAATTGTTCACTGGTTCCGCTCATCGTGATGTCAAACCAATCGACCAACGTTAATCTTTTGATGCGTTAATTCTTTAACCCCAGCCTAGTCTGGGGTTTTTTGCATTTATTGCGGCCCAATTGCAAATGCTTTTAAGGCCCCAATTAACAAAAAATTAATACGCCCCATCTCAAAAAATTTAAGCTTAGATGTAAAACTGCCCTAAAAAGGTAGAAAATACTAGCTTACGCAATATTAAATAGTGGCTAAGCGCCCTCTCTACACACCATGAAAAGAACTCTCTACGATAAAGTTTGGGACGATCACGTCGTTCATACCGAAGAAGATGGCACCTCGGTGCTGTATATTGACCGTCATTTAGTGCATGAAGTCACTAGCCCTCAAGCGTTTGAAGGTTTACGTCAAGCCAATCGCCCTGTATGGCGTGTGAGCTCTATTGTGGCTACTGCCGACCATAACACCCCTACCACTGGTTGGGAACATGGTTATGATGGTATTACCGACCCTATTAGCCGTGAACAAATCACCACCCTAGACTCCAATATTAAAGCCTTTGGTGCAGCAGCCTATTTCCCGTTTTTATCTAAACGTCAAGGTATTGTGCATGTAGTCGGCCCAGAAACCGGCGCTACGTTGCCTGGCATGACGGTGGTTTGTGGTGACTCCCACACCTCTACACATGGTGCTTTTGGAGCTTTGGCACATGGTATTGGCACCAGCGAAGTCGAACACGTCATGGCTACCCAAACTCTTTTAGCCAAAAAAGCTAAAAACATGCGCGTCGTTGTGAATGGTACTTTGCCTAAAGGCTGCGGTGCTAAAGATATTGTCTTGGCTATTATTGGCAAAATCGGTACGGCAGGTGGCACAGGTTACACCATTGAGTTTGCTGGCTCTGCCATCCAAGCCTTATCAATTGAAGGCCGTATGACGGTGTGTAATATGGCCATTGAAGCCGGTGCACGTGCAGGTATGGTCGCAGTGGATCAAAAAACCATTGATTACGTTAAGGGTCGTCCTTTAGCACCTACTGGTGTTGAGTGGGATCAAGCGGTGAATTTCTGGAAAACTTTGCACAGCGATGAAGGTGCATTTTTTGATGCAACCGTAGAATTAGATGCTGCCCAAATTTTGCCACAAGTCACTTGGGGAACCTCTCCTGAAATGGTGCTTTCTATTATTGATAGAGTGCCAGACCCAGAGAAAGAAAAAGACGCCAATAAGCGTGATGCCATAGAGCGTGCTTTGCAATATATGGGCCTAGTACCAGGCAAAGCCATCAATGATATTTTGGTCGACAAAGTCTTTATTGGTTCTTGCACTAACAGCCGCATTGAAGATATGCGAGAAGCCGCTGCGGTAGTGAAAAAGCTAGGCATGAAACGCGCCAGCAATGTTCGTTTAGCTTTGGTAGTGCCAGGCTCTGGCTTAGTCAAAGAACAAGCCGAAAAAGAAGGTCTTGACCTAATTTTTAAAGCCGCCGGTTTTGAATGGCGTGAACCAGGTTGCTCTATGTGTTTGGCCATGAATGCCGACAAACTAGAACCAGGCGAGCGTTGTGCCTCCACTAGCAATCGTAACTTTGAAGGTCGTCAAGGCGCTGGTGGTCGTACCCACTTAGTGAGCCCTGCAATGGCTGCAGCAGCGGCTGTGTACGGTCACTTTGTTGATATTCGCCAATTCTCATAATTAAAGGCAAACTCATGAATCCATTTAATATTCACAAAGGTTTGGTCGCTCCCATGGATCGCGAAAATGTCGATACCGATGCCATCATTCCTAAACAATTTTTAAAGTCTATTCGTAAAACCGGTTTTGGTCCTAATTTATTTGATGAATGGCGTTACCTTGATGTAGGTCAACCCGGTCAAGATCCTGCAGAGCGCAAACCCAACCCTGATTTTGTACTCAACCAAGCACGTTATAAAGGTGCATCGGTTTTATTGGCCCGCAAAAACTTTGGTTGTGGCTCCTCTCGCGAACATGCTCCTTGGGCACTTGACCAATATGGCTTCCGTGCTATTTTGGCGCCTAGTTTTGCGGACATCTTTTTTAATAATTGTTTTAAAAATGGTTTGTTACCGATTGTGTTGCCTGAGTCAGTAGTGGCCAGCTTGTTTGATGAATGTTTAGCCTTTCCTGGCTTTGAACTCACCATCGATTTAGAGCGTCAACTCATTATTAAAAACAGTGGTGACCCTATCCCTTTCGAGGTCAATGCATTTCGCAAATATTGCCTCATGAATGGCTTTGACGATATTGGCTTAACACTTCGTCATAAAGACAAAATTGCCGCTTTTGAAGCTGAACGTTTAGCTCAAAAACCTTGGTTGGCACGTAGCCTTATTGGATAAAAATTAAGCCTCTACCCATGCCTTATTTTGGCCTACTAGTGGTTTTGCGTGGCAATTACCTAGTAGGCTTGTTGGCTCCTTAAGAACTCCTCTTTTTATTTATTATTATGAAAATCGCTGTATTACCTGGTGACGGTATTGGTACCGAAATTGTAGCTGAGGCCGTTAATGTATTAAACGCCCTTAATTTAGGTATTGAAATGGAATCTGCCTTAGTTGGCGGTGCAGCTTACGAAGCACACGGTCATCCATTGCCAGAATCTACTTTAAAACTAGCACAAGCTTCTGATGCTATTTTGTTTGGTGCTGTGGGTGATTGGAAATATGACACCTTAGACCGCCCATTACGCCCAGAGCAAGCTATTTTAGGCCTACGTAAACATTTGGGTTTGTTTGCTAATTTCCGTCCAGCGATTTGTTATGAAGAGTTGGTCGATGCATCAAGCTTAAAACCAGAACTTATTTCTGGCCTTGATATTTTAATTATTCGTGAATTAACCGGTGACATTTATTTTGGTCAACCACGTGGTCGCCGTGTCGCCACTGATGGCCATTTCCCTGGTAGCGAAGAAGCCTTTGACACCATGCGTTATTCACGCCCAGAAATTGAGCGTATTGCCCATGTGGCATTTCAGGCTGCTCAAAAGCGCAATAAACGTGTAACCAGTGTGGATAAAGCCAATGTACTTGAAACTTTCCAACTCTGGAAAGATGTCATGACTGAAATTGGCAAACAATATCCAGACGTGGCTCTTGACCATATGTATGTTGATAACGCTGCGATGCAATTAGTCAAAGCACCGAAAAAGTTTGACGTGGTGGTAACAGGTAATATGTTTGGCGACATCTTAAGTGATGAAGCCTCTATGTTGACTGGCTCGATTGGTATGCTTCCATCGGCAAGTCTTAACTCTAAAAACCAAGGTTTGTACGAGCCAAGCCACGGTAGTGCCCCCGATATCGCCGGTCAAGGTATTGCTAACCCATTAGCTACTATTTTGTCTGCCGCCATGATGTTGCGTTTTAGTTTGAATCAAGAGGCAGCTGCCGTTCAAATTGAAAATGCAGTGAAAAAAGTATTACAGCAAGGTCTCAGAACCCCTGATATTTATAGCCAAGGTTGTACAAAAGTAACTACTGCACAAATGGGCGAGGCGGTTGTCAGGGCTCTGTAAAAATTTCGTTTACAATCAAGTCATGCAACAAGCGACTTTTTCTTTAAAAACACTCCAAACCACTGTTATTTCAACAGTGGTTTTGGCGCTGGCTGCTTCAATTAAAACGACGACCATTAAGGGCTAGTTCAGCCTGGTTCGTCGCGCCCCCACCGGCTGCACGAGCCGGGCCCTCAGTCCTTGCGGTTGGTGTTTTATTTTTTAATAACGGCACTGTCATCACATCTAAAGGGTAAAAAAATGGCAACAGGTAATTTAGTGGGTTTAGTAGGTTGGCGCGGAATGGTCGGCTCGGTTCTTATGGACCGTATGCAAGCCGAAGGTGATTTTGCGTTAATTGAACCCGTTTTTTTCTCCACGTCTAACGCAGGCGGAGCAGCTCCTTCTTGGGCTAAAAACGAAACTCAACTTCAAGACGCTTTTAATATTGATGCACTCAAACGTTGCGACATTATTATTACTGCACAAGGCGGCGATTACACTTCCGAAGTATTTCCTAAATTACGTGCTGCAGGCTGGAATGGTCACTGGATTGATGCGGCCTCTACTTTGCGTATGGAAAAAGATGCAATCATTGTGCTTGATCCAGTCAATTTACCGGTCATTCAAAACTCACTGCACAACGGCGGTAAAAACTGGGTTGGTGGTAACTGTACAGTTAGCTGTATGTTAATGGGTGTGGGTGCCTTATACAAAGCAGGCTTGGTCGAATGGATGACCAGCATGACTTACCAAGCGGCTTCTGGTGGCGGTGCTCAACATATGCGCGAATTGTTGACTCAATTTGGCACTTTAAACTCCGAAGTTAAATCTTTACTCGACGACCCAAAATCAGCTATTTTAGAAATCGACCGTAAAGTTTTGGCTCGTCAACAAAATTTATCTGCTTCCGAAATTGCTAATTTTGGTGCACC
>CAZKWC010000001.1:93366-94749 GCA_964556425.1 uncultured Limnohabitans sp. | reverse complement strand
GCTGACAATGAATGGGTGAAAGTAGTGCCTAATACTCGTGAAGCCACGGTTGCACAATTAACTCCTGTTAACGTAACTGGCACTATGCAAATTCCGGTTGGGCGTATAAGAAAATTAGCAATGGGGCCTGAATATTTAGGTGCCTTTACCATTGGTGATCAATTATTATGGGGTGCTGCCGAACCTTTACGTCGTATGTTACGTATTTTATTGGAAGCTTAATTGATTATTGATAGTACCCTTTTGTTCATAATAAAATGAACTGGGCATTACTACCTAGGAAAGCTGTAGCAACACTCAATAATTACCCTCTAGGGGCCATTTAGAAAGATGGTTAGTTTGAGTTTTACCCATTGCACTATTGCCTTGGGTAAAACCATCACCTATGCCAAGAGTTTAAGCGTTTGATGGGGCGAATACAAGTTTGCTACAGCCATTCCTCCTCCCAAGCCACCTTAATACAACGTAATATTTTGATGCTTACTACTTCTTACTCAAGGTATTTAAAGGTGTCTAGCCAAAGACAGTGACTTAGTGCAAAATCAACTGAGTTGAATAGTTATTTTTAACCCATAATTTTTTTATGAGTAAAATCAACCATTCACTCCCTTTTAGTAGGTAGGATAAATGCCGTAAGACCTGATTTTTTGGCTTCTTTTAATTCTCTAAATGAGATAATTAGTCAATAACTTATTGTTTATTTTCTATTTAAAACTAAGTTATGACTTAAAATGCCAAAAAATGCAGGTTTTTAGAACGGTTTTTTATATCAAAGTCTAAATCCTATGTTCTAATTTAGAAAATGCTTAGTCAACTGCTGAATATAATGAGTCAACGACCTACAAATGCCAAGTCTTCACCTTATCGTGAAACCAATATTACCCGCCGTACTCTTAAAGCAATTATTGCTGGAGTTGGTTTGAGCTCTGTGCTGTTAGCATTGTCACCCAATGTTTTTGCGCTTAGCCTAGGGAAAATCACCACCAAATCATTTATGGGTGAGCGTTTATTAGTCGAAATTGATATTCCCGATATAAATGCAACAGAAGCGAGCTCTTTACAAGCCAATGTAGGCGGAATTGATACCTTTCAGGCTGCTGGCATCGAATACAACCCTAGCTTAGCTGGTGCGACTGTAACACTAGAAAAACGCCCCGATGGTAAACAATATTTCAAGGTAAGTAGTACAGCCCCAGTCAATGACCCATTTATTAATTTAGTCATTGTGGCTAATTGGGCTTCAGGAAGAATTGTAAGAGACTACTCAATTTTATTAGACCCCCCAGAAGCTTTAAAAACTGCTGCCACTATTGTTACCGCTCCAAGTATGAGTGCTAACTCAAGCGCCAATAACAACACGACTAAAGTAAACACTGCCAACAC
>CAZKWC010000001.1:70470-93266 GCA_964556425.1 uncultured Limnohabitans sp. | reverse complement strand
AACACTGCCAACACCACTTCTACTACAAGTACTAAAACAGAAAATACAAAGGCTGCCATGGCGGCCAAGACTGAGACAAACAAAAAAGAGTCAAAAGCAAGTGATGCGGGTAAAACAGCACCGAGTCCTGACGGTCAAGTAACGGTAGAAAAAGGTCAGACTGCAGGCAAAATTGCTGCATCAATAAAAGACGCTAATATTTCCTTGGATCAAATGTTGATTGCGCTATTAAAAGCCAATCCCAATGCTTTTATTAACGGTAATGTCAACCTGATCAAAAGTGGTGCTGTACTGTCTATTCCTACCGCTGAAGACGCATCGGCGGTTAAGGCCACTGAAGCCAGACGTATGGTAGTTTCACAAAGTCGTGATTTTTCAGAATATAGACGTAAAGTCGCTGAAAATGCTCCTTTAACCGCCAGTAATGAAGCCACTCGTACTTCGGGTGGAAAAATCCAAACCCAAATAGCTGACAAAAAACCAGAGTCAACTGCTCCAGATAAATTAGTCTTAGCCAATGCGGGTAGTAAATCAAAAGAAGATAAAGTAGCCAAAGAATTACAAGAAAAAGAAGACGCTAAACGTCTGGCCGCCTTATCTAGCAATATTAAAGACCTAAGTAAACAACTCAATAGCAACTCTGCAGCTTCTGTAGCCAGTTCTGCATTAGGTGGCCTTCAGTCGGAGAGTCAAAAATTAACTGCCGGCGTAGCTTCTGCAGTTTCGAATATTCCATCGGTAGTTGCCTCTACTGCGGTTGCAACTGCCTCTGCAGTCGCCTCTAAAGCTAGGCCTGCTGTGGCTCCTATCGTGGACGAATATGCAGAGCCTAGTCTTTTAGACAACCTACCTGAATACACTCTGCCTGCTGCCGGTGGTATTTTAATTGCCCTATTAGGTTTGTTCTGGTGGAAGCGTCGTAGTCAAAAAGAAGAAGAGCCAAGCCCAGATAGCCAATTCTTTGAAAGTAGGATGCATACAGACTCTTTTTTTGAAGTGAGCGGGGGGCAACAAATCGACACCAGCGAGTCTCCCGCTTCAGGATCTGAGCCATTTACAGCGAGCCAATTAAACTCTGTACCTGATGTTGATCCTATTGCTGAAGCTGATGTCTATCTTGCTTATCGTCGTGATAGTTCTGCAGAAGAAATCTTAAAAGATGCGATGGTGGCCAACCCAACCCGCTTGGCAATTCCATTAAAATTACTAGAAATTTATGCCAAACGACCAGATGTAGCTGCCTTTGAAAAATTAGCTGCAAAAGTCAAAACTATGACCAAAGGTCAAGGCCTTGAATGGGATAGAGTGCTTCAGTTATCACAAACTTTAACGACTGACTCTAACTCTATGAATGGTAGTGGACCAGGAAATTCTGTTTTTTCTGAGTTTGGTCAAACACCACTTGACTCTATCACTTCAGAAATGAATTCCATTCAAACTGATAGCAATAAAAATATAGTTACCACAGCTAAACCATTAGCAGACCGTAACGAAACGAATTACGATATTGATCTTGACTTTACCAGTGCACATAATTCATCTGCATTTGCACCAATAGCAGCCAATGATGTTTCTGGTAAAGCTCTTCAAGCTATACCATTGTTAGACAATGGTGATCCAACTGCTGCTGTCGCTCCTCTGCCTTTTGCTAATAACTCCGCAAAAAATGGTGGAAGCAATGACATCATTGATTTTGACTTAAGTGCACTCTCACTTGATCTTGATAGCAGTGTGGCTAGCCCAGGTGTTATGCCAACTACCAATGCCACCATGATTCAATTAAGCCCTAATGATCCTGCAACAACTCAGCTTGCTTTGGCCCAAGAGTTTTATGAAATTGGTGATATGGACAGTGCTAAAAGAACCCTTATGGAAGTAATTAGCACCGGTTCAGATCAAGCTCAGCAGGAAGCGAAAAAATTACTGGCTCAACTCTATTAAGGATTTGAAATTTAAATTTTGAGCTATACCTCAATATATCAAGCAGTTTAAATATTATTTAGATTATTTAAACTGCTACTCATTTTAAAAGTGCATTTACCAGCGTTTTTATATATGAAGTTCAGCGCATATTGTGAGTTCACTAAGCAGTTTTGCAGAGCTGCTTAAAATAAAATAAAATAGAGCTAGGGCTTCAAATGTTTGAAGCCCTTTCTTTTGAAGGTGGGTATTGGCATGCGAATTGCATTGGGTGTAAGCTATAGTGGAAGTTCATATAATGGCTGGCAAAGTCAGCTCTCAGGTAACACCATACAAGACCATCTTGAAAAAGCCCTTGCAAAAGTAGCAGGTCAAGCTATTCGTACACACTGTTCTGGCAGAACCGACACGGGTGTGCATGCCCTCATGCAAGTGGCCCATTTTGATACCGAGATTGAAAGGCCTTTGCATGCTTGGTTAGGGGGTGCCAACTCACATTTACCCAAAGATATTGCGATTGATTGGGTGCGAGAGGTACCCGATTCTTTTCATTGTCGCTCTAGTGCGGTGAGCCGGCGTTATTCCTATATTTTGCTGCAATCGGCTATTAGGCCTAGCGTTCAGTTTCAACGTATGGCCTGGTGTTATCAAGAACTTAATTATGATGCATTATTGAATGCCACCCAGCGGCTTATAGGTGAGCATGATTTTTCATCATTTAGGGCCTCACAATGCCAAGCTTTGTCACCCATAAAAAATATCTCCAAAATCGATATTCACCAACAAATCACTGTAAATGGGGTTTATTGGCGTTTTGATTTTGAGGCCAATGCTTTCCTCCATCATATGATTAGAAACATAATGGGCACATTGGTCTATGTAGGTGCGGGTCGCCAACCTAGTGAATGGGTAACAGAGGTATTAGAAGCAAAAAACCGAAAAATTGCTGCCCCCACTTTTAGTGCTGATGGTCTGTATTTCTTAGGCCCCTGTTATGAAGCAAAATGGCAATTACCCACCAAGACCAACGCCTTTGATTGGCTACCCTGCCCTCAAAGTCAATTTAACCAAGAAACCAACCTTATCCTGGACTCAAAATGACAGCTGTCAAAATTTGTGGTTTTACCCGAGAAGAAGATCTAATAGCGGCTTGTAAAAGTGGAGTTTCTGCAGCAGGATTTGTACTTTATGAAAAAAGCCCTAGGGCAGTCACTATTGAACGTGCAGCTACGCTTTGCCAATTATTACCGCCCTTTGTTTGTCCGGTTTTATTGTTTGTCAATGCATCCGCAGAACAAGTAAAACAGGCGATTGCACTCATTCCAACTGCTTTGTTGCAGTTTCACGGCGACGAAGATGCGGCCTACTGTGAGCAATTTCATCACCCGTTTTTGAAAGCGGCTCGTATTCCTGTGGGGCCTGCAGGTGCTGATTTTAATTGGTCAGGTTTTTTTAATGAGTTTACGAAGGCCAAAGGTATTTTGTTAGATTCTTATTCAGATGCCTATGGCGGTAGTGGTCATCATTTTGACTGGCAATTGATACCCGAAGCACTCAGTTTACCTGTGGTGTTGGGCGGCGGATTAAATCTTGAAAATGTTCAAGTGGCAATGGAAATTTTGCATACCAAAAATATTGCTTTTTCACTTGATGTGAGTTCTGGAGTTGAACTTGCTAAAGGTATAAAAGATAGTCAGAAAATGGCCTTGTTTTTAAAACAAGTACGTAGCATCGACTCATTTTTTGATACAAAATGAAAGAATTGAGAAATCTTCGCTTTTCATCAATATGGCTCTACAATTAGCATGAATAAAGAAATCTGAAGTAAAACTCAAAACTAGCAGACCTGATGCTGATTAGAATTAGATATTAGGCTGGTTTGGAAGCCATAGCCTTTGTTATGGGTAAAAAACCAAAAATAGACCGTTCAAGGCTTTGCAATGAATGCTTTTAAGAGTTTTGTTGCAGATTCCTTAAGTATTCAAGCCTTGGTTTGAGTTGTATTTACCCCTGATTAACAGCCGCTACTTAATGACCCATAGGGTAAATTGTTTTATACTCATTTGACCCGAGCAAATAAGGAGAAAAATATGTCTTGGTTAGAAAAACTACTTCCCCCAAAAATTAAACCCAGTGATCCCGCCGAACGTCGCGGTGTTCCGGAAGGTCTTTGGGTTAAATGCCCTTCTTGTGAATCAGTTTTATATAAAACCGACCTCGAGCAAAATCAAAATGTATGCCCTACATGCAGCCATCATATGCGAATTGGTGCTCGTGCAAGGTTAGATAACTTCCTAGATGCGCAAGGTCGTTACGAAATTGGTCAAGAAGTGTTGCCAATCGACCCACTTAAATTTAAAGACAGTCGTAAATATCCAGAACGCCTTAAAGAAGCCCTAGAAAACACCGGTGAGACCGATGCCCTAGTGGTAATGGGTGGTAGTGTTATGGGCATTGAACTTGTCGCAGCTTGCTTTGAATTCGAATTCATGGGCGGTAGTATGGGCTCTGTGGTGGGTGAACGTTTTGTGCGTGGTGTTGAAACTGCCATCGAGCAAAAAGTACCTTTTATTTGTTTTACCGCCACTGGTGGTGCACGTATGCAAGAGGGTTTATTAAGCCTTATGCAAATGGCTAAAACCAATGCAGCTTTAACCCGCTTGGCTAAAAAAGGCTTACCTTACATAAGCGTACTTACCGACCCCACTATGGGTGGTGTCAGTGCTGGTTTTGCTTTTGTCGGTGATATTGTGATTGCCGAACCCAAAGCACTTATTGGTTTTGCCGGCCCTAGAGTTATTGAATCCACGGTGCGAGTCACTTTGCCTGAGGGCTTCCAGCGCTCTGAGTTTTTACTCGAAAAAGGGGCAGTTGACTTTATTTGCGACCGTCGTGAATTACGCAAAAATATTGCCTCTTCTTTGGCAATGTTGCAAAAACAAAGTGCGGAATCGATTAACGAATAAACTAGTAATTAGCTTGGCCTTGCGCCAGACTATTATTGAACCTACACCTTAACAAAAAACCACCCTACTTAGGGTGGTTTTTTACTTTAATGCTACTTTTTAATTAAGCTTTATAGGGCGCTTAAGGTAATAACTCAAGGGCTGCCATATAAGGGGCAGAAATCATTAGGCTATCCCAATCTAGGTGACTACTAGTAGGCATTAATGAAAATCGCCTTTCCTCACTGGCTTCATTGGGTAGCCATAAGCCTTTGGCCAAGGCATCGGACATATCATCTAAGGCGGCATCTAGTTCGTGGCCATCTTTGAGACTTTGGTTACACACCAACACCATATCGCAACCTGCATTTAAGGCTTGAGTGGCAGCTTGTGCAAAACTTAATTGCTCACCATTTAATACCCTAGCAGCGGCCATACTTAAATCATCACTAAAAATTGCACCGGTAAAAGCCAATTTACCACGCAAAATATCTTGTATCCATTTGCTTGAAAAACCAGCTGGTTTTTTATCCACTTTAGAATAAATCACATGGGCTGGCATGACACTAGTTAAGCTGCTACTTAACCAAAAATAAGGCATGGCGTCGGTACTTAAAATTTGCCTAAGACTACGTTTATCTACCGGCATTTCCGTGTGTGAGTCGGCACCTACAAATCCATGGCCAGGAAAATGTTTGGCGCAGTGCGCCATACCCGCTTGCAATAAACCCATCATGACACTTTTTGCTAAAGCGCTTACTACTTTAGGATCAGAATGGAATGCCCTATTTCCAATCACTTGGCTATTGCCATAGTTCAAATCAAGCACCGGAGTAAAACTGAAATCAACACCACAAGCCCTTAATTCTGAGGCCAATACATAACCACACGCGGTGGCTATATTCATGGCGGCAAGTGCTCCAGTATTGGCATGAATTTTGGTGCCAGTCGGCTCTTTCATCCAAATCTCGCCTAACTGACCCATAGCCGGTAAATGAGTGAAGCCATCGGTTTTAAAACGCTGCACTCGGCCTCCTTCATGATCGACTGTGATGAGCAGATCGGGGCGAATTTTTTTCACGGCTTGGCACAAACTTTGGATTTGCAAACGGCTTTGAAAATTACGCCCAAATAAAATCATTCCGCCCACTAAGGGATGTAATAAACGACGCTCATCAGCGGGGGTGAGTTCATATCCGGCAACATCAATAATAAGAGGGCTATGCGTGGTCATAATGCACTTTCTATGCTAATTTTTGAAAGAGGATAATTAATTGGAGACGGGTAAATTAGGCACTTTTTCAGCCACTACAAAACTAATTAACATTTTGCCCTCATCGCTTAAACTGGTATGAAAAACCAATTCTTTTTGTTGAATATAAACAGCTAATGGGCCTGTAAAATGCCAAACAGGTTGACCTAGCTCGGTGCTAAGCAACTGAAAATCATGCCAGCGCATAGGTGCTCTAAAACCTATTCCTAGCGCTTTACACAAGGCTTCTTTGGCTGCAAACCGGCCCGCTAAATAACGCAATCCTCTTTGGCTATCTTGCGTATTTCGGTTATGCCACACCACATATTCTTGCGGACCTAAAATTTTTTGGGCAAACCGATGTTGGGTTCTTTGTTGAACTTTTTCTATTCGCTCAAGATGAATTAAGTCTGTTCCCACACCGGTAATCATTTTTAGATTGCTTGGTAAAAATAATCGGAACTATGCTTTAGGCAAATGCTTTTTGAATGGCTATCAAATAGGCTTGAACGGTATTTTGATAACCTTGCTCTAATGCGTCTGCCATAAAAGCATGACCAATAGAGACCTCTTGCACCTGTGGACAAGCCTTTAAAAAAGGAGTTAAATTGAATAAATTTAAATCATGGCCAGCATTCACCCCTAGTCCTACTTCAGCGGCTGCTTGAGCAGCTTTGGCAAAATCATTTAATACACTGCTGTATTGGCCGCATGCAAATGCAGCAGCATAGGGCTCAGTGTAAAGCTCGACACGGTCAGCGCCTATTTGCTGAGCCAATGGCATTAAAGAGGCATCGGCATCCATAAACAAACTAACTCGGCTTCCAGCCTCTTTTGCCGCTTGAATAAGTGGTATTAATTGATCATTGCATTGGGGCAATGACCAACCGTGATCGCTGGTGAGTTGATTTTGCGAATCGGGTACAAAAGTGCATTGATGAGGTTGATATTTTTCAATCAGGGGCATTAAATTATGCAGGGGGTTGCCCTCAATGTTGAACTCACGATCGGGCCAGTCTTTCATGAGTGCAGACAGCTCATGTACATCAGAGTCACGGATGTGGCGTTGGTCGGGGCGTGGATGCACCGTAATGCCAGCAGCGCCCGCTTGCAATAAAAGAGTGGCTGCTTTGGTTACGCTTGGAATATCTAAGTGCCTTGAGTTACGAAGTAGTGCCACCTTGTTGACATTGACGCTTAATAAAGTAATTCTGCCAGTAGAGTGAAGGTTTGTCATGGGGTAACTCTTAAAAATAAATAATCAACTCGCCCAATCGGATTGGGTCAAAAAAACAATAATTGCTCTCCACAATTCATGAGGATTGAACAACTGCCTGATGAAGCGCTTGCACTTGACGCATTAACTCACGAGTTTTAAAACTTTGACACGCACTATGATAGTGTAACAAAGACCTGAGTTGCAGTTTTAATGGTAACAATGCTTGACCACAACCAAGTAATAATTCATCGAACTGATGCGTTTGAAACTGCTCTAGGAGACCTGATAAACGCAAACAAACTTGCCCCGTTAAAGATTGTTCATCGGCAGGCACAAGGATTAAACCTTGATTGGCTATTAAATGATAATGACCGTTATTTTGCACTGGTACAGCCGAGTTCGCCTCCAGCTTTAGGCTGGGCAACAAACCCATTTGCTGAAGCAATACCAACTCAAAAGCTCTTAAGGCCATCTCGCTGTTTTCTTTGGCCTGTGAGGCAATTAAACCGACTGTTAAGGCATAAACATCAAACAGCAAGGGGTTGGCATCTTCTTTGGCTAAAAATGCCCTTATTAGCTCGTTGATATAAAAGCCAGATAACAAAGCGGCACCCGAGGGCATAGGGCTAGCGCCAGCCCAATGCGCCTGTTTAAGTGTTTTGACTTCTGTATCGCCAGCAAAATTAAGGAGCAAACGCTGCAGTGGTAGCAACACGGATCTAAAACTGGAGTTGGGCTTTTTAGCCCCCTTTGCCACCAATGCCACCCTACCCTGATGACGGGTAAAAACATCAATCACCAAACTTGACTCGCTCCAATCATATCGATGCAAGATATAACTTGGCTCGTCAACTACTTTATGTTGAACTGCCATAATTGAAGCTTGTGCTAGTTCTTGGGTTTGAGGGGGTCAATTGGAATGCCATTATTTTGGCCTGTTTATTTATTCGTAGCCAAATGCTCGCACACGGGCTTCATCGTCGGCCCAACCAGAACGCACTTTGACCCACAATTCAATAAATACTTTGGCATCTAGCAAAATTTCTAATGCCATGCGTGCATCAGTACCAATACGTTTAATTTTGTCGCCGTTTTCACCCACAATCATGGCTTTATGGCCATCGCGCTCGACCACAATGGCAGCAGAAATTTTTACAAAACGTTTGTTTTTATTTTTACCACGACCTGGTTCCTCTTCGAATTTCTCAATGATGACGGTAGAGGTATAAGGCAATTCATCGCCAGTTAAACGGAATAATTTTTCACGTACGATTTCGCTGGCTAAAAACTTTTCACTACGGTCTGTGAGTTCGTCTTCGGCATACCACCAAGCTTGTTCAGGTAAGTGAGTTTCACAAATATCGAGCAAACGACCAATGTCTTTTTTGTTTTTAGCCGACATAGGTACAATTTCAGTGAAATTGCGATGTTGTTGCATCTCTTGTAACCAAGGTGCAATTTGAGCTCGGATTTTAACTTCGTCTAATTTATTGGCAATTAAGATACAAGGGATTTTTGGATCTAACAAAGCCAAGACTTTGGCGTCTTGTGCACTAAATCGACCCGCCTCGACCAAAAATAATACTAAATCAACATCACTTACTGCACCTACCACTGTTTTGTTGAGTGATTTATTTAAGGCTGCACTATATTCGGTTTGGTAACCTGGAGTATCTACAAAAACATATTGTGTTTTTTCACGAGTACGCACACCTGTAATACGGTGACGGGTAGTTTGCGCCTTGCGTGACGTGATGCTAATTTTTTGCCCAACCAAGGCATTAATAAGGGTGGACTTACCAACATTGGGACGACCAACAATAGCGACTAGACCACATTTTTGTCCATCAGTCGCCTCACTAGTGGATGCAGCCATTGTGATTAAGGCGTCTGGGATGGGGTTAATAGGGGTTTCTGAATTCATTTTTTAGTCTTTAAATAATCAAGCATAAGAGTGGCCGCTGCTTGTTCGGCTGCACGCCTAGAATTACCTCGTGCTGTAAAAGTTTGTTGTGAGCCATTAATACTGCACTCCACCTCAAAAGTTTGTTGATGCGCTTGACCATGAGTGCCCACTACTTTATAGGTAGGTAAAAGTAGTTTTTTGCCTTGCAACCATTCTTGTAAAGCTGTTTTAGCATCTTTACCCATGGCCTGCATTTGATTGTCAACTTTGACTTCGCGAAACAAATGCAATACGACTTTACTCGCAGCATCATAACCGCCATCTAGGTAAACCGCACCAATAATCGCCTCAAGGGCATCTGCCAAAATAGAAGGCCGTTTTTTACCCCCCGATTTGGACTCGCCTTCGCCTAATGCAATTAAGTCTGATAGGGCCAACTGATTGGCCAGCATATGCAGGGTTTCTTGCCTAACTAAATTAGCCCTTACTCTAGATAAGTCGCCCTCGTTTTGTCCTGCCAATTGCTCATACAAAAGCGTAGCAACCGACAAACTGAGCACAGAATCACCTAAGAACTCAAGTCGTTCATTGTGATCGGAGCTAAAACTTCTATGAGTTAAAGCACGTTTTAATAAAGATAGGTTGACAAATCGGTAGGCAATTCGATCTTGTAAACCTTTTAAAGCATGAGGTGTCACTATTTAGAACGACCTGAAAAATGAATCACTAAAGAAACAGGTCCAGCAAGACTGATTTCTTTACGGTAGTCATATTTAACAATCATTTTATCGCCTACTGGATCAATGATTAAGTCTTGACTCGTAATGGTGGTAATGTTGTCGATAATAGCAATTGCATCAAAACTACGCATCACATCGTTAGCAGATGGTTGCAGTGCGGCACGATTAACGGCTTGACTAATGGTTTTGTATTCGATTAATGAGGGGCTTACTCTTACAGCAATTAAGCCAAAAACTAACACAATAATAGCCACCACCGTCATTTCAAATAGGGAATAACCGGCCATTTTATTTTTGGCAATTGCAATGCTTAAATCAGCAGTATTGGTTTTTTGTAATGGTTGATTCATGATTAATACATCTTTGCGAAAAAAGACTACTCGTTTTGAAATAATGACAAACAGCAAAAAGACATTCAAAAATGAAAATTGATTATTCATTTTATGAGGAGTAAGGAGCAACTCAAACAGTTGCCACTTATTCTAAACCTTACTATTTCCCATAGAAATGAACTGACACAAATTGGTTTAAAACCACCTGTGACAACTCACTCACTGCCAATTAATTAAAGCTACCAATGCGACTAAAATCAGAAAAATGCATCCAAATAAAGCTGGCTTTACCTACAATATTGGCCTCAGGGACAAAACCCCAATAACGAGAATCTAAAGAGTTATCGCGGTTATCGCCCATCATAAAATAATGACCTGCAGGCACTTTACACACTATACCTTCAATTGAATACTGACAGTTTTCTTTGAATGCAAAGTCGGCAATAGGACTGACTCCACTTGGCACATCTTGTTTGTTTAAAATTCGATGGGTTTTAGCGCCTAATTTTTCTTCAAACTGAGGAGTGTAAACACTTTCGGATATATCCAAAAATTGCTCTTGTGGTACTTTAGATACCACTTGACCATTGATTTTAAGAACTTTATTTAAATAAGATACTTCATCGCCAGGAAGGCCTACCACTCGCTTAATATAGTCTTTAGTAGGGTCGGGTGGATAACGAAAGACCATTACATCACCCGCTTGCGGAGTGGCACCGTCAATAATTTTGGTATGTAAAATGGGTAATCGAACTCCATAATGAAATTTATTCACCAAGATTAAATCATCAATTAATAAAGTCGGAATCATTGAGCCTGTGGGGATTTTAAATGGCTCAAAAGCAAAAGAGCGCAAAATAAAAACCACCAAAATAACTGGAAATAGACCAGCAGTCCAATCTAACCACCATGGCTGAGCCAAGGTATTTTTTTGAGCCTCTGTCACATCTAAGTCGAGTTTGATAATGCCTTGTTTTTCTAGGTCGGCCTGACGTTTTTTGGCGTCATCTGAAAGAGCTTGGGCAGCCGCTTTACGGTTTGGTAAAAAATAGAATCGTTCAGCGAACCAATACAGGCCAGTGACAACCACCGCCACAAATAACAATAATGGGAAGTTACCCTCTATGGCACCTAAATAAAATGCACCGGCATACGCAACAAATGCGGCCAATAAAACACTGGTCAAATACTGCATCAATCCTCCACTTGTAAAATAGCTAAGAATGCTTCTTGTGGCACCTCAACAGAGCCAATCTGTTTCATGCGTTTTTTACCTGCTTTTTGTTTCTCAAGAAGTTTACGTTTACGAGAAATATCACCACCATAACATTTTGCAATCACGTTTTTGCGTAATGCTTTAACGGTTTCACGGGCAATTACATTGGCGCCAATGGCTGCTTGAATGGCCACATCAAACATTTGACGTGAAATGACTTCACGCATTTTAGCCACCACTTGTCGACCACGATATTGAGATTGTGACCTATGAATAATGACCGATAGGGCATCGACTTTTTCACTGTTCAATAAAATATCAACTTTGACTACATCAGAGGCACGGTATTCTTTGAACTCGTAATCCATGGAGGCGTAACCACGGCTGACTGATTTGAGCTTATCAAAGAAATCTAAAACGATTTCGCCCAATGGCATTTCATAAGTGAGCATGACTTGGCGACCATGATAGGCCATATCAATTTGCACGCCACGTTTTTGATTCGCCAAGGTCATAACCACACCCACATAATCTTGGGGCATGTACAAATGCACCGTGACGATGGGTTCACGGATTTCTTTAAGCTTGCCTTGATCTGGCATTTTGGCTGGATTTTCCACCATAATGACTTCATCGGCCATATTAACTACCTCATACACTACGCTTGGGGCAGTCGTAATAAGGTCTTGATCAAACTCACGCTCAAGGCGTTCTTGCACAATTTCCATATGCAATAAGCCTAAAAATCCGCAACGAAAGCCAAAGCCCAAAGCTTGTGATACTTCTGGTTCGTATTGCAATGAAGCATCATTGAGTTTGAGCTTTTCAAGCGCATCACGCAAGGCATCGTATTGATTAGCCTCGGTAGGATACAAACCAGCAAAAACTTGTGGCTGAATCTCTTTAAAACCAGGTAAAGCTTCGCTAGCAGTAGCAGCAGGGCTACCATGCTTAACGATAGTGACGGTATCACCTACTTTAGCGGCTTGTAACTCTTTAATACCAGCAATGATGTATCCCACCTCACCTGCTTCAAGGCTAGGACGTTCTACGTTGTGCGGTGTAAATACACCTAATTTATTGGCTTCATAAGTGGTTTTAGTCGCCATCATCATGATTTTGTCACCCTTACACAGGCGACCATCGACTACCCTCACCAACATTACCACACCTACATAACTGTCAAACCAACTATCGACAATCATGGCACGTAAAGCGGCATTTGGATTGCCTTTAGGGGGCGGAATATTAGCCACTACCGCTTCTAAAATATCATCGATACCCATGCCAGTTTTAGCCGAGCAAGCGATTGCATTAGAGGCATCAATACCAATCACATCTTCGATTTCACTTTTAGCGTTTTCAGGATCGGCGCTGGGCAAATCCATTTTATTAAGTACCGATAAAACCTCTACCCCTAAATCAAGGGCGGTATAACAATTGGCAACAGTTTGGGCTTCTACCCCTTGACTGGCATCAACGACTAACAAAGCACCTTCACAAGCGCTAAGTGAGCGACTTACTTCATAGGAAAAGTCAACATGACCAGGTGTATCAATTAAATTAAGGTTATAGACTTGACCATCTTTAGCTCTGTAGCTTAAGGCTGCAGTTTGGGCTTTAATAGTAATGCCGCGCTCTTTTTCGATATCCATCGAGTCGAGAACTTGGGATTCCATTTCACGGTCGGCTAGGCCACCGCAGCGCTGAATGATTCGATCAGCCAAGGTAGATTTACCATGATCAATATGCGCAATAATCGAAAAATTTCGGATGTGATTCATCAAACAAGGGTTCAAGCAAATGAACTTTTAAAATAGACAAAAAAGAAAGTCCAAAAAACAATATTTGGACGCATTACAACTTCAATAAAACCGCTTGGCAATTACCAAGAATAAGTACATTTTAATAGTGTTTTGGTGTAGTACAGGACAATCTTGAATTTAAGAAAATTGAAGATTCTTGGCTGTGATTTTAAACGCCTTAATAACTCACTGCATTTAAAAGCTTGAGATTTATATGGGATTATTTACATTAAAGAACCTAAAGCAAAACTCAAGACATGCAGGCATGATACTAATTTTGAGGACTATTACGCAGATTTTGAAAGCTATAGCCACTGCTACGGGTAATAAAGCCAACGAAATAGACCATCAAAGCATATGCCATGAATTTTGTTAAAAGTTTTGATACAGGTTCATTAACCTAAGTCTATGTGATTTTACCTAAGTTAAGCCTCTAAAACCGTTTTATATGCTGACAATGCAGTAAGCGTTGTATGTTAATGGCATTTACCCCATTAAACGTGCAATTGTAAGCAATCCCATGACCAATATCCACAATATTAAGGCTCGCCAGATCAATCCTACCACCCAATTAATTTCTGCTAAACCCAATGTCGGCTCTATTCGTGGCGGCGGTTTGGCATCAATTGGAAAATCAGAAACCTCATTTTGAGGATGCAAGTCGGCTCCTAAGGGACTAGTCCCTTGTAATCCTGCAGTGGCAGCTGCAATGACCATATTGTCATTTTGGCTTGCATTGGGCCATGGAGCATCGGTCACCAAATCACGCCAACGCGTAATCACTTCTTCAAAATTACCCACCATTGCAAAACTTAAAGCGGTGAGTCTTGATGTAGGTAAATCTACCCATGCCCACATTTTAAGAAAGAAAGTAGCGGTATAGCTGTTTTTTAACTCGGGCGACTGATTTTGCGATTGAATATATCGATTACAAAATTCAGAAAGGCGATAAAAAA
The DNA here is from genome assembly GCA_964556425.1 of uncultured Limnohabitans sp. GTDB lineage: Bacteria > Pseudomonadota > Gammaproteobacteria > Burkholderiales > Burkholderiaceae_C > JALQUL01. Next base: position 78,975 of record CAZKWC010000001.1, on the reverse strand, counting down.
TGGCGCCCGCAGGACCTAATCCAAACGCTGCAAAAATTGCATACCAAAAAATTACTCCAAAGACACTAATATGTGTGGCTAACACAGACGCCTCTATGAGTAATTGAATGACGCTGCCACGACCAAAATCGCGGGTATCGGTTTTACGCCATTGAGCCAATAATTGCCTTGCTAAGACTTGATCGCCAGCCTCAAGGGCTTTGCGAATACCAGTGACATGAAAACTAAATTGTCTAAAACCTAAAGTTAAATACAAGATCGCAATATTAAAAACCAATGCAGCAATCCATCCCAAAAAATGGGTAATAAGTAGATGCAATAAAAATGCGCAAAGCGTTGGAACTAGGACTAATAAAATCCAAACCCAATAAGCATGACGCCTTTGCCCTGCATCAAAATTAGATCGAACCGCTTGTATAAACTCGGGTAAAGCCACCCTTAAGGGATGATGCCGGCCAATTGGTCTGACTTGCTCTAATAACAGGGCAATAATAATGGATAAAAAACTCATAAAAAACCTAAAGCTTCCATGTTGAGGGCCCTTGGCAATAAAAAAATAGACAGTAACAACTAGTGATTGGCACAATATACCAAAACTTTGTCTTAATTGTGATATTTCAAGTTATTTTCAAAAATTCAATTGATAAAAATATGAGTGTTATGCAATTAAAAAATGATAAAAATTACGCAGCATTCCAGCGGTAGCGCCCCAAATAAATCGTTGCTTAATGACCTGATCTTGGGGTTCATCATAAGGCATAGAATACCAACGCCTGCGCAAACCTTGCCATTCATACTCATGCAATTGATGATGTGCCGGATTCATTAAAAAAGCCAGTGGAACCTCAAAAACATCGGCTACTTCAGATGGATTGGCCTGTAACTGCACCTCTTGCTTGACCCAAACCACGACTGGGGTGACAACAAATTGTGTGCCAGTAATATATTGTGGTAAGCAACCCAGAAATGTAAGACTTTCAGGCTCAAGGCCAACTTCTTCAAATGCCTCTCTTTTGGCGGTAGCTATTAAATCAATATCAGACTCATCTTTTTTCCCTCCGGGAAATGCAATCTGTCCTGAATGGGTCGATAAATGAGCAGCTCTTTGTGTCAATATGACATAAGGCTGCTCTCGCATAACGAGGGCAATTAATACTGCTGCAGATTGGGGTGCGCGGTTGCTAAAAACCGCTTCTTGCTTAATTTCGGGCTGCCAAACAGGGGGTTGTTGAAATCGATTCAACAATGCTTGTTCATGCAGGTCGTGTATTTTTACTGCTGGTAAATGAGAAAAGCGCTCTATTACCGGGACGCTGAGGGGATCAAAAACAGGAATGTTTGAACTCATTGAATACTGACCCCATCTGTAAATATTGTCATCTAGATAATTCTAAAATCATTAGAGCAAAAAAAATCGTTGTAAGCAAAACACTTACAACGATTAGCTTGGCTAATAAAAAGTGGCCAAACCCTTAAAAAATAAGGGTTTGAGCATTTTTTATACTGCTGGAGCAGTACGCACCTTTTTAGGAGCCAATTTTTCTTTAATACGTGCAGATTTACCACTACGCTCACGTAAATAGTACAACTTGGCGCGGCGAACATCACCACGACGTTTGACTTCAATGCTTGCGATTAATGGGCTGTAAGTTTGGAACGTACGCTCTACACCTTCGCCGTTGGAAATTTTACGAACGATAAAGCCGCTGTTTAAACCACGGTTACGTTTCGCAATTACAACACCTTCGTAAGCCTGCACACGTTTACGTGTACCTTCAACTACGTTAACGCTAACGATAACGGTGTCGCCAGGGCCAAACGCTGGAATTGTTTTACCCAAACGGGCAATTTCTTCTTTTTCAAGAATTTCGATTAAGTTCATGTTTTTCCTACAAAGGATCATAGACTGCGCCTGCGTTAAGTGCTGTTTTGAGCAGCTTTCTTAACAATTAAAATAAATAAAGAAAAAGGCCAGCTAGAGGATCGGTTAGCCCTCTATTATAACTTGGATTTGGCTTTTGTAGTGCTGGGCTTTAATAAATCAGGGCGTTTGTTTTGGGTAACTACTTGTCTTTGTTGTTGACGCCATTGGTCAATAAGACCATGATTACCCGACATTAAGGTAGTTGGTACAGGAATATCTCGCCACACTTCGGGCCTTGTGTAGTGCGGGCAATCTAATAAACCATCAATGGCCGGGTTAAAACTATCGAAGGCATGACTGTCTTGATCGCTTAACACCCCTTTTTGTAAACGCGCAACTGAATCAAGCAAGGCAATAGCGGCTATTTCGCCGCCCGATAAAACAAAATCACCAAGGCTAATTCTTTGCGTGACATAAGTGTCAATAAAGCGTTGATCTAGACCTTCATAACGCCCACATAACAAAATAGCACCTTGGCTATCTGACCAATTTTGTACGGCATTATGATGGAGCAACTCACCTTGCGGGCAAAACAACACAACAGGAGCATTGTCTTGGCGCTGCGCCACTATTGCATCCACACAATCTGCTAAGGGTTGAGCCATTAATACCATACCAGGGCCACCGCCAAAGGGCCTGTCATCGACCCTTTTATAACGACCCGGTGCATAGTCACGTAATTGATGTAAATGCACCTCTACTGCGCCACTTTCAAAGGCTCTACGAGTAATACCACTAGTTAAAAATGGCGCAAACAACTCGGGAAATAAAGTCACTACATCAAAACGCATAAATAAAGTCTAAAAAAATTAAAAAAACTTAGACGTTATAGTCCAGTGGCCAGTCAACCAAAATTCGCTTGTTAGCCAACTCTACATTGGTAATGTAGGCAGACACAAAAGGAATTAGTGTTTCTTGATTTTTTGGGGTGGTTTCATTTTTAATGACTAGAACCGTTTGTGGCCCTGTGGAAATCAAATCATCAACGGTGCCTAATTCTTGGCCTTCCAAATTGATCACTTTCAGACCCATTAAATCGACCCAATAATATTCATCTTCTTGGGTACTTGGAAAGCTAGATCTTGGAATAAAAATGCGGGCACCTTTTAACATTTCTGCACCATTGCGGTCGGTAATGTCATTAAAACGTGCTACCAAAGTATCGGCATGTACCTTGACCTCTTTAATACGCACCAAAGAGTTGTTTTCAAAACCTTTGACTCCTCGAGTAGCAGGGGCTAAATACCAGCGCCTAGCAGACAATAAAGCCTTAGGGTCTGAGCTAAATGGCAAAATTTTTACCCAGCCCTGAACACCCCAAGCGTCAAGAATACGACCTACTTCAAAGGCATCTTCTGGAAATTCAGTATTTTCTAGTCCTAAATTCATGATATTTTTATTTTAAATGGGACACAATCAAAATCAATATAATTTTGACTTCATTTTGAAAAGTATAGTGACGGATACTTTTTGCGATGACTTATTAAAAAATAAAGGCGAACAAGCTAAGCTTATTCGCCTTTTACAATTTACATTGTTCAACAATAAAATTGATGGGTTGGTAGTTTTGACTTAAAAAGCCAAATTACAACAATTAAGCAGCAGCTTTACCAGCTTGCTTGATTAAACGCTCTACGGTTGGTGATACTTGAGCACCAACACCACGCCAGTAAGTTAAACGATCTTGATTCAAGCGGATGCTTTCTTCTTGACCACGAGCGATTGGGTTATAAAATCCAATACGTTCGATAAAGTTACCGTCACGACGTGAACGTTTATCAGTTACAACAATGTTAAAGAAAGGACGTGCCTTAGCACCGCCCCTAGCGAGTCGCACAACGACCATGGTTAATCCTTCGAATTCAGAAAAGTTCTGAAAAAACATAGAAACCAGCGCTGAGACACGTAAACTACCCACCCGGGAAGCAACACGCTGGAAAGTGCGTAATTATACAATTCATTCAACCTGATTAGAGAAAAAAGATGATTATTCGACCTGCAAACGAACAAGATATTACCCAAATCACACAAATTTACTCCCATCATGTGCTAAATGGCACTGGAACCTTTGAAATTGACCCACCAAGCGAGCAAGATATGCAAGCCCGTTGGCAAGATGTGTGCAGTAAAAAACTACCTTATTTAGTTTTAGAAGATGATGGCCAAATTATGGGCTTTGCTTATTGCAATTGGTTTAAACCACGCCCGGCCTACCGTTTTTCTGCGGAAGATTCAATTTATATGCATGCCAACAGTGTAGGCAAAGGCATGGGCCGACTGTTAATGTCAGAGTTATTAGCCCAAGCGCAAAGAGCGGGCATTCGTAAACTGATTGCTGTAATTGGTGACACCGCCAATGCCGGTTCAATTGGGCTACACAGTGCAATGGGCTTTGTTCATGTTGGCACTATTGGCGCTTGTGGCTGGAAATTTGATCAATGGTTAGATGTGGTGTTAATGGAAAAAGCCTTAGGCGACGGTGCAAATAGTAGCCCTGTGTAAAATGACTCAAAATAAATATGCTTAACATTGACATGGTTTATATGACGATGTGTATTGACTACTATGTAGCTTATTTATAAAAAAGTTATTTCCTATGCCACAATCCATTTCTATCATTCAACAATCATTCTTCGTATGAAAAACAAAACAATAGCAACATGGTTATCATTTATTGGCGGCCCATTGGGGCTACATCGTTTTTATTTATATGGTTTTGGTGATTTACTGGGTTGGTTTTTGCCAATTCCTACGGCATTAGGACTCTACGGTATTAGCTTGGTCCAAGCCAATGGTGTAGATGATCAAATGAGCTGGATATTAATTCCCTTATTAGGTTTTACCATCGCAGGTTGCGCCTTAAATGCCATTGTGACAGGACTAAGCACCCCAGAAAAATGGGCTGAACAATTCAATGGAAAAGCTGATGATTCTGCGGGCAAGAGCAATTGGTTCACGATTGCAGCTATTGCGCTGTCTTTATTAATCGGCACTACTGTTTTAATGGCCAGTATTGCATTTAGTTTTCAGCGCTACTTCGAATATCAAATTGAAGAAGCACGTAAAATTTCACAATAATACAATCCCATAAAAAAACCCGCAAACCATTAATGGATGCGGGTTTTAACAACTAATTCTAAAAGCCAATTGGCAGTGCATGACTATTTGCACCACTTAATACTATTAGGCATCATTAGCAACAATTAAAATCGGCTTCATAGCAATACGCAAAAACCCAGACCTTACTCTGGGCAAAAGCAACTACACCGTGTTTTAATAAAGTTGCAAGCTAATCCAATAACCTACTGCAGCAACAAAAGCGCTGGCAGGTATGGTTAACACCCAAGCCCAAACAATATTACCCGCCACACCCCAGCGCACAGCACTGGCGTTTTTAGTAGAACCTACGCCCACAATCGCACCCGTAATAGTATGAGTGGTAGAAACAGGAATACCTAAAGAAGTAGCAATAAAGAGGGTCATAGCGCCACCTGTTTCGGCACAAAAACCACCCACCGGTTTGAGTTTAGTAATTTTTTGACCCATTGTTTTTACAATTCGCCAACCACCAAACATAGTACCTAAACCAATTGCCAAATAACAAGACACAATCACCCAAGTAGGGGGAAGTGCTTGGCCAGGCGCTACATAATTAGTTGCTAATAACAATAACCAGATAATACCAATGGTTTTTTGTGCATCGTTACCACCATGACCTAAACTATAAGCAGCAGCAGAGACTAATTGCAAACGGCGAAACCATTTATCTACTTTAGAGGGTCTAGATCGTCTAAAAATCCATGCTACTAACACCATCATTAAAGAGCCCAATAAAAAGCCCAACAAGGGTGAGACAAAAATAAATAACACTGTTTTGGTCAGTCCTGCAGCAATTAAGCCTCCGGTACCTGCTTTTGCAATCACAGCACCCACAATACCGCCAATTAAGGCGTGTGAGGAGCTACTTGGTATACCGTAGTACCAGGTCACGATATTCCAGACAATAGCGCCAGCCAATGCACCAAACACCACATGAGTGTCAACAATGCCGGGCTGAGCGATGCCTTTTCCTATGGTTGCTGCCACACTTAAGTGGAAAATAAAAATCGCAACAAAGTTGAAAAAAGCGGCAAAAGCAACCGCCTGAGCAGGTTTTAACACACCTGTTGAAACGACTGTTGCAATAGAGTTAGCGGCATCATGAAAGCCATTCATGAAGTCAAATACCAATGCTAAACCTACCAGAAGAATAACTACCCAAAGGGCTGTTTGAACTTGTTCCATGCGAAACCTTAGCCTTCGCTATTAAGAATTTTCAAGCACAATGCCTTCAATCACATTAGCTACGTCTTCGCAGCGGTCAGTGATTGTTTCCAGCAATTCGTAAATAGCTTTCAGCTTAATAACTTCACGAACATCGGGTTCTTCGCGAAATAATTTACTCATTGCGCTACGCATTACCCTATCAGCATCTGATTCAAGTTGATCAATTTCTTCACAGGTTTTGAGAGCTGCCTCTGCTGTGGCTTGATCGGAAATTTTGTCGAGTAATTTCACCGCATCGCGTAAACGTTCACAACACTTCAAACTTAACTCAGTTAAACGGGTAATCTCTGCAGTCATATGACGTACGTCATACAAAGCCATGGTTTCGGCGCAATCTTGAATCAAATCGGCCACATCATCCATAGTATTAATCAGACCATGAATTTGCTCACGGTCAATTGGCGTAATAAAGGTAATGTGAATCGCTTTATTGACGTCACGGGTGATTTTGTCTGCCGCTTCTTCTGCAATATCTACATCGCGATTATATTTTTCACGCAGATGAACATCATTGTAATTGTCTACCAAGCTTGAAAAGGCACGAGCGGCCACTACAATTTGCTCGGCATGCTGATTAAACATTTCAAAAAAATTACCTTCGCGTGGTAAGAGTCTTCCGAAAAACATATAGATTTCCTTATCTTAGGATGAAGTGTAGATTTTGACTAATAAAGCCAAATCCAATAAAACGACTTGAAGAACCGAACGCATTCATTCAAACTTGCAGATTGGCTAGGTATGGTTAGCTCCTATTCAACTTATTTTTAAGGCCTAACAATTGTGACGAGTGAAAAGTGAATCTAATAGGTTTCCAAGCAATGCGCCAAACATGCGGTTAGAAGTGATGCGTAAGGCTCCTTTAATAGGTAAAACGATTTTGCTAAACCGTACACCCTCTTATCATAACAATTCATGTCACACTAGATTAATATAATCTTCATATTTATTTCACATTTAATTCATAAATGTAGCTAATTTGATTATTTTGAGTATTTATATAATTAATTACTTATATAAATAATCCCAAAACAATTAAAGTAAGAATTAATATTTTAATAAGGCAAAAAAAAACCCACTTAACATAAATTAAGTGGGTTTTTTACACCGAATAGCAAATAAATGCTATAAAATCGATGGTGCCGAAAGCCGGAATCGAACCGGCACGGTCTCTCAACCGGCAGATTTTGAGTCTGCTGCGTCTACCAATTTCGCCACTTCGGCACGAAGTGTTTTGCGATGGGTGAATTATGACACAAAATTAGCTATGAATTACAAAACTATTGAAGAAACTATCGGAAAAACACCCTTAATTGCTCTACAACGCATAGGGGTGAGTCAAAATCAACCCAAAAATAATATTATTTTGGCAAAACTCGAGGGCAACAATCCTGCTGGCTCTGTTAAAGACAGACCCGCTGTTTCCATGATTAAAAGAGCCGAAGAGCGTGGCGATATAAAACCAGGTGACACCCTTATTGAAGCCACTTCTGGCAACACTGGAATTGCCTTGGCTATGGCCGCTGCTATTAAGGGTTATCGGCTTATTTTAATCATGCCAGAAGACTTATCCATAGAGCGAGCACAAACCATGAAAGCTTTTGGTGCAGAGTTGTTACTCACACCAAAAAGTGGCGGCATGGAATATGCACGAGACCTCGCTATACAAATGCAGAAAAAAGGCGAAGGCCGAGTGCTGGATCAGTTTGCCAACCTAGATAACCCACGTATTCATTTTGAAACCACAGGCCCCGAACTGTGGCAAGATACTCAAGGTCAAATTACTCATTTTGTAAGTGCAATGGGCACTACTGGCACCATCACAGGTGTTTCTAGGTATTTAAAATCCCAAAATCCAGCGATTAAAATTATTGGTGCTCAGCCCACAGATGGCTCCAGAATTCCTGGTATTCGCAAATGGCCAACCGAATATTTACCCTCTATTTACGATGCAAAAAATGTCGATGAGATTGTTTTTGTTAGCCAATTAGATGCCGAAGAAATGTGCCGTCGTTTAGCTCGTGAAGAAGGCATTTTTGCTGGTATTTCTGCTGCTGGTGCATGTTGGGTTGCGCAGCAAATAGCCAGCCAAGTAGAAAACGCCACCATTGCTTTTATTGTCTGCGACCGAGGTGATCGTTATTTATCGACTGGTGTATTTCCAGCTTAAAAATCACACCTCTACTTCTTTCTGCCAGCATGAGTTGGCATGAAGCGTTTTTGCCTTAAACACCTATAGCACTGACTATGACTATGGG
>CAZKWC010000001.1:0-70370 GCA_964556425.1 uncultured Limnohabitans sp. | reverse complement strand
AGTAAATAAGCATAAAAAAACCGCCCCTAAAGGCGGTTTTTTGAAACTCAATTGAAATTACTTCAATTTAACTTCTTTATAGTCAACATGCTTACGAGCTTTAGGATCAAACTTTTTGATCAACATCTTTTCAGGTGTTGTCTTTTTGTTTTTATCTGTCGTATAGAAGTGGCCTGTACCAGCTGTAGATTCCAGCTTGATTTTTTCGCGTCCGCCTTTTGCCATGTCAGTGCTCCTTAAATTTGACCACGAGCGCGCATATCTGCGAGCACAGAATCAATACCATTTTTGTCGATGAGACGAAGAGCTGCGCCAGATACGCGTAAACGCACCCAACGATTTTCTGACTCTACCCAAAACCTACGATATTGTAAGTTAGGTAAAAAACGACGCTTAGTTTTATTGTTTGCATGGGAAACATTGTTCCCAACCATTGGGCCTTTGCCCGTAACTTCACAAACGCGTGCCATGAGGACACTCCCAAAAAACGTACTACTGTACGTGTTAACGGCATACGCCGCACCTCGCTTTTTAAGGTAATACCTCAAAAAGCGGTAAAAAAGTTGCTTTTATAAAAATTAATTTTTAACTCTTACAAAGCAACCCGCCTGTTGCAGTTTTATAAGCAAATTTTATTTGACCCTAAAACTGCGAAGCCTGCCATTATACAACGAATTTACAGTGCTTGGCTTTGTTGCTACTTTTGTTAAACAAACATTCAATCAATCAAAACCCCGTACACCGTAGGTTTTTGACCTTTAAAGTTTCTCTTCATCAAAAAACTAAGCCTCTATTGAATTCACAACCACTGCATGAATCATCAAAAAAACGATGCAGTGCTTTGCTTAAGACTGTAAAAAACGGAAGGCATCTAGGGCCGCCATGCAGCCTGTTCCGGCACTGGTAATGGCTTGACGGTAAATATGATCTTGTACATCACCTGCTGCAAACACACCTTCCACGCTTGTCATAGTGGCAAAACCATTCGCACCGCCGCGTGTTACTAGGTAGCCATCTTTCATTTCGAGTTGGCCTTTAAAAATATCAGTGTTGGGCTGATGGCCAATTGCAATAAAACAGCCTTGCAAAACGAGGTCTTTGGTTTGGTTATCTTGCACATTTTTAATACGCACACCCGTAACACCAGAGGTATCGCCTAAAACCTCATCTAAAACGGAGTGCAGTTGTAGTTCAATTTTGCCTGCTGCTACCGTTTCCATGAGTTTGTCTATCAAAATAGGTTCCGCTTTAAAGGTATCACGACGGTGAATGAGGTGTACTTTGCTTGCAATGTTGGATAAGTACAACGCTTCTTCTACTGCCGCACTTCCGCCACCCACTACACAACAAACTTGATTACGATAAAAGAAACCGTCACAGGTTGCGCAACCAGACACGCCACGGCCCATAAATTCAGACTCAGAAGGCAAACCCAAATATTTGGCTGAAGCACCAGTAGCTAAAATAAGGGCGTCACAGGTATAGGAGGCTGAATCACCAAATAATTGAAAAGGGCGTTTAGAAAAATCGACTTTAGTAATATGGTCGAATATAATTTCTGTGCCGAATCTTTCTGCATGCGCTTGAAAACGTTGCATTAATTCTGGTCCTTGGACGCCATCAACATCTGCTGGCCAGTTATCTACTTCACTAGTTGTCATGAGTTGCCCGCCTTGAGCCATGCCGGTAATCAGCATTGGTTTAAGGTTGGCACGTGCGGCATACACTGCAGCGGTAAATCCAGCAGGGCCTGAACCCAAAATAAGTACTTTTGTATGTTTGGTATTTTGCATAATGTTAAATAGATTTAAAAAATAAAACTTTAAGCAGTCCTAACATTCAAATGTTAAAACTACAAGTATTGGGGGCTGTTATAAGTTATAGTTCAATGATTGATAAATAAAACCATCAATCGAACAAGGATGCTACAACATCAACCGAAACAGTCAGTCGCAGTACAGACTAAAACAAGTTAGAAGGCGGATTTATCACCCATAATTAATATTATGATTAAAAATCCAGCTGAGTCGCTTGTTGAAGTCTAAGCTATGAATGATGTTAATTATGTTGTTGTTGTCTCCATAATAGTTTCATTATAAAACTATTCGAAAATTTTCGTCTGTACCCTTTTAGGGTGCAAAGTTTAAACCTTGATTAATGCCAAATGCCATGTCCATCTTGTCGAACCTAGAACTGATTAGACGAGTTCCTTTGTTTTCTATGTTAACTGTGCGTCAGGCAGAGTTAATTGCGGCCAATGTGACTAAAAGACGCTTCCCAAGAGGCGAGACCATTGTTGAAAATGGTCAAAAATCTAATTCATTGTTTATTATATTAACAGGTAGAGCCAAAGTGATTGCCGCTGATAACACCGGTAAAGAGGCCATTTTGGCCACTTTAAAGCCGGGTGATCATATCGGTGAAATGAGTTTGATTGATGATCAAGCTCATTCTGCAACCGTAAAAGCAGAGGTCGTCACCGATGTATTAGTCTTAGGTCGCCAACAGTTTCTACAAATATTGCCTGAAAATTCAGCAATGGCCTTTGGAATCATGCGGGTTTTAGTCAAGCGCCTGCGAGACGCTGATAGACGTATCGAGTCTTTGGCCTTACTTGACGTAGGTAGCCGTGTTGTTCTGGCACTTCGCGAAATGGGCATAGAAGATGAGTCTGGTACAACCACGATTAAAGTCAAAGTATCTAGACAAACGATTGCTCAAATTGTGGGTGCCTCTAGAGAAATGGTCGGACGCGTCATCAAAGGTTTGGAAGACCGAGGTCAATTAATTGAAAATGCAGACGGTACAACGATTCTTAAACAAGAAACAGCTGGTCTTGATTAATTTTCCAAAAAGTGATCCAGTATGGCGAGCAAGCCCAATTCTTTTAATAGACACAATAGATCATCTGTAGATAGGCAGTATCCCACTCCGATTGCATTATTAATTTATTTTGCTTTCGGGGCTTGGTTGTTGCTGTCTTTAATGACCTATAACCAGACAGATTCAGCCTGGTCCACTACCGGTCTTACTGAAATCTCAGATAATTGGGGTGGTTTTATAGGCGCATATGTCGCTGATATTTTGTTGTTTTTGTTTGGCATGTCGGCTTATTGGATTTTGCTGTTTGTGATTTATACATGGCTTAGATCAGTTTATCTTATTCGGCAACTCAAGCATAAGTTAATTCAGAATTCTGAAACAGTATTGGAGCCTGTTTTATTAGTGCGACAATATTTAGGGCTTGTATTGGTATTACTATTTAGCTCCTCACTTGAGTGGTCTCGACTTTACCGTTTGGAAGTAAATTTACCTAGTAACTCAGGTGGTGTATTAGGCTTAATAAGCGGTCCATTTTTACAAAATACACTGACTTTCAATTATGCAGCCTTGTTTTGTATTTTAGGTTTAATTGCCTCTTTATCATTGTGTTTCCGCTTTTCCTGGACCAAGGTGAGTGAGTCAGTTGGATCATTTTTATTATTCATTATTGACTTGTTATCGGCTTGGCGCGAGAAAAAAACCGACATTGCGATTGGCAAAAAATCAGCTAAAGACCGAGAAACACATTATTATCAAGAGCGAGGCAAAGAACCTACACTTGATTTATTTGATCGTGAACTGCAAAATGACTCTCTGCCATCCGATCAAGTTGTCAACCATCACCATACGACTACCGAGGCCCTTGAACCAGCATTAGAAAATGCAACTCATCTAGACTTTCCCTCACGATGGGATGATCTCGATCAAGAGCTGGCCAAAAACTATCCTAATCACACAGAACGTCCCAGCTTTAGCAATGATGTTCAATACAATTCTGATTTGGACTTGGCACAGGATCAAAGTTCAGCCTATTTTCCAGCGCAATCGGCTCCTGCAACTACTTACACTAATGCCGATCAAGTACTACAGCAAGCACCCATTTTAAATGCCCCTATTACAGTAGCACATCCAACAGAATTACCGTCTCTAAGCCTATTAGATGCTCCACAGCCTAATCAAGAAACGGTATCGCCAGAAACCTTGCAAATGACATCTCGTTTAATCGAGAAAAAACTCAAAGATTTTGGAGTCGAGGTAAAAGTAGTGGCAGCCATGCCAGGGCCAGTTGTGACTCGTTATGAAATTGAACCTGCCACTGGGGTCAAAGGTTCTCAAATTGTCGGTTTATCTAAAGACTTAGCCCGCTCTTTAAGCTTAATTTCTATTCGAGTTATAGAAACCATACCAGGCAAAAACTGTATGGCACTTGAGTTACCCAATACACGCAGGCAATCGATTCGCCTAAGTGAAATTTTAGGTTCGCAAAACTATATAAACGGTCAGTCCATGCTGACTATGGGTTTAGGTAAAGATATTTCTGGCAACGCTATTGTGGCTGATCTTATTAAAATGCCTCATGTTTTAGTAGCGGGTACTACCGGCTCAGGCAAGTCGGTAGGCATTAACGCCATGATTTTGTCACTACTTTTTAAAGCAGATGCCAAAGATGTTCGTCTATTAATGATAGACCCTAAAATGTTAGAGATGTCGGTCTATGAGGGCATTCCCCACTTAATAGCACCAGTAGTAACCGATATGCGGCAAGCGGCCAATGGCCTTAATTGGTGCGTTGCCGAAATGGAGCGACGCTACAAACTCATGAGTAAAATGGGCGTGCGCAATTTGGCTGGTTACAACAGCAAAATAGATGCAGCTAGAGCAGCAGGGCACAACTTGGCCAATCCTTTTAGCCTCACTCCCGATATGCCAGAACCCCTCGAGCGCCTACCCTATATTGTGGTGGTAATTGATGAGTTAGCCGACCTAATGATGGTAGTGGGCAAAAAAATCGAAGAATTAATTGCACGCTTGGCACAAAAAGCTAGGGCCGCTGGGATTCATTTAATCTTAGCCACCCAACGCCCTAGCGTAGATGTGATTACAGGTTTAATCAAAGCCAACATTCCCACTCGTATCGCGTTTCAGGTCAGCAGTAAAATTGACAGTCGCACTATTTTAGATCAAATGGGAGCGGAAGCTTTATTAGGCATGGGTGATATGCTTTATATGCCAAGTGGTACAGGTTTTCCTATCAGGGTACATGGCGCTTTTGTGAGTGATGATGAAGTGCACCGTGTAGTAGAAGATCTTAAATCTCGCTCCTTTGGTCCTGACTACATTGACGGCGTCTTAGACGGCTCCTCCGAATCGGATGATGGCATGGGCGGTAATACTGGGGCTAGCACTGATGGTGAACAAGACCCTTTATATGACAAGGCAGTTGAAATTTTTGTAAGCTCCAAAAGAGTCAGCGCCTCTTTGTTACAACGTCATTTAAAAATTGGTTTTAACCGATCGGCAAGAATTGTCGAAAGTATGGAAAAAGCGGGCATTGTGAGTAATATAGGCAGCAATGGGCAGCGAGAATTATTGGTGCCCAATCGAAATAATAATTAAGGAATCAAGTGGCAAGCCCACTTCAAACTGCTTGCTGACCTTATTATTTGCTCACAATTAAAAAAAATGATTCATTCGTTTTCTTCAAAAAACATGAATAATACAAGCAGTTTAAATCCTCGCTTTCTATTTATTTAGGGCTCGTGATGTTGGCAACTAGTTGGTTCATCACTTTAAAAGTCCTTTATTTGCAACTCGCTTTTTGGAAAATCAATTGAAAAATCATCCATCCTATTTATTATTAAATACCACTCCTCATTTTACAAAATGGCTCATCACCAGTTGCCTTTTTGTAAGTAGTGGTATGGCTTGGGCCGATAACCTGAACACCCTAGATTTATTTTTAAAAAATACGCAAACTGCCAGTGCCGACTTTACTCAAACCGTGGTCTCTCCTGGTAAAAGCACAGAGGGTGGTAAAAGTATTCAAAAAACAGCCGTTTCGACTGGGTATTTTGCGTTTAGTAAGTCACAAAAATTTGTTTTTCAATATAAAAAACCTTCCGAACAACTCATAGTAGCGGATGGTAAAACGCTTTGGACTTACGATGCTGAACTCAACCAAGTCAGCTCACAAAAACAAGCTGCTGTTTTAAATAATTCACCAGCGGGCTTAATTGCTAGTGCTAGCTCGATTAAGGCGCTAGAAAAAGATTATGTTTTAAAAAATGATGTCAATACCGATGCCCTAGATTGGGTAATTGCCACTCCCAAAAACAAAGAAGGGGCAATTAGTCAAGTCAAAATTGGTTTAAAAAAGTCGGGTAATAGCATTGAATTAAGCCAGCTCCAAATTCAAGATAATTTTGGCAAAAACTCAAGTCTGGTATTTAATAATTTCAAAATTAACCCGTCCCTCAAGCCCGATAGTTTTGTGTTTACGCCCCCCAAAAATGCCGAGGTTTATCAACAGTAAACCCGCACTATAGTTGACAGGTTCTTTCCACTCTTTCAGGTGAATGTTCCAATTCAAGTTCTTACCCACCGCCCCCAACTCTACCCTACATCATGGCTGATTTGTTTCACTCTGAACCACTAGCACCACTTGCAGAAACACTCAGACCGCATCAGCTATCTGATGTAATTGGTCAAAGTCATTTATTAGGCCCTGGCAAACCATTGCAATTGGCTTTTCAATCGGGTAAGGCTCACTCCATGATTTTTTGGGGGCCACCAGGAGTAGGCAAAACCACATTGGCCAGGCTAACGGCTAAAAGTTTTAATTGCGAATTTATTGCTTTATCGGCTGTTTTTTCAGGTGTAAAAGATATTCGCCAGGCCATGGAGCAAGCCGAACATTTTTTACAACAAGGCAAATCTACCATTTTGTTTGTCGATGAAATTCACCGCTTTAACAAATCACAACAAGATGCCTTATTGCCTTATGCCGAATCTGGCCTTATTACCCTAATTGGTGCTACCACCGAAAACCCCTCTTTTGAAGTCAATTCTGCCCTATTGTCTAGGGCACAAGTTTATGTTTTAAAGTCTTTAAGTGAAGCAGAACTTCAACAACTTTTTCATAAAGCTCACCAAACAGCACTGGCTGATTTAGCATTTGACGAAGCGGCCATTCACACTATTATTGGTTATGCCGATGGCGACGCCAGGCGTTTTTTAAATTTATTAGAGCAAACCCAAACCGCCGCAAGGTCAGCCTCTATTCAGCAAATCAGTGCTGAATTTTTACAAAATGCACTAAGTTTGAATGCTAGGCGTTTTGATAAAGGTGGTGATAATTTTTATGACCAAATTTCGGCCCTACATAAATCGGTACGGGGCTCGCACCCAGACGCTGCCCTGTATTGGCTTACCCGCATGTTAGACGGCGGTGCTGACGCCAAATACCTAGCCCGCCGCATTGTGCGTATGGCCTGGGAAGATATTGGCCTAGCCGACCCCAGAGCCATACAAATTGCCAATGATGCTGCCCTTACCTATGAACGACTAGGCAGCCCAGAAGGAGAACTAGCGCTAGCCCAGGCGGTGATTTATTTAAGCATAGCGCCCAAAAGCAATGCCGGTTACAACGCCTACAACCAAGCCAAAGCCTTTGTTAAAACCGATAAAAGTCGTGAAGTTCCCGTGCATTTACGTAATGCCCCCACCAAACTTATGAAAGAACTTGGCTATGGTCACGCCTACCGTTATGCCCATGATGAACCCAATGCGTATGCTGCTGGCGAAACTTACCTACCTGATGGCATAGAAGAACCAAGGTGGTATCAACCTGTACCAAGAGGACTTGAAACCAAGATTATAGAAAAGATGAACCTGCTTAAGAAGTGGGATGAAGAGGCCGGTAAACAATAATGACGAAGAACATAAGGAATAAAAAATTGCTCAAGTTTGGGGAATGCTTGCTAGTCGATGCAAATAAAAAAAATTTTGTAGCTACCACATTCTACTCAACTAACATTTTGAGTAAATTTTCACTTGTGATATAAATGCTAAAAGTTGTAAAAGTTTTGGTAAATAATATGAGTATGAATATGAAACCACAATTAAAAACTTGGAGAGCAAAGCAAGCGGTTGCTATTTTGGCGGTTGACAATATTAAACTAAGTAATTTTGGCTATAGTGTGCTGCAAAGAAATGAAGATGGTTTAATCAGCTATGAACAAGCCAAAGAAGAGGTCTTGAATCGGGCAAAAGCAAAGGTGTTAGCTTTAAAGTCTGTAAAAAATACAGTTGAATGAACTCTGAAAATCATTATTACGTTGCAGGCTATAGCCTTGACGACGACCCTTACTGCCATGCAAACGGTGTTTTAGTAAATAAATTAGAGATAACTAATACCCAAGATTTGAATGAGGTAGAGGCAGAATTGGCTGCGCTAGCCATCAGCAACCTATTGAGCTTAGCCTCCCCTAAAGAGTTTTCAACCGCTTCTCTGATCAATATACACCGTGAAATTTTTTTTGAGATTTATCCTTGGGCTGGAAAATTTCGCACAGTCGACATCGCCAAGGGCAACACGCACTTTGAAGCGCAAGAAAATATCGAAGACCGATTGAACTCCTTGTTTGCAAGTTGCAAATCTCAAAACTATTTTATTGGTCTTAATGAGAATGACTTTGCTACCTATGCTGCAGATTTTTTTATAGAGCTTAATAGAATTCATCCATTTAGAGAGGGAAACGGGCGTACTCAAAGACTACTACTTTCTCAATTAGCTAGAAATGCTGGGTACAAAATTGCTTGGGAAGGAATAAGTGAAAGTGCTATGAAAGAGGCCTGTATAACTGGATTAGAGGGAAATCCAGCTAAAATGAAAAAAATTATTCAAATTTATTTAAGCTCATCCCAATAAGTGTTTTTTATTTTATTTTTACACCAATTAAAAATAACTTCTCAAATGCGATTATTCCCGCCTTGCCTAGGCTGCTGGCGAAACTTACCTACCTGACGGCATAGAAGAACCAAGGTGGTATCAACCTGTAGCTCGAGGCTTAGAAGCCAAGATTGTCGAAAAATTAGCCTTTTTAAAAAAATTAGATGAAGAGGCTGGCAAAAATTAACTTGGAAGTCACTACCGCTTGTTGAAGAGAATAATGAGCAGATCGCCTTACCTTCCCCATCTATTATTTTTTGAAAATCAACTTGGCAGAAAAACTGCATTTCCAAAAAAAAAATTTAACTTCGTCAAATGGCGAATAAAGACTTATAAAAGCTAATTAACATTAGCTAAACCAATCATTCAAAAAGCATATTTTGATTATTAATTCTAATAAAAACAAGGGTTTAAAGCTGTACTATTAGAAGAACTTATGAATTAAGAGTTTATCATCATGCAATAAAAACATAGACTAAATTGCGGGTAAACCCCAGAAAAATGCCTCATTTCAGGTCAGCAAACGTTAAGGTAGTCGGTACAATCACAGCTTTAACGCTAGCGAACTCATACACAATGTGAAGCATCGCTACAACACAGTGCAACCTTGTCGGACAAATGTTGAAAACTTCATCAAAGTTTCACACATTGGTTACGGGCAACTCAAGGAGAATAATTTGGACATTTTTTTGCAACAAGTCATTAATGGGCTAGTGCTAGGGAGTATGTATGCTCTTGTCGCACTAGGTTACACCATGGTTTATGGCATTATTAACTTAATTAACTTTGCTCATGGCGATGTATTAATGGTGGGCGCTCTTACGAGTTGGACCATGATTGGTCTCATGCAAGAGTCTATGCCTACTTCACCCGGATGGTTGATTTTATTGTTGGCACTACTTATTGCTTGCGTAGTTTGTGGAAGTCTCAATTACATTATTGAAAAACTCGCTTACAGTCGTTTGCGCAACAGCCCTAAATTAGCTCCGCTTATTACAGCTATTGGTATGTCGATTTTGTTGCAAACGGTTGCCATGATTATTTGGAAACCTAACTATAAATCTTATCCAACCTTACTCTCTAACAGCAACTTCCAAATTGGCGAAGCGGTTATTACCCCTACACAAGTGATGATTTTGTCAGTTACTGCCATTTCATTAACTATTTTGATGTGGTTGGTTAATTACACCAAATTAGGTCGTGCAATGCGCGCCACCTCTGAAAACCCACGTGTAGCAGGTTTAATGGGCGTAAAACCCGATGCAGTCATTTCTGCCACCTTTATTATTGGTGCAGTTTTAGCAGCAGTAGCCGGTGTAATGTGGGCCTCTAACTATGGTACTGCACAACACACAATGGGTTTCTTACCAGGTTTAAAAGCTTTTACAGCGGCTGTTTTGGGCGGTATTGGTAACTTAGCAGGTGCGGTAGTAGGTGCCATTATTTTGGGCCTTATTGAATCATTGGGCGCAGGTTATATCAGCGACTTAACAGGTGGAATGTTTGGTAGTCATTACTCCGATATTTTTGCCTTTATTTTGTTAATCATCATGTTGACGATACGTCCTTCAGGACTATTAGGCGAACGTGTTGCAGACCGAGCCTAAGGAGACATCACAATGAATTTAAATAAAAAATCAACCTGGATTATTGGTACTTTATTGGTATTAATATTACCTTTTTTACTACAACCATTTGGTAGTGCATGGGTTCGTATTGCCGATATGGCTTTACTCTATGTGTTGTTAGCAGTTGGCCTTAATATTGTGGTCGGTTATGCTGGTTTATTAGACTTGGGTTATGTCGCCTTCTTTGCGGTAGGTGCTTACCTTTACGGTTTAATGGCTTCTCCTCAATTATTAGATGCCTTCCCCGAATTAGCAGCCACCTTCCCAGATGGAATCCATTATTCGATTTGGCTAACCATACCTTTTGCTGCTATTTTGGCTGGTATTTTTGGTGTTTTGTTGGGTGCACCTACGCTTAAATTACGTGGCGACTACCTCGCTATTGTGACTTTAGGTTTTGGTGAAATTATTCGTGTTTTCTTAAACAACCAAGACAAAATTACCAACGGCCCACGTGGTGTTAGCCCAATTGACGGCGTTAGTTTATTTGGCCTTGATTTTAGTAAAAAGAATGAGTTTGCAGGAATTGAAATATTTTCAGTCACTCAATACTATTATTTATTTTTAGCGCTTGTGGTTATCACGGTTATTATTTCTCACCGCCTTGAGTTGTCACGTATTGGTCGTGCTTGGATGGCGATTCGTGAAGACGAAATTGCTGCCAAAGCCATGGGTATTAACACCCGTAACATGAAGTTGTTGGCCTTTGGTATGGGTGCAACTTTTGGTGGCATTTCAGGCACTATGTTTGCAGCTTTCCAAGGCTTTATTTCCCCAGAATCATTCAGCTTGACAGAATCAATCATGATTGTAGCAATGGTGGTTTTAGGTGGCGTGGGTCATTTGCCTGGTGTAGTTTTAGGTGCGATTTTATTATCCGCATTACCTGAAGTTTTACGTTATGTGGCTGGTCCTTTGCAATCCATGACAGACGGTCGTTTAGATGCGTCAATCTTGCGCCAATTGTTAATCGCTTTGGCCATGATTATTATTATGCTAGTCAGACCAAAAGGCTTGTGGCCTTCTCCTGAACATGGCAAATCCCTCAAAAACGAAAAGTGATTGGAGTCAATGGTGACTGATATCGTATTAAAAGTAGCAGGTATTTCTAAACGCTTTGGTGGCTTACAAGCCCTTAGCGATGTAGGAATTACTATTCAACGTGGTCAAGTCTATGGCTTGATCGGTCCTAATGGTGCTGGTAAAACCACATTCTTTAACGTTATTACAGGTTTATATACCCCAGATAGCGGAACTTTTGAGTTGGCAGGTAAACCCTATCAACCCACAGCAGTTCATGAAGTGGCAGTAGCGGGTATTGCCCGTACCTTCCAAAATATTCGTTTGTTTGCCGAAATGACAGCACTCGAAAACGTCATGGTGGGTCGTCATATTCGTACCAACTCTGGTTTATTAGGTGCTGTATTTCGCACTCCTTCATTTAAAAAAGAAGAAGCTGAAATCAAAGACCGTGCCCAAGAGTTATTAAATTATGTGGGTATTGGTCACTTGGCCGATTACAAATCACGCACTTTAAGTTATGGCGATCAACGTCGCCTTGAAATTGCGCGTGCTTTGGCCACTGACCCACAATTAATCGCCCTAGATGAACCGGCTGCCGGTATGAATGCCACCGAAAAAGTTCAATTACGTGAACTCATTGACCGCATTCGTAATGACAACCGCACCATTCTTATTATTGAGCATGATGTGAAATTAATTATGGGTTTATGTGATCGCGTGACGGTTTTAGACTACGGCAAACAAATTGCTGAAGGCTTGCCATCCGAAGTACAGAAAAATGAAAAAGTGATTGAAGCCTATTTAGGCACAGGAGGACACTAAGCATGAGCGCACCCGTATTATTGAAGGTGAATGGGCTGCAAGTGGCCTACGGCGGTATTCAAGCCGTTAAAGGAATTGACTTTGAAGTTCGCGAAGGCGAGCTAGTCTCTTTAATTGGCTCCAACGGTGCTGGCAAAACCACCACTATGAAAGCCGTTACTGGTGGCTTG
Source organism: uncultured Limnohabitans sp. (assembly GCA_964556425.1). Lineage (GTDB taxonomy): Bacteria > Pseudomonadota > Gammaproteobacteria > Burkholderiales > Burkholderiaceae_C > JALQUL01. The sequence goes on along the minus strand of CAZKWC010000001.1, from coordinate 57,954 downwards.
CCACTCAAAGGTGGCGACATCGAGTATTTAGGCAAAAGTATTAAAGGCCGTGGTGCTTGGGACTTAGTCAAAGAAGGTTTGGTCATGGTGCCTGAAGGCCGCGGTATTTTTACCCGCATGACCATTCTTGAAAACTTGCAAATGGGCGCATATATCCGTTCTGATAAAGATGGTATTGCCGCTGACATTGAAAAAGTATATGGCTTATTCCCACGCCTCAAAGAGCGTCAAGCACAATTGGCTGGTACCTTATCGGGTGGCGAGCAACAAATGTTGGCCATGGGTCGTGCTTTATTAAGCCAACCTAAAGTATTGTTACTCGACGAGCCTTCAATGGGTTTATCACCCATCATGGTGGATAAAATCTTTGAAGTGATTCAAGATGTATCTCAACAAGGCGTCACAGTTTTGTTGGTGGAACAAAATGCGAGCCGCGCTTTAGGTATTGCTAACCGTGGTTATGTAATGGAATCGGGCCTTATCAGCATGAGCGGCGACGCTAAAGAAATGCTTAATGATCCGAAAGTACGCGCCGCGTATTTAGGTGAGTAAAAAAAGTTTGGCGCCTGAGTGTAAATAAGCACTGTATGATCAAGACACTATTGATGTTTACAACAAGAGGTTCTTGACGCATATGCGATTTGCACTCAGTCACCTAACACTTTACGAGTATGACAAATTAGTCGGACTTGGGCCACAAACCATTCGGTTACGGCCCATGTCTCATTGTCCTAGTACCGTTTTATTTCACTCTATCACCATAGAACCTAACGGTCATGAAATTGCTTGGCTCAACGATGAGCTAGATAACCCGATTGCCGTTTTAAATTTTGAACAAAAAATAAGACGCCTCAGCATTAGCGTCGATTTAGTCATTGACACCCCCCAAGTAATGGCGCCGGGTGTACACCCATTAAGCACTCAGCATTATTTTGGTACTAGCACTCCGTTCGTATTTTCTGCCCCTGCACAATCAAGTGAGGCGGTTCAAAATTTTGCCTATGCATGTTGCCCAACGGGTTTAAGCGCTTTACAAACGGCTCAAACTCTTAATCAAGCAATTCACCAAAATATTCACTACAACATTCGTACTGAACCTGGTGTACAAAGCACAGAACAAACCTTAATGCTAAAAAGTGGTTCCTGCCGAGACTCTGCATGGTTGTTAGTTCAGTTGTTGCGCCAGCGGGGTTTTATCGCAAGGTTTGTATCAGGTTATTTAATTGATCTGCCAGCTCAATCAGAATGGAATCAGCATCACACTCCTAATATGGCCGAGCACCAACACACCGAGTTGCATGCCTGGTGTGAAGTCTGGACCCCAGATATGGCTTGGGTGGGCTTAGATCCTACCTCTGGCTTGTTTTCTGGCTTTGGTCATATTCCCTTGGCTACTGGCATCAACACCGAACAAGCCTCTCCTTTAACGGGTTGGCTAGAGCCTTGCCAAGTAGCTTTTTCACACTCCATGCAGTTACGCTGGATTAAAACTTAAGTTTTTATTTTTCAATTTTTTCTTTTATAAATAGGAGATCAATATGTCAGTTTATGCAAAATTAGAATCTTTAGGTATTTCATTACCACCAGTCGCAGTGCCAGCTGCAGCCTATGTACCGTTTGTACAAACTGGCAATTTAGTTTTTTTAAGTGGTCATATTGCTAAAAAAGAGGGTGCCGTATGGGCAGGTCAGTTGGGCCTTAATATGCAAACCGAAGAAGGCAAAGCAGCCGCTCGTGCCATTGCCATCGACTTAATGGGCACCTTACACGCAGCAGTCGGCGACTTAAATAAAATCAAGCGCATTGTAAAACTCATGAGTTTAGTCAACTCTACCTCTACCTTTACCGAGCAACACTTAGTCACCAATGGTGCTAGCGAGCTATTTGGTGAAGTTTTTGGCCCTACCGTAGGGGCACATGCTCGTAGCGCATTTGGCGTGGCTCAAATCCCTATGGGTGCTTGTGTAGAGATTGAATTGATTGCTGAGTTAGCTTAATCATTAGTATCTCTAAATGCACAAAGGGTGCAGCTTTAGGCTAACTCATTAATTGCTTTTTTACCTGTCAATTAGCGCAGGTAAAAAAGCATCAAGATATTCAACTCCCCTTACCTGCATCGTCAATTTAATTTTTGCTACAAGCTGTCTTAGTGCACTTATGCAATGAACACTCAAGCACTAAAAAATCAAATAAGCAGCTTGCTCATCCCAAAATCCAGTGCTTAAACAAAACCAATCATAGGGTTGATTTATTTCAAAACTTGGTTTAAAAATTAATATAAAAACTTGTTATTATTGTGGGCTTTGCCAATTACAACATGGGGTAAACCACGATTTTTAACATCACTAAGCCTCCGCAATTCAGGCTATAGTTATGCCTATAAAGTCGTGTTGCAATGTTTATCTTGTGCTTGGCTTTTATCACTTCAAATTAAGCAATTCTGCAAATTTTTGTGGCTTGCATCCAGTGGCTTTGTTTTGGTTGATGTTGATTTCATTTATCAAACTGCCTATTACTTTGCCAAACTCTAAAAGTCACCTAATTCAATGCTTTTAATAGGTGTTGTTATTAGCTTCAATTGGCAAATTGCTTAATAAAGAAAATTTCTTTTTTGGAGAATTCATGACCGCTTTACTTTCTTTCTCGCGCCTAATTGATGCCATAAGCATCATCATTGGCAAACTCACTATGTGGTTAATTCTTGCAACAACTTTAATTAGTGCGGGTAATGCCATTATTCGTAAACTTTTTAACGTCAGTTCCAACTCTTATTTAGAAATCCAGTGGTATTTATTCGCTGCGGTTTTTTTATTAGGGGCAGGTTATGGTTTTTTACGTAACTCACACGTACGCATTGACTTTATCTCTTCTAAATTATCAGACAAAGCCCGCAATTGGGTAGATGTAGTAGGCATACTTGTAGTGTTGCTACCCTTTTGTATTCTTATGATTAAATTAAGTATGCCCTTTTTTACCAATGCGTTGGTAAGCGGTGAAATGTCAGAAAATGCAGGTGGCCTTATTCGCTGGCCCGCATATGCACTCATCCCATTAGGTTTTGTTTTATTGGCCATACAAGGCATTTCTGAGTTGATTAAAAGAGTTGCTTTTTTAACTGGCAATGGACCCGACCCGCTTCATTCTGAAGATACCAAATCAGATGACCAAAAGCGTCTTGAAGAATTAGAAGCCGAAACAGCAAAATTATTAAAAGGTAATCAATAAAATGGAAGCATCTTTTTTAGCACAAAATTTTGTGCCACTTATGTTTGTAGGGCTCTTTGTAGTCCTACTCACTGGCTACCCAGTAGCGTTTGGTTTAGCCGCAGTAGGTTTAGGTTTTGCTTATATTGGTATTGCCGCCGATATTTTCCCCGAGGCGATGCTGCAAGCCCTACCAGCTAGGGTGTTTGGCATTATGCGTAACGATACACTGCTGGCCATTCCGTTCTTTACCTTTATGGGTATTATTCTAGAACGTTCTGGCATGGCAGAAGACTTGCTCGAAACTGTAGGTCAAGTATTTGGCCCAGTGCGTGGCGGCGTAGCGATTGCGGTTATTTTAGTTGGCGCTTTATTGGCTGCTACTACTGGTGTTGTGGCTGCAGCCGTTATTTCTATGGGCTTAATTTCTTTGCCTGTTATGCTACGTTATGGTTACAGCAGAACTATTGCCACCGGCACAATTACCGCCTCTGGTACACTCGCACAAGCTATTCCGCCTTCCTTGGTGTTAATTGTTTTAGCTGATCAATTAGGTCGTTCTGTTGGCGATATGTATTCTGGTGCTTTAGTTCCAGGTTTATTATTAGTTGGTTTGTATATTGGCTTTGTAGTGTTAGTGGCCATTTTTAAACCTAAAATGGCTCCCGCCTTACCACCAGAAGCTATTTTGTATAAAGAAGCCAACGGTGCTTCAGGACATAAATCTTTAGGTTTATTGGCCTTACTTAGCACAGTGGTGGGTTATGCCTGGTCACAATACCATCACACCGCTATGGTGGCTTTATTAGACCGCTCTTTACCAAGCCCCACCGATGAAATTGTTATTATGTCTCTAACAGTGGCATCTCTGTTTGCATTAACACTTTCTATTGCTAATCGTGTTTTAAAACTAGGCTTGCTTTCTAAATTAGCCGAACAGGTCACCTTTGTTTTAATGCCACCGTTAATTCTTATTTTCTTGGTATTAGGTACTATTTTCTTGGGTATTGCGACTCCAACCGAAGGCGGAGCCATGGGTGCTTTTGGCGCCATGATTTTAGCTATTGGTAAAGGTAAATTTAGTTGGACATTGCTTAACCAAGCCCTCGAAAACACCGCTAAATTAGCAACATTTGTGTTGTTTATTTTGGTGGGTTCTACTGTATTTAGTTTTACTTTTAACGCAGCCGATGGTCATATTTGGGTTGAACATTTGTTCACAGGTATTCCTGGAGGCGCATGGGGCTTTTTATTAGTTGTCAATATTTTGGTCTTTATTTTGGGCTGTTTTATTGACTTCTTCGAAATCGCTTTTATTGTGATTCCTTTATTGGCCCCTGTTGCTGAAAAAATATTACCTGGTATTGTGCCTGGCATGACTCCCGATCAAGTGATGATTTGGTTTGGTGTAATTATTGCCATGAATTTACAAACCTCATTCTTAACGCCTCCGTTTGGTTTTGCCTTGTTCTATTTGCGTAGCGTAGCACCCAAATCTGATTACAACGATAGAGTCACAGGTGAGCGTATTGCAGCGGTTAAAACCACTGAAATTTATAAAGGTTCTATTGCCTTTATTATTTTGCAGTTAATTATGGTGGCAGCCGTGATTACATTCCCAAGCTTAGTAACAGGTGGGCTAGAGCAAAAAGCAACGCTCAGTGATGATCAAATTATGATGCAACTCAATAATCAATTGGGTACTCCAGAGCCATCATTAGACCAGCCAGCACCTGCACCTAGCGTTGATCCAGAACCAGCTCTAGACCCTGCTAAGGCACTTGAAGAATCACTTCAACCCGAGAAAAAATCACAATAATTAATTGTTATAAGCTTTAATTATTTTTCACTCCAAGCCCACTTTTCAAGTGGGCTTTTTTTAGCTCATTTTTTTCTAGAAAATTAAAAAATAGCTTTACCCTACAACCCAAATAAGAGTGTCAACATTTTAATCAGCTCACTACTAAAACCTATCATTTTAAAAAACCCACAGGTTCTTCTTGGACGCCTTTAACTTGAATACTGAATACTTTACAAGTGACAACTTAGCCAAGACCAATCAGACAACTCTCGCTCAAAAAATGAAAGGCCTCAAGATAGCTTATCCATTTATCTGCATTTGTTTAAGCACATAAAAAAACCCGCAACAAGTGCGGGTTCATTCGTCAAAAAGTTAGTAGCTAAGAGCTAAAAACTAATTTAGAGTTTTTGTGATTGCATAAAGTCATCAAAACTAGCTTCAGCAAAGCGGAACCATACGTTTTGATCTGCACGGAACTTAGCGTAATCAGTGTACACTTTTTTCCATTTTGGATTTTTTGCACTGAGTTCAGAATAAAGAGCCATGGCTTCTTTAAATGCTGCGTCCATGATTTCTTTAGGGAAACGGTGAAGTTTAGCACCACTGCCCACCAAAGCGCGTAAAGCAGCACCGTTACGGCCATCGTATTTAGCTTGCATATCAACGTGTGCATATGCAGTTGCAGCCTCGATGATGGCTTGGTATTCTTTTGGTAAGCTATCCCAAGCTTTTTGGTTGATGTAGAAATCTAATTGTGGGCCACCCTCCCACCAACCTGGATAATAATAATGAGGCGCAACTTTAGCAAAGCCTAATTTTAAATCATCATATGGGCCAATCCACTCAGCTGCATCAATCGTGCCTTTTTCGAGGGCTTGATAAATTTCGCCACCAGGAATATTTTGTGGTACACCACCAATACGCTCAAGGACTTTACCGCCAAAGCCACCAATACGCATTTTGAGACCTTTGAGGTCAGCTAATGAGTTAATTTCTTTACGATACCAGCCACCCATTTGTGAACCTGTATTACCGCCTGGGAAGTTAACAATGTTGTAACCTGCATAAAACTCACGCATGAGTTTCAAACCGTTACCTTCAAACATCCATGCACTCATTTGACGGCTGTTTAAGCCGAAAGGAATTGCACAACCTAAGGCAAAAGTTTCATCTTTACCAAAGAAATAATAAGGTGCGGTGTGAGCCATTTCGACTGTACCGTTTTGTACACCATCTACCACGCCGAAAGCAGGCATTAATTCGCCAGCTGCCGCCACAGTAATAGTGAATTTACCACCAGACATGGCGCTCACTTTTTTAGCAAATTCTTCTGCACCGCCAAAAATAGTGTCTAAGCTTTTTGGAAAGCTTGAAGCTAGGCGCCAGCGAATAGTAGCTTGGGCATGTGCAGCAGGTGCAACACCAGCGGCCAACACACCAGCAATACCAGCGTGTTTAATAATAGAACGACGATCCATGGATTAACTCCAATAAATGAGAAAAGGAAATTGAGCAGTGAAAGCCACAAACATTAGGCTTATTTGAGTAAGCTAATGGTTAAGAACTTTAACTGTCGCTTTTTATCAAGACTTTAAAAAAGCCTGATCTATTTTAAAAAGACTTTGGCTTGCAATAGGGGGGGGTTTTCCCTCTATTGAAGCCAAATTTACCTATATAAATGCCGTTTATTACATTTATGGTACGAGATTGTACAACTAGTTAAAAAACTTTGCCCGAATAGACTTTTCAATACCTGCTGCATCTAATCCACACAAGGACAATAACTTGCCCGGATCACCGTGCTCTATAAATTGATCAGGTAAGCCTAAATGCAGAACTGGCTGAGCAATACCCAAATTAGCTAAGGCTTCACTTACTGCGCTACCCGCCCCGCCCATTACCACACCTTCTTCTAAAGTCACCCAAGCTTGGTGCGTAGGTGCTAATTGTTTTAACATTTCAATGTCAAGTGGTTTTACCCAACGCATATCCACCACAGTGGCGTTAATTTTTTCAGCTGCTTCTAGGGCTGGGTACAACATGCTACCAAAAGCTAAAATAGCAATTTTTTCACCCTGGCGTTTGATGAAAGCCTTGCCAAATTCTGATCCCTCTAGACTGCTATTCGGAATTGTTCCAATCCCAGAACCACGTGGATAACGCACCATGACGGGATGATTTTGTGCATAAGCAGTATTTAACAAATCCCGACATTGGGCTTCATCGGCTGGTGTCGCAATACTGATATTAGGAATACAACGCATAAAAGCAATATCAAACATACCCGCATGAGTCGCACCATCTGCACCCACTAAGCCAGCACGGTCAACAGCAAACACGACGGGCAAGTTTTGCAAGGCAATGTCATGAATAACTTGATCGTAGGCTCGTTGCAAGAAAGTAGAATAAATCGCCACCACAGGTTTTAGACCCTCACAGGCTAAACCACCCGCAAAAGTAACCGCATGCTGCTCGGCAATACCCACGTCGTAATACCGATTGGGAAAACGCTTATGAAACTCCACCATACCAGAGCCTTCACGCATCGCAGGGGTAATACCGACCAACTTCTCATCATGTTCGGCCATATCGCAAAGCCACTGACCAAACACTTGAGTGAAGGTAGTTTTTGCCGGTGTAGTTGAAGGAGTAAGACCCACAGCAGGATCAAATTTCCCTGGCCCATGGTAGGCAATAGGGTCAGCCTCGGCAAGCGCATAACCTTGACCTTTTTTAGTCACCACATGTAAAAACTGGGGGCCTTCATTGGTCTCAAGCAAGTGCTTAATATTTTCTAGTGTAGGAATGAGCGAATCAAGATCATGACCGTCAATCGGGCCTACATAATTAAAGCCAAACTGCTCAAAAAGGGTGGCTGGCACTACCATACCTTTGGCATGTTCTTCCATGCGTTTGGCTAGCTCAAACAAGGGCTTCACTGGCTTTAAAACCTGTTTACCAACGTGTTTGGCTGCTGCATAAAACTGCCCGCTCATCAGCTGAGCTAAATAGCGATTTAAAGCACCTACTGGTGGGCTAATTGACATATCGTTGTCGTTCAAGATTACTAATAAACGACTATTCGAAATACCGGCATTATTCATGGCTTCAAAAGCCATACCGGCAGTCATTGCACCGTCACCAATAATAGCCACCGAAATTTTATCGCTGCCCATTTGTTTAGCCGCCAATGCCATACCCAAAGCTGCCGAAATAGAGGTAGAGGAGTGAGCAGTACCAAAACTGTCATATTCGCTTTCAGAGCGCAATGGGAAGCCAGATAAACCTCCCAATTGGCGCAGGGTGTTCATGCGATCACGCCTACCAGTTAAAATTTTATGTGGATAGGTTTGATGACCCACATCCCAAACCAAACGGTCGTCAGGAGTGTTCAGCACATAATGCAAGGCCACAGTTAACTCCACTGTACCTAAATTAGAGCTCAAATGGCCGCCCGTTTTAGACACACTGTGCAATAAAAAGCTACGTAACTCTTGAGCTAACGGTTTTAATTGAGCTTTAGAGAGTTTGCGTAAATCGGCAGGGCTGTTAACGGTTTCGAGTAATGGAAATGACATGGCAGGCTAACTTAAGTTAAGTATCAAATTTAAATCAAAATTGATTAAATTTTTTGAAGATGCAATCTTACTGATGAACACTACAGAGTGCCTACTTCGTCAATGAATAATGAAATAAGGCTCTGTAATGCTAGTGATAAATTAATGAGCTCTGGTCACCACCATAGCAGCCAACTCTGCTAAGGGTTGTTGATGGGTTAGCTTGGTGTTTTGCAGAGCCATTAAGGCCTCCTTATATAAAGTTTGCGCCAGCTCAGTGGCTTTATCCATTCCTAAAATAGACACATAAGTGGGCTTGTTTTGCATGGCATCTTTACCAGCGGTTTTACCTAAAACAGCTGAGTCTGCAGTCACATCCAAAATATCATCCACTACCTGAAAGGCCAGACCAATTTTTTCTCCAAAAATACTTAATTGCTCAAGTACTGCAGGGCTCACTTGACCACACATAGCCCCCATCACCACACTAGCCTTTAACAATGCACCGGTTTTTAACTCGTGCATTTTTTGTAATTCTTGGTGATTAAGTGACTTACCCACACTAGCTAAATCAATGGCTTGACCACCTGCCATACCATCTTGACCTGCTGCTTTGGCCAATAAATAGCATAATTGAGCACCCATTGCAGGATCGATTTTTTCTGAAGGAGTAGCCAAAATCTCAAAGGCCAAAGCCTGCATGGCGTCGCCAGCTAACAAGGCACTGGCCTCGCCATATTGCACATGAACAGTGGGCTTGTTACGCCTTAATACGTCGTTATCCATGCAGGGCATGTCATCATGAATTAAAGAATAAGCATGAATCAACTCTACTGAACAAGCCGCTCTAAGTGCGGCCTCTAAATTTCCCTCCACCGCTTGCGCAGCAGCTAAAACCAATAAAGGACGTAAGCGCTTGCCACCATCAAGCACACCATAACGCATCACTTCACCTAAATTGGCTGGTGTTTGCTCACGGACCCAAAAAGAAAGTGCTTGCTCGACTAATGCGAGTTGTTGTTCTGACCAGGTTTTTAATTCAAAATTCATTCAGCGGTCCAATTTTTTAGTGCTCCTGCCTCAAGAACTTTAATTTGATCTTGCACGGCAACTAGCTGTGATTGACAATATTTTAATAACTCTGCTCCACGCTCATACGAGGCCAAGAGTTGAGCCAAAGGCAACTGACCATTTTCCATGCTTGTCATAATTTGTTCTAACTCTTGCAAAGCAACTTCGTAGCTTTCTGGGCTTTGAGTGCTATTTTTTTTAATGGCTTTGGTCATTACATTCCCTAGATAAAGAGCAAAATTGCCTTTAGGATCCAATTGATTAAGTCCCAACTTTTTTAAATTTTCTTAGTTGGGCTTAAAACTCACACTTTTTACATGTCAAAGTGCTTGATTTTAGGGCTAAGCGAGGCAATTTTGTTTACCTACAAGTCATAAGGGTAAAATCTAAGCTACAAATTAATCAATTTTGTCATTTTTTTTGTCTCTGGGATATTCTAAACACATAATGAACGCGCCTTTACACCCCTCAAAAACTCAGTTGTCTGTTGCGAGCTATTTTGATGAAGAGTTGTTTCAACTCGAAAAAGAACATATTTTTAATAATATGCCTCAATATTTAGGGCACGAATTATCGGTGCCTGAAGTGGGTGATTATTACGCACTGCCGCAAGAAAACGAAGGCAGGGCGCTAATCCGCACCGAGCAAGGGGTTGAACTTGTCTCTAACGTTTGTCGGCACCGACAAGCCATTATGTTAAAGGGCAAAGGTAAAGTGCCTGCCGGCAATATTGTGTGTCCGCTTCACCGCTGGACCTATAGCGGCCAAAGCCCTAATTTGGGCGAACTAATAGGTGCACCACATTTCACTGAAAATCCTTGTTTGCATTTACCCAAAACCCCACTTCAACAATGGAATGGCCTATTGTTTGAAGATAAAGGCCGAAGTGTGGCACAAGACCTCAAGGGTCTAGGCCCATTACAAGACCTTAGTTTTGAAGGCATGGTGCTAGACCATGTAGAGTTTCATGAGTGCAATTACAACTGGAAAACTTTTATTGAAGTTTACCTAGAAGACTATCATGTGGGTCCTTTTCATCCAGGACTCGGTCAATTTGTGACCTGCGATGATTTACGCTGGGAGTTTGCCGAAAATTATTCAGTGCAAACGGTGGGGGTTGCCAATCGATTGGGTAAACCAGGCAGTCCTATTTATAAACGTTGGCATAATGCTTTGTTAGCTTACCAAAATGGTCAAATCCCTAAGCATGGGGCAATTTGGTTAACCTACTACCCTTTAGTCATGGTGGAGTGGTATCCGCATGTGTTAACTGTTTCTACACTTTACCCTCAGGGACCTCAAAAAACACTTAACGTCGTCGAGTTTTTTTACCCAGAAGAAATTACTGCCTTTGAACGCGACTTTGTAGAAGCACAACGCAGTGCCTATATGGAAACCTGTATAGAAGATGATGAAATTGGATTACGTATGGATGCTGGCCGACTGGCTTTATTAAAACGTGGCGAAGATCAATTTGGTCCTTATCAAAGCCCAATGGAAGACGGCATGGAGCATTTTCATCAGTGGTATAGAAAGCAGATGCAAAACAAGCATAAAACTCTTTAAACTGATTGTTCCAACTATTTTCATTTCTCCTTTATAAAGTCATTTATGCAAGCATTTTGGATGGTTCTTGCCTCATTAATGTTTGCCTTTATGGCCATCAGCATTAAATGGGCTTCAACTACTTTTACTACTTTTGAAATTGTTTTTTATCGTGGTTTAGTTAGTTTTATTTTGATGTATGTGGTGGCTCGCTCCAGAGGAATTACCCTAGCCACTCGATATCCCTTCATGCATTTGTGGCGTGGCACAATTGGAGTTGTGTCATTATCGGCATGGTTTTATGCCATCGCACAATTACCAGTAGCCACTGCCATGACGCTTAATTACATGAGCGGAGTGTGGGTGGCAGTATTTGTGATTGCTGGCAGTTTAATAGCTGGCTCGGCTTCTAAAACCCAGAGTTTAGGGCCTTTATTTCTTACTGTTTTAATGGGCTTTGTTGGAGTCGTGTTAATGCTCAAGCCTACTTTGCAAGCCGATCAAATCTTCGCTGCTTTTATTGGTTTATTCTCTGGTTTTGGAGCTGGCCTAGCTTATATGCAGGTCTCTGCCTTAGGCAAAATAGGTGAGCCAGAAGATAGAACAGTTTTTTATTTTGGACTCTGTACTTTAATAGCTGGTTTGATGGGAATGGTAATAGATGGAATGCATCAATCAGCCCTTGGAAACACCACGGCTCACTTGATTTTTTTAAGCTATTTGCAACACTGGCATAGCCCAAAAGCATGGGCCATTATTCCTATTGGGGCTTTTGCCACTGCAGGTCAATGGTGTATGACCAGAGCCTACAGCCAAGGCTCCACTATGGTGGCGGCGAGCTTGCAATATTTAGGGATTGTATTTTCTGCTCTTTTAGGTATTATTTTGCTCAATGAATCTCTAGACCCATTGAGTTGGTTAGGCATTCTAATTATTGTTAGCAGTGGCCTTATCGCCACTGTGCTACGAAATAAAACCATCAGCAAACCCACCACTACACCCTGACCTTCACCTAAACCCACTACAAGCAATACAAGCACTACAACTTCTGCCGTTCCCACCCATCATTCCACCTTTTGAGTTCAATCATCATGCCCCACTCCAACAAGTCTCCTTTAATCTCTTGCCAAGATTTACAAGCACTTCAACAAAACAATCCTAACTGTTTGGTTTTTGATGTGAGTTTTGATTTGTTTCAACCAGCAGCAGGTTTTGCCCAGTACCAAGAATGTCATATAGCCGGCTCACATTATGTGAATCTTGATCAACATTTAAGTGTACATAATAGCCAGCAGGCCTGTGCTAGTGGCGGTCGCCATCCACTTCCTAAGCCAGAAGACTTTGCTTTAACTTTAAGGCAATTAGGAGTGAATCAAGACTCGGTGGTGGTGGTCTATGACCGAAATGGACTCAATTATTGTGGCCGTTTATGGTGGATGTTAAAGTGGGTGGGCCATACCAATGTTTATATCTTAGATGGTGGCTTACAAGCTTGGCAACAAGCCGGTTTGAGTACCGAAAACACCAGCCCTAGTGCACTTCCTATTGGTAATTTTCAATTACAAGAAAGTGGTGTGTCACTTTGCACTGCCCAGCAGGTATTTGATAATTTAGGCCAAAGCACACAAGTTATTTTAGATTCAAGAGCCGGCCCCCGTTTCAGAGGTGAAGTCGAACCCTTAGACCCGCAAGCGGGGCATATTCCTGGCGCATTTCAACGCACTTTTAATGAAAATTTAAATGCCCAAGGTTTATTCAAAACAGCAAAGCAGCTTGAACAAGAATTTGCCTTATTGTTAGGAAGCAATAAAACACAATCGATTGTGGTGCATTGCGGTAGTGGTGTAAGTGCAATACCTAATGTAGTGGCCTTAGCCCTAGCAGGTTACCAACAAGTGAGTCTATTTGCGGGTAGCTGGAGCGAATGGTGTAACAACCCAAACTACCCTGTAGCCAAAGGCTAAAGTCTAAAGACTAAACAGCTAAAAAGTGGTAGCGGTTTAGTCTTTAGCCAGGCTAGTATTGCTGGTTTAAGGTTGAGATAGCGAAGTGTATTGCCCCTGATAAAACACCAAGGGCATACCTGGCATTTCACGCACTTGAAGTACTTTGGCAATATACAAACGATGATCACCCTCGGTTTGATAACTAACAGCCTCACACTCAAATTGAGTAATAACACCATCAATTAAAACTTGACCTTGATCAGTAACGTGGTGTGGAGCCACTGCAAATTTTTGCCCTTTACTTGATGCAAAAGCTTGTGAGACCAATTGTTGCTGATCTGATAAAACATTCACGGTATAAAACCGAGCCTGATCAAAAACCTCAAGTAGCTTAGACTCTAATCTTAAAGACCAAAGCACCAAAGCAGGCTCTAGTGACAAAGCACTAAAGGAATTGACAGTTAAGCCCTGGGGCTGGCCCAAGGAATCGACGGTAGCAATCACCGTCACGCCTGTGGCATATCGGCCCAAGGCACTTCGTAAATCTAGAGGGGTCGGGGCAATCATACTGCCAGGCTTAGAAGGGGCCATTACGCTTGTCATAAAGTGTTTTCTTTCATGGCCGTGATTATGCCTATTTTAAATAAACCTCTGGATTTAAAGGTGTAAGTAAGGGAGTGCCTTTAAAAAAAGCAATTAAATTGTCAACTGCCAATTGTGCCATAGCTCTTCGTGTGGCTTCAGTAGCACTGCCAATATGAGGCGTTAATACCACTCTTTTTTGAGCTAATAGACGAGGATTCACCTTAGGTTCCCCCTCAAAAACATCTAAACCAGCGCCAGCTAACTGACCATTTTCTAGAGCATCAGCTAAAGCATTTTCATTAATGAGTCCGCCCCGGCCAATATTGACCAATGTAGCGCCTGGTTTTAACAAAGCCAATTGGGCTACGTCAAGGATATGATGGACTTGTGGGGTGTAGGGCAAGACAATCATTAAATGATCGCAAGTGCTTAAAAGTTCGTTTAACTCCACATAACTGACCTCATAAGGTAAGCCCTGCAAGGTTTCCGTAGGTAGGGGTTTTCGGTTGTGATAAATCACTCGCATATCAAAACCCAAGGCGGCTCTTTTGGCAATTGCCTGACCAATACGTCCCATACCTAAAATGCCTAAAGTGCTGCCATGTACTGGGGCACCTAGCAACATATCAAAAGACCATTTAGACCATTGTCCTGACCTTAAAAAAGCTTCTGACTCTGATACTCTACGAGCAGCGGCTAACAATAAAGCAAAAGCCATATCGGCCGTCGCCTGCGTTAATACATCAGGGGAGTTAGTGGCTACCACCCCTTTTTGTGTCATTGCATTGACATCAAAATTGTTATAACCCACTGTCATATTGGCGGCTATTTTTAATTGGGGGCAATGCGCCAACACATCTGCGTCAATTGGCTCTACACCTGTGGTGAAAACAGCATCTACTGTGTTGATTTTTTCAATCCATTGCTGGCGATTAAAAATAATATCAGCCTGATTATCAATGACCTCAAACACAGCTGATAACTGCTCTAAGACTTCAGGGAAAATGGCCCTAGCTACCAATACAGTTGGTTTTTTCATATAAATTTGAATGTGAGTTCTGATGAATAAAAACTAAATTAACAAACTAAAACTCCCAATATCACTTTTTAACCACCTATGATTGATTGTTTGATAAAGCGCTTAGGGGCGGGTAGTAAAAAATTATTTTGAAGAAGTAGTAATAGGAGGGTCAAGCTCAAAAACTTGACGTAAATAACCTAAATAACGCTCATCTTCACACATATTTTTAGAGGGAGTATCGGATAATTTAGCCACTGGTTGACCATTGCAATACACCATTTTCATGACAATTTGCAAAGGCTCATAACCCAAATCATTGGTTAAATTAGTACCTATTCCAAAGGCTAATTGGCATCGTCCGGCAAACTGCTTATAAAGTTCTATGGTACGAGGTACGGTTAAGCCATCACTAAAAATAAGTGTTTTAGTTTTAGGATCCACTCTGTTTTGAAGGTAGTGGTCAATCATTCTTTCGCCCCATTCAAATGGGTCACCACTGTCATGCCTTGCACCATCAAACAGTTTACAAAAATACATATCAAAATCACGCAAAAAAGCCGACATGCCGTACACATCAGATAAGGCAATACCCAGGTCACCACGATATTCTTTAGCCCATGATTCAAAAGCATAAACCTGGCTATCACGCAGACGCGGCCCCAATGCTTGGCAGGCCTGCAAATATTCGTGAGCCATGGTACCCAAGGGCGTAAGGCCTAAATTCATAGCCCATAAAACATTGCTAGTACCTGCAAACTGACCTGGCGAAGCATTGTTTCTGTTGGGGCTTGTGACCGTGCCTAAACGAGTTCTTAAAACCCTTAAGACCTCTTCATGCCAAGCTTTGCTAAATCGTCTACGAGTGCCATAGTCAGCAATTTTTAACTGCTCAAGACCAGGCGTTCTGAGTTGTTCGAGTTTGACTTCTAAACGCTGCCGACCCTCTATGAGATCGGGCATAGGTTGTGTATTTCTAAAATACACCTCATTCACAATTGCCAAAACTGGGATTTCAAACAATATTGTATGCAACCAAGGGCCTTGAATTTTGATTTCAAGTTCGCCATTTTTTTGCGGCGTTATCGTGACATATTTTTCGTTGAGCTTAAATAGTCCTAAAAAATCAACAAAATCACTTTTTATAAAACGCAAAGAGCGCAAATAAGCCAATTCATGTTCATGAAAATGCAAGCTACAAAGGGCTTTTATTTCCGTGCGAATTTCTTCTGCAAAAGGGGCTAGTGCAATTCCAGGATTTCGACATTTAAACTTGTACTCTACTTGGGCACTCGGAAACTGATGCAACACCACTTGCATCATGGTGAACTTATAAAGATCTGTGTCTAACAAACTGGTAATAATCATTCCAACAACCTTTTATCTATAAAAATGGCTTATTCGCTGCTTGGCTAAAGCTATTTAATCAAGCCATTTAGTAAATTCTGCAACCGGCACTCGGGGGGTGCTAAATGTATTCACAATATGGGACTCATCGGCATAACCCAAAGCCACACCACAGACCATCATTTCATTTTCTTGAGCCCCAATATGCGGCAAAATAATTTTAGAAAAGCCATTCCAAGCCGCTTGTGGGCAAGTATGTAAACCATGTCCTCTTGCACTAATCATAAGATTTTCTAAAAACATACCATAATCTAATAGACTACCTCGGCCCATGACTTTATCTACTGTAAACATCAAGCCTACAGGCGCATCAAAAAACTGGTAGTTACGTTGATGCTGCTCATGCATTTTGTCTTTATCTGCTTTACCAATACCTAATAAGCCATACAAGCCCCAACCATTCTCACGTCGACGATCAATATAGGGGCTAACCCACTGGGTAGGGTAATAGTCATATTCTTCTTGATAATTTTTTGCCAACGACGGATCTTGTCTTATCTCGTTATGGGCTTTGCATACTTTTTCAACTAATTGATCTCGGCTGTTACCCTGTAAAACATAAGCCTTCCAAGGTTGGGTATTGGTGCCTGAAGGAGCGCGGCTAGCGACATATAAAATTTGCTCAATTAACTCTTTGGCAACCGCCTGTTGAGTAAAGGCCCTTGCTGACATACGACTGGTAATAATTTGGTCAATTGAATTTTGGCTCACAGAACAGGTCTCCTTAATAAGTTTTAACAATTTACTCTCACACTTACTCTATCATTAATAAAGGCTGAAGGGCTTTTTTTAGGTGACTCGGTAATTCAATAGGGCGTCGCTCTAGGGCATCTACATAGACATGCACAAAATGACCTTGGGCGACACAGATGTCCGAACTAGCAGAAAAAACACCAATCTCATAACGCACACTCGTGCGGCCCATAGCGGCAACTCGAATACCTAATTTAACCGTTTCTGGAAACGATAAAGGCGCAAAGTAATTGCAATGGGTTTCTATGACTAATCCAATAAAATCGCTATGCAAAGGATGGAGTGCTCCTTGCTCAATTAAATAGGCATTTACTGCTGTATCAAACCAGCTGTAATAAACCACATTATTGATATGCCCATACATATCATTGTCCATCCAGCGAGTCGCAATTTCTTTAAAGGCTTTGTATTGTGAAGTGGTATTGGCTTGAACTTTTGTCATTTGAAAGATGAAATAAAGAATAAACAGAGAACCTATCAGGCCAATTTTTTCTACCGCTAGCCATCAAGGCGGTGGCTCAATAGCTTGATGATTTGAAACCCCATAAAAACAATTACGAGGAAAATCAGCCTTGCTATTGTTCCAAACGACCATTGATTGACTAAATGAAGACCTATTGGCCATCGTATTTTTAATCCATTTTTCATAAAAATACTCGTTTGTCATTTTAGGCGGATGTTGCCTCAATTCTTCGTCTTTCTTGCCATTTTTGCCAATAAAATAATGCCATCTCAAAAGTATTTTTTTGTGCATTTACCGTATCTGTAATAGAATGACTATAACCACCTGCCATACAAAATGCCAATGGCAAACGCCTTTCATAAGCCCACTCCAAGACTATTTTGTCTCTCGTTTGCAAACCCTCAGGACTCAAAGAAAGTTTGCCCAATCGATCGGTTTTTAATGGGTCTGCTCCAGCTACATAAATCACAAAATCAGCTTTGAAATTGTGCTCTAGCTCTACTAAGGCTTGTTCAAGAGCTAAGCAATAGGCCTTGTCTTCACAACCATCTGCTAAGGCAACATCTTGATTACTTTGTTGCTTTTGAAACGGAAAATTAGTCGCTCCATGCATAGATAATGTCCATACTGACTCATCATTTTTAAAAATTGCGGCGCTTCCATCTCCTTGATGTACGTCTAAATCAATAATCGCCACCTTAAATGCCGGGCTGTGTATAGTCTTATTTTGCCTAGCCCATACTATTTGAATCATTCGGCTAGCCACAGCCACATCATTAAAAACGCAAAAACCACTGCCTTTGTCTGCATATGCATGATGCGTACCGCCTGCTAAATTTCCTGCAATGCCTTCATTTAAAGCAGTTTGACAGGCCGCAATAGTGGCTCCTACCGATCTTCTAGATCGCTCGACCATGGCCTCTGACCAAGGAAAACCAATTTCTTTTTGTTGTTGTGCACTCAATTGCCCTTTGACGACCGCCTCTATATAGGCGATGGTGTGCACCAAAGCTAGCTGACCATCGCTTGCCTCTGGCGCTTGCGTTAATTCAATTAAAGGAAAAAAATGCGCAATTTCATCTCTAAGAAGCTTATATTTTTGCATTGGAAAACGGTGACCAGGGGGTAAAGGCAAAACAAATTGGTCACAAAAGTAAGCTTTCATCCATGAAATCCATTCTATAAATATATATTTGGGGGTTTTTGATGTTTTTTTGATGAATTTCAATAAAAATGTTGCAGCGCAACAAAAATATCTTGAAATCCAAAAAAACTGGCCTATAATTCAACTCATGCTGCACTGCAACATAAACAAGGCAATCGGTCTTGTCGGGTTGGAGAGCGCTAGAACTTTTCGGTTCCTTAACTTTACTTGATTGGAAATTACCATGATGACTCCTGAACAAATCGTAGCCGCACAAAAAGCAAACCTCGAATCTTTATTCGGTTTAACTACCAAAGCTTTCGAAGGCGTTGAAAAATTAGTAGAACTCAATGTTAACGCTGCTAAAGCTGCTTTAACAGAAACTAACGAAAATGCACAAGCTGCATTTGGCGTTAAAGATGCACAACAATTATTAGCTTTACAAGCTAGCTTGTTACAACCATTGGCTGACAAAGCTGCTTCTTACAGCCGTCATTTATATGACATCGCTTCAAGCACCAGCGCAGAATTCGCTAAAGCTGCTGAAGCTAAAACAGCTGAAGGCCAAAAACAATTTATGGATTTGGTTGACACAGCAACAAAAAATGCACCAGCCGGTTCTGAAGCTGCTGTTGCAGTATTGAAAAACGCTGTTACTGCTGCTAACGGTGCTTTTGAATCAGTTCAAAAAGCGGTTAAACAAGCTACTGAAGCTGCTGAAGCCAACATGACTTCTGTTGCTGCTTCTGCTGTTAAAGCAACACAAACTGCTACTTCTGCTGCTACAGCTGCAGTTGCTAAAAAGCGTTAATTTTTATCATATAACTAAGTTTCTCGAGCAAGCTTAGTTGTATATAAAAAAGCCCAAACCTTCATTGGTTTGGGCTTTTTTAATTGGTTTTTAGGCAATGACTTAAGAGTCAAGTTGTAATTGAAAAAACATCAAATTGCCAATCGTAAAACACCAAGTTTTGCTACTTATTATTGGGTTTAGCTTGACCTAAAAAGGTAGTGGCTAAAATGGCAACTAAAATAAAAACTGCACCGTAAAACGTGTTTTTAGTGGGTTCTTCTCCTACTAGCAACCACACCCATAATGGATTCAAAAAGGTATCCATCATGGAAATCAATACCATTTGTACAGCGGTCACATATTTAGCACCTTTTAAATAAAACACACCAGGAATAGCGAGTTGGAAAGCGCCCATTGCCAATAAAATGCCATACTCTTGCCAGGTGGGTTGCATAATGCCATGCAATAAAAATACGCTTAAAAAAACTGTAAGCCCACCATAAACATAAGCCGGCTCCATGGGAATATCGCGATATTTGCGAAGTGCCGCACTTTGAATCGCAAAGGCTAAAGCAACGCCTAAAGCAATAATAGAACCTAATAAACCTGTACTTGATTGGCTCGATTCACCTTTTGCAATAAATATCACACCTGCTATTGCCAATAAAATAGCAATATAAAAAATAGAAGATGTTTTTTCGCCTAACCACAATCGCCCAATCACAGCTGCAAATAAGGCTGAGGTTGCACCTAAACTTGCAACCGCTGCTACATTAGCCAATTGAATCGCCATAATGTACATTGAAGTACCTAAAACAAAAAAGAAGGCAAACCAAAACATGGCCATTTTGTCAGGGGTTCGCATAATGGTGATGGCATTTTTACGATAACGCAAAAAAATCCAAATCATCAATACCAGCGCCATATTAATTCCTCTAAAGGCATTAATGGTCCAAGAATCTAGGCGTGGTAGTGCTCTTACAAACATACCACTTAAACTCCAACCCAAGGTTGCCACTGCCACCATTAAACTGCCTTTAACAGAATCTCGCATAAAACCTCATTGATATTGATTCATATTTTGTCATTTCTGTTTTGATTCTATGCAAATTTCAAAAAAAGCAAGCCTCAAGGGCGACATTTCAAGTTCCAATTCACTTGAAGTATTTTTGTGCTTATGGCTGCAGTAATAAAACTCCTAAGCACATTCTTAGCTTGAACTGTAATCGGCTATTTCAAAGTAAAAAATAATTGGCCTTTAGTGGCCATTCAAAAAAAAACCAGTGCACATACAGCACTGGTTTTTAAATCTTCAATCAAACTTTATGCTGTCCTTCAAAACAGCATAAAGCCCAATTCTTAATCTATGTATTTGCTCATTAATTAGCTGAACTAGCACCACGGCGGCCACTACTACGGCGAGTAGTCGCTCCTGCTGCAGCTCCTGCTTCACGACTTTGCTCGCCAGCCCACTGTGCTTTTGCACCGGTTGACACTTCGCCCAACTGACCAATAATTTGCTCTAACTCTGGACTAGCGCCTTTGGTGTGCGCCACTAATGCATCATGCATCGCTTTTAAATGTAGCGGTGAAGTACCACAGCAGCCGCCAATAATACGTGCACCTGCATCTAAGGCCATACGAGCATAAACGGCCATTAATTCTGGTGTACCGTTATAGCAAATTTTTCCATCAATATATTGTGGAATGCCGCAATTGCCTTTGGCAATTAACACCACATCTGGGCCAGCCGCTTCTGCCAAATTATGAATACAAGCCACTACCTCAGAAGCACCCACTCCACAGTTAGTACCACATGCAGCCAAACGTGGTGTTAATGATCTTTCTAGTTCGGCAAAATCACTAGGTGAAACACCCATCATGGTGCGACCATTGGTATCAAAACTAACCGTACAAACCACAGGTAAACCCACAGTGGCAACACCCTCAACCGCTGCTCGGACTTCATCAGGAGAGGACATGGTTTCAATCCACATCACATCAGCACCACCTTTTGCTAAAGCACGAGCTTGCTCTGCAAAAGCTTCTTTGGCCTGTTCAAATGTTAATGGACCAATCGGCTCCATGATTTCGCCGGTTGGGCCAATACTACCGGCCACCACTACAGTACGACCACTGTTGTCAGCCACTTTACGGGCAATTTGTGCAGCCAAAACATTGAGCTCTTCAACTCTATCTTGTGCATTATGCAGTTTTAAACGGTACCGAGTACCACCAAAACTATTGGTCAAAATAATATCAGCACCTGCGTCAACAAATGACTGATGTAAGTTGTTAATTTTTTCCGGCTGTTCGCTATTCCACAACTCTGGGGCGTCGCCAGAAACTAAACCTACTTCAAATAAATTACTGCCTGTTGCACCATCGGCTAATAACCATGGTTTAGTGGCTAATAAATGGGTAAAACGATTGGTAGAAGAAACTTGTGTTGCACTCATGATTCAAACTTTCTAGGGGTTGAAACCAAATAGGAAATGAGTGCCTTGCCATGCATCGTTAGGATGAAAGGCTCACCTCACATTCGCCTAAGTGGGTGAGCGCAGTTGAAAATAATCTCGAGCCTTGTTGAACCTATAAATGCTAGCCAACTGCAGCGCTCCTCGAGTAGCTTGTATTATAACGAATTCAATTCAAAGCCTAATTACCTTGCAAAATTTTCTCAAATTAACTATTTTTGTAAACTATTAAGAAAAGCAAACAACTTATCCTCCTGCATTGATCAAAGGGTAATTCTCTATTTAAGAAAACCTTAATCTGTATTAAGCAACTCTTAAGATAGCAATTTTAAGATACACACATCGCTTCAAGATGCTGTTTAAAAACCGCTCTTACTCAAGCGAAATCTATTTTGTGTTATTTGTAAAATGTTAATTTTTAAGGGAAAAAATGAAAGCTATTGTATTATTAGTTGCTGCTCTTGGTGTTTCTGCTGCTGCTTTTGCAGGTCCTAAATGTGATGTGCCTGAAGCTAAATGGATGAAAGAAGCTGACTTCAAAAAAACCATGGTTGACCAAGGTTACACCATCAAAACATTTAAAGTGAGCAGCGGTAAATGTTATGAAATTTATGGTGCTGACAAAGACGGCAAAAAAGTTGAAATTTATTTCAACCCAGAAACTGGCAAAGCAATCGAGACTAAATAATGAAAACTGACGTCTATTTACCGGCGTCAGAAAAAGTGTGGGACCTGTTTGTTCGATGTTTTCATTGGACAATGGTGTCCTGCATTTTGCTTGATTATTTTGTAATTTCTGACGGCGAACTACCACATCAAATTTTAGGCTATGGCGCTACTGCATTGGTGCTGTCTAGAATTGTTTGGGGCTTTATTGGCTCTGAAACCGCTAGGTTTAGTGATTTTTTTCCTACTCCTAGCAAACTGCTGCATCACTTTAAAGCCATTCGCAATGGCGAACATTTATATTACAAGGGTCACAACCCTTTGGGTGCCCTAATGATTTTGACCTTATTAAGTCTTATTATTGGCTTAGGCGTAACTGGTTGGATGCAAACCTTAGATGCTTTTTGGGGCGAGGAATGGTTAATGCTAGCCCATGAAATCTTGTCACATACTTTAATGGTAATGGTCTTTATTCATGTCTCTGCCGCTATTATTATGGGTAAGATTGAACGTGTGAAGTTAATCAAGGCCATGGTCACAGGTAATAAAGAACGTTATTAAAGTCAGCTTAACAAAACTGCTCAATAGCTAGCTACACAGCGTTGAAGCACAGCTAAGCACATTAATTCAAAATAAGTTGAAACTATAAGAGTTCAACTTATTAGATGCTTGAAGCTCAATCATTGCACACCGAAATGCCCTCTAGCATTTGGTGCAATATGCTTATTCACCCTAGCAACTCATGGGTATCGACTATTAGCCAATTTTGTAGGGCATCTGGAGTTAAACCTTGCTCAAGCTGCGCTTGTTCGTGCTGAGTTTGTAATTCCTGTAAATGGGCTAAATAACTTGGGCCTTTATTGACAAATAAACGCACTCCACCTTTATTTAAATCTGGGGCTCTAAAAAACATCGGGCCATCACTTTGAGGTGTATCTCCTGCTACCAAAATTGGTTTTTTCCATTTATGAATATAAGTACGAATGGCTGCGTATTTCCCCTCATACCAAGGCAAGGGTGCCCATAAAGCATGGGTTAATTCATAGTCTTGCATTTGCTCTTCACTATAAACACCTTGCTCAATTTTTTTACGTGAAGTAGTTATGTCTTGCGTTACAGGATGTCGCAAGGCCAAATTAACACCAATCACATTAGCGGGTTTAACACAGTAGCCGTACAAAGGGTCTGCCACAATCATACGCACCAACTCTTCTGCAGCTGCTGTCACTACAAAAACCTCTATACCATTGGCCATTAAAGCAGCATACAGCTCTTGCTGCCCCTTTAGCATTTTTGGAATAGGAATGGTATCGATTTTTTCGGAACTGCCATTGGTCACCTGGGCTATTAATGGGCTACTTAAAGCCAACATCTCATCCATCCACATTTTTAATTGCTTAATTTGAAAACCAGCAAATATTTGTGAGGCCCAAGGGTAGCCAATTTGATCATCTATTTGGCCAAGGCGTTCGTAATAACTGTATAAACTTTCTTGATAACCTTCTCTATCTAAAAAGGGAATTAACTTTAAAGAAGGATGCATGGTCTCACGTGTAAGCACCCCTTTTTGTTCTAAAAAAGGCAAAAAAGCCGAAACCAAATCATATTGATAAGTGGTTTGATCCGCATCAAAAACAGCAAATGCACCACTATGTGCATTTTTACCAATTAAATCTTGCAAGTATTTTTTGGCATGCAATGGCCAACTTGGTAATGCAATTGAAAGATCAATACTCATCAAAATTTACCCCTTATTAGGTGTTAAAACACAATGCAAGCCCAGCATATACTTTAAAAAAACGCTTCATAAAAAAACCCACAACAGCAAGACGATAGATGTCTTATGTTGTAGGTATTTTTAAAATTAACGTTGTGAAGTTAAATAGTTAGGATTCACATAAAACGGTGCAGTTGAGCGCGGCAGGGCTTGTGCACCTTTAATCACATCGGCTAATTTTTCAGCCAACATAATGGTAGGTACATTTAAATTGCCACTCACAATATTAGGCATAATCGAGGCATCTACTACACGTAAATTTTGAACACCGTGTACTTTTGCCTCTCCATCCACCACCGCCATTTCATCGGTACCCATTTTGCAGGTGCAAGAAGGGTGGTAAGCGGTTTCGCTATTTCTAGAAATATGCTCATCGATTTCGGCGTCGGTTTGCACATGTTTACCTGGCGATAATTCTTCACCACGGAAAGGGTCCATCGCTTTTTGTGCAAAGATTTCACGGGTTAAACGAATAGCAGCACGCATTTCTTTGCGGTCTTGCTCGGTGGACATATAGTTAAATTTAATTTCTGGTGCTTGTAGTGGGTCGTTAGAACGAATCTTCACATGGCCACGGCTGGTAGAGCGCATTGGCCCTACATGAGCTTGGAAACCATGGCACTTCACTGGAGAACTACCATCATAACGAACTGCCATTGGCAAGAAATGATATTGCAAATCGGGGTGTTTAACACCGGCATCACTGCGAATAAAACCACCTGACTCAAAATGGTTGGTAGCACCTAAACCCTTTTGGAATAACAACCACTCCAAACCAATTTTGGCTTTTACCAATGGATTGTTAGTCGAATAAAGCGTGATTGGTTTTTTACACTCATATTGCACATAGGTTTCAACATGGTCTTGTAAGTTTTGACCCACGCCTGGTAAATTCACTTTTACCTCAATGCCAACGGCTTTTAAATGCTCGGGGTCACCAATACCAGAGAGTTGCAATAATTGTGGCGAGTTAATCGCACCACCACATAAAATCACTTCTTTACGGGCTCTAATTTCTTCCTTGACGCCATTCTTTAAAACCTCTACACCAACCGCTACCAAAGCATCTGGTGGACCTTCTAAAAGAATTTTTGTCACAATGGTATTGAGATGGATTTCTGTATTATCGCGCTCCATGGCAGGACGTAAATAAGCCATAGCGGTACTCCAACGTCGTCCTTGGTGCACTGTCATATCCATTGGGCCTAAACCCTCTTGCTGGTAACCATTCATGTCTTCAGTGTAAGGGTAGCCCGCCTCTACACCCGCATCAATAAAAGCTCTGTATAAAGGGTTTTTTCCTGCACCAGTGCTTACATTTAATGGACCTGAATCGCCACGGTAATCATCACCGCCTTTGGCTCTGGTTTCTGATTTTCTAAAATAAGGTAGGCAATCGGCATAAGACCAGTTTTCTAGGCCTTTGTGTGAAGCCCATCCATCATAGTCAAGCGCATGACCACGAATATAAACCATGCCATTAATAGATGAAGAGCCTCCAACCGTTTTACCCCTTGGGCAATGCACTTTTCGGTTGGCCATACCTGGCTCTGGCTCGGACTCATACATCCATGTATATTTTGGATTAGCCATAGGATAAGCTAAAGCGGAGGGCATATGAATAAACAAATGATGATCCATGCCACCCGCCTCTAGCACTAATACCCTTGTGACCTCATCTTCACTTAGGCGATTGGCTAAAACGCTACCTGCCGAGCCTGATCCAATAATAATGTAATCAATGTTAGTTGCTGTCATAGCGAAATCCTTTTGAATATATAAACGTAAACGATTAGCCCAGTTTTAATTAACGGTAACCAGTTACCACATCGCCCAATTCAACATAAATTGTTTTTAACTGTGTGTAATGCTCGAGGGCTACCATTGAGTTTTCATGGCCAATACCCGACTCTTTAGCGCCACCAAATGGCATTTCAATTGGAGTGATGTTGTAATTATTTATCCAGCAAATACCGGCTTTTAATTGATTAGCGACTCGGTGAGCACGGCGAATATCGGTAGTAAAAACACCTGCTGCCAAACCAAATCGAGTGTTGTTGGATCGTTCAATAGCTTCTTCTTCGGTGTCAAAAGTGAGCATGGACAAAACCGGTCCAAAAATTTCTTCACGGACAATTTTCATGTCATCGGTGCAATTTGCAAAAATAGTAGGAGCCACAAAATTACTACTACCATTGTTAACCGCAACACGATTACCACCAGCCACTAATTGTGCACCTTCATCAATACCACTTTGTATGTAAGCCAATACTTTTTCGGTGTGTTCAGGTGATATTAATGCACCTACTTCGGTGTTTAAATCAAGTGGTAAACCGACTTTTAATAAAGCCGTACGCTCTGTTAAGCGAGCTAAAAAGCGATCAGCAATACCTTTTTGTACAAATACTCGGGTGCAGTTGGTACAAACTTCGCCTTGGGTGTAAAAATTACCCATCATGGCAGCGGCAACTGCGTTTTCTAAATCGGCATCATCAAAAATAAGCAATGGAGATTTACCACCTAACTCCATGGTGACGCGTTTTAAAGTACCTGCTGCAGTTTCCATGACCTTTTTACCTGTAGCCACAGAACCGGTCACAGAAACCTTGGCCACGCCCTCATGAGCGGCTAACATGGCCCCAGTTTGACGACGGCCTTGCAGTACATTAAACACACCAGCAGGCACACCGGCCTCTAGGTAAATTTCAGCTAAACGCACCGCCGTCATGGGAGTGAGTTCGGAGGGCTTAAAAATCATGGCGTTACCCGCTGCTAATGCAGGGGCAGATTTCCAGCAAGCAATTTGAATAGGGTAATTCCAAGCACCAATACCCACACACACGCCTAATGGTTCACGGCGAGTATAAGCAAATGCCGTTTTAAACGGATATTGTGCTCCTGCTAAGGTGGCAGCTGCACCAGCAAAATATTCAATACAATCGGCACCACTTAATACGTCAACTACATTAGCCTCTTGTAACGGTTTACCCGTATCTTTTACTTCTAATTGAGCTAACTCATCATTATATTGACGTAATAATTGAGCGGCTTTTTGCAAAATACGACCACGTTCAACACCAGTCATGGCCGACCAAATTTTAAAACCCTCTTGAGCCGCTTGCATGGCTTGTTCAATATCTTGAGCAGATGCATCATGAACCACACCCAAAACTTCACCAGTTGCAGGGTTGAAGTTTTCAAAAGATTCACCACTACCAATCAAGGGCTGCCCCCCTACAAAACTAACGATATTGGTTAAATTTGAATTTGTTTGCGACATAAAATCATCCACTCAAAAAATGCCTTTTTACAGGCTTTGTAATCTATAAAATAATTACGGCCCAACAGGTGTTGAGCCGCAATCACGAAATAACTTATTTTATCTGAGTTATATTTTTAAAAACAACTCGGAAAATTGAAAAGCTATTATTTTAAAGAAGCTTTAACTGCAGCTAAACCTTCTTTACCGTCAAAAGTTTTTACACCCATTAACCATTTGTCTAAGGAAGCTGGATTTTTTTGTAAATAGGCTTTTGCAGCTTTGTTAGGAGCCACTTTGTTTAAAATTGGACCCATTACTTCATTTTCCATGGTTAATGAATACTGAAGATTTTTAATGAGGGCAGCTGCATTAGGGCAACGTGTTTCAAATGAAGGAGTAACCGCTGTGTAAACTTTTGCTTCGCCTAAGTTAGGACCGAATACATCGTCACCACCAGCTAAATAGCTCATTTTCATTTGTACATTCATAGGATGGGGTTCCCAACCTAAAAATACAATACCTTTGTTGGCTTTGATTGCTTTTTGAGCAGCAGACAACATTCCTGCTTCTGAAGACTCTACCATTTTGAATGATTTCAAGCCAAATTTGTTTTCTTTGATCATTCCAGCAATTAAAGCATTGCCATCATTGCCTGGCTCAATACCATAAATTTTGCCATCGAGTTCTTTTTCGAATTTAGCGATATCAGCGAAAGTTTTTAAACCTTTGTCGTACAAATAAGTAGGTACAGCCAAAGTGTATTTAGCACCTGTTAAGTTAGGAGTGGCCAATACTTTAATAGAACCGTCTTTCACGAAACCTTCGATTTGAGGTGTCATGGTAGGATTCCAATAACCCAAAAATACGTCGATTTGCTTTTTCTTCATACCCGCAAAAACGATTGGAATAGCAGCCGTAGTGACTTTAGCTTTATAACCTAAGCCTTCTAAAACAACCGACGCCAAACCAGTAGTTGCGTCAATGTCGCTCCAACCTACATTGCCAAAATTAACAGTTTTGCAGCTGGCTTCTTCTGCAGCAAAAGAAGATTGAGCAAACATTGACAAAGATAATGCCAACACTGCGCTTAACTTGTATTTCATTTTCATAGCGGTCCTTCAAAATTTAGGATTAAAAAGCAGCTCGTCGAGAGATAACGGACTAATTAACATTCTAAGAGATTATTTAAAAAAAATCACCCATAAAAACCCTCAGTTTCATTCGAAAATAAGTCTAATGACGTAATTCAATTGAAATAAACCAAGGGTTAAAATTAGCCTTAGTACTAACTAGTTCTTCTTGCACCTCGTCTGCCTCTAGAAGCTGCTTCAGCCGAGGATACTTTGCGAGCTGGTAGCTTCACGTGCTCTTGCAAACTAGAAAAATCAGCCGTTAGATGCGGAATCGCCATCGCTTCAACAAAAAACTCTTGGAAGCGGGGTTCAACTGCGGTTTCGATTTTTTCCACTCGGCGCACCAGTTGTTCGATATCAGCTCTAGAACGTTGATCTAATAGGGCAATTCGTGCTCCTGTGCCGGCGGCATTGCCAGCAGAACTGACTTGATCGAGTACACAGTCTGGAATCATGCCTAAAACCATGGCATATTTCACATCAATATGGCTACCAAACGCACCTGCTAAGCGAATTCTATCGACCTTTTGAACACCCATACGTTCCATCAGTAAGCGAATACCTGCATATAAAGCGGCTTTTCCTAACTGAATGGCACGCACATCGTTTTGCATAATTTTTAATGCCGGACGGTGGGCAGTTGCTGGATACAACTCATAAGAAAAAGTTCTGCCGTCTGCGACTACGCGAGGCGTTTTACCTACTAAGTCACCATCAATCGTACCATCATGCAAGATGATGCCAGCCAAATACATTTCGGCCAAAACCTCAATAATACCCGAGCCGCAAACACCAGTAACACCCGTACTCACTACCGCTTCTTCGAAGCCAGCCTCATTGGACCAAAGGTCGCAACCAATCACTTTAAAACGTGGTTCTAGAGTCTCTGGATCGACCCTCACACGTTCAATTGCACCAGGTGCTGCGCGCTGACCACAACTAATTTGTGCGCCTTCAAAGGCAGGACCGGTAGGACTAGAACAAGCAAGTTGACGTTGGTTATTGCCCAAAACAATTTCGGCATTCGTTCCCACATCGACTAACAAACTTATTTTTTCTGAAAGGTCGGGGCGTTCAGCCAAAATAACACCAGCAGTATCGGCTCCTACATGGCCTGCAATACACGGCAAGACATAAATTCGGGCATTACGATGAATGGCAAAATCAATTTCGGAGGCCCATAAGGTAATAGATTTGTCAGTTGTCAGAGCAAATGGAGCACCACCTAGTTCAACTGGATTAATACCTAATAACAGGTGATGCATGATAGGATTAGCGACAAATGTTGCCTCTAAAATATCATCCGTTGTAACGCCAGCTTGTGTCGCTACGGCTTGTGCAAGTTCGGTCAATGACGCCCTAACAGCAGCCGTCATTTCATGCTCACCGCCTGGGTTCATCATCACATACGAAACCCGACTCATTAAATCTTCACCAAAACGAATTTGTGGATTCATGAGTCCCGCAGAAGCAACGACTTCACCGGTAGTTAAATGACATAAATGAGCTGCAATGGTGGTCGAGCCTACATCGATGGCTAAGCCATAGACATTTTCTTTGAGGCCAGGCCAAACGGCAATAATTTGTTTGCCAGCATGCACTGCAACCGTCACCTTCCAACTGCCTTGACGCAAAGCAACTTGCAAGCCGTGCATGACGGTCAAATCGCAACTTAAACCGCTTAAGTTCCATTCAAACTCTAAAGCATCTTCTAGGCGACGTAGATCGCCAGAAGGATCGTGCATATCGGGTTCTTGCACTTCAACATAATGCAATCGAACTAGAGGGTCAAGATGTACATCATGAGCCTCGGCTTCTTTACGAACCACTTGCCTATGCACTTGACTATCTGAGGGGACATCAATGACCACATCGCCCTGCACATGAGCGCAACAGGATAAACGACGTCCATCAGCTAAGGGCTGAGTCGCACAATAAGCTTCTTCTACCGCACTCACGCCAGACAAGTTTTCGGCTTTGGATACTAAACCATGTTTAGCAAATTCACCTTCCGATAACAAAACTTGGCAACGACCACAAATACCGCGGCCGCCACAAACTGAATCGATGTCAACCCCAAGCGATCGAGCAGCCTGCAATACAGGCGTACCAATTGGAAAACGACCACGACGGCCAGAGGGAGTAAAAACAACTAACGCTTGACTCATATAACCCTATTCAAATAAAAAAATAATGAATTATTCGCGACGACGACGGCCTACTTCACGGCGGCCACGTCCTTCTCCTTCAGCTCCTGCTGGAGGAACAGCACGATACTTACGAATCCAACGTGCACAATCTGGATCATTACCCATCATAACGTCTGCACCCAATACAGCGCGCATAACCTCATCATGTAAAGGGTTAGTAATAGCAGATGTCATACCAGCAGCAATTGCCATTGTTAAAAATGCTGAGTTAATACCGTTACGCTCTGGCAATCCAAAACTTACGTTTGAAGCACCACAAGTGGTATTGACTTTTAATTCAGTGCGTAAACGGTGCACTAATTGCATCACTTGAACACCTGCTTGGTTAATCGCACCAATTGGCATTACCAATGGATCAACAATAATGTCAGAGGCAGGAATACCGTAGTCGGAAGCACGATTGACAATTTTACGTGCTACTTCAAAACGAACGTTAGGATCTTGAGAAATCCCTGTTTCGTCATTGGAAATAGCCACTACGGCAGCACCATATTTTTTAACCAATGGTAAAACAGTTTCTAGGCGGTCTTCTTCACCCGTAACTGAGTTGACCAAAGCCTTGCCCTTATAAACAGCTAAACCTGCTTCTAGGGCAGCCACAATCGAGGAGTCAATAGACAATGGCACATCAGTGAGGCGTTGCACTAACTGGATAGCATGAGCCAATAAAGCAGGCTCATCGGCTAAAGGAATACCAGCGTTCACATCCAACATATGAGCGCCAGCAGCCACTTGTGCCAAAGCATCGCTTTCAACACGGCTATAGTCGCCAGCCAACATTTCAGCGGCCATAATTTTACGACCGGTGGGGTTAATACGTTCACCAATCACCACAAAAGGGCGATTAAAACCAATGACCACTTCTTTGGTGGCAGAGCTAATTACGGTATCTGTCATTTTAATTACTTCCTTTTATTGAGTTTCAACTTGATCACGGCCTGGATACCAAGGCACCCTACCGTTTAAAACGCCAGAGCGTTCGACAATTTCTGGCACGGTATCTTCTTGGCGATATGCCATGATGTGGACACCAGCAACCCCTTTGATTTCCTTGATTTCTTGAATCAATTCAATACAAATATTACGACCCTCAATGGCTTGCTTTTCAGCGCCTGCCATACGTTTGATAATAGCATCTGGAATGTGCACGCCAGGCACATTGGTACGCATCCAGTCGGCCACTTTAGCAGACCTCATTGGGCCCACACCAATTAGCATATAAACTTTGTCAAGTACACCCAAGTCTTCAAGTTGTTGCATAAACAATTTTAAACGGGGCACGTCATAACAATACTGAGTTTGAATGAACTGAGCACCTGCGGCCACTTTTTTAGCGACTCGCTCGGCACGCCAATCAAAAGGCAAGCCAAACGGGTTGGCAGCCGCACCTAAAAACACCCTTGGTGCATAGGTGATTTTACGCCCACTTTGAAACTTATGATCATCGCGCATGGTTCTTGCGATTTCAAGCAAAGACATACAATCAAGATCAAATACAGGTTTAGCTTGAGGATGGTCGCCTGACTGCACACCATCACCCGATAAACATAAAATATTGCAAACTCCCATGGCCGCGCCACCTAAAATATCACCTTGAATGGCAATACGGTTTTTATCGCGACAAGAAATTTGCATGACTGGGGCATAACCCACTTTGGTCAACAAAGAACAAACTGCAAGGCTAGACATGTGGCAATTAGCACCACTTCCATCTGTTGCATTAATGGCGTCTACATAGCCATCAAACATTTTAGCCCTGCGGTAAACTTCTTCTGGATCGGCTGAATCAGGTGGTTCTACTTCTGCAGTAATGGCAAAACCGCCACTGCGCAAAACTCGTTCAAATCGACCTGGTGAAGTGTGGCCAGGCAAAATAGGCAATGGGTAGCCTGGTACTGGTTCATCTTCAAAGCGCATTGGAATCCCCTTTTTTAGCTGCTTTTAACATTCCTTTTTCGCGCGCTACTTTGAGCCAAGAAGAACGCCCTTCTAAACGCCTATCTACTGCAATTTGAACTACTTTAATCGCTTGCTGGCCTTCTTTCATTCTTTGGCTACCGGCAAAACCTTCTACCCAAACACAGCGCATTTCAGGCTTTACTTCGCAATTACCATTGGCTCTTACGCCACCACATGGCCCATTACGAATGGTTTTGGGACAATTCATCGAGCATGACATGCCAGTGGAACTTAATGCACACTGTCCACACATTTTGCAATCAAATAAAAAACCTTTGGTGAATTTTTCAAATCGTGCTACGGGTGCTTCAAGGCGTTCATAGCCAATTTTATTAAACACCGGATGCAAAGCCACCAAAACATTTTCAAACTGGTTGTAAAACCATTCTAAACCACGGGCATGGCGAACTGCCCAACGCCTTACGCTGTACATTTTTATGATGCCTCTTGAGAATTGTCAGTTGCAGGGTCAGCTGCTTGAAGCGTTTCATCCACTCCATGAGCGCGAATTAAACGCAATAAGTCGTCGTCAGAATAAAGCGCCTCTATGCGATCGGCTTCAGCCTGTGCGACCACCTGCATATCATTACCACATTCCACTGGAGCACTTCTTTTCCAATCGGCTAAATACGCATCAGAACCAGCTTTACCTGCTCGCATAGCGGCTCGGTCAATTGCCTCTTGAAAACGATGTGAAAGTTGAACTTTACCTGTTTCACGACCTTGCTTCACAACCACTTGTGAAGGTATATCGCGCCAGGAAATTAAAATCATTTTTGCCACTGTACAACCCTTTCGGTTATTTGTTTCATACCACTTTCAAGGTCACCATAACCTGTTTCTTTGTACTCAAATCTCAAACCCAATTTATCGGCAGCTGCCTGCGCCTCAATTAGGCGCTCGGGAGTAGGAACTTGTGCTAAATAAAGCAGTCGTTTGTAATTTCCAAAATACATCTCCATCAACTCGGGATGCTTGTCAATGCCCAAGCCTTCAATCACAAATCGATCAAAATGTCTTAAGAGAAAATCGGTAAGGTAAAAAGTTCCAAACTCTTCCTGTTCAATAGCTGCAAAAGCATTTGAACCGGCAAAAAATTCGTAGCAGTGTGCGCCTGGCAAACGCTCTATACAACCACCCTCTGCTGCAATCACTCGGTCTAAATCGCCGCCCGTACCACAATCGGCGTAAGCTACCAGGACCTTTGAAAAAAGGCCTCGGTTTTGTTTAAGCTTTTCAGCTAATGCGGGAGCGATAAGTTCGGGGCGATTATGAAAATGTGCAGGTAAACACTGCACATCAAAATGCTCCCAATGATTAATGCGGCAAAGCGCAATAATTTCGTTTGCCAACGCACCGCAGGCTATTAACAAAACCTTAGGTGCGTTATTCATTTTTTGCCTGAATTAAGAATTAATTGGCTAAAAATTAGGCACGAGCAGCACGACGTGCAGCAATCATGGATTTTGCAGTTTCCACTGCAACACCTGCATCGCGGCAATAGGCATCTGCACCCACCGCTTTACCGAATTCTTCGTTAAGTGGTGCACCACCTACCAACACGATGAAATCATCACGTAGGCCTTTTTCTTTCATGGTGTCAATAACGACTTTCATGTAAGGCATAGTAGTAGTCAACAAAGCAGACATACCTAAGATATCTGGTTTGTGCTCTTCGAGTGCTTCGAGGTATTTTTCAACTGGGTTGTTAATGCCCAAGTCGATCACTTCAAAACCAGCGCCTTCCATCATCATGCCTACCAAGTTTTTACCGATGTCATGGATGTCGCCCTTAACGGTGCCAATTACCATTTTACCGATAGGCTCAACACCTGTCTCGACTAACAATGGACGCAAAATTTCCATTCCGCCTTTCATGGCGTTTGCAGCCAACAAAACTTCAGGCACAAACAAGATGCCGTCACGGAAATCAACGCCTACAATGCGCATACCTTCAACCAAAGCTTCATCTAAAACTTTGCCTGCAGTCCAACCGCGTTGTAAAAGAATATTGGTCGCTTCGACTACTTCTTCACGTAAACCGTTGTAAAGGTCATCATGGACTTGCTCAACTAATTCGTCATCGTTAAGTGTATTTAAGTCTAAATCATCAAAATCATCAGCCATAAGACCTCCAAAAAATTTGTTATTGAGGTAGAGATTGAAAGGGGTTTTATCTCGTACCAACATGGTTAAAAATATTAAATGCCACCACCTAAAATTGGTGCACAATTAGCGACTTGAGCTTATCGCAACACGACAATACTATTTATCGTACCCGATAGCAACAAGTTGGTATGTCGTGTACGTTTCGATTGTTGTCGTGAACGGGCAAACCTAACTACACCATCATTCTAAACTGTGTGACCTGTGAACGCTTAAAAAAGCAAAATTTTCAACCTAGTTTTTGAGGACATTACAAAATGAGCATTGGACAAGAAGGCAACCCCTCTTATATTCTAAAAGCGACATGCGATAGCCGCTTGGGCACAGTAGCTGTTGTCTCTGGCTTTTTAGCCGCCCATAAATGTTACATCACTGAAATGCAACAGTTTGATGATGTAATTAGCGGCAAATTTTTTATGCGCACCACTTTCTTCTCTGAAGGTAACCAAGCGCCAGCTTTAGAGCAATTACGTGAAAAATTTGCCACAATTGGCAACCAAGAACAAATGACTTGGTCTATTGAAGACGCTTCAGTCAAACCTAAAGTGTTAATAATGGTTTCCAAGTACGACCATTGCCTCGAAGACTTGTTTTATCGTCATCGCACTGGCGAACTCAATATGGAAATTACGGCGGTGGTTTCCAACCATCCAGACCTCAAGCCATTAGCCGACTTCAGAAACATTCCTTTTATTCATTTGCCGGTAAATCCAGCTAACAAAGCCGAACAAGAAGCTAAATTACTCGAAATCGTTGATCAAACTCAATCTGAATTAGTCGTTTTAGCGCGTTATATGCAAATTTTGTCTGACAATTTATGCAAACAGTTAAGCGGTCGTGCCATTAATATTCACCACTCATTCTTACCTGGTTTTAAAGGTGCTAAACCTTATCACCAAGCCCATGAGCGTGGTGTAAAACTAACTGGTGCAACTGCCCACTATGTTACTTCCGACCTTGATGAAGGTCCAATCATTGAGCAAATCGTTGAACGTGTTGATCACAGCTACACCCCTGACAAACTAGCCGCTGCAGGTCGTGATTCTGAATGCCGTGCCTTATCTGCAGCTGTACGTTTTTATTTACAACGCCGAGTATTTTTAAACGGTAGCCGTACTGTCGTTTTTAGATAATTATTAAAGACTTAATGCTTACAAAAACAGTAAGTTTGAGTTCTTTTAATGAAAAAACAGGTTTTAATTCATTTTAAAACCTGTTTTTTTTTAATCATTTAATTAAGATATCCTATCAACTATTATTCAAGTGACTGATTTTTCGCTTCGTTGAGACGTGATTTGCTTTGAGCATCATCAGTGCGCTCTATCCCCATTTGCCTTTCTGTGCTTGGGGTACGACCAAACATATTGCGATAACACTTGGAAAAATGAGGTGGGGACTGAAAACCACATGCCACCGCCACTTCCATGACTGACATTCCAGTTTGTAGTAATAAACCTCTGGCTCTACGCAGTCGCAAATCTAAATAATATTTAGCAGGTACTTGCCCCACATAACGTTTAAATAAACGCTCGATTTGCCTCCTAGAAACACCTACCAAACTGGCAATTTCATCAAGAGGTAAAGGCTCTTCAATATTCGCTTCCATTAGTGCGGCCGCCTCAATTAAATTTTCATGATACAAACCGACTCTAACCTGCAGAGGTATATGCTGTCGGTCTTGATCGCTTCGTATCCTATCGACAATAAATTGTTCGGAAATACGTGGGGCTACATCCTTACCCATATCTAACTTAATGATATTGAGCATTAAGTCAAGTGGCGCTACTCCACCTGAACAGGTATAACGGTTGCGATCAATTGAAAACACCTGATCTGAATAAATCACCCGAGGGAACTCTTCACGCAGAGATGACATATTTTCCCAATGTACCACTGCTTTGTATTTATCGAGTAAGCCCGCTTTTGCCAAGGCATAACCACCGGTGCACAAAGAGCCCAATGCAATGCCTTGTCGTTCTAGTGAACGAAGTGCGGCTAATAACTCTGGGGTAGTGGCATGTTCTACATTAACGCCACCACAAACAAAGACAATATCGGCTGGTAAAGCATTTTCAAGCTTGCAAGTCGGTGATAAGGTAAGTCCATTGCTGGCACTCGCTACACTTCCATCAACGGTAGCAATAGTCCATGAGTAGGCTTCTTGCTCTGCCACCCGATTAGCCATTCGAAGAGCTTCAACAGCACTAGAGAGTGCAATAAGTGAATAATTAGCAAGTGTTAAAAAAACAAAATGCCTTTTGGGATATACACGCCCGTTAATAAGACCGTCTTTTTGTATCATCCAATTTACCTTGATCAGGGACAGGCCCTTTTGTGCTAAAAACTATTCCGGTGAACCTAATGTGTTCGATTGACTGGATTGTATAAGCACAAATGGCCTGTATCATCAAATTGTCATTTAGTTTGAGCGCTTTTGCCAAAACCGACGTCGTTTTGTAGTTTCACCGTTAAAAGTTTCAGTAATTCTGTCCAAAATAATAGCCAATAAAACCACAGCTAATCCCGACTCAAATCCTAAACCAATATCGAGTTTAGAAATACCAGACAAAACATCATTACCTAGGCCACCAGCGCCCACCATAGAGGCAATAATGACCATCGATAGGGCCATCATAATAGTTTGATTAATGCCCGCCATTACCGAGGGCATGGCGCTTGGAAGTTGCACCTTAAATAACAATTGTGCAGGTGTACAACCAAAGGTAATACCGGCTTCAACTTGCTCTTTGCTCACTTGGCGAATACCTAAATTGGTTAACCTCACCACAGGTGGCATTGCAAAAATAACAGTGGCCAACACTCCTGGTACACGACCTAAACCAAACAACATAGCAGCTGGAATCAAATACACAAAAGCCGGCATGGTTTGCATAAAATCAAGCACTGGTCGAATCAAAGAGGCCACCCGATTACTTTTTGCCATCCAAATACCCAATGGCAAACCCAAAACCAAACTAATGATAGTAGAAGCAAAAATCAGGGCAAGGGTAATCATGGTTTGGGGCCAAAATCCCATTAAAAAAATCAAGGCACACGAAGTAAAACAAAACACTGCAAACTTCCAGCCTAAACGCCAAAAACCAATAGCGGCTGTCACAATAGCGAAAATCCACCAAGGGGTAGCCGACAAACCAATTTCTAAAACCTCAGTCATCCAATCGACAATAACGCCTGTGTGCTCAATGCTGCCGCCATCGTTGTCAATTACAAACTTAACGCCTTGATCTACCCATTCACCTAAGGTCACAACTTCACTTAATTCTTCAAGATTCCACATGATTTATTCCTCTTCAGTGACTAATCGAGATAACAGCCCAGCTTGACTGACCTGACCTAATATTTTTTGCTCTGCATCGACAACCGCCACGCTGTGTTTGGCTTTCACCACCTCTTTGGCCAATTCATGCATTGGCATAAAAGCACTCACACAAGACGCAGAACTAGCTTGCCAAAGACCTGACTGAACCGATTGATTGCTTAAAGCCACTCTTAATTCATCTTGTAAAACCTGACCTAAAAGGCGACCTTCAGAATTAGTGAGATAAATTTTTTGCTGTCCATTTTGATGCATTTTTTCTAACAAATTGGCACACATTTCAGTTGCGTTGGAGCTAGAAAAATCTGACCAGTTAAAAATGTCTGCTGACTCGACCAAATCTTGTGCAACAAAGTATTTTTTAACATCTACACCTTTAAAAAAGGCTCGTACATATTCTTCGCTTGGATTACGCAAAATTTCATCGGGTGTACCCACTTGAACAATTCTTCCGCCCTCCATAATTGCAATGCGATTGCCAATTTTAAAAGCTTCATCTAGGTCGTGAGAAACAAACACAATGGTGCGTTGTTGCTCTTTTTGGAGTTGTAATAAAAGCTCCTGCATTTCAGTGCGTTTAAGGGGGTCAAGAGCTGAAAAAGCCTCATCCATTAACATGAGCGATGGGTCAACTGCCAAGGCTCTTGCCAAGCCAACGCGTTGCTGCATACCACCCGATAATTCAGAGGGTTTTTTGCCAGCAAACGCTTTAAGACCAACCTGCTCTAGTACCTCGTAAGCACGGCGTTCGCGCACAGTTTTAGCAACTCCAGCCACCTCTAGGCCAAAGGCAGTGTTTTGTAATACCGTTAAATGAGGTAACAAAGCAAAAGACTGAAACACCATTGCCATGTCTTTTCGGCGTAAATTAATGAGTGATTTTTCATCTAATTTAGCGACATCTCGACCATCTAGAAGTACCTCACCAGCGGTAGGCTCTACCAAACGGTTGAGTAGTCGAATAAGCGTCGATTTGCCAGAGCCAGACAAGCCCATTAATACAAAAATCTCTCCTTGGCGTACATCAAAAGTAGCGTCACGTACTCCTAAAACCATACCGGTTTGTTGAAAAATTTGATCTTTATTTTGACCATTTTTAATCATTTGCATAGCCAAATTTGGATTTTCTCCAAACACTTTGTAAAGATTTTTTACCTGCACTTTATTGATGCTTGTCATACTTTTTATGCCCTCCAATACTTAAAGTTTATTTTCTTAGCTACCAATCATACCGAATTTTAAAGTGATCACTTTTTTCGATTTTCACTCTAAAATTGGAGTAAACTGATAAAACTTACAGAACCTATCTCTTTTATGGCGTATTTAAACCAAAAAAGCGACTCGTAAATACACCTTAACGACACGCTCTAAAATAGGGCAAATATTTATTGCTTTACCCTCGAAAAAACATTGTCTAAACTAGGGAATGTACCGATGCTGAATAGCATCTTACATCCGTTAGGATACGTGCAGGGAGCAACATTTCTTGCACTCAGTTTGAACCACGTTGAGTTATCACGTTGTCACAAAAAATAGTTTCTGCTTTTTTTAGACCATTTAGGAGGCTTCGAAGATGGAAAATAACGAAATGACCACAGAGTCTGGAATCATTCTAGACCGTCGTCAAATTTTAGGCGGTGCATCCGCTGTAGGTTTGGCTGCCATGTTAGGTGCTGGTACTGCGCAAGCTGCCGAAACACCGAAAAAAGGTGGTACTTTACGTTTAGGTATGGAAGGCGGCTCAGCCTCTGACAGCTTAGACCCACGTACTTATGCTGACTCTATTCCAATTGCATACAGCTTAATGTTCTGGAACACATTGGTTGAAATCGGCACTGACGGTAAAGCTACTCCCGAATTAGCCGAGAGCTGGGAAACCAAGCCAGGCGCAACTGACTGGATTATCAATGTTCGCAAAAACATTAAATTCGGTTCTGGCAAAACTCTTGATGCAGATGACGTCATTTACTCTATCAATTTGCACCGCGGCGAGACAAAATCTCCAGCCAAAGGCATTTTAGAGCCAATCAGTGAAATGAAAAAATTGTCTGCGAACCAAATTCAAATTACTTTGAAAACTGGTAACGCTGACTTCCCATTCATTTTATCTGACTACCATTTAATCATTGTTCCAAAAGATACAACTGATTTCAGCAAACCAGATGGTACAGGTGCTTTCACTTTAGCCGAATGGCAACCAGGCGTTCGCGTAGTTGCAAAACGCAAACCAGGCAACTACTGGAAACCAGGCCGTGGTAACTTTGATTCAGTTGAAATCAAATACATCGGTGACGCAGCAGCTCGTACACAAGCTTTGGTAACAGGTCAAGTTGACGCAGTTAACCGCCTCGATCCAAAAACAGTTGGTTTATTGTCTAAAAACAAAAACATCAAAATCAGCCGTACCAAAGGTACTGGTAACCGTTTTGCCTTTGTTGCATTAGTTGATGGCGCACCATACAACAACAAAGACGCAATGCTCGGTTTGAAATACGGTATTGACCGTCAAAAAATCGTTGACAACGTGTTCTCTGGTTTTGCTACTGTTGGTAAAGATCACACCATTGGTCCTGCAAACGAATTCCATGATCACACATTAAAAGCAAAAGCTTACGATCCAGATAAAGCCAAATTCCACTTCAAAAAAGCTGGCATGTCAGGCCCATTCGAATTGCAAGTATCTGAAGGTGCCTACACTGGTGCAACTGACTCTGCAGTTATTTTCCAAGAATCACTCAAGAAAGCCGGTGCTGACCTTCAAGTCAAACGTGTTTCTGGCGATGGTTACTGGGATAACGTGTGGCTTAAAGCTCCATTCTGTGCAGTATATTGGGGCAACCGTCCTACAGCTGATTTGCAATTGTCACAAACATTTATGTCAAACGCAGCTTGGAACGACACCCACTATAAGAGTGCTAAGTTCGACAAACTCGTTACTGACGCACGTGTAGAAATCAATCAAGCTAAACGCAAACAAATGTATGCTGAAGCACAACGTATGGTTTCCGATGAAGCAGGCATGGTATGTTTTGCTATTGGTGACCAAATGGACGGCGGTAGCACCAAATTGCGTGGTCTTGAGCCACATGCGCGCTATGACATGAATGACCAACGTTTGGCTGAAAAAGGCTGGTTCGCCTAAATCTTGGCCCATTAATATCCTTATCTAGCTTCGGTTAGATAAGGTGTTAAGATGTTAGTCAACACGCTGGTGAGTCGTGCTAGAAATGCATGTCTTCCCAGCGTTTTTTTTTGCGAACTTATGGCTTTATAAGTCGCTTTTAGAATTGAAAATGATGTCAAAATCATCGAAGATTCAATTTTTTCTCGGGTCGTTCTTATGCTAAAACTTATTGTGAACCGATTAGGACTTGGTGTCCTCACCCTGTTAGCGGTATCCGTTCTCATCTTTATTTGTACACAAATTTTACCAGGCGACGTTGCCTCTGCAGTGCTTGGTAATCAAGCTACCCCAGAAGCCTTGGCCGCCTTTAGAAAAGAGCTGGGTCTTGATGTACCCGCTTATCAACGTTACCTTAACTGGTTATGGTCTGCATTACACGGCGATCTTGGTGTCGCCATGACGAATAAACGCGTTATTTTGGATGAGATTTTGCCTAGGCTCTACAACACTTTGTTTTTAGCTGGGTTTGCAGCCATTATTGCCATTCCGTTCTCGGTCGGTTTAGGCATTATTGCCGCCATTAACGAGGGCAAATGGATTGACAAAATGAGCAATATTGTCACTCTCATTACCATCTCAATTCCAGAATTCTTTATTGCCTATTTGCTCATTATTGCATTTGTTGTTAATCTAGAATTGTTCCCCTCTCTAGCTACCGTGTCCTCCGACACTCCCTTTGCTGAGCGTATTTATATTACGACTTTACCTGCCTTGGCCTTAACTATGTTGGTGGCTGCGCACATGCTGCGTATGACACGTAGCTCAGTGTTGGCAGTCATGTCTAGCCCCTACATTGAAATGGCCTTCTTAAAAGGCGCTAAGCGTACCCGCGTCATTGCACGCCATGCATTACCTAACGCTGCAGCTCCAATCATTACTGTGATTGCACTTAACTTAGCTTATTTAGTGGTGGGTGTGGTGGTGCTTGAAGCGGTATTTGTTTACCCAGGTATGGGTCAGCTTATGGTCGATGCAGTTGCCAAGCGTGATGTGCCGGTCATTCAAGCGTGTGGACTTGTTTTTGCCAGTGTATTTGTGATTTTAAATACTCTTGCCGATATTTTAGTCATCATGGTGAACCCAAGATTGCGTCACCCACGATAAACGACAAAAACAATTTATACATTTTAGAAAATATCATTATGAAAATTTTTGGACACAAACCCACCGTGACGGCATGGATTGGTTTAGCCATCATTGCTATCAATCTTTTTATTGTCTTTTTTGGTCCCTTTTTAGCCCCTTATACCCAATCTGAAACTGTAGGCGCTACGTGGGATGAGCCAAGTTCCAAAATGTGGTTAGGTGCGGATCAAATTGGTCGAGACATGCTAACTCGCCTTATTTATGGTGCCCGTATGACAATTGGAGTGGCTTTTGCAACTACCTTGGTGTCTTTCTCTATTGGTGTAACTACAGGTTTTATGGCTGCCGTATTGGGTGGCTGGACCGACAGCGCCTTATCTCGCCTAGTGGATGTTGTGCTTTCTATCCCTTTATTAATTTTTGCGTTAATTATTTTGGGCGTTTTTGGATCCTCTATTCCCGTTTTAATTTTAACAATTGGTGTTCTCGACTCTATGCGGGTATTCCGTTTGGCTCGTTCTTTAGGCATGAACTTATCGGTTCTTGAATATGTAGAAGCTGCCAAACTGCGTGGTGAAGGCACTTGGTGGCTCATCTCTAAAGAAGTCTTGCCTAATGCCTATGCTCCATTGGTATCTGAATTTGGTTTGCGTTTTTGTTTTAACTTTTTGTTTATTGCTGCTCTCTCATTTTTAGGCTTAGGTATTCAACCACCTTACGCCGATTGGGGCGGTATGGTGAAAGAAAATGCAGCCGCCATTAATTTTGGAATGTTGGCTCCTATTTGGCCTGCTCTTGCCATTACCACTCTTACCGTTGGTATTAACTTAGTGGTGGACTGGTTGTTATCAATTTCAGCACAACCGTCTGGTGCACAGGCAGAAATGTAAGGCGAATCATGTCAGAAAAAATTATTCTTAATATCAAAGGACTCCAACTCTCTGGCGTGCGCTCTGGTGCACTCATTGTTAAAGGAGTAGATGTTCAATTA
Source organism: uncultured Limnohabitans sp. (assembly GCA_964556425.1). Classification (GTDB taxonomy): domain Bacteria; phylum Pseudomonadota; class Gammaproteobacteria; order Burkholderiales; family Burkholderiaceae_C; genus JALQUL01. The sequence goes on along the minus strand of CAZKWC010000001.1, from coordinate 14,419 downwards.
GAAGCGGGTCAAGTTTTAGGCCTCATCGGCGAGAGTGGCGCAGGAAAATCCACCATTGGTTTGGCCGCCATGGCTTATGCCCGTGCAGGTGTTCACATCGCTGACGGTTCAATTGAAATTGATGGCGTTAATCTTCGCGCTTTAAAAAGTGTCGATAGGCGCGCAGTTCGTGGTCGTCGCATTGCCTATGTTGCTCAATCTGCTGCTGCTGCTTTTAACCCTGCTCATACCATCATGGATCAAGTGTGTGAAGCACCTGTTTTGCATAAAGTAATGAGTCGTGCAGAGGCAGAAGCTTGGGCGGTCAAACTGTTTACCTCGCTTGACCTACCCGACCCTAGCAACTTTGGCAAACGCTACCCGCATCAGGCTTCTGGTGGTCAATTACAGCGTGCCATGGCCGCTATGGCAATGTCTTGTCGCCCCGATATTTTAGTCCTTGATGAACCCACCACTGCCTTAGATGTCACCACACAAATTGAAGTTTTAATCTTATTAAAATCTTTAATTAAAGAATACAAAACAGCCGCGCTTTATATCACCCACGACTTAGCCGTGGTAGCTCAAATCGCTGACCGTATCAAAGTATTACGTCACGGCCTAGAGGTAGAAGAAGGAACGGTAGATGAAGTATTGCAAACCCCTAAACAAGAGTACACGGCTAAATTAGTCGCTGTAAGAGGCGCTGCAGCTAACGAACGTGCCAGTCAAGATAGCGTAACCAACGAAGCGGTATTAACTCTTAAAAATGTAGATGCCGCTTATGGCACATTTAAAGTAGTAAAAGATGTTAGCCTTGATGTTAAAAAAGGTGAAACTGTTGCGGTAGTTGGCGAATCAGGTTCTGGTAAATCCACTTTGGCAAGGGTAATTACAGGCTTATTACCGCCTGTTGGTGGCACCATTGAATACAAAGGAATTGCTTTACCTAAAGCATTGTCCATGCGTTCCAAAGAGTTAAAACGCACCATTCAATTGGTTTATCAAATTCCAGATGTAGCCCTTAACCCACGTCAAACTGTGGCCCAAGTGATTGGTCGTCCACTTGCTTTTTATTTTGGCATGAACAAGGCACAGATTCAAAAACGTAATGAAGAAATTATGGATTTGGTCGAGTTACCGCGCGACTTCTTAACACGCCGCACCACAGAACTTTCTGGTGGTCAAAAACAACGTGTTTGTATTGCAAGGGCCTTGGCTGCGAACCCCGATTTAATCTTGCTTGATGAACCCACCTCTGCTTTGGATCCTTTAGTAGCGGAAGAAATTCTAAAGTTACTCAAGCGCTTGCAACAAGAATTAGGTTTGTCTTATATTTTAATCACCCACGATTTAGACGTAGTACGCCGCATTGCTCATCGTACAGCCGTCATGTTACAAGGTAAATTTGTTGCATTTGAAGACACTGCCCGTATTTTCGAAGGACCATATCATGAGTACACCGAAAAACTGGTGACTGCCGTTCCAGTGATGCGTAAAGATTGGTTAGATGGCGTGTTAGCTAAACGTGCAGCAGCAAGCTCTGCAGCCGCATGATTCAATTTATTTAACTTTTAATAAAGCTGGCTTGAATTCTTTATTCAAGCCAGCTTTTTTTAGCCCAAAGTTAAGTAAGCTCAACCTGTTATGAAAGAGTTCATTTTTAGCAATGAACTCTTTTTTTATTGAAGCCCATAAAAAAACCTTGGTTATTATACAAAACCAAGGTTTTTTTGAGACTGTTAAGCAGACTCAATTACACGTTAGCATCTGGGAATGAAGATTTACGACGATTAACGTAATCTAAAATGGCTTCATCAGTGGCTACATCTAAGGCTGGGGCTTGATACTCATTGAGCATACGCTTGTACATGGTATTCGCACGCTTAGCTAAGTCTTGCTGACCTTCCGCTTCCCATTGCTCGAAACTATTGTTGTCGGTAATGGCAGAGCGGTAGAAAGCAGATTCAAAGTTAGCTTGAGTGTGTGCACAACCCAAGAAATGTTTACCAGGTCCAACTTCACGAATAGCATCCATGGCTTGACCGTTTTCAGAGATATCAACACCAGCCAACAAGGTATGCATCATACCGGCTTGGTCAGCGTCCATAATGAATTTCTCGTAACCCATGCTAAGGCCACCCTCTAACCAACCTGCGGTGTGCAATACAAAATTCACACCACCTAAAACGGTTGGAATTAAAGTGTTGGCAGACTCTGAGGCAGCTTGAGCATCGGCAATTTTAGAGCCGCATAAACCACCACCAGAACGGAATGGAACGCCTAAACGACGAGCTAAAGCAGCCATTACATACAATACCAATGCTGGCTCTGGGGTACCAAAAGTAGGTGCGCCAGATTGCATAGAAATAGAGGATGCAAAGCTACCTAATACCACTGGTGCACCTGGATTGACCAATTGCACAAATGCCATACCTGCTAATGCTTCAGCCAATGTTTGTGCTGCAGTACCGGCAACCGTAACGGGTGACATCGCACCAGCCAAAATAAACGGGGTAATAATACAAGCTTGATTGGCTCTAGCATAGACCTTTGCCGCACCCAACATGGTTTCGTCGAAAGTCATGGGTGAGTTAGCATTGATCAAGTTGATAATGCAGGTTTTGTTCTTACCAGTTGCAGGGTCAATAAAGTCATCACCAAACAAAATTTTGGTCATTTCAATAGTGTCTTCTGCACGTGAAGGATGTGTAACAGAGCCCATAAATGGCTTGTCGTTAAACTTCATATGAGCATAAACCATATCAAAATGGCGTTTGTTCACTGGCAAATCGACTGGTTCACAAATCGTACCACCAGAGTGATGCAATGAGGTGGACATATGCGCTAATTTAACGAAGTTTTGGAAATCGTTAATGGTGGCGTAGCGACGACCGTTGTCGAGGTCACGTACAAACGGTGAACCGTAAGCAGGTGCAAATACGGTATTTAAACCACCAATTTCAACATTGTTGGCTGGATTGCGTGCATGCTGTGTAAAGGTACGTGGTGCACTGGCCTGAACAATTTGTCTAGCCATGCCACGTGGGAAACGCACACGCTCGCCTTGCACATCACAACCTGCATTTTTTAGAATTTCTAAAGCTTCAGGATCATCACGGAAATCAATACCCACTTCTTCAAGAATGGTATCAGCGTTACGCTCGATGATTTGCAAGCCTTCTTCGTCTAGCACTTCATAATACGGTACTTTACGTGTGATGTAAGGTACAGATGAGGCAGAACGAGCAGCACGGGCAGCACGTTTAGCATCACGACCGCCGCCAGGGCGACGTCCGCGTGGAGCCTCTGCAGCGGGGGTTGCGGTTGTTGGGTTATCCATTGACTTGACTCCTGAGTGGCAAATAATTGACAAAAAGTTGGTGCTTACACACCAAACTGAAAACACATTAAAAGTTAATAGTCTATTCGTATAAAGCTAAAAACTCATACCGTGCATGAATTAATCTATTGCACTAAGTATTACACATCAAACAAAACCGAATAGTCTTAAGGCGACCTTGCTAGTCTTAAGTCGCCACAAAAGCCATACTATAAATGGGGGAATTGGGAGAAAATTTTACCCTTGTTTAAAAATTTTGCTCTATCGCTCGTTTATAAATAATGAATTTTATCTAACATCTCGAAAGCAGTGAGTGTGCCATCACCCCCCCATATATCGGCTATCTTACCGTGCCAATAAACAGCTACCCGAGCCGCCTCAAAAGCCGATAAGCCTTGCGCCATAGCAGAACCCACCATACCGGCTAAAACATCGCCTGTGCCTGCCGTCGCTAGTTTGGCATTACCTGATGTATTGATGGTAGGAGCTACAAAAGGGGCTGCAATAAGACTACCGCTGCCTTTTAAAACCACCACCACATGAAACCTATTGGCGATTTGTTGCACCGCTTGAATTCGATTGTTTTGTACCCACTCAGTGGTATTTTTTAAAAGTAAGGCAGCCTCTTTGGGATGAGGTGTGAGCACCGTTACCAAACCTAAACCAGCACGCATTTTGAGCATTTCTTGTAAATCATCACGCTCTGCCAAACGGTTTAAGGCGTCGGCATCTAATACCAAACGCTCTGCGTTCGCTAATAGCAGTGGTAATACTTCAGCTACTTGATGGCCTCCTCCACAACCCGCCACTACCGTCAAGTCTTTTAGATTTTTAGAATCAGTAAGCGCCAACTCACTGACTGTCCTCTGCATTAAATCGGCTCGAATAGGATGTGAACACGGGGTGGGGGATAATAAACTTAAATACACTTTTCCAGCCCCCGCTTTTAATGCCGCTGTTGCAGCCAATATAGCGGCACCCTGCATTCCTTCAGCGCCAGCTATAACAGCAACTGCTCCAAAACTGCCTTTATGACTACTATTGGGTCTGGCCATCGTTTGGGGAGCAGCAGCTAAAAAAGCAATCGGAGAAAAATCAAAACCATTGAGTTGACCTTTTTTCTCTTCTACCAACTCATCTAGCCACACATCACCAGCGACGTCTTTTCCCGAGGCAGTAAACAAACCGGCAGACAAGGCAATAAGGGCTAAGGTAGCATCGGCTATTACCCGCTTATCATCAGATGAGTTTTTTTCAGTGAGTGTAGCCTCACTTGTTAACACCGCCCCAGTATCTGCAACTAAGCCACTTGGAATATCAACGGCCAATACAAAAGCATTTAACTGATTAATTTGTGCCGCACATTCGGCCATTAATCCTTGCAGTGGCCTAGTGGCACCAATACCCAACATGGCATCTATGACACAATCAACCGAATCTAAAAAGCTTGCCTCTGGAATTTGAGTTTCGATATGAATTCCTAATGACTGCGCTTTGGCCAGGGCCCATGCAGCATCTATAGGTGCTTTTGAACTGTCACCACAATAAGTAAGACGAACTTTTTTACCCTTTTGGTGAAGACAACACGCTGCAATTAAGCCGTCACCGCCATTGTTGCCAGGACCACAAACCAACCAAAATATTTGTGCATGAGCTTGTAAAGCTTGAGCTAACTGCGCCACTCTTAGACCTGCTGTTTGCATTAGAAAATGCTCGGGCAAGCGGGCTTGATAGGATTGCTCCATGGCTCTTTTAGATGCACTTGGCAATAGTGGGTAAGATTTTGAATCTTGAATTAATTGCATAAAATAGAACCTTCTATTTATTAGAAAATAACAAAGGCTAAAAAAGCCTTAACAAAATCTTGCAGTATTTTTATGACGCAGTCTTGAAGGGTCTATCTCGTTGGCATTTTTATCCATAATAATAACTATGCATAAGCAAAATCCAAGCAATAAGCCATTTCAATCCTGCCCATGACAGTGTGTAATGAGTTTTGCTACAGCTTTCAAATTCAATTATTAATTGGCTAGAATTAAAAAATGAAAATCAATTCACTTTCCGACCTTGCTCAGCTGAGTCAAGCCCAAGGTTTAGTACTACGCCCTGGCGAAGATACACTAGGCACTCCCAATACCAAAGCAACTCATCTTACACCCGCCCAGCATAAAGTACGTATTATGTTGGAAACAAAAGGCCGTGCAGGCAAAGGGGTTTGTGTCATTAGAGGTTTAGACTTTGATGCGGCTCAATTACAAAAACTATGCAAAGAGTTAAAAAGTTTTTGTGGTAGTGGCGGCACGGTAAAAGATAAAAACATAGAAATTCAAGGCGACCATATGCAAAAAATTATGGACTATTTGGCCAAACAAAATATTGCCTCTAAAAAAGCCGGTGGTTAAAACGCTTTGGAAAACAGTTTTTATGATGAATGATTAAACCCTACTAGCTAAGCCCCAAAAAATGCAAGCTGAAGATTTACAAAAATTAGTCGATACACGTATGCCTTTTGGTAAACACAAAGGTTGCCTAATTGCCGACCTACCAGGCAATTATTTAAGATGGTTTGCCAGAGAAGGTTTTCCCAAAGGAGAAATTGGTCGTTTACTTGAGTTAATGAATGAAATAGACCACAACGGACTGTCCTATTTGCTCAAACCATTAAGAAATTAAGTACCTCATCCTCCACTATTTTTTAAAATGCCGCAAAAAAAAGCCACCTTAATGGGTGGCTTTTTACTTGTGAAGTGTGGCTTCGTTAACAAAATAATGACCCTTTTATTTTCTCCAATTGTTTGCAATCTAGAGTTTTCGCACTTTTTTGTTGCACTGCAGTAACAAATATCACTACGAATTCTGACATCAAAATGCAAATGATGGCGTTCTAGCCACAAATTTAAAAAAGAATCATTTTCATTTGCAAATGATAACGATTCTCATTTATAATCGAGTCAATGTCACTTAACAGGAATTTATCATGCGTTTATCTTCAGTTTTAAGCACCACTTTATTAGGTCTGCTTGGTTTTGTAACAAGCCATCAAGCCTTAGCACAAGAAAATACTATCAATATTTATTCAGCACGCCACTATCCAAGTGACGATGTTTTATATAGCGGATTTACTAAAAAAACTGGTATTAAAATTCAAAGAGTCGATTCTGATGATGCCGGTATTTTAAATCGCTTAAAAGTAGAAGGTAGCTCTTCGCCAGCCGATGTTATTTTGTTAGTCGATGCTGCCCGTTTATGGCGCGCCGATAATGATGGTTTATTTTTACCTATTCAATCTAAATTATTGGCAGACTCCATTCCTGACCAATTTCACTCAGAAAAAAAGAATAACTCCAACACTTGGTTTGGCTTTTCAAATAGGGCGCGTGTGGTGGTCTATAACAAAACCCAATTAAAGGCTTCTGATGTTGATACTTATGAAAAATTAGCCAACCCACAATTAAAAGGTTTGTTGTGTACAAGGTCGGGTTCACACCCCTACAACCTTAGTTTATTTGGCTCTATGTTAGAACATATGGGTGCAGAAAAAACTGAAAGTTGGCTCAAAGGAATGGTTGCCAATATGGCCAGAGACCCCAAAGGAGGCGACACCGATCAAATTAAAGCAGTTGCCTCTGGCGAATGCGGAGTGGCCATTACCAACACCTACTATTTAGCAAGACTTATGCGCTCAAGCAACCCTCAAGAGAAAGCTATTGCAGAAAAAGTTGCGGTGGTATTTCCTAACCAAAATTCTTGGGGTACCCATTTAAATATTGCGGGCGGTGCTGTCGCAAAATATTCTAAAAATACCAAGGCAGCAATTGCGTTTTTAGAGTATTTAGCCACCCCTGAAGCACAAAACCATTTTGCTAACGGTAACAATGAATGGCCAACCGTTAAAGGCGTTAGTTTTGACAATCCAGCCTTAAAGGCAATGGTGGGAAATACTGGTTTTAAATCAGAAACTATTGCGGTTAACAAAGTGGGAATGAATCAAATTAAAGTCCAACAAATGTTAGATAAAGTGGGTTATAAATAACTCCTTTCACTCGGGCCAAAAAGCCTCAGCTAGCGCTTAATTGAATTGCTTGTTAATCAAAAAGAATGGGCTTGTTAAATCATTTTTTTCACGCAAATTCAACACAGTAAAAAAGCCACTTTTTGTTAAGTGCTAGCTTGCAAAAAACTTAATAGCGGAGCTTATCCGTCTATTTAATATTCACCTTCAGCCAGCCAGTTCACTTCAGTTTTGAAGGAATAGCCAGCCACTTGATAAGTTCAATATTCAATTGCACTGCAACTGCATTTGATCTTATTTAATTCGCTATTTTTAAAAACTGGAGTTTTACATGACTAAGCCATTTGCTCAAGGCATTCCCTTTGCCACCAAAAAAACAAATATTTCTAAAATTTTACCAATGGGGGTGCTGCTTGTAGCCCAATCGGTAGTGGGATCTTATGCAAGCGCACAAGACAATACATTAAGTGCGGTAGTGGTAAAAGAAAAAGCAGAACAAGCTCAAGGCAAAGACAGCATTCAAGCCAAAACTACCACTATTGGCAAAGGCCAACAAGCTTTACGTGATATTCCGCAATCTATAACGGTCGTCACAGAAAAATTAATCGACGACAGAAACCTAGACACCTTAAAAGAAGCTTTAAAAAATACCGCTGGCATTACCTTTTTAGCAGCAGAAGGGGGTGAAGAGGACATTCGATTACGAGGCTTCTCATTACAAGCCACTGGTGACGTGTTTATGGATGGTATGCGCGATCCTGCATTTTATGACAGAGACACTTTTGCTTTAGACCGGATGGAAGTATTAAGAGGTTCTGCCTCCATGCTGTTTGGTCGTGGCTCAACCGGCGGGGCGGTTAATCAGGTAAGTAAAAAAGCTCACCTGATTAAAGAAAATCAAATTGATATAACTATCGGTAATCACGAATACGCAAGGGTTCAAGCAGACCTAAATTTGCCATTAGAAAATAATAATGCAATACGTGTAAATGCGATGGGAAATAAAGCCGATAACAATGGTTCTGGGAGCGAAATCAATAAGCAAGGTATTGCCGCTAATCTAAGAGCAGGTATTGGTGAGAAACATGAAATCTCTGCGTCTTTATTTCACCTCAATAATCAAAACGGTATTAACTATGGCCTACCATGGGTAAGACCTAATGCACAGTCAACAGCCCTAGACAATACCGTGATTCCATTAGACCCAAGTACTTATTTTGGCATGGCGAGCGACTATAACCATGGCAAAGCGACTATTGCTAATTTAGAACATATATTCAGAATTAATCCCTCAACAGAAATAAAAACTCAAATTAGAAAAGGTGATTTTTCAAGAGATCAAAGAGCCAGTGCCATTAGATGGAATGCACCTTCTAATAACACCACACCAGGCGCTACTCGCGTACAAAATAAACCAACCTTGATTACTGACCTTAATAATAATACCCGACTTTACCGAGGTACTAATAATAAGATTCAAGAGCTTGATCAACTATTATTTCAGTCCGACCTCAATGCAAAATTCGAGGGTTGGGGCTTGCAACACGAATTAATTGCTGGTGTTGATTTTGCACAAGATAAAAAAACAGTGTTTGCAACTCGAGATGCCAGTCAAGGTAGCCAAGTAGCCAATAAAGCAGCAACTACATTAGGTAATCCAAACGACGGCTCGAGAGTAAATGAAGCGGCCAGATTGTTACGAGTTAATAATCAATATGAATCATCTGCTTGGGGTGTTTACGCACAAGACACAGTCAAAATTAACTCAGTCTTCAAGATGGTAGGTGGTTTGCGTTATGACAGTTTGAAGGGTGATTATGACAGTTACGCCAACCCAGTGGGCTTAATTGCCAACGGAAAAAAATCAAGTTACCAAATGAATGTTGGGCAATGGAGTCAACGTTTAGGAGCCTTGTATCAACCTAATGATCTCCACTCTTATCATATCTCTGCAGGCACGTCCTTTAACACTTCTGGCGACACCTATTCTTTAAGTAAGGAAAACCAAAATTTAGATCCCGAAAAAAGTTTGAATTTTGAAATTGGTGCCAAATTTGATTCTACAGATAAAAGATTTTCTACTAGATGGGCTGCCTTTAGAAGCATTAAATTAAATGAAAGAAATACCGACCCATTATTGTCAGTAGTAACTTTATCGGGGCGCCGTCATGTGACAGGAGCTGAACTTGATTTCACCGGAAAGTTAACTCCGCAATTAGAAGTTTATGGCTCCTTAATGGTAATTCCAGATGCCCAAGTCGATGCTGCTGCACCTTGCTCTAAAGGGAGTACATGTTCACAAAACACACCTGGAGAAAGAGTCGGCGATCGACCTGCATTAACACCGCTTTACAGCGGTACGGTATGGGCCAATTATGCAATTAACTCTAAGTGGAGATTAGGTGCAGGACTTAATTTTAGAGGCCATCAAACCCCGACCCGATCTGAATTCAAAGTACCTGCATTTATTACTGCCGACTTAATGGCTGAATTCAAAGCGAACGACTATTTAACTTGGAAACTTAATGTGAGTAACCTAAATAATCATTTATATGCGGACCAACTCTACCCTGGCCACTATGTAGCAGGAGCTGGGCGTTTAGTGCAACTAAGTGCATCCATCCGTTTTTAAGCTAAGCCCCCGTTATTCATTTTATTTGCACCAACCATGTATCACGTACTACCTCAACTTTTAAGCGCGAATGACCTAGCAAAGATTAAAGACCTTCTAGAATCTGGTGATTGGGAAGAAGGTAGAGGTAGTGCGGGTGCACAAGCGGCTAGGGTCAAGCATAATTTACAACTGAAAAAAGCGACTACACAGCACAATGAAATAATGAATATTGTGCTTCCTGCAATACAGGAATCTCACTTGTTTTTAGCCATTACGCTTGCTCATAAAATTTATCCGCCTACTATTAATCGCTATTGCCCTGAATATCCCTCTTATGGCAAACATTATGATAACTCCATACGATTGCGTCCCGATGGACAAAGAATCAGGGCTGATTTGTCATGCACCATTTTTTTATCAAATCCTACAGACTACAGTGGTGGAGAGTTAATCATTCATGATCAATCAGCGCAACATACGATTCAATTAGCCGCTGGCTCTGCAGTAATCTACCCAGCTGATTGTTTACATCAAGTACTACCAGTAAACCAAGGTGTTCGTTTTGCTGCCTTTTTTTGGCTACAAAGCATGGTGAAAAGACATGAGCAAAGAAACTTGTTATACCAACTGGATCAAAATATTCAAGCAATTCGTCAGCAATATGGCGAGACCGAGCAGACCGTTAATTTAACAGGTGTTTATCATCAGTTATTAAGGCAGTGGGTAGAAGTATGAAGCAGGCCTCCAATTTTAATTCGTTGGTGAATTGGCATGACTTTAGAGAATGTGCAAAAAATTCACTAAGCGATTCGGCTTGGGCTTATTTTGAGGGCGCTGCAGCCGATGAAATAAGTAAAAATAATAATATCAAGGCGTGGCAAGACTTATCTCTACACACTCGGGTACTACAAAAATTTAGCCAGTTTTCTACTCAAACAGAACTCTTAGGTCAAACGATCGAATGGCCTTTAATGGTTGCACCAATGGCTCATCAAAAATGGGCTCATCAAGATGGTGAGCTAGCAATGGCATTAGCGGCCAGTGCTCTAGATGTAGGAATGACTTTAAGTATTCAAAGCAGTTGCTCAATGCAGGCTGTGGCGAAAGTTTACCAGCCGCATAAAAAAGGTGGTCTGCTATGGATACAACTTTATTGGACCCAATTAAATCAAGTTTTAGAATGGATTGAAGAGGCCAAAAATTGCGGTTATCAAGCGGTTGTATTAACCGTAGATAGTGCTGTTCAAGGTAGGCGAGATGAACAAATAAGGCATGGGTTTAAGTTGCCGAAGCATGCGCAGTCTGTACATTGGCCAATTAAATGTCACCCTACAGGACATAACTCTAGCCAAGCAAGCTTATTAGATCTATTGAAACAAGCCCCTACTTGGTCAGATATTGAACAACTAATTGAACTTTCTAGCTTACCTATTTTTTTAAAAGGTATTAGCCACGCACAAGATGCACAAAAAGCAATGAGTCTTGATATTGCAGGCATTATTGTGAGCAATCATGGAGGTAGAAACTTGGATACGGTGGCTGACTCTGTACAACTGATTCGAAGTATTGCACCTAAAGTGCAAGCATACAGACATAAAAATAAAAATGGCAATCAAAAATATGTATTGCTTGATGGTGGTATTAGGCGAGGTACTGATGTAGTGAAAGCACTTGCCCTTGGCGCCGATGCAGTTTTAATAGGTCGTCCCTGCATATACGGCTTAGCCAGTGCAGGAAGTCAAGGCGTTGCGCAAGTTTTAAAAAATATTCAAACCGAAATTATTATCGCAATGAGCTTATTAGCTTGTAGCACTATTCAAGCCATTAACTCTAGCTTTTTAAATGAAAGTCATCCATGAATACATATTGGAAGCTTCCTGTTTATTTTAAAAAAGTATCGGTTCAGCTCTGGGGCTTGGTCGTTATTGTGCACACTCTATTTCTCATATTTCTAGTAAAGCTAGGAAGTGAACAGTTTTTACCCTTAGCTTTACCCAAACAAGCGGCCGAAATAGAAATTGAGTTTTTTAACGAAACGATTAAAGAGCCTAACAAAATGCAAACCTCATCCACCTTATCAAAAAGGCAAGAAAATTCCGTAATAAAAACAAAAGTACCAATCAACACGAAGCCACTTTCTAGGCAAGAAAAACCTGTCGATGAGTTAATGGAAGAAAAAGTAAATATTGCATCGCCACTTCTAACTCAAACCGAGGTCAAGGAAAGCAAAAAAAATACCATTGGTGCTGATAATAAGGAAAAAAATTCCTCAGAGGCAATTCAAGACTCAAGCCCAATTGTGCCTACAAAAATTGAATTGCCCTCTAGAGATGCGCAGTATCTAAAAAACCCACCTCCTTTATATCCTGCCATCAGCAAGCGTTTACATGAAGAAGGTACTGTTTTATTAAAAGTATTGATTCAAAGTAATGGGCAAGCCACTGAGATAGAAATTAAAAAATCAAGTGGGTTCGAAAGATTGGATCAGGCCGCCTTCGAGGCTGCTAAAAAATGGTCGTATCAACCGGGTACTGTTAACGGAAAAGCTACCTCTATGTGGTTCAACATCCCTATTCGTTTTATTTTGGAGTAATTATGATTAACACTAATTTTGGACTAGAAAATATTTGGCAACAAGGCGACTCACTCACCCGATTTTTATTAATAGCTCTACTTTTAATGTCTGTTAGCACTTGGAGTATTTTTTTAATCAAGCTTTATGGTTTGAAAAAAATGTTAACACAAGCAAGATTAGTACCTGAATTTTGGAAGCATCAACACATTACTCAAGCAAATCAAATATGGTCTCGAGAGTTGTTTTTTAACCCCTTTAAACAAATAAGTATGTTAGTGCAAGATTTACAACTAAGATTAAATCAAAGCTGCGAATCGAAAATGTTCAATAATAAAGATCCTCTTTGGAATGAACAAAAAATATGGCAGTGTTTAGAAAATATAAAAAATCAAATGCAAAGTGGACTGGGGGTCTTGTCATCTATTGCAGCTACCGCCCCCTTTGTAGGCTTGTTAGGCACCGTCTGGGGAATTTACCATGCCTTAATTAATATTGGCTTGCAAGGTCAAATTAGTATGGCACAAATTTCGGGGCCAATTGGTGAAACTTTAATCATGACCGCACTAGGTTTAAGCGTGGCCATTCCAGCCGTATTAATTAACAATTTTATTGCTAGAAAAAATAAAAATATGATTTTAAAAATTCAACATTTTTCTAATGATATTCATTTATACCTGAAAGCGAATCATCTTCGTTGGGCTAGCAACACGCCTAATTGAAAACGATATAGAAAAAAAATTTCTACAAAATAGCTTGGCCTATTCATCACACTGAATTGAGTTTAATACCTTTGTTTTACTTTTTTCCCTGAATGACGATAGCCTACCCACTATACCCCAAACGCTTTATCCACCATTTAATAACTAACTAAAACTGATATTGAATGGTTACACCTTAAAGTTTTAACTTCAAAATAAAAATGAGTTTTCAATTACAAGACAATGATGATTTAATGGTAGGGGAAATCAATATGACCCCTTTAGTGGATGTGATGTTAGTACTACTAGTGTTATTTTTAATTACCATTCCAGCATTACACTCTAATTTAAACATTCAATTACCAAGCACCGCTACACCAGCCAGCCCCGATATTGTTGAACCCATTCAAATAGGTTTAAAAATAGATGGTAGTGTTTTTATTAATCAACAATTAGTAGCCACTGAAGATTGGGTAAAAACCATTCAGATGCTACAAAAAAATTCGGCGCAAACTTTTGTTTCAATTGATGCCGACAAACAATTACCCTATGAAAAAATAGCTCAATTTTTAGCTATTTTACAAACCAACGGTATTCATAAAGTTAAATTTAAAACTCTAGTGGCACCATAATTTATGAACTCAATTAAAAAACACTCACCTGCCATTGAATTAAGTGAAGAAGCCTTACACACCAACTCAAAATTATTGAAAGATTGTGTGAAAATATACGCTTCAGAAATTTTATTTAAAGGCGATTCTGTTATTATTATTCAACATGGTTGTGAAAACTACCGACTACAAATTACTAGGCAAGGTAAATTAATTCTGACCAAATAATTTTTTATATTCTTATCTGCCATCAAAATTGTCTGGCCTTCAATTCTTAAAATCGGGTGCAGTCGCTGTTTTACTCTATTATTTTTAATTGTTTATTATGTATAGTTTAAGCCCTGCACCCAATACTAGCACCAATACAGATAGTCAAAACCCAGACCCTAATAAAACGCCTACCGAAGCGCAAACTAAAATTCCTGTTATAGTTTATTTTATTGGTCTAACTAGTCTTCTAACTGATGTTTCTTCCGAGATGGTGGCATCTATTTTGCCTACTTTTTTATTTTCTAGCTTGCATTTGTCTTATATGCAAATTGGTTTTATAGATGGTATATACCAGAGTTTTACCCACTTTTTTAAAG